>NZ_JADGIN010000026.1:0-845 GCF_016106655.1 Psychrobacter sp. NG27
TAGGGCGTGTCTTCAATTGGATAAGCCATAAATAATAGTTACAATACCGCATCTATTGAGTCGATGCGAGAAATACAAGCTATGGCAAGAAAAGCATTAACAGATACGCTTTGGGATCAATTGCAATCGACGATGATAAAGTACGGCTGCTATCAAACTCAAAACAGCCGAGAGATTATGGAAGCCATACGGTGGAAACTCCGTACAGGCGCGCCTTGGCGTGACATACCTGAAGAATTATGTTTGTGGAAAACAGCCTATAGTCGTTTCAACCGCTGGTCGAAAACTGGCTTATGGGCAGATTTTTTTTTAGCTTACGAAAAGAAATTGATACGGAATGGGTATTCACAGACGGAAGCTATGTTCGCTGTCATCAGCATGCAAGTGGAGCTAGGCTTGGTGAAGATAGAGCAATTGGACAAAGTCGTGGCGGCGCAACTACAAAAATACACTTATCCTGTGATGCCGATGGATATCCGCTCAATTTTAAAATCACTGGGGGTGAAGTCCACGACAGTCAAATTGCAGGTGAATTGATTGAAATGATTGGACAAGCTGATTACTTCATCGCTGATAAAGGCTATGACTCACAAGCGATCAGGGATAAAGCTCAAAGTCACGATATGATACCCATCATTCCCAAAAGAAAAAACGCCAAACAACCTAATCCAGAGTTTGATAGCTATTTGTACAAACTGCGTCATCTTGTTGAAAATATGTTTGCAAGACTCAAGCACTTTCGTAGTATCACTACTAGATATGAGAAGTTGGCTCGTAATTTTAAGTCAATGCTCTATCTGGCGTGTACTATCGTTCATTGTAAAATGAATTGAAGACAGGCCCTA
>NZ_JADGIN010000027.1:0-804 GCF_016106655.1 Psychrobacter sp. NG27
GGTGGTGTTCTAAAAAGTATGCTGGCATCAGACATAACCATAGTTAATATAAAAGAATAACAGATCGAATACTTTAAAGTGATTGTCGAGCTTTTTAGAGAAGCAACATGTCTTTCTAACGGCTCGCCTCAACCGGTGCCTTAAACGACAGTTATTACCCTCTATACCCACAGTATGCTCTTTACCAATCTGCTTAGGATCTGCTGTAAAAGCCGTCTTAAAACTACGCCAGTTGTCCATACTGATTGAACCATAGTGAACCTTAAGTTGCTTAAGCCTGGCTCGCAGCTTTTTAGCGGTCTTTAAGTCACGTTTGCCCCAGACATAAGCGACTATCTCATTAGTAGCGCGGTCATAAGCATAAATAAGCCAGACTTTACGTTTCTTACGGTACACGTAAGTCCAGAACTCATCAACCTCTAGTCGGTCATAGTAGCGCTTTTTAGGAGCAATCTCATAAACGGATGAACCTATGGTACTGAGCACTTTGCCCATGCTAACAGAAGCAATAACGGCTATATCTCTAACACCGCAACCCCTAACTGTCATGAGCCGTATGAGGTCTTCTATTCTAGAGTGGCAGCCATTATAAGTTAAGGCATGATCGCCAATAAACTGGCGTTTGCAGTCCTTACATTGGTAATTCTGTTTGCCATAGCTTTTTATGCCATTCTTCTTTAAACTGGAATTGTGACAGTCGGGGCAATTGATTTCTATTTGTGTCTTCATAACCTCAAATATATCATCTTGCTTCGGCTATCACCCCTCCTTCAATTCCTCAGCATACTTTTTGATACACCACCA
>NZ_JADGIN010000028.1:0-653 GCF_016106655.1 Psychrobacter sp. NG27
AATTGAGATTATACCATTGTGATTGAGATTAAGTGTATGTGATAAATTGAGTATGCATATGATTGAGATATATATGTGCATTGAGTTGTGAACTATGAATTGTACAATCACACGATTTTAAGACCCTTAAAGGGCGGTGAGTTAATTATAAGACCCTTTAAGGGCAGTGAATTAATGCTAAGACCCTTTAAGGGCGACGAGTTAATGTTAAGTCCCTTTTAGGGCGACGAGTTAAAGCTATTTTGAGAACAATTGAGGAGTCATGTGTTTTGTACAGTTCATAGATAGAGTCTGTGTGCTAAAATGTTTTTTGGGTTGGACCTGAATCAGGAGGGAGAGGCCCTGACGGACTCTTCGGAGTGTAGGCCTTGGGGGTCACCGGGTTTGAGTGCTCCTTTAAGCCTATGCTGATCTCATATGGTTGGAGCATTCTCGCAAAACATCGTGACCCTGACTGGTCTCCCTATGATCTTACTTAGTGAGAGTTAGGAATGTGATAACTCACTCCCCGTGTGTTGTTTGTGTTTGGATCCTGTGATGATCTTGAACTTTGTGTTCGGGGGAGCAGATGACTAGGTGAATTGCTTTAAGGAACCTTGTGCTGAAGGACGTCAAGACACAATACTCTGATAGGATGTGACATTGGGGTATAT
>NZ_JADGIN010000030.1:0-565 GCF_016106655.1 Psychrobacter sp. NG27
AGCAGAGAGAAGACCGGATAGCGCAGGTCATCAAATCAGAAATGAAAAAATGGGCGATAGTCACCAGTATCGTCGCAATTACGGTACTGATATTAGGCATGATGATAGGGGCAGCATTGGTCAACAAATTCTCAAAACCGATTTATATCAATCAACAGCCACAGATACAGCAGCCCATCGACTACAGTCAGAGGTAAGTTATGGACAAGAGACTACTAGAGCAAGTGCAGCAAGCCCTACAAGCACAGCAGGACACGATCAAACGCCAACAGCAGATGCTAGACGACCAAGAGCGATACACACAGCAGCAGCTACGCAAGAAAGACCAGGATATAGCCGAATTGACAGCCTCATTGAACAAATTGGCAAGAACGAAGACGCAAGAGCTGGAACGCTTACCGACGTTGTTCAAACAGTTGCAAACTTCAATGACAGAACAAACGAACGTGTTCAACAGCTGGGCAACGCATCGGACAAATCACGTAACAACGCAAGCAACGTTGATAAGCGAGTTATTGGCGTTAGGAAACGTTCAGATGCAGCTCGTGGAGCAGTTGCAGAGATA
>NZ_JADGIN010000031.1:0-651 GCF_016106655.1 Psychrobacter sp. NG27
AGAAGTGAAACATCGTTGCGCCAATGGTAGTGTGGATTCGTCCATGTGAGAGTAGGTCATCGTCAGCTCTCTATTCTAAAGTAAAAGCCCCCTTCGCGTTAGCGTAGGGGGCTTTTCTTTGCGTGGGATAAAGTGCTAGTGCAGGTTTGAGGAAATCAGCTAGAATTCGAGTTCCTTTATAGATGATTTGAAGACTGGAGACTGATTTGAACCTATTTTTTAACGATCATTATCTATTACCTGTTTAAATAAGGCGTATTCTAGAATAATTAAATGAATATCTAGCTTTAAAAAAGTCATTAACTCATCGAGTTCCAACTTAATATAAAAACTATAGAGAAATTCGTCCTTTAAACCTAAACACATCGAACCCCCACTGTCCTCTAACTTATTGAAAGTAATCAACTATTATAATTATCATCAAATAAACCCAAAAACCTTTGGTAAAGCAGTTGACACAGCTCTTAAACTCTATATAATACGCCCCACAGCAAAGGAAGCTAGGCAGTAAGTTAACAAACTTATTACTTAGATTACCGAGTTGAGATAATTTATAAAACAGCTTGACAATCCCAATCATTATGATAAGATAGTCGGCTCGCTAGATAGCTTGACCCGCGAGGGATTGAGACTAAACAGCAAGAGATATAC
>NZ_JADGIN010000004.1:0-16472 GCF_016106655.1 Psychrobacter sp. NG27
AAGGACTGAGTCCTGTGCAATACAGAACTCAGTCCTTGAAATAAACTTAAACCGTCCAACATTTGGGGGTCAGTTCATGATAGGTGGTTTTTTGCTGCTAATCTTTTCCTCAGGATTGGTGTAGCTAACTTTCAAAAAATCCTCTTGCGAAGCAAAAATTGCAATTTAATACTATTAGAAAATCATATGCGCACATATCGCAATAATAGGTAATGAGATAATGGTTCTTAATAGGAAAATGACTAATAACTGAAAAAAGCTCACTGGAATTTTGGTTCCTAGAATCAACCCACCTACTTCCGACATATAGATCAACTGAGAGACTGACAAGCAAGCGATGACAAATCGAGTCAACTCTGATTCTATTGAAGAACCGATAATCGCAGGCAAAAACATATCGGCAAAACCTACCATAATGGTTTTTGACATCTCTACCGCAAAAGGTATATTCAATAACTCTAAGAGTGGGATAAACGGCATACCTAAATAATCAAATACAGGGGTCTCTTCTGCAACGATTAGGCCCATCGTCCCAATCGCCATAACGACAGGCAATATTCCGATCCACATATCCAAAATATTTTTTAACCCATCATTTAAGAAAGTAGAAAAGCTTGGACTTTTTTCTGCTTTTTGAACCGCTTTATGTAAGCTGTGGGTAAATAACGTTTTTCCTTCAGGGATGGTTTCATGATCTCTATCACTATTTTCTACTACATACGTATCGTCAATTTTAGATAAGGGAAATAACCTTGGTACGATTAAGGCACAAACAATACCGCATAAAGCAACCACGCCAATCATATTGAGAAAATAGGTTTCTAGCTTAACCTGAGAAATGACAACCAAACAGAATGTGATCGAAACTGCTGAAAAGCTGGTAGCAATAACGGCTGCTTCTTTTTTGGTATAAAATCCGCCTTCCAATTGTTTATCAGTTAATAACACGCCAATAGTGCCATCACCCAACCATGACGTCAAACAATCTACAGAGGACCTACCGGGTAAACCAAATAGAGGTCTCATTACTTTACTTAATAAAACACCAAAGAACTCTAATAAGCCAAAATCAAGCAGTAGTGGTAGCAATAATCCAGCTAAGAAAAACACGATAAAAAGTATTGGCATTAACTCATATAATATCAATCCACCGATACTATCTGAATATATTGCCTCAAAACCAAATTTAAAATAGGTAACGACAACAAAAAATGCACCAAGCATTCTAATAATAAGCCAAGGTGTTGTGACGTTCAGTAAGTTGTTTAAAAAGGTATTGTTTAGAATCAATGAAGGCTTCATGACCTTAGTATATAGCGTACAGCACAGTGTAATCATAATAGAGATTACAACAAACAGTGGCAAAAGGTTACCCATATAACCCTGTATATAATCCTTTAGCACAGAGATAGGAATGGTAAATCCTTCTGCATATGATACAAACTTACCATCTACATAGGGGATTGGAAATACGAAGAGCAACAGACCTATTATAGAGGGTATAAAAAATTTTAAGAACTGTCTGGTACTGATACTGCTAACATCTTGATTTGAAGAACTAGATTTAATAATGTCCATATTATTGTTACTCGCAGTCCATTTTTTAACTAGCCTAAATAAATATTTGCAATAAATATATTTAGGCTAGATGCTTTAAATTATTTAAAATATTTAATATTAGTAATTCTTTAAAAGAGACTGTGTAACTTTTTCTAAAATTTTAAATATTCTGGTTGAGTCATCTTTTGAATTGTTATACAAAGGATTGATTTCCGCCATTTCCCAACAGCATACTTTCTTATTTTTGATTAGCTCTATATTAAGTTGCATGGCTTGTTCGTATGACAGACCATTCATTGCAGGCGTACCAGTTCCTGGCACATATAAAGGATCAACGCTATCAACATCAAATGAGACATAGATATGATCGCAATATTCTAATTTTTTGAAGATTTCCTCTACTGTGGAACTGATGCCTTTTTGAGTAATCTCAGCAACGCTATATAAAGGGATTTTATGTCTTCTAATTAAATCCATCTCTTCTTCTTGATAGTCTCTAACGGCGCAAAAAACCACGTTTTCTGGCTTGATTGAGGGTTCACTTGATGCCATAAATTTCAATTTTTCCCAATACTCTTTTTCTTTTTCAGAAAGCTCATTGCGCTGGCATTCTAGATTGTCAATGGCACAAGCCATCGCCAAAGGCATGCCATGCATGTTTCCTGATCCACTGGTATAGGGCGAATGAAAATCAGCGTGTGCGTCTATATAGACCACACCGATTTCAGCATCAGGATGCGCCATTTTTAGGCCATGCATCGTTCCTGCACAGCTAGAATGATCTCCGGCTAAGACAATGGGAAATTTATTCTCATTTCTTATATCTTTTATTTTATGTGCTAATTTAGAGATAATCGGTTCAATCACATCAGCATACTTTGCATGCGCAAATTGTGATTCCCCCTCACTGTTGCTATCATCTTCAATACTGTCGAATTGCAATTTTTCAAAATAATCTGCATTGAGCTCTTTTGATGATGCTTTTAATGCATCAATGCCTAGAGAGGCGCCTTTTTTATATCCTGCAATATCTGAATAAACTTCTACTATTCTTATATTTTTCATCATATCAGTCATGATTTTGTCTCTATTAAATAAAATAATTTTTACATCATTTAAGTTAAGTTCATTTTTATATACTAAAGCTCTTGAAAATTAGCAGATAGATTTAACGTAATAAACATATCCACAACTGTCCAAGAGCCTTGAAAAACATAGATAAACTTTTAAAAAACGATGCTGGTTTTAAACCTTATAAAAAATGAGAAGGGTTTATCATTTTCTTGTATTAATTGCTGTTGTATGAATAGCGATTGTATTAATCACTTATGACATAGCCACAGATTCAGCTTCATTCGTCACTAGGCTATGATTTTTGCTTTGGCCTTTCACTACCGAATATAAGTTTTTAGGGTCAGCTTGTTGCGGTATCAGATCTAAGACCTCATACCCTCCCTGCTCTCTGATCAAGTCGCGTAAAAAGACCAACGCCGTAAAGTCTTCTGAGGCAAAACCAACACCATCAAACACGATGAGATCATCCGCTGACGTTCGAGCCTGCACTTCACCTTTGAGGATGCGATGAAATTCAGTAACAGGGAAGTCGCTTGATAGATTTTGAATCTCTCCCTCAATGCGTGTCTGAGGCTCAAACTCCACAATCACATGATCTGCTCGCATTAATATGTTGCTATCCAGCTCTGTTTTGCCAGGACAATCACCGCCTATCGCATTGATATAAACACCTTTTGTGATTATATCGTCTCGTAAAATA
Source organism: Psychrobacter sp. NG27 (assembly GCF_016106655.1). NCBI lineage: Bacteria > Pseudomonadati > Pseudomonadota > Gammaproteobacteria > Moraxellales > Moraxellaceae > Psychrobacter > Psychrobacter sp. NG27. The sequence goes on from NZ_JADGIN010000004.1 coordinate 3,335, forward strand.
GTGGCATTGGTTTTATCAGCCGTACAGGTAGTGATAATCTCTGCCCCTAAAACAGCTTCCTCTAACGTGCGACAAACAATGATGTTCAAACCTGAGTCTGCAAGGTTATCAGCCGTTTTCTGTGATGCCGCTGGATCAATATCATACAAACGAACTTCTAAGATACCTATGATGGCTTTCATGCCTAATGCTTGAAATTCAGACTGAGCGCCATTTCCTATTAACGCCAGTTTTGTAACGCCTTTTGGCGCACAATGTTTGGCCAACATAGCTGAGGTGGCAGCCGTACGCAATGCCGTCAGGATACACATCTCTGTCAGTAAAATAGGATAGCCAGTTTCGACGTCAGACAAGATACCCATCGCCGCCACGGTCTGTAAGTTTCGTTTGGTATTGATGGGATGGCCATTAACATACTTACAAGCAAACATCTCTCCATCGCTCACTGGCATCAACTCGATGACACCGTCTTTTGAATGCGAAGCAAAGCGAGAAGATTTTTCAAATTGATCCCAGCGAAGATAATCTTGCTCTAAAGCATCCACTAGATCTGTAATGCATTGCTCAACGCCATAATCATGAATCATTTTAGCCATCGCTTGTACACTAACGAATGGCACGCCTTCCTTGGGTGATACGATAAACTTAGACATTAATGCTGTTCCTTTTCATGAATATTGTTTGTTGAACCGACAATTAATATGCTACCAATTATAATTGTCAGTTAAAATGTCAATAAGTTATTAAATATGGGCGTATTTTTGACATATTGTTAAGTACTACTTAGCATAATGTAAAAATTCAATGAAGGAAGCATTTTTATGGCGTATTACACTTATGACTATTTAGATAGCGAACTGATATCTGAACTGCGACAAGATGGTCGAGCAACCATCTCAAACCTTGCTAAAAAACTCAAAGTTTCTCGTGCCACTGTCCAAAACAGATTGGACAGACTGATTCACAACGGTGCTATTTTAGGATTTACGATTCGAGTGCATGAAGCACTAGATAAAGAGACTGTCAAAGCGATGATGATGATTGAAGTAACAGGAAAATCTACGTCACAAGTGATTAGGAAATTACGAGGTATCCCGCAACTGATTAAGCTACATACAACCAATGGGGCGTGGGACTTGGTTGCAGAGATACACACTACAAGCTTGAGAGAATTTGACGAAGTGCTGCGTCAAGTCAGAGAGATTGATGGCATTCTGAATAGCGAAACCAGTGTTCTGCTTTCGAGTTTGTAATATATAGTCAGCGAACTGCTAAACTGGATACGGTGTCAGTCGCGCTTAGCCTACTAGCCAAATTTAAAAAGCCCCAATCTGATGACTGGGGCTTTTTTGTGCCTGTAATATATAGGCAGTAGCAGAAAATATCCGCCTGTATCAATTCATAGTCATAGTTCTTAAATCAGCTTTACATTGCTGGAAAAAGTGATGCTGACCACAGCAACAGTGACCATTTTTAATGGTGCTCATCTATTAAAATCATTTTGTAAAATTAAAAGATAACGGATATTCGAATTAGTGCTTCCCTACCCACACTCTATAGATATGGTAAGGTGGCTGACCTTGATCGACAGTGCCAGTGAACGGCGGTGTTTTATGTAATTGGTTTACCGCAACGTATAACCAGCCATTGGTATCTAAAGACACGTTGTCAGGCCAATCAAATCGACTGTCTCGTACCAACGAGGTTAGCTGCCCTTTATTATTAAGCACATCTACGCCATTATCGTTTAAGTTGGTAAAGTAGTGGTTTCCATGACTGTCTGTAGTAGCACCATCAGATACGGGCTTGTCACCGACACGGATAATGCTATTGCCAATCTGTTTATCACTGGCTTTAGCTCTCAATAAGGTAGCATCTAAGCTATACCAAGATTTACCATTCATCGCGCCAAAATAAATCGTATTATTATCAGCTGACATCGTGATCGGATTTATGCCATTGTTTGTCGGCTGACCCCCTAGCATGATATCCACACCATTGATCACCATTTTTGCGCCAGCTTCGGGTTGTAAAGCAACGTGATTGCCAAAACGACGTATTTCATTGGTGTTCATATCAATGGCAATAATGGCTGGATTGGGAATATCGGCCAAATAAATCCATCCGTTCTTTCTATCAACCACTAAGTCTTGCACAAAGCTATTTTTTGGTGCGATATCTGTAGGTATATCGATTTTGCTAATTAATGCACCGGTTTTAATATCAAAGCCCCAAACACGAGTTTTACCGATGTGCTGACCCATATCGACAATCCATAATCCACCTTGATTGTCTTTGGTGATACCTAGTGGCGTATCAATGGTCGCTTCGCCATATTGGCCTTTAGGTGATTGAAACTTATTTGAAGGCCAAGGCTTATAAGTGTTGGCGTCAGTCGCTTCAAATAACTGCACTCCCTGCTCACCGTCGTTCGGATGCACGGTAGAAAACACCCGACCATCGCTAGTAGCCATGACATTGCCTGGGCGAATAGGCAAACCGATCACGGTTTCTATCTGTCCCACTGTCGCAACGTCGCTTTTTACTTTCGTCACGGGTTTTACTTGCGTCACGGACATAGTGTCGCGCTCAAATGAACTACATCCTGCTAGGACAGTAGCGACTAATCCAATAATCAAAATATTTTTCATCGTGAATTCCTGAATATTTAAAGAGGCCTGTAATAGCCCCTTTCTCTAATATGATTGCTTTAAGTGAAGAGGTTGATAGGGTTTTTACGGATTTGACAGCATAGGTCAGATCGCCAAAAATTAATTAACCAATCTATAAGCCTCGTACTTTCACATAACAAAAAGCCATAATAAATTATGGCTTCTTATCGTTTAAAGAGTAGATAGCAAATCAATAAATCCTAAAGCAATCAACTTTAAACCATCTTGCTTATAGTATGGTGATGTCACTATGGATATATAAGTTAACCGTTGGATCTATGGTGCTTTGATACTGAGTGTAGTCTGCTTGATCAGACACTTGCTGCGCCACAAAATCTGCGGTCAAAGATACCTCATCACCATTATTACCGTTATTACCGTTATCACCGTTATCACCGTTAATAAATAGCTCATTATTGCTGTCGGTCATGGCGATGACGTCACTAGTACTGAGATTAATCAATGACTGCGCACCATTCCCAGTCATGTCAATTATTTCCATGTTATTAATCACGCTACTATCAAAGTCACCAAAATCGATAGTAGTATTATCCACATTGATCAGTAGAGTATCAATACCATCACCACCATCCATCAAGGTATTGTCAGCAGAGAATACTAGCGTATCATTGCCAGCGCCGCCTATTAGTGTATTGACACCAGTACCGCCATCGAGGAAGTCATCACCAGCGCCGCCAGTGATGCTATCATCGCCTGCACCAGAGTTTACAGTAGTGCTACTATTTGTGGTGATGATAGTGTCGTTCTGCTCCCCTGTTTCGATAGCGACAGACTCACTCAGGTTCAGATCCGCAGTTTTGATCTCTTCGCTAGAGAAAACTTGCTCAGGGTCTGAGGTCTCGACAGTTTTGCCTGTATAAGTGATGGTGCCGTTATACGCTTGATACAAAATCTGTATATCGTTAATACTACTGCTAGGCACACCACTTAATACATAGCTACCCCCTACAAATTCAACAGATACCCCATCGCCATCGTTATCGGCATTACGTAAGCCGATGACCTCTCCTGTGTCGCCAATCCTAAATAGCATGGACTCGTCGAAGGGTTTGTCATCTTCAGGAGTAATCGTCAATGTTAATGTCTCACTGCCCCCTTCATCAATACCATTACCATCGGTGTCTTCCATCTTAGCATTGGTATTTAACTCGACCCATGTATAGGCCTTGCCAGCTGAGTTTTGCGGGGTTAACTCAACACCATCAGCTATTGGGTTAAATACTAGATCTACGGTCGTGGTGTCACCCTGTAGGCCGTCTGTACTTAATACTGAAATAACTGCGCTACTCGTACCGCTATAATTCTCTGGTGCTTGGATAAATATTTCAGGCGTCGGATTTGTCTCGGTACTTGGCAAGCTCCACGACCCTGTCCCTGTTTTGTTGGCTATGACGATATCTCCACCATCATTGACATAGTATACGGTAAAGTTATCATTGACATTATTAAGTATGAAGGTCGCAGGCTGATCATCTTCATCAGTTTGTACGGTGTCATACACGATACTAACGACATTGATATCAGTATCGGCACCGATCTCGCCCTGATCTTCATCTACAGTTAAGTTTGACGCGGCCTCATTGACGACGAATAGCAAAGGATCAGGGCCTTTTTCCACAGTGATTTCAAAGTCTTTGCGTGATACTAGCGTGGTTGTGTCATGATCTGGGATATCTGTCGTTTCCTTATGCACTACATACGCTTCAATCACAGTCGCGCCATCTTCGTTTGCGTCGGGAACGAAATTGAAGTTAGCAGACGCAGGATTGTCTGCGCCTACTGGCAATACAAAATACTCCCCTACAGGCAATCCTACAGGGTTAGTGACTGTAGCTAAAGGCACGCCGTTAGAGTCCTCAAGCGTACCGTTGATGCTGGCATTGTTAGTGAACCGAAGATAGACACTACCATCGATAACTTCGACATTACCTACATCAGCAGTTTTGGTCAGCTCTAACGTTAATGTCCTAGTCTCATCTTCTGCTATCACGATATTATCATCATTCTCTGGTACGGTAGGATCGTCTTCATGGAACTCGAAGTAATCGGTAATGGGCAGCACAATCAATGTGCTGTCATTAGTGCCTTGATTATCTACTGTCACAGCCTCAGAGTCAGAGTCACCATTACTGTCAGTCGCTGTAAATGAGATATCTAAAATAACTGCCTCACTTTGGTTGTTTGTACTGTAATCACTGGTGGGAATAATACTAATATTAGACAGTAACTCGGCAATATCACTATCACTGGTTACATTGCCACTGATCAACCATGTATTGCCTTGTTTGGATAACGAGACCCCGTTAGACGATTCTAACACCACATCATCAGGCAAGTTAGCGATGGTAAATGATATCGGTGCAGACGTCTGGTTGTCATAAGCCACCTGATTAAGTGTGCCAGTGATAAAGTTATCTAAAGATTGACCGGCTCCATCCTCAGTCAAGGTTATGGACTTCACGATGAGATCTGCTACTAACACAGGAGGCTCTTCCACACCACCATCCATACCCGTAATGAGCGTCAACGCAAAGGTTGCCTGTGCTGATTGCTCAACATCAGGTGCATCTTGATTATAGGCGGTAACCGTAATAGGTACGTTCTCTGCATTATCTACATCATAACCCGCTTTTACACTGAACTTGATATCTACGCTCGCCGTAATAGACGTATTGATGGTTTCATCATCAAAGACGACGTACCAAGTGTCACCAGCTTTGATTGCTTCGACGAAGGTACCATTACCATTAGCATCCACTTGCACCAAAATACCATCAGGCACACCGTCTACTTGCACTCGTGTAAACACCTCTGAACCATCTAAGTCTGGTGAGGTAAGAGTAACAGTTTTAATAAATTCATCATCAGCCGCATCAAGGTTAACGATATCAATGGTCTCTGAAGTCTTAATCTCAGCAAGATTGACCAATGATGGTTCATCAGTAATAGGCAACACGTCTACAACGAAGTCCGTCTCACGGGTTGATGTCGTCTGATAGACGATATCTGCCGTCTCATTATTCGTAGCTCTGACGGTATCCGTCACTGTGTATTTGATGCCAAATTGATAGACATCATTGCCTGATTGATGATTGACAAATTTAGACTCAGCACTGGCAGGATCAGCTGCAATAGCAATGATACTAGTCACAGGTAACGCACCGTCTGAATCGCGCTCGATGGTATAAAACCCAGCATCAACTTCGGGGTTAGAGCTTGTGATAACAACGTCACCGACAGTGAGTTGAACGCCCAGTGCATCAAGGTCAGTCAAGCTGATAGCCACACTCTTTAGCTCTTCAACGCCTGATGTCCAATTATCTGTGTTATCCGTACGCCTAAAGGCGCGCTCAAAGTCTAACGTGACAGACTCGTTTTCATTCTGCTCAGCAGTAGGATTGACCACATCATTATCAAGCGCATCCGGCTTAACAAATATCTGTACGGGCTGGTTGTTTTGACTCTCCTCACTACCGCCTGTTCTCTCCGTACTGACGCCTTTGATATTGAAGTTAATCTCACCTGCGAAGTTGTCTTCGGTTTTGAGAATTATCTCGCCATTATTGATCGCTTCATCCGTCACAACCCACTGTCTGGCGGCACCTTGACCACCGATAAAGGTTACGTCTGCTCCTTGCATGGTAAATCTATCGTCGAGGCCAGTAATCACGTAGGTCACGACTTCAGAGCCATCATTGTCATAGGATCTGATATCCATTGGTGTCTGAAAAATAGTACTAAAGACTATCTCATTATCAGCAGCATCTAAGTCGCTTTCTTCAAGAATGACTGCGTAGCTCTCAGAGGTTTGACCACCATAATCAAAGGTAACTTCATTCAATTCGTCATTGAGGATTTTATCCGCGACTGTAGTAATCTTGATAGGTAATGCTAATGGTGTGCTAGGCTCACTGGTGTCCGCGCCATCTACTGACACACCACTGACTAGCAACGTATAGTCTTCATTACTGTTCAATGGCGGTATGAACAACGGCACTTTATCGTTCTGATAATCGGTGAGCGTGACCGACCATATATTATCAGCATTATCTACATCTACCGTGGCAATATCATTGACTGTGCCATAGTTTTGGTCGATCAATACATAACCGCCGTTTGCACCATTAGCAGTATCCCACACATAGAGAGAGGCACCATCTGGTATCCCATTAATGGTGATATTAAAAGTTTCAGAACCATCTGTATCTTTGGACTGTGCTTTTATCTTAAGCTCGATACCCCCACTTGGATTGTCAATAGTGTCATCTGGCGTATAACCGTCTATACCAGTTGGATTACCATTAGATCTACCCGCATCTTCCACTCCTTGAGCAGGTTGCACACTAAGCAGCACATCATCAGCAACAGGCGTCACAGTTAGGTAAAGAAAAGACTCGCCAGATACGACTTTATCTATTGCGGTATCATCATCTTCATCATAGTCGATGGTGACCGCTTGCTCTTGAATACGTAGTTCCCCTGAATAATTATTAGGCGGAATAAATGCCAAGCTGCTAAGCCCAGCCACTGGTACGTCTACACCATTAGTACCTGCTGTGACAGTCTGCGTCTCACCTGCGATGTCATAACGGAATTGAGCACCGGTAGCGTTGACCCAGTCACCGTTCTCAGCTCTAATCTGAACGGTCAGACGGGCAAAGGTCTCTTCTGAATCGATACTAACTGCGCTATGGCTTGGTTTACCAAAGTCAGTGCTATCGTCTTCATTTGACCAACCATTAAGTAAATTAAAGCCAGCATCAGTTGATAAGTCGTACCAGACGGGCGCAGAACTGCTCACACCATCATCATCTCCATCTTCAAATACTGGTACATCATAGGTATGACCTGAATTGAGAGTGACATCATTGCTATTGTCACCATCGCTATCGATATCAGCACTCTCAGCCACTGGAGTGACCTTAATAGTGACATCAAAAGTTTCATTGTCAGTAATAGGGTTATCACTATCGACTGAACCATCAGTAGTCTCTACAAAATAGGTTAAGCTGATATCAGCACTACTATGCGCTGGCGGCGTGATGGTATAACCTGCAACGTTACTTAGGTTATCCCCGAAGATATAGTAAATATCGCCATCTATCGTCTCAGTTGCAAGCGTGGTCAAGTCAACTATTTGATTGTTTTCATCCAATACCGTACCGCCACTAGCGTCCAAAGAGGATTGCGAGATACCTATTTTAGAGAATTCCTCACTACCATCTTTATCAGTAATGGTAAAGACTGAATCGCCAGCATCATTCGTTGTAAATAGAGCAATCGCTGTATCCTCAGCCCCTGTCTGTGGATTCACAGCTGTCACATCGATGGTGGGATTGACCGTTATATTCAATTGCACAGAAGTTTTCTCGGTCTGAATGGCTGGAGCAATATTTGCAGAATCTGCATCACGGTCTAGCGTATTTAGCGTAAGCGTTGCCTCAATCACACCTGCAAAATCTGCTGGGGGCGTAAAGATAAAGCTTGGGTCCAGATCATCCGTCACCCGCGCTCTTGGCAGTGTGACTGTGCCATTAGTTACGGTATAGCTAGTACCATTGACCATCACTACCTGACCATTTAGTTCCGCCAGCCCTTCAATAGAATACCAATACCGCTCTGAGCCATCGGTATCTACAAATGTCTCATTCAACACAGATTGCAAATCTAAACTGCTGTCTTCGTCGATAACCGCATTGATCGTGTCGTTTTTGTCAATGCCATTATTGGGGTCGTCTGACAGAGTGATAGAAGTCGTACCAGGCGGGAGAGCCACAGGTTCTACTAAATCGATAACCGTCGTATCTGTCACCGCTTGCACATCAATGAGCATATCCACTGATGTGGTTTCTGCTATCAAGCTCCCATCCGGATCTGCACTACTGGAGTCGTTAGGCTCTAGCGGATAAGGGACGCCATTTTCATCAACTTCATACTCAGTGACACTCATGGTCACTGTAAAGTTAGTGGCATCTTGCTCTAGGTGAGAGACAATTAATGATTCAAATTGGGCACTTGTCATCTCAACATCAGCCGTAAATTCACTATCGGCAATATGAGTGCCATCGGTGAGTTTAATCGTGACCTTACCATCATCTCCTGTGCGGGCAATAATGATCTGCTGAGTGCCGCTGCCATCAATGTAAAATAGCTGGGCACCTTCAGGCAATCCGCTTAGTGTAATCGCCCCAAAACGTTCACTACGGTCGACAGATCCACCATTGATATCATCATCGTTCTCGCGCTTAGTGCCATTCACATAATTTGGATCATAGATACTCAGATCCGTACTTGCCTCAACCCCATTATCACCAATGATTGGTGCTATAAAGCCAAGCTGTGTCGATGAATCTTCTTCAACATAGTTGGTATAAACACCATCAACGATATCAACTTCAGTATCGTCAATAATGATAATAGGCGCATCAGCAACAGGGTCTACTTCGATATTAATTTTGCTGGTTAAAGTTTGTCCCCCAACTTGTGCACGCAGGTTAAACATCACACTATAATTAGGATCAAACGAATCAGGTGTCTGCTCATAACCTGTAGGCGCTTCTGCCGTGCCTACATTTCTATCATTTGGCGTCGCGATAGAAGAGTAGTTCTCTTCTGGATTAAACTCGATTTGTCCATTGCCGATGTTTCTTAAACTACCGACTACGGCTGGGTTTTCAGCCGTATACAGACCATTGGCGTCTCTGGCATTGCCGTTGACATCAATATAAATCAAATCGCCACTTTGCAAATCTATCGATGACGATAGATCATAATTCAATATGGTGACTATACCACCATCGAAGTTTTCAGCGGCATTGATCAATAAGGCATCTTTGCCATTTGGGGAGACATTTTCATCCTCTGTGACATCCCCAAAATCCCCTTCATTGATAGTGAAATTAATATCTTCATCAAATGCTCTATTTTCTACTTCGACATCGAATTGATCTTCAGTTATCGATCCATCTTCATCGACCACCGCATAATCGAGATCAAATATAATATTGTCTAATCTACCGTCATTATCGGCATCGATATTGTCATGTTTGATCGTATCATAGAGGGTGGCGGTATAAGTCAGGGCGTCTGCACTGGTATAGGGCAAGCCTTCAGGATTGATTTCCACTTTGAATATGACATTGTTGTTAGGGTTATCGACCGTGTCCGCAATCAGCTCGCCGCGCTGGGTAGTCGATACATATAGGGTACTATAATCTATTACGCCATCGACCTCAGCATAGCGATAATAAAGCGGTAGCCCACTACTCTGGAAACGGCCGTTTATTAAAGTACCATCGGCAACGGTAAAGTAAATATCAGAGATATTATCCTCATTGCCAGTGACCGTAAATGCGGATTCGACTTTGGCCACATAAGTGCTAGCAGTACCCGAATTAGGGAACAATTCGTCTTCTTTTAAGATGACGCTTTCATCGCTTTCGATGATGGGTACGGTGTCTGTCACGCTTATGGACTGCTCAGCAGCATCTGACACATCACCATCAGCATCGATTAGTGTATAACTAAATGAGCCATCGTCTTGTAGGTTAGGCGCAGGGTCACGATTATCAATCGCTTTATTAGCGGCAAACGTCCAGCTGCCATCTTCATTAACCGTTAAGATACCTGTCGGCGTTTCAAGATCCACCCCAAACTCGGTAGAATCTTCAACCGCATTTCCGTCTTTATCTAAATAAGTAAAGTTATTGATTTTTAAATCCGCATCTGCACCTTTATCGTTATCAATCACATTACCCGTAAGTAACGTACTATCATCACCATCAACGTACGAGCCTTCGACCACACTTACAGGTGTATCATCTTTAGCCAGTACCTTATCATCTTCGATATTGACATTAAATTTTTGCACCGTAGCACTGTCTGTGTCTTGAATTTCATATTTGACAGGTAAAGTGATTGTAACTCCATCAGTGTGATCTAGCTGACCTTGTAGCTCAAATACAAATGCTTGCGTATCTCCAGTGCTATCTGTGGGATTGGTCAAAGTAATGGTAAACACACTATTACCTGTGGCACTACTAGCAACCACCGTATGACCGCCATTGCTCACCTGGTAAGTCAATGGCTCACCATTGGACTCAAGCGCTAAGGCCTCTAGCCCTGCTGTGGTAACACCAGTGAATACCACATCGCTGATGTCATCTGCAGCCTTAGTGATACCAAGGTTACGCGTCGCTCGTAGCGCATCAGGCGTCGTATCGGTACCGCCAGTTAGATCATCTTCATTCAGCGTAACTTCAGGGATAAGTGCCGTGGGCTGCGTGTCATCCACTGTGATATTAAAATCAGCGGTACTGGTATCACCATCGGCGTCTGTAATCGTATAAGAGATACTATCGATAATGCCATTTAGATTATCCGATGTATCATCCGATGTGTATGTCCACGTGCCATTTGCGTTAATAGTTAATGAACCATATTGAGTATCGATTGCAGAGCCTGTTACTCCTGTTTGACTAATGCCATTTTCATCTAAATATGTGAATGACGTAATGGTTGTATTTGGCGTACCCAAATCATCGTTGGTTAGTAAATTTAGGGAAGTGGTATTCGACGATATGGTTTTACCGCCTTCAGTAACCTGAGCAATATCATCGACTGCTTGCGGCGTCGCATCCACACTGATAACCGTCGTCGTTGTATTACTATCAGCATTATTTATATCAGTGACTGTCACTTCAATGATACGGTCTATTTCGCTAGGCGTAGCAGAGGTATTGGCAAAAGTGATGGCATCAATAGCAGACTGGTAGTCAGCTAAGCTTGCATTCCCACTCAATTCAATGCGGCTATTTCCTAACAATGTGGCTGCAATACCTGCCGGTAGAGCACCTTCATCAATGGCAATTAAATCGCCTATTTGTGAGTTGGTTAATACAATAAGTGCACTGCCAATCGTATCGTTATTATCAATGTCGGCAATAGCGCTACTATCACTGATAGCAACGGGAACACCGCCCTCTTGGTAAGCCGTTGCATAATTGACAGTGGTATTACTATTACCAGAGACATCCAATGTTGGCGCGTCGTTGGTACCAGTTACGGTGATTGTTAGGATTTGAGTAACCTCACCCACCTTATAAGTAAATACTTGGTCAATTGCCTCCCCTTGGGCAAGGGCTTGTACTGTAGAACTATCATTATCTAAAATATAAGTGTACGAGCCGTCATTATTTAGAGTCAGCGCACCATAATCATTTGCATCGCTAGGTTGACTCTGTAAGCTGACAGATGACTCAGTGCCGATTTCATCATTGGTTAGTACATTGCCAGTTGCGGTTAAAACACCATCTTCCTGTACAGTATTGACATCAGGTTTTAGATCAACGTCATCGACAATCTCTCCTGTGGCACTGTTTTGGGTATCAATTTTGACAGACTCAAAGCCACTATTGGTACCATCAACAGAGCTTATTGCTAGCTGATAATTCTCGACACCTTCTTTTAATTGATCATTTAATACCGTATTGGTCAGAATGATTTGATTACCAGTGCTGGCATTAAACGTCACCGTAGTCAGCTTGCTACTCGCATCAAAATCAGCCGCAGTGGTCTCATCGTTAAGATAAGATAAATTAACCACGACACTGCCACCTACAGGTAATTCGACAGGCTGACCGTCAGCATCCACAAGTGATAAGGTATGAGTCAGTACAGCATCGTCTGCTTCTATTTGGCTGTCATCGCCGGTTAGTTTGACATACACACTATCATTGCTATCAAGTCCACCTTCATTCGCGCTGTCGCCTGCATTGTTGCTGTCGATGGTGGTGGTGACGGTATTGGTCGCCTCGTCACTAAAGTCAACCGCTTCAAATTCGTTGGCGCCAACACTGGTGATGGTGAGGCTGTAGTTTTCGCCATCGTCGGCAAGATAGTCATCTATGGTGTCAACGTTAAGCGCGGCGCTCGACTGGCCCGCGGGTATGGTGACCGTGATGGTTTGGGCATTGTTATATTCGGTGTCTGCGTCTTGGGTGCTGCCATTGTTAAAGGTGACGGTGACATCGGTGTCTTGAGTGACGATGACGGGGTTACCATCATTGTCTTTTAAGCTGACACTATAGTCTGCAGTATCGCCTTCGGTCACTGTCTCATCACCTGTGATAACGGCATAGACCGTGTCTTCAGCAGTAGGCGTACCATCAGTAATGCCAGTGACTACGCTGGCAGCAGTGTCATCAATGACGATGGACTCAAGGCCACCGCCCTGAGGGTTACTGATGGTGACGGTGAAGTTCTCGTCAGTTTCCGCAAGTAAGTCGTCAATCGTATCAACGGTGAAGCTTGCTTCAGTGGCACCAGCCAAGATGGTGACGGTTTGGGTGTTGGTTTCGATGTCACCGGTCTGGCTGTTGGTGTAGGTGTAAGTGATGTCAACGGTGACGTCAGTCACTGGGACATTGTCTATTTTCACGGTGTAG
>NZ_JADGIN010000004.1:16828-333249 GCF_016106655.1 Psychrobacter sp. NG27
GACAGGCTGACCGTCAGCATCCACAAGTGATAAGGTATGAGTCAGTACAGCATCGTCTGCTTCTATTTGGCTGTCATCGCCGGTTAGTTTGACATACACACTATCATTGCTATCAAGTCCACCTTCATTCGCGCTGTCGCCTGCATTGTTGCTGTCGATGGTGGTGGTGACGGTATTGGTCGCCTCGTCACTAAAGTCAACCGCTTCAAATTCGTTGGCGCCAACACTGGTGATGGTGAGGCTGTAGTTTTCGCCATCGTCGGCAAGATAGTCATCTATGGTGTCAACGTTAAGCGCGGCGCTCGATTGTCCCGCGGGTATGGTGACCGTGATGGTTTGGGCATTGTTATATTCGGTGTCTGCGTCTTGGGTGCTGCCATTGTTAAAGGTGACGGTGACATCGGTGTCTTGAGTGACGATGACGGGGTTACCGCTTTCATCCAAAAACTTGACTGTGTATCCAGCTTCTTCACCTTCAATAATATTCTCGTCTCCCATGATAACAACATGAGTGATGTCAACAATAGGAGTTACCGTAATCTTAACTGTGGCTGGCGCTGATATGGCGCCATCGTCGTCAGTGGTGGTGAATTGGATGTTGCTGACTCGTCCGTTGAAGTTTAGCGCAGGAGTGAACATAACACTGGTGATTTGGTCAGCGGTTAATACGGTACCTGGCGTGAGTTCAACCGTTTGTCCATTATCTTCATAGGTAAGTACCCCTTGATTGGCAGGCGGTACTTGCAATACGGTGACACTCACAACCGTGCCATCGATGTCAGCGCCTATGAGCGGCACAGACACCGCGGTATCTTCATCGGTCGTCAGACTTTGATCGTCAGCCGTTGGCGGGGTGTTCACGTCAGTGACGTTGACCGTCACGGTGGCAGGCGCTGAGTCTAGGCCATCATCATCGGTGGCGAAGAATTCGATATCGTCCACCGCACCATTGAAGTTCTCAGTTGGGGTAAAGAGGACGGTGGCCGCTTCAGCAGCACTCAGCGGGGTACCCGCGACGACAGGCACACTGTCCCCTGCCGCATTGGTGTAACTTAGGACGCCTTGGGCAGCATCTGGCAAGGTGGTGAGGGTGATGCCCTCAACCACGCCATCGATGTCACTGGCAATCAGCGGTACAGCGATAACCGTACCTTCTGGGGTGCTGATAGCGCCATCGGTTGCCACAGGGGCATTTTTCACAGGCGCTATGACATTGTCATCCCCTCTTCCACTTAACGCCGCAGCTATACCCGCTAAGCCTAATGCAGCTGCGGCAGGAATCCACCATGGTATAGCAGCGACAGCGACATAATCCTCACCACCTAAAGCCTGTCCCTCAACATCGCCAACTTCTAACTGTGTGACATAATCATAAGTCTCACCAGTATCAGGAATATAATAATAATATTCACCATCTTCAGCGATTCCGATCAAGGCACTATCTGGTTCCTCATAGAATCCTTCTATGATCAAATCACTCTCTTGACCGTCTTTTTCAAACGAGACATGCAAGTCATTTTTTATACGCTTAGTAATGATATGGTTAGGTGCACGACCAATAGCAGTATCATGGAACTCGTAGTTCACTCTATCCATAGCGGTAATAATAGTAGGCGTTCCATCCTTGGTTGCTACTTGTACTTGGCTGATAGTCTGAGTCGCATCGTTAGTTTTTACTATAATCGTATTCATGTTTTCACCTTTTAATTCAATTTAATTCAATATTTAAATATGTTGTCTAAGTTAGCTTATTATCAGGTGGCCTAATTAATCGAAGAAAAACACAATTATCGATTACGTTTTTCTATCGCAGTCACGACTCGACGGTTCAACTGTCACCTTTCTACCGTATCACTACCATTTCTTTGTTTAAACTCTCCATAACCAATGCCGGCAAGACACTCAGTACTGCCTCCAAACTGCGAGATCAAAACTCCTTTGATTGTATCTACTCGACGTTATGACAATACTTGGTTATAGTTCTTGTTACCGCTGCTATCGGCATGTCTCTCGATAATTATTAACGTGTTAGGATATTGCTTCATAAATGCTGCCAATTCAGCTATTTTGGCATGGTATTCTGGACGTAAAATAGATTTATCCGTCTCAAATAATACTTCGAGATCGATGATAACTTTATAACACCTTATATACGACGATTATCACTATCGTTATCTATACCATCAGCAATAGCGTAAGAAGACATTCTAAATAAAGTTATTGGCAAGATGATGGCAATAGTATTTTTCAGTAATATCCTCATAATCTTATCTTATCTTATCTTATCTTATCTTATCTTATCTTATCATTTTATTATTGGTGCTTCATCAGTGGTTAAACCCTCTATAAATCAAAGCTTTAATACTGACACCATTCGTCTTTGCAAACTCATGATTAAGTAAAAATTAATTATATGTTTACTATACTATAGTAAAAGAGTAGGTCTACTCTAGCTGCTCATAACTTGTTTTCGACCTCTCATCAGGTTTAACTGCCACCGACTACATCGGAGATGTAACTTACCTGAGTCAGGTAGCAATGGCAAACAGGTTAGTACTATTACAATACTGCTCTTCGAACTCAACATCTAACATATAATTAATTTCACTATGCAAACGAACTCTATTCACTTTTCTAATGCTTATGGCTTTTGCACGTTTTCCTGCCCCATCAACTTATTATCGCGCTAAAGACTTAAGTGACAACTCAAACAAGCGCTCTTTACGCCAGCAGCATGACGAGTCTTATCTCAGTGAGATTAAACATATTTGGCAGGACAGCAAATATTGTTATGGTGCTCGTAAGGTTTGGCAGCAGATGAAAGCGGATGGCATTCATGTGGCTCGTTGTACGGTAGAGCGGTTAATGACTCAGTATGAGCTGCAAGGGGTTTGGCGTGGTAAAGGGAAAATAACAACTCACAGTCG
This sequence comes from Psychrobacter sp. NG27, assembly GCF_016106655.1. NCBI lineage: Bacteria > Pseudomonadati > Pseudomonadota > Gammaproteobacteria > Moraxellales > Moraxellaceae > Psychrobacter > Psychrobacter sp. NG27. Next base: position 19,756 of record NZ_JADGIN010000004.1, read on the forward strand.
TGATGACCAAAAGCGCGCATATGACCTATTCAATCGTAACTTTAATGCTCATCGTCCTAATCAGCTGTGGGTTGCGGACTTCACTTATATCAAGACAACGAGTGGCTGGGTGTATACCGCTTTTATTGTTGATGTGTTTGCTCGCGCTATCGTCGGATGAAAAGTATTTAATCGTATGAACACCAATATGGTGATGGCAGCATTAAATCAATGTATAGCAGACAGAAATAAGCCCAAATATGTGATTCATCATAGCGAATGACATCTTTGGGGTTATCATTTTTATGGGCACTACTGGTGATTTATATAATATTGTATTAGTTGAAACGGTCAAGAGACTGTATAAGTCTGAGGTGATTAAATACCTAAAGCAGAGCTGGAATAGTGTAAATGATGTTGAACTAGCAACCTTTGAATGGGCGGTACTTCGAGCACAGCTTTCGTCTTGCAAAGCTAAATCGATAATTAATCAATTTTTAATGTTTTTCAGGTTCCACAAAACTCATCTACATAGCACGATTGATTATGTATCAACTTTTGAACTTGAAAAGCGATATTATGATAATTCAACTCTGTCAGGCATCTCTGCCTGACCTAAGTAAATCAACTTACGATAAAGTCGGGGCTGTTCAGATATCAAAACCTAAAAAAGACGTAAACAACCATTATTTATTTTTTCTCAGCATATCAATCAGCTTGCCTGCTAGCGGGAATGACACCAGCTGTGTCAAGGGCACAAGTATGATGGTTTCGATTAATACCACCACTGGCAGGCTTAAGCCTTGAGTCACAGGTTTCAATAATGTCAATACGATCAGGAGCGTTGGATAAAGTCCGACATACCCTACCAATATACGTATAAGTCTGTCTTTAGTATTCTGATTCATTGCCTACTACCTATTGATAAAATGATAAAAGAAAAATTTTTAAGCGACAAAAACGATAATTGTCGCTTGATGATTGACTGCTTATGAATGTCCAACAAGTCCCAAATTTATAAACAAAAATAAGGCCATTAGTATTAATGGCCTTATCTTGTTCACTGTTTATATGCTTTGCTATTCTTGATAGTAAGGATAATCACTATAGCCCACATCAGTACCACCATACATAGTGGCAGGGTCTGCCTCATTCAATGGCCAGTTATTGGCGATACGCTCTGGCAAATCTGGATTGGCAATAAAAGGGCGACCAAACGCGAATAAATCACCGTAGCCTTTTTCTAAAATATTCACGGCTTTTTGTACCGTATACTTGCCGGCATAAATAATACGACCTGAAAATTCTTCTCTGACCGCTTGATAAAAAGTGTCTGGCAAATCAGGCGCATTGTCCCAATCAGCTTCAGCAATAGACAAGTAAGCAATGCCCGCTTGTTCCAGTACTTTGACCGCTTCGACATACGTATGATGAGGGTCCGACTCTACCAAGCCCAAATACACACGTGTCTCAGTGGTACTGGCAAATAATGGCGCAAAGCGTACGCCCAAACGATCAGCGCCAACCACCTCACTGACAGCAGCGACGATTTCTTTTAAGAAGCGCAAACGATTGATCAACGAACCGCCGTATTGGTCATCACGTGTGTTGCTATGCTCAGAAATAAACTGATTGACCAAATAACCATTGGCACAATGCAACTCTACCCCATCAAAACCCGCCTCTAATGCATTGCGTGCAGCCTGAGCATACATCGTTACCAGCTCACCCACTTCATCGGTACTGAGGGCGCGTGGCTCACTTGGATCGGCCAATGCGCCTGTACCCGGACCTGTTTCAATAAATACTTTTACGTTATCAGCGGTAATATCAGAAGGCCCTACAGGCTGAGCACCATTAGGTTGTAAGCTAATGTGAGACACACGGCCCACGTGCCAAAGCTGAGCAAAAATAATACCGCCTTTGTCATGTACTGCTTGCGTAACTTTTTTCCAGCCTTCCACTTGGGCTGGTGAATGGATACCTGGCGTCCAAGCATAGCCTTGGCCTCTTGGTTCAATCTGCGTACCTTCAGTCACCATAAATCCAGCGGACGCGCGCTGTACATAGTATTCTGCCATTAAGTCATTAGGGATATTGTCAGGTTGCGTACTGCGAGAGCGTGTCAACGGTGGCATCACGATGCGGTTTTTGAGTGTATAAGGCCCAAGTGTTACAGAGGAAAAAAGTGTATTTGTGTTTAGAATGGTTTGTGTCATAAGTGTCTCTTTTAAAGCAGCTGTTGGCTTATTATTAAAGGTATTTGGCCTGTTTTGATGCTTGATAGCTCATTTAGTGGCTACTTAAGCAATGTTAGTCAGCATAACGTTTTGAGGGTACAATTAGAAACAACCACTTATTGTTTAAGATACAACTATTAATGGTATGCATGATGAATGGTATGAATCGGCTCGATATTAAGCAGCTTAGAGTATTACAGGCGCTGCTTGATCTAAAAAACTTGTCGCAAGTCGCACGCAAAATGGGGCTGACCCAACAAGCCATCAGTGAGCAACTGCGTAAGTTACGTGAGGTGTTTGATGATCGCCTGTTTATTCGTCAAGGCAATAGCATGGTAGCAACGCCAAAGGCGCTATCAATGCAGCAGCCCCTTGACCATATATTAAAAGAGTTAGAAGATTTGTTAGAGCCAGAGGTTTTTATGCCGCACACATATAAGGGCATCTTTACGATTAGTGCGACTGACTATGCCACGCAGGCATTATTACCGCAATTGTTTAATATTACACGGCGCGCCGCACCAGATTTGAAATTGATTGTACGTGATTTTGCCTCAGACAATATTAATCAACTGATTGCGGCAGGCGAGCTTGATTTGCTGATTACCTTTCCCGAATTCATCCCTGATAACTTATCGTATGTCACTCTGTTTGAAGAGCAGCATTTATGCGTGACGGGCTGTGAAAATAAACTTCCAACAGAAACATTAACACTGGCACAAGTGGCCGCACACGCGCAGCTAGTCGTGTCACCCTCGCGTGCTAATTTGCGCGGATCTCATGATCAATGGTTTGCAGAAAAAGGTCTAAAAAGAAATATTGTGATGTCAGTTCCTAGCTTTTCAGCCGTACCAGATATTTTGCATACGACCGATATGATTGCATTTTATCCTTCACGGTTATTACCGAACAGTAAGGTTAAAGAACTTGAGGTTGAAGCATTGCCACCTACTTTTAAAGTCATCGCGGCATGGCATCCACGTACTAGCGACAGTGGTATACATCGTTGGTTGATTGAGCAGTTGAGAAACCTATGATAAGTGATGCTAGCTGTCACCCATTTTGACGTTACCTTTAACCTTCCTTAGTTTGATATAAATATATAGCGTTGGCAATCTTACCGCGTTTTTATCTTCATGTTTACAATGAGGATAGATCCTAGTTTATTGCGCTCGATTGGATAAAATGACACCAACTGTGCTTAACACGATGCCGCACATCATTGCGATTGATAAGGACTCATTGAGTATCAACGCTGCGAGTAAAGCGGTTAATCCAGGAGACAGGGAGCCAAGCAGCAAGGTGCGAATGGAACCGAGTTTGTTGACCGCATAAGAAAACCCAATGGTTGAGACGATACCAACGCCAACGCCTTGTATTAAGATGAAAGGTAGCGCATCGTCAAAAGAGACAGCTCCGAGGTTGGTCTCTAAAAGACCCGATAAAATCAGCACTAATGTCATAAAAAACGCGGTGTAAGACAGGACGATAGCAACCGCAACTGGACTCAAACTCGTACTTTTTAGGCCTAAGGTGTAACCTGCCCACACCAAACTTGCAATCAGTAAAAAAGCCATACCCTGTAGCAGACTACTAGGTGTTGGCCCTGCGTTCCCCACCATCATCGTGGCTATGCCAAAGAAAATAATCATGAATGCCAAAAATTTCTTTAGCGAGATTCGCTGACGATAAAAAATAAAGGATAAGAGTGCGGCAAAGAATACGGGCGTCCCTGTCAAAATAGTACCCACGTAAGCTGCTGGAGCAGTGCTCGCGCCAAAAGTGGCGAGCAAGAGAAAGGGAGCACCGCCAAATAAAATAAAAATGACATCAGCCCCTCTCATATTTTTGATTTCCTTCAAACTAGAGAATACCCAAGGCGTTAATAACAGTAATGGCACGCTAAATCGAATAAGCATGACATCTGCCATGCTTAACGACGATGCCCCAACTGCCCTCACAGTCAATGCAAAGCCTGACCAAATCAATATCACAACCATCATCGCCGCATAGCCTTTCATCAGCGGAGACAAGGTAAACAAGGGATTTTTGCGTGATGAGGGCTGAGAGATGGTATTCATATGGATGGCTTATGCTTGTATATAAAGCCTAATTATCAATCAAAAATTGCGCTTTTATCTCTATTTTTTTATTGCAAATTTATGATTATTTGGTGGATAATGCCAAATAAAGAAAGATATTCAGCTGAAAACACCACAAAGGTAATGTATGGATAAAATCGACCGTCATATTTTGGAAGTGCTTCAACAAGAAGGACGCTTATCAACGGCTGAATTGTCCGAGCGTGTGGGGTTGTCACCCTCGCCGTGTGCCAGACGCTTGAAACGTTTAGAAGATGAAGGTTATATAGAGGGCTACCAAGCGAACGTAAACAAAACCAAAGCTGGCATTGCGATGAGTTTTTTTGTGGAAGTCAGTCTGAGCAACCATCAAGAAGGATCGATTACCGCCTTTGAACAAGCGTTATCCGAGATGGATGAGGTAATCAATGGGCATGTAGTTTCGGGCCCTTACGATTATTTATTAGAAGTGGTAAGCCCAGACCTCAATGGTTATGAAGAGTTCACTCGTAAATTACATAAGCTGACCAGCGTTAAAGACATACATACCCATTTATCCGTACGAAAAGTCATACAGAAAACGACGCTGCCCATTTTTATCTGATATTTTTGACGCTTGTCAGCTGTCCTAAATGAGTGAGTCATTACAATAATGGCTGTTGGTAAAGCAATGCCTACAAGTGAGGTGAGCAACCAAGGCAAGTAATGATATAATGCCCCGATAATCAATATTTTATGACAGGTTTACATCATGGCTCGTACCGCTAACGCATTACATATTTTAGTAAAACACAAAGAAGTGGCTGAAGACCTTATCGTCAAGCTTAAAAAAGGTGCTAAGTTCGATGTGCTGGCCAAAAAATATTCAAACTGCCCATCAGGTAAGAAAGGTGGCAGTTTAGGCGAGTTTCAAAAAGGCGACATGGTACCGGCATTTGATAAAGTCTGCTTCAACAGTGAACTCTACACCCCGCATTTAGTGAAAACCAAATTCGGCTGGCATGTGGTCAAAGTGCTTTACAGAACCTAAGCACGCGCGTCGGCGCTATGATTGTAGACCAACGGCAGTACGCCTTCTATGTTTTAAAATACGCCCTAAGCTTTTTGACCCTTTGACATCATAAAGAAGTGATTTCGACGCCATTCTGGTTAATACAACGCTGGATATGTTTGTAGGTTTTCGCGGATCTCTCATCAAAGAATTCCTGAACTTCCTATATAATGTGAGCCATTTCGTTGTTGATAATCCATTCAATTTAGGCTTTTTAAAAAAAAGCTTTTTATCAGGTAAAACGGTGCTTTATGTTTAACGCTTCCACGACTCGTTTAAATAAATACATCAGCGAAAGTGGTATCTGCTCCAGACGAGACGCGGATCGCTTTATTGAACAAGGTAATGTATACATCAATGGCAAGCGTGCTCAAGTAGGCGCGCAAGTGGTCGCTGGAGATGCAGTAAAAGTCAATGGGCAGCTGATTGAGCCACGAGAGGCCGATGATTTTGTTTTTATTGTCTTGAATAAGCCGGTGGGCATTGTGAGCACCACAGAAAGCTCAGAGAAAAACAACATTGTCGATTTTGTGAGGCATTCGGTACGTATTTTCCCGATTGGTCGTTTGGATAAAGACTCTCAAGGGTTAATCTTTTTGACCAATAATGGCGATTTGGTCAATAAGGTGTTACGTGCTGGTAATAACCACGAAAAAGAGTATTTGGTCACGGTCAATAAGCCAATAACAGACAGCTTTATCGAGGGTTTGGCAGGCGGTGTGCCGATGCTTGGCAAGATGACGAAAAAATGCCCCGTGACTAAGGTCGCGCCCAACGTGTTTAATATCACACTAATCCAAGGTTTAAACCGCCAAATTCGCCGTATGTGTGAGCATTTCGGCTATGAAGTCGTCAAGCTTGAGCGTACACGGATTATGAATGTGAGTCTCAAGGGTACGCCCGTTGGAGACTGGCGAGACCTAACCCCAAAAGAGCTGTCCATTTTACTTAAGTCTGTAGAAGACTCTTCCTCGCAAGACAGTCATTCAGGTAAAAAGTCTCGTAATGCACCACGAAAAAAACCTCATAGCAATACCTCAGCAAAAGAGAAATCATCGTCAAAATCAGCGGGTGCAGCCAAAGGCCGTAACCATTACGCCAAGGATGATGCTAGAAAACCCGCTGGTTCTAAAGGTAGAGATGGACGTCCTGCTGGTCGTGGTAAGCCGTCAGGGAGTAGTGGCAAATCTGGAGGCAATGGTAAACCCGCCACCAACGGCAAGCGCCCTGCAAAAGGTCGAGGGTCTAAGCGGTCTTAGCAGCCAGCCAATAACGAGGCTGCTACCATTCGACCAAATCGTTACGGAGCCGTTCACTAAACAATATGAGCCTCATAGCTGAACTTCTCTGCTAACCCATAGGACTCCCGATATTCGATAGGGTCACCTGATAGATTCTTAGCGACGCGGCATACTTTTACGAGGTTTTCTCGCGTAGTATTGCCCAAATAAGGATCGACGTGGTCAGCGATAAAGAATAGCGTCTCTACGGCAGACGAGACAAACTGACCACACTTGGTGTAGTAAAACGGATACAGCAGATTCTCAAAATCTTCAGGCTCTAGATCAATAAAAGCTTGATAGCGACTCTTAGGTAGCCAAATCTTTTCACTGAGTGATACTTTTCCTTCAATGAGGCGCACACGCTCTATATAAATGAGCGGTTTATTCTTACTTATATCTAGTTTTTCGTTAATCTCTTCAATACCCTCTATCACCATCAGCTTTTTCACCACGCCTGTCGGTGTCGCATAGCAAGCGCCTTTGTCACGAAATTTGAAAAATCTTAATAATGAGCTCTCAAAGTTTGGACGCTTTAAAAAAGTACCGCGGCCTTGGTACTTAGTCAACACCCCATCATCGACCAGCTTTTCGACCGCTTTACGAACGGTTCCTACCGATACTTGATACTTATCTGCAAACTCCTGCTCAGTTGGTAAAGGTGTTTTTTCATCCCACTTACTTTCCGTAAGTAGCGTTAGGATATGCCATCGTACTTGCTCGTAACGTGGCAATTTAAAACTTTGTAAATCTTTCAACATTTTTTCACCACTACAGAAAGGTTTTTGTTAATTGTATCCATCTTGCCAAATATTGCTATTGACGTAAAACCACATTATCCCTGATCAACCTGTCTGACTTTTTAAGTAACTTCAATGTATATCAAATTAATATTAAATCATTAGACATTTATGAACAATCTTGTCTAATTGACGTAGCCTTTTTTGCTATCATTCTATTGAGCCAGACGGGCTTGTAGGACAAGCTACAAGCATCTCGTTTACGAAATTACTCGTCACTATTAGCGTAATACGCTTTACTCTGTAAAAACTGCTATGGTTTTTTATAGAATTCATACAGTTGAGATCAGGGGCAGTCATGACTCTTTATATTCTAGCCGCTATAGTCATATGTATCATATTGGGCTATACCACCAAAATCAATATTGGTCTGTTTGCCATTGCCTTCTCATACCTTATCGGTTGTTTTGGTATGGGGCTGAAAACTCATGAGATTATTGAGCTATGGCCTCTCAAAATCTTCTTTGTTATCTTTGCTGTGACGCTCTTTTACAACTTTCCTCTGGCGAACGGTGCTTTAGAAAAGCTATCGAATCATTTAATCTATAGATGTCGTCACTTTCCCGAATTATTGCCGTTGGTTATTTTCTTCGCCGCTACCATCGTTGCAGGCTTAGGGGCTGGGTATTACACGGTCTTAGCCACGATGGCCCCGATGATCCTGCTGTTGTCTAAACGCACTAACTTAAATCTGGTCGTTGCTACTTTATCTGTGAACTATGGTGCATTAGCTGGTGCTAACTTTATCACCTCACAGAGCGGTGTCATCTTTAGAGAGCTGATGCGCGGGGCAGGCGTCGCAAATGATAATACCTTTACTTATGTTTTAGGCGTCTTCGCTGCGACCTTTTTAATACCAGTGATCGTCTTGAGTATCTATTGCTTTTTCAATGCGAAAAATAGCAAAATTGCGATTCAAACGATAGTACCAGAGCCTTTCGATGATAAGCAGAAACAGTCTATTATCCTAATTTTCATAATGATGGCCATTGTGCTCATTATACCTATCTCAAACTTACTCATGCCTAACGTAGAAGCGATTCAGTTTTTGAACGCTCGAGTTGACATTGGTTTTATTGCCATTTTTTTCGCCTTAATTAGTTTATTGTTAAAATTGGGTGACGAAAAAAAGGTGATCGCTTTAATACCTTGGAATACGCTCATTATGATTTGTGGGGTCGGTATGTTGATTGGCCTTGGGGTTGAAATCGGTGTTATCTACGAGCTAACAGAGTGGCTCAGTACCAACGTTCCTATCTGGCTGATACCGATTTTAATCTTCGTTATCAGTGCAATCATGTCTCTCTTTGCTAGTACACTCGGCGTGGTCGCTCCTACTTTGTTCCCTATGGTGCTGCCCCTAGCCGTCGCCTCTGGATTAAGCCCTTTGTTATTATTTACCTGTATTGTGGTAGGAGCGCAAAGCTCATCACTCTCCCCTTTCTCATCAGGAGGTAGCCTCATGTTAGGGGCATCTCAAGTGGTTATCGAAAAAAATAAGCTGTTCAATGCGCTATTATTCAAGGCAGTGCCCTTAGATATTGGTATCGGCATACTAGCCATTTTACTTATCCAGCTGCTATTTTAGCTAGCGTGTGTGCTTATGTTGAGCATGGAAACATACCCTACCCTTCAGAAAACCCCTTCCAAAAGACAGTTTTGGCACCGCTGTCTTTTACCTGACAGATACGACCAAATGTCTTAAATATCTATTGAATCACCCTTTGTATCGTTTTATAGCGCTTAGTCTCATCTTACTAACTGCATCTACTACGTTAGCGCTTTTCCTTATCCGCAATAAATCACCCTAGCATGTTTTTAACATATCCCTCATGGTGAATTATAACCATAAACCATTGTATCTATTAATTTTTATTACCATTACCGCTCTGTATTCGGAAGATTTCTCTGTGTCATTTCTTACTTAAAATTGGGGCAATAAATAGTTTGTCATCAGTCATTGTGATATTACCTTAAAATAAAATTCATGTATACATACATATGTTTCTTGTTATTTTTATAATATTCTGTTACTTTTGCAAAACGCTAAAAACTCTACTTTTATGAAGTTGAGCAACCTCTATTACGATTGCCTGAACTTTGTATCTCATAATTCTAGTCTGACTCATAATTCTATTGAATTTTTTAATCAGCAATACACACAAGGAGTGTCGTGTGAAAAAATTATCCTATCTAGCTCTTGGCCTTTCTGTACTGACCCTTGCCGCATGTAACAAAACCGAAACGACTGCATCTGAAGCCAGTTATGATGCCCCTTCGCGTCCAGAATGTATTGCCCCAGCAAAACCAGGTGGCGGCTTTGATTTGACTTGTAAGCTTGCTCAAGCTGGCCTAAAAGATACTGGCCTTTTGACAGAGCCTATGCGTGTCACTTATATGCCAGGCGGTGTTGGCGCGGTTGCTTACAACAAAATCGTTGCCAATGATCGTGACAATAATGATGCGATTATCGCGTTCTCAACGGGTTCTATCCTCAATTTATCGCAAGGTAAATTCGGTAAATTCACTGAGAAAGACGTGAAATGGTTGGCGGGTGTCGGTACTGACTATGGCGCTATTGCGATCAACGCAGAGTCACCTATCAAAGATTTGGCGGGATTGGTCGCTGCATTAAAATCAGATCCAAAATCTATTAGCTTTGGTGCTGGTGGTAGTGTCGGCGGTCAAGATTGGATGCAAACCGCTATCTTAGCCAAAGCCGTTGGTGTCAATCCGAACGACATGACCTATGTTGCGATGGAAGGTGGCGGTGAAGCAATTACAGCGGTCATGGGTAACCATATTACCGTTGTTAGTGCTGGTATCGCTGAGATTATGCCACAAGCCAATGCGGGTAAATTACGCGTCCTAGCTGTGTTTGCAGATGAGAGACTGGGCGGCACGATGACCGATATCCCAACTGCCAAAGAGCAAGGCTATGATGTCACTTGGCCAGTGGTTCGCGGCTACTATATGGGTCCAGATGTGAGTCCTGCAGCCTATGACTGGTGGAAAGGAACATTTGACAAAATGCTTGCTGATCCAAAATTTGCTGAAATACGTGAGCAGCAAGAATTACTGCCATTCTCTATGACTGGTGAAGAGCTACAAGCGTACGTCTATAAGCGTACTGGTGAGCTACGTGAGTTATCTGCTGAATACGGTCTTGTTGACACTACAGCCAAATAGTCACATTGAAACTTAACAATCTTAATAATTGAATGCTAAATTTTCATTGTATTTTTTAAAGGCTGGCCATTACCTGCCAGCCTTTTAACTTCAGTTTTTAGGAATCATACTATGACAATGGAACGTCTATTTTCTGGGCTCATGGCACTGGTTAGTTTGTTCTTAATATACTTAGCCATTGGCTACGTTGCCCCTATTGCTTATGACCCGATTGGCCCTCGTCCTTATCCTATTTTAATCTTTTCATTGCTGGCATTTGGTGCTCTAGTGGTCGCTTTTCGTCCAGCAAGTTTTACTAAGCCTATTGATTTGGCGCTGACTAAACCTATCATTAGAAACTTGATACTTTGTGCGCTAGCCTTATTGGTCTATGGTCTTATTTTTGAAGTGTTGGGCTTTATTCTTGCCACTATTCTGATGTCTTTTGCGGTAGGTTTACTGTTTGCAGGTAATCCTCTAAAAAGCTTTATCTTTTCAGTGTTAATCAGTATTGGCTTATACGTTTTATTTGACACACTTTTAGACGTCAAATTACCACTTGGATTGTTATCAGGGATAATGGGATAGCCAATATGGATACTTTTGATTTTTTGATGCATGGCTTTGCTATCGCATCTACCCCGCAAAACTTATTGATTGCACTTATCGGTGCTTTTTTGGGCACGATTGTAGGCATGTTGCCCGGTCTAGGTCCGATCAACGGTGTGGCAATTTTACTGCCATTCGCCTTTGCACTTGGACTACCACCAGAGAGCGCGCTCATTTTGTTAGCAGCCGTTTATCTCGGGTGTGAGTATGGTGGTCGTATTTCCGCCATCCTCATCAATGTACCCGGTGATGCTGGTGCTATTATGACCACGTTGGATGGTTATCCACTGGCAAAGCAAGGAAAGGCGGGTATTGCTCTGTCTTTGTCGGCTGTCAGCTCATTCGTTGGTGCGACTATCGCTACTATCGGCGTGGTGCTGTTTGCCCCTTTACTTGCCAAATGGGCAATCTCATTTGGACCCGCTGAATACTTTGTATTGATGGTTTTTGCGATCACCTGTTTAAGTGGATTAGTCGGTGACCAACCTGTTAAAACTGGTATTGCGGCATTAATTGGTCTTGGTCTTGCAACCGTGGGCGTTGATGCGGTTACGGGTATTTATCGATTTACCTTTGATTCCGTGAACCTATCTGACGGTATCCAGTTTACAACTATCGTTATTGGTTTTTTCAGTGTGAGTGAGATTTTAATCTTACTAGAAAAAACAACGACTGGGCATAAGATTATTGCTCAAGGCAAGCGTAGTTTACTAAATTTTAAAGAGTTTACCTTTGCCTTTGGCGCTATGCTCCGTAGTGGTCTGATGGGTTTCGTTGTTGGTATTCTGCCTGGCGCAGGCGCGACTATTGCCAGTGCCATGACTTATGCCAGTGAACGCAAAATCGCTGGTGATACTGGCACCTTTGGTGACGGCGATCTTCGCGGTGTTGCTTCACCAGAGGCAGCAAACAATGCCTCAGCTTGTGGTTCATTTGTACCGATGTTGACTTTGGGTGTACCAGGTTCTGGTACGACAGCGGTCATGATGGGCGCATTGACCTTATATAACATCACACCAGGTCCGCAGTTGTTTACTGAGCAGCCTGATATCGTTTGGGGTCTGATTGCCTCATTATTCATCTGTAACGTTATTTTGTTGGTCATGAATATTCCGTTGGTTGGCCTATTTGCCAAGCTGCTTGATGTGCCAAACTATATATTGATACCAGCCATTGCTGCCGTCAGCTTTGTAGGGGTTTATTCAATCCATAGCACCACATTTGACTTAGTATTTATGGTTGCACTGGGTGTCTTTGGTTATTTCTTACGTAAATTAAACTTCCCGTTATCCGCACTTATCTTAGGTTATGTACTGGGTGAATTAATGGAGTCTAATTTGAGACGCGCTCTGTCCATCTCTCAGGGAGACTTGGGGATCTTATGGAGCAGCCCTATTACTGTCGTTCTATGGTTATTGGCTATCTTAATGGTATTCATGCCCATCATACGTAGCGTATATCGTAAGCGTTATAAAAAGACGGCTATCTAGTTTTAGCCAGTCTGTGCTCTATATGCTGTTTCTACGGTGGTCATACTCTATGTGTGACCACCGTTTTTTTGGATAATGACATCTTCTATTTTCAGCCAATAAAGAGAAACGTTACGCTAGTAAAGCTTTTATTAGTCATCCAAAATGTGTGAAGCCTCCCTACTTGATATCACTCGTAAAATAGGATTTTATAGTGTCCCTCGTTTTAGAGTTATTGCAATCCATTCCGAATTGGCATTTAGCAGGCTTGTTTTTCGCTGGCATGGTCGCTTTTATTATCTCCACCATCTCTGGCGGCGGCGGTGCGATGCTACTGATACCCGTCACCTCTTCGATGATAGGGACAGCGATTGCACCGCCCGTGATCAACGTGGCTACCTTTATGAGTAATGCCTCACGGCTCTATCTATTCTGGCATGATATTGATTGGTCGTTGACCAAATACTATGTACCAAGCGCAATCTTAGGGGCGTGGCTCGCCGCATTGGTGTTTAGCCGTTTGGACGCAGACTGGATTCAGTTATTGGTTGGTGCATTTTTAGTTTCTACTATTTTCCAATACAAGTTTGGCAAAGTAAGTAAAACGTTTGATATGCCAAAAGCAGGCTTTATACCTGTGGGCTTTGCCATCGCTTTTATGAGCACCTTAGTGGGCGGTCTTGGGCCGATACTCAACCCTTTTTATATGAATGCAGGACTAGAAAAAGAGAACCTTATTGCGACCAAAACGGCCAATTCTTTTTTTGTAGGTATTGTACAAATCGTCAGCTACACCTTTTTTGGGATACTCACGCTCAAGATATGGGTGTATGGTCTTGTATTGGGACTGGGCGCCGTGATTGGCAATATCATTGGCAAACGCTTTTTGGCAGGTATCAGTATCAGTCAGTTTAGAATAATGCTGCTCATACTCATGGTTATCAGTGGTCTTATCATGATAATAAGAAACCTACATGTACTGTTCTGATCCATATATCATCAGAGCATCTCATCCATTGGTATATTTAGTGGTCTTAGCATCGCTAAATTTTTAACCTACAAATGTATGTTCTATTAGGGATAAAGCTTATACTATCGTATCATTCTATACAGTGCTCACATCCTCTCAACCAAGTGAGAGTGTTCATCAAAAGTCATCACTTCTCAGGCCAACTATATGACTCCTCTATACACCGTATTGGCTGTACTGGTCACCTTTATTTGGGGCGTGAATTTTACGTTCATTGCATGGGGGTTAGAGAGCTTTCCACCACTGATGCTCACCGCTCTACGTTTTTTCTTTACGGCAGTGCCACTGGTTTTTTTGCTTAAACCGCCCAAGTTTAATCGCACGTTGTTTATCTATGCCATTGGCACTTTTGTCATGCAATATTCTTTTGTATTCACGGCCATGCATTTGGGTGCATCGGCAGGATTAACCGCGCTATTGTTACAAGTTCAGATTTTCATCACGGTATTGCTGGCATTTGTGATGTTGGGTGAATCTGTGAATCGCATGCAACTCATCGGTATGCTGATCGGTGTGCTAGGGCTCGGCGTGATAGCACTGAATCTAGGCGGTGACATGCCATTATCTGGGTTTATTTGTATTTTGATTGCGGCCATCGGTTGGAGCTTTGGCAACATCGCCTCAAAGCAGGCATCCACGCAAGCCGCTGAGAAGATAACGCTGAAAGGCGCAGATGTCTCTACTGTCTCGCCGACTACAGGGAACAATAAGGCCTCTGCACTATCTGCTCTGACACTGGTCGTCTGGGGTGGTCTCATTGCCTGTGTGATTTTGACGTTATCGTCTTTTATATTTGAGACTGATGCATGGCAGATGGCGACATTCACACAGGCCTCTCTCAAGTCTTGGCTATCGCTTGGGTTTATCGCGTACATCTCAACACTGGTTGGCTTTGGACTGTGGGCACATCTATTGAGTCAAAACACGGCTTCCAAAATTATGCCGTTTGCACTGCTAGTGCCAGTATTTGGTATGACAACATCGGTGTTGCTCACAGGAGAAGTGGTGACATGGTGGAAGATGCTAGCAATGATGTTGATACTGTCAGGATTACTACTGGCAAACATAAAAATTAAGCTGAGGAAAAAGCCTTTAGCCGTATGACATCAGCTAATTTTATCCTAAATAAAATGAGGTTTAAAAGCTTTGACAGTTCTGATAGCTCTGTGAAGTAGTCGAACTAAAAATACTCATGTCCGAAACTTGGATGAATAGCTTTTAGTAAATAATCAAGGCTAATCTACTGAAAGGTCATGCGCTTTTTCTGATCAATACTGATAAGTATAAATAGAGAAATACAAAGCTGACAAATTGAAAATGTCGCTAAATGGGTGCTCAATAAAAAGCAGGATATCCATAGATACCCTGCTTTTTTATTAAAATACTTGATAGTTTATAGTCAAAGAAGCCTAAAACAGCTACAAGGCAGCCGACCGCAGATTGTACATATAGTACCTCTAGGAAGGGTAACACCGTAGCGGTTTAGTAGTTCGCTGACTATAGCTGCTACAGTCGGTTCAATATCAGGTGGATACAAGAAAACCGAGTGAAATCACTATAAGTAGTAAACTAAACGAGGCTGACACCATATCCACTCTATAGCGGACTGACTGTGTCTCTAAACTGCAAGTATGCAGCGGTCATCGCATCCGCATCTTCTATTTGCGGATAGTGTCCCAACATTGGCATTTCAGTGACATTAGCATTGGGAATCAGCTTACGATAATGATCCATCATATGCTGACCTGAGATTGGGTCTTTTGCGCCAGCGATCAGCTTGATGGGTATCGTACTATTGATAATAGCCCCTACCCAACGCTCGCGGTATTGCTGACGTTGGGGAATATAATTGATCAGCCGATGCATCACAGCCAGACCATTATTATAGGTCAGTAGCTCCCATAACGCATCGATCACTTCAGGAGTTGGCTGAGTGTTAGGGCCAAATATGCGTTGTAGACTACCCGCAAATTTTCGCTTATTGATGAGTTTTGATACCAAGGGCCCAAGCGGCGACAGTAGCAGTTTTTGTATCAATATCGGTTTGTGGGTTTCAGGGAATAAACCGCCATTTAAGAAACACACGCTGGCAATATTCATATAATTATTACCGTCCACTTGCCTTGCTAATAGCTCTTGCGCCACGGTATCGCCATAATCATGCGCTAGTATGTGATATTCATGAACATCCAACTGATGCAACAGCGCCTCATAAATATCGGCCTGCTCGCGGATTAAGTAGCACGCCTCTTCGGGTTTGTCTGAAAACCCAAACCCTAGCATATCGAGCGTGACCACATAATAGCGCTCAGTGAGCGCCTGCCACATGCCCTCCCAGTCCCAACTGGCACTGGGATAACCATGAATCAATAGCAACACGGGTGCGCTTGGATCTCCACCACGACGCGTAAATATTTGATGGCCATGAATTGATTCGTATTGCCCCTGCTGCTCCCATTCACTCAAGGTAATCATTGTGGACTTACTCCTCAAATGATGGGTCGGTGCGGCGCAATTTCCTAAGTAATGCAGGCCATGCGATATCGCCGTTCGCGCCTCTGGTCACTTCCTCTGAGGCAGCTTGAATGCCTGCCAGTATTTGTGGGTGTATTGGCGTCAGTGCACTGCCACCGCTTTGCGCCTTGATTTGAATCTCGCAAGCTCTTTGCATGATATACATATATAAGAACGCATTGGCAACGGTGTCAGCACAAGTTAGCAGACCATGGTTGCGCAAAATCATAAAGTGCGCATCGCCCAAATCATCAACCAAACGAACTTTTTCTTCTGGGTTTAAGGCGACACCTTCATAGTTATGATAGGCCAAATTAGAGAGCGGAAATAATGACTGCTGCGAGATAGGCAGTAGGCCTTGCTCTTGGGTCGCAACCGCAACACCATCGTTTGTGTGCAAATGGATAACACAATGGGCGTCATGGCGGGCTTCGTGCACAGCACTATGAATGATAAATCCGGCTGGATTGACGTTGTATTCTGAGGGTGCTACTTTTTCGCCCGCTTTATTGACTTTGACCAGACTAGAGGCGGTAATCTCTTCGAATAACATGCCATAAGGATTGATTAAAAACTCATCTTCAGTGCCAGGTACACGGGCAGAGATGTGCGTGAATACCAAGTCATCCCAACCATAAGAGGCAATGATTCGATAGCAAGCAGCAAGATCTACACGCATTTGCCACTCTTGTTCGCTCATATTATGGTGTACACTCGATGTTGAATCTGTTTGTATTGTGGTGTGTTGCATAGCTGTTTGCATAGTGTCATCCTTTACGTTTTTAGATATCCTGAATGAATACTCTACACCATTTTTTACACCCAAATCTGTCAAGAACCTTACACTTATGAATATCAATCATCATTTACATGCAGACCCATGGTTTACTCAGTTACCAGCTGATATACAGTCGCTACTGGCACATGCGGCGATGCTGAAAACATACCAAAAAGGTCAAATGATTCATGCGATTGGCGATAGTAAAGATGCCGCGCTGCACTTTATTTTGGCAGGTACGATTAGAGTATGTAATGTCAGCGCGAGCGGACACGCCATGACATTGACGCACTTATCTGATGGCGAATGGTTTGGCGAGATATCTATTATCGATGACAATCCGCGTACTCACGATGCGTGGACCATCAACGAAGTCACTCTGATCTCTATTCCTAGACATGTGGTTATTCAAACCGCACAGCTACACCCTATCTTGTATAAGCACCTTGCACTCATCACCTGTGCACGCATTCGCAGGGCATTTGAATGGATCGATGATGCGACCTCACTAAATACCTCAGCACGATTGGCCGGTATGCTCATTGGTCTTATTGAGACTTATGGCAAACAGATAGGCGATGACATCAAAATAGATCTGCGTTTATCACAAGAGGAGCTTGGGTTTATGCTTGGCACGACCAGACAAACCATCAATAAAATTATTAAATCGTGGCAACAGCAATCACTCATCGACATGCACTATGGCTTTATTACGATAAAAGACAAATCTCAATTAATGGCGATGATGAATCCTGCATCATAAAAATAACGATAAAATCTGTCATTGCTCGCTCAGCAAAAAATAGCTAAGAAAAACATCCAACACTTCGCACTTCGCACTATTATCAACATCAGCACAGCTACCTTAACATCTTCTTAACAGCCCCCTTGTTATGGTAAGGAATGGCCCCTCCTACCATTCTGTTGAGAAGTATGTGTATGTCAATATCTCAAGTCATCAAGACCAATGTGCTAAAAATCAGAGTGCCCAATGCCAATAAAAAAAGCAGCTATCTGAGCAAGCTCTACGATCGCGAGGTGAATCTCAGTTATCTGCTGATCATCGTTGCCTTATATTTGGTGGCGACTGCCAATATCGGTTTTTTTGAGCAGGTACTCACTGTCTATCCATTTAGTCAAAACACCGGCTTTATATTATCGATTACAGGCTTATTATTTGGAATGATGTGGCTGGTATTACAGATTCTTTGCTATCGCCCGATTGCCAAGCCAGTCTTAATTGTGCTGCTGATCACTGCCGCCATCTGCGGTTATTTTACCGATGCTTATGGGACGGTATTCGATACCAATATGCTGATCAATAGTATGGAGACCGATCAAGCAGAGGCCATGGGGTTATTCGCACCCAGTATGGTCATTCGACTGCTGTTATTGGGCGTATTACCGGCGTTTATTATTAGTAAAATTCATCTAAAGTGCTTTACTTGGCAACGCAGTATCTTACAAAAAACAGCCACGTTGATACTGTCTGTTGCACTGATCGCAGCTTGTCTTTTACCATTTGGTGATCAGTACGCCAGCTTCTTTCGTCAGCATAAAGAGGTACGTTCTTATGCCAACCCGATCACGCCTATTTATTCTATGATTAAGCTTGGTCAAAATTATGTCGATGAGCTGCGTCGTCCTGATACCTTTACGCTGCATGCGACAGATGCAAAGCGAGTCGCCCCTGCTAACAGCATTAATAACAGCGTCAAACCCAAACTCATGGTGTTTGTGGTTGGTGAAACGGCTCGAGCGGATCACTTTGGTTTGAACGGCTATACACGTAACACCACACCGCTACTCGCAAAGCAATCAGACCTCTATAGCTTTAAGGATGCGGTCTCTTGCGGTACCTCTACCGCCTACTCTGTGCCTTGCATGTTCAGTTATGCAAATCGAGAAAGTTATGATATCGATACCGCCGAATACAATGAAAACGTACTCGACACCCTACATAAGCAAGGGGTCAATGTCGTTTGGCGAGACAACAACTCTAGCGCTAAAGGCGTAGCTGACCGTGTCACTTTTGAGGATTACAAATCATCAGACACCAACCCCAACTGTGATGTGGAGTGCCGAGATATCGGTATGCTCGATGGTTTTGACAAACTTGTGACATCAGGCAACTCACAGAAAGAGACACCCAAAGATACGCTTATTTTGTTGCATCAGATGGGCAATCATGGGCCTGCCTACTATCAGCGCTACCCTAAAGCATTTGAAGAATATACACCGGTCTGTATGACTAATGAACTCTCTAAATGTGATGCGCAGTCAGTGATAAATGGCTATGATAATGCCATTCGCTATACCGATTATTTTTTAAATAGCGTGATTGATACTTTAAAACCTTATGAGCAAGATTATGATGTGGTGATGGTATATATTAGTGATCATGGAGAGAGCTTGGGCGAAAACAATATTTACTTGCATGGCCTACCCTATAAGTTTGCCCCAGATACCCAAAAACACGTGCCAGCCGTCATTTGGTCGCCTAAAAGTAATCGTATCGATGCAGATAGCCTCTCTAGTATGGTAAATTCACCCGTGTCGCATGACTTTATCACACCGACATTGCTGACGTTTTTTGGTATCATAACCGATGAAGTTAAAGCAGCACCGACCTTTTTTAAAATGAATAACTAGATCTGTTTTTACATTGCTTTATCGTTTTAGGCAATAGCCATCTTTAAGGTAGTCACCCTCATGTATAAGATACTCGTCATTGAAGACAACCCCGATATCGTGGCCAATATTTATGCTTTTTTTGAGCCCAAGGGTTTTGAGCTGGACAACGCGCACAATGGCTATAGCGGACTCACACTGGCGGCAAGCAATCGTTATGACGTGATATTGCTGGATGTGATGCTACCCGGCATGGATGGCACTAAGCTATGCAAAAAGCTCAGAGAAGAGTTGCATGATAAAACCCCTGTGCTAATGCTCACCGCGCGCGATACGATTTCGGATAAAGTGGCAGGGTTTGATAGTGGCGCTGATGACTATCTGGTCAAACCCTTTTCATTGGTTGAGCTGGAGTGTCGTATTAAGGCGCTGATACGTCGGACCGACGACGAACATTTTATACACAGTATCGCCGTCGGTGCACTGTCGCTAAACAACAGTGAACATACCATTATGCGCGAAGGCACCGCTCTCAAGCTCACACCAACTGGATTTAAAATACTACATGTTTTGATGAGCGCCGCCCCGCGTGTCGTCAGTAAAACTGAAATCGAAGAAAAAGTATGGGGACAGGATATCCCTAGTAGTGATGCGCTACGCACCCATATGCATAGCGTGAGAGCACAGGTCGATAAGCCATTTGAGCAAGCCATGATAATCACTGTGCCGGGTGTTGGTTACCAAGTGATTGATCCAAATAAATCAGAAAGCGCTATAGTATGACTGAAAGGATAGCATCGCATACGACTTGCTATCACTCAACATAACGACCGCCTACTTCTATTAAGTACCTCCATACTATGTTCAATATAGACTCGATAGCCAATAAGTTTCGACTGTCCTACTTCATCTTTGCTTTGTTACTATGCGGCGCTTTTGTCAGCATTTTTTTGTACGCAGAAAGCCGAATAGAGCAGGATTTGGTCAAGGCTCGTCTGTTGCAGCAGCTTGATCTCAGTCAAGAAAAATACGGCGATCAGCCTATTTATACTGCCGATCCAGGCATCAAGATTTACCGCTACGATGCTGCCCCTGCCAATCTACAAGCGCTCGCAACTGATACCGTAAAAGAAACAGCCGTCACTATCCATAAAGGGGACAGTCAAACTCGTACCAACCTTCACCTGTTTGCGTATCAGCAAGGCGATCAAGCATATATTTTGACCTACCTAGAGGACAATGAGATAGTGATGAAAAACTATCCTGTCTTGGCGATATTTGAGCATTTAGAAGACATATTCGCCGATACGCTCAGAGTCGCTGTGGTCTTGAGTTTATTGATTGCGGCGATCTTTTCTCAGTTGTCTGCCAAACAAATCATTAAGCCATTACTGGACTTAAAACAAGCCGTCGAGACCGATCATAAAAACTTAACGGAGCTGACGCACCTGCCTTCTGAGGTTGGTGTGTTGGCGCGAGCCATCGATGAAAAAAACCATAAGCTGGAACAATACCTAAAGCGCGAGCAGCTGTTCACAGGTGATGTCAGTCATGAATTGCGTACACCTTTGACCATCATTATGG
The DNA here is from genome assembly GCF_016106655.1 of Psychrobacter sp. NG27. Taxonomy (NCBI): domain Bacteria; kingdom Pseudomonadati; phylum Pseudomonadota; class Gammaproteobacteria; order Moraxellales; family Moraxellaceae; genus Psychrobacter; species Psychrobacter sp. NG27. The sequence continues at coordinate 40,970 of NZ_JADGIN010000004.1, forward strand.
GTGCCTCTGAAGTGCTGGCATCACAGTTAGCAGCAGACAGCCATCTAAACGAATTTACCAATCGTATCAGTAATACGGCCAAAGAAACCTCTGAGATTATCACCGCCTTGCTATTGCTATCACGCGCGCCCGAAAAGTTAGACGCACCGCAAACATACATCAATAGCATTGCGGTAGCCGAAGTGCAGCGACTGAATTATTTGCTGCGCTATAAGACCGTCACTTGTCAGGTCATCGCTGAGCAAGAATACAGCGCTTATGTGCGCCCTGAGCTCCTAAAAATGGCATTGGGCAACTTGATAAAAAATGCGTTTCAGTACACCGATGATGGTGAGGTAATCGTGACTATCGATGACCAAAAAATCACAGTAACGGATACAGGACTTGGCATACCTGAGGTGATGATGCCGTTATTGTATGAGCGGTTTGAGCGATTAACGCATGACTATCAAGACGAGGGGACAGGCACAACATTGTCGCCAGAGCATGATATCAATCACAAAGTTGAGGGCTCAGGCCTAGGGCTCAGTATCGTACAGCGCATCATGTCACATATGGGCTGGCAGCTAACGCATCAAGCCAACTCATCAGGTGGCAGCACCTTTAGTATTCATTATAAATAGCCCTTTATTATAAGTAACCACCTCATTTCTATGCATTTGGCGATTATCGTCATTTATCTCACTTGGTTTTGATCTCTTAACGCTTTCTTAATCTCTGTCCTCTTATACTCAAACCATATTGATTTGGTGTGATTGTCGGTTCGATCACCCAAAACCAATGTGGCTTGATATTCACAGACCATTGAGAATGCATATGAATCACATCACTCCTATGACACTGATCAGAAAAAACAAGACAGCTGATCACAGCCCAGAACAGCGCCGTCATATCGAAACTGCTCACGTCGAAACGACTCATATTGAAACTGTTCATGTCAAACAAACAGCTCTTAGTGACGGGCTAGCACCTGATAGTTTTGCCAGTCATGCCAAAGGTAACACTGGTCTTTACCGAATTATAAAAGCTGCCAGTTATTCTTTAGACGGGTTTAGAGCTGCCTACAAATTCGAGGCCGCTTTTAGGCAAGTGGTTTGGCTCAATCTTGTACTGCTGGCTGCGGTCATCGTCATGCCTCTTGCGCTTGGTATAAAGATGATGCTCGTCGTCGCTTCTTTTTTATCCTTGATTGTCGAGCTGCTTAACACCGGTATCGAAGCCTGCGTCGACCATACCTCAACCGCCCAGCACCCTCTCGCAAAGATCGCTAAAGATGTCGGTTCTGCTGCGCAATTTTTGGCATTGGGTCTCTTAACCATCTTATGGTTAATGGCGCTGTCAGTCTTTTTATAATTGCCTGTATTTTTACAGTTATTTGTTTTTTTATAGTAGCGCGCAGCGAATACGTTAGCATTTATCACCACTTAATATACGTTATCAGGTGTCTCAATGACTTTAGAAAAACACTCAGCGACTTGGGACTGGCTAAAATTACTGTGCGTGACTATCATGGCCACATTGGTTTTTGAGCACAGTCAGTTAGACATACGCATCAGCAAGCTTTTTTATACCAATGGTCACTGGCTGTTAGAAAAAGGCGCGCAGCCTTATGCCTTTATTTTTTATGATTTGCCCAAAGCATTGCTGATCTTACTGGCTGTATATTTGATAGTTGTTTTAATCATTAAGTATAGACAACCTTTGCCTGATCTTGCCTCAAAGCAGCGCAAGACAATCGACCCATTTTTGATTCCTTTACTCGTTCGTGAGATTGGCTATCTACTGATTATATTGGCGATTGTCCCAGCAACCATTGCCACGCTCAAAGGTGTTACTCATATCAGCTGCCCAAATGACTTGGTTATGTTCAATGGTGACTTGCCTTATCTCAACCTTTGGCAAAACATAGTGGCAGCAACGCCAGCCAGATGCTTTCCAGCGGCGCATGCCAGCGCAGGGTTCTCGTTATATGGATTGGCGTTTTTACCGACGCTAAGAAAATACCGCTATCAGATATTTACCGCCGTCATGGTCTTAGGATGGACAATGGGACTGTATAAGATGCTGTTTGGTGACCATTTCTTTAGTCATACGTTGGTCTCTATGCTGCTGTCATTAACTATCGCCTGCGCGCTCGCCTCTTTTTTCTTTAGAGACTCGATAATGAAAAAAGCCACAAGCGCCAATACCAACAAAAGACATGCCGACATCAACCTATCTAGCATTGAAACATCCAATACTTAAAACGGGCTTGTTGGTATAGACATAACCGATGACGATGGTTTTACCAAAATAGCACTACTAACTATTTGAAAAATAATGTATAAATAATTAATAATCATTGGGTTATTATTAAGCAAACGCATGGATGGCGCTTGTGAATAAAACGCTCTATATCGGTAGTCTACAAAGGAATGTAGCGATGCGCTTGTTGTCTAATAAGCTCAAAATCTCGTGTGTTTATACCTTGGTGATGATGCCATTACTACTAGTAAGCGTGACCAAGAACAGTCATGCCGCTAGCTACGCCATCAACCCTGCCAGCACTCACATTCGGTTTGCCATCGAACGCCTCAATACCTTTGCCACGACTGGTGGCTTTTATGATATCAAAGGTCAATTGCAATATGACCCGAGCCTAAAGACAGGTGACATCTCACTAATTATACCGATAGACTCGCTCAATACCGGCAATCCTTCTTTTAATAAAAGCCTAACGGGGCCTGATTTTTTTGATGCAAAAACTTTTCCTTTGGCGCAATTTAAATCAACGAAATGGTATTTTAATCAAGACAGAACAAATCCACAGCTAATACGAGTAGATGGTCAGCTGACATTGCATGGTGAGACGCACCCTATTAGCCTGACGGCCACCAAGTTTGACTGCTATCTAAGCGCACGTCTAAAAAAAGACATTTGCGGTGGCAATTTCACCGCGACGATTGATCGTACCAAATGGAATATAAACAAATTTGTCTGGTTTGGATTGACCAAAAACCTGAATTTAAATATTAAAGTCGAAGCCGCCAGACAGTAGCGATTTTAATATCGCAACATTGTTTTTTGATAGTGATCAGTAGCGATTTGTAGAGTGCTCAAAAAGGGAATAGTAATGATTAATCAGCACCATAAGGATATTATGAAGCCACTTTTTGTAGGCATGCCAGCATGGTCATTTTCTTTGGCCATGACATTAACATTGGGGCTTAGCGCAACCTCTACGATAGCAATGGCAGATACGGTCAGTCTTCCAATAAACACTTTGCCCAGTCGAATAAGCCTACCCAATGTCAGTCATGCTAATAGCGCGCTTGCCAACCGCGGCGCGTACGTGGCTCGCAGCGCTGACTGTATGGCTTGTCACCGTGAAGACTACAGCGGCGGTGTGCCGATTGAAACCCCTATTGGCAATATTTACTCGACCAATATCACACCGTCGACACGCTATGGTATTGGCAGCTATACTGAGGCAAGTTTTAAAAAAGCCTTACGCAAAGGCCGCGCCCCAAATCATCAGATATATCCTGCCATGCCCTATCCGTCTTATCATGGCATGACGGATGAAGACATCAGTGCCTTATTCGCCTATTTTCAGACAGTACCTATCGTAGATAAACCACCTGAAAAAACCACGCATCTGCCTTTTCCATTGAATATCAGAAGACTTATGCTGGCATGGAATGTCATCAATGTGCCGTCTACCGAAAACCGCTCAGGCCTGACCCAAACCCAGCAGCGCGGTGAGTATCTGGTCAATAACCTAGAGCACTGTGGCACCTGTCATACTCCGCGTAACTTGACCCAAGGCCTCGATAAAGACCGCTACTTATCAGGTGCGCCTCTCGGCAAATGGTTTGCACCAAATATTACACCTGACAACGACACGGGTATCGGTCTTTGGAGCGAGATGGATATTGTGACCTACCTGCGTACAGGCATGCTTAATAAGCGAGCTTATGCGGGTGGACCGATGGCAGAAGCGGTAGCGCATAGCACGCGCTATCTCACTGATGAAGACTTGAGTGCGATGGCCTCGTATCTAAAAATCGTGCCAGCCATCAAGACTGACGACTATCTAATACCCGTCAATGTGGCTCGCCTACCTCAGCCAGTCAGTAACTCGATTACTTATAATTTGCTAGAGCAAAAAGGCTATTTAGCTAAGGCGAAAGCCAATACGTATCATGTCACTATTAGTCAAAACAGCAGAATGGAAAATAGTCATTCATCAAAATCTTTATATTTAGCTCATTGTGCCAGTTGTCATGGCGTCGATGGTTACGCTCAACCTGATGCCCGCTATGCCTCTATTGTGGGTTTGAGTAGCATCCGCCGCGCAAAACCTGATGCGCTCATTGGTGTAATTGCGTTTGGTGCAAAAGGCGCGTTCAATACCGCCCCAAAAATGCCGGGGTTTTCAAAAGATTTAAGCCATGCGCAAATTGCTAGCATTACCAACTATGTACGAGTAACGTTTGGCGGTCTACCAAGCAGCGACGTCAGCACGGCGGATGTGACACGCGTAACAAAAGAAAAAAGCTAGCTATAGTTGAGTTCAAATAATTTCGATACAAGGAAACCGAGTGCCAGCTATACATTAGTATGGTTAGCTAGGATGACGATGTAGCGGATTTATATGGATTTGACTATACAAGGAATAAGTCATAACCATCGCTTTTTATAATAATGTAAAGACTCAGCACGATAAGGATAATCATATGAATGACCTGCTTGAATCACCCACGCGGCGGCAATTGCTCTCCATGATTGGCAAGACGGCAGGCGCGACCGCGATGTATCAAGCCATGACCACGTTGGGGTTTGCCTCCGAGTCGAGCTTTCAGCAAGAAATGACGCTCAAAGGTGCGCCCTCCGGTGCCAGCATCGTGATTTTGGGTGCAGGATTGAGCGGTCTTACTGCTGCTTACGAGCTACGTAAAGCGGGCTACAAAGTGACTGTACTCGAATATCAAAACCGTGGCGGTGGACGTAGCTGGACACTCAATAGTGGTGACAAATATACAGAACTGGGCGGTGCGACGGTCACTTGCGACTTCAAAGAAGGCAATTACTTTAATGGCGGACCGTGGCGATTGCCCGTGCATCATTACGCGGTCTTTCACTACTGTAAGAAGTTCGATGTGGCATTGCAGCCCTTTATTCAGACCAATGACCGTGCGTATCTGCATCGTACCAACCACTTCGATGGTGCGCCGCAGCGCTTGGGTGAAGTACAGAGCGATATTCGCGGTTATGTGTCAGAGCTACTATCTAAAGCTGTGAACAAAGGCAGTCTCGATAGTACGGTCAATAAAGAAGACAAAGAAAAACTACTCGAAGGTCTCAAAGGCTGGGGCGTCTTGGATACCAACTACCGCTACGTCAAAAGCACTGAAACCGGTAAGCATCGCGGCTATAGCGTATACCCTGGTGGTGGTCTGATGCCGGATGCAAGGCCATCAGCGCCTATACCGATGGACAAGTTATTAGACTCCGGCATATGGTCGGACATCTATACCAACTACACCGTGCACGTGCATCAACCAGCAATGTTTCAGCCGGTTGGCGGTATGGGAAAGATCGGTGATGCTTTCACACGCGTGTGCCGCGATATGATCACATTCAATGCCAAAGTCACCAAAATCAATCAAGACGAGACGGGCGTCACCATTGACTATGTCGATAGCAGCAGCCCTGATAGTGCTGCCAAAACCGTGCGCGCGGACTGGTGCATTTGTACCATTCCTCTGTCGATATTGACGCAAATCGACATCAACGTTTCCGCTCCGATGAAACAAGCGATGGCAGCCGTCCCTTATGAGAGCTCTTATAAAGTGGGTTTGGAATTCAATCGGCGATTTTGGGAAGAAGACGAATGGATATATGGCGGTATCAGCTATACCGACATGCCCATCTCGCAAATCTCCTACCCGTCACAAGATATGTTCACCACAGGCTCAGGCGTGCTACTTGGTGCGTATGGGTTTGGGGAAGCTTCCTATAAATTTAATTCGTTGACACCTAAAGAGCGTATCAGCGCAGCTCTCGCCTACGGCAAACGCATCCATCCGCAATATACCAAAGAGTTCCGCTCTGGCACCTCAGTCGCATGGCACCGTATCCCTTGGTCGCTTGGCTGCTACGGTATCTGGAGCGAGTCCAGTCGTGAGCAGTATTACGACACGCTATGTGAGATTGACCACCGTATCGTACTGGCAGGTGAGCATTGCTCACATATTCCTGCGTGGCAAGAAGGCGCGATACTATCAGGTATGGATGCTGCCAAACGCTTGCATCAAAAGGCCAAGAAACTTGGATAGCCAGCTTTTGAGCAATGAGGTTTGAATAACAACTCTGCCGTTCAAGCAAGGATGATAATAATGAGAGTAAGGGCATTAGGAATATCAGGGAAATCTATAAATATGGTGACATCAAACTCAATCAAACCATTTAGCCCACTCAGATCAGGCAAAGCGATAATGACGCTCATTGTTAGTGGGTCGATAGCGTTAACAACGTTGTCAGGCTGTAGTCAGAATAGAACACAAAATGCAGCTACTATTGCTAGCCAGCAAACAGCGCCAATGGTATTTGACAACCGTTTTGACAATCAAGCCAGTCGCAATCAGGGCGCATGGGGCGGTGTCTATATGTCAAAACAAGCATTGGCGAAACCCGCCATTAATATCGTCGATGTAGACTCAATACCAAAAATGCTCGATGACGCCAGCTTGCAGAAATGGCTTACTAAGTTTGAAGGCAGTACACAAGGCAAAACGGGGTTTTTGACCATCAATGGTAAGAAGCTCTACGACGACTCTTGTGCAGGTTGTCATATGCAAAAAGGCGAAGGTGCACAAGGCGCAGGCCACTATCCACCACTGGCCAACAACAGCAAGATGCAATCAAAGTATTATATTATCAGTGTAGTTATCAATGGCCTGCGCGGTATGCCCTCTTTTCATCGTATGATGAATGACGAACAAATAGCAGCCGTCACGCAATACGTGCATAGCGATTTAAATACCTTCACGGATATAGTGACTGCTGCTAATGTTGCGCAATTACGTCATGAGTTTCCACCCGGATCTGATCCTAGTGAATGAACTAGTTGCGACTCAAATTTATTTAGGCGGGACAGAATACGTGCCGACCACATGAGCCACCATGTCATCACATCCTTCTGAATAGAGAGAGACCTCCCCAACTATCAGCGTACGCCCTACTTTCATTAAGGTGCATTTGGCGATAATACGCGCTTCTGCTGAGGGCTTACGCAAAAAATTGATGGTCAGACTCGTGGTGACAGTCAATGGAACAATGCCAATTTTTCCGAGGATGGCGACGTAGATAGCGACATCAGCAACGGCCATCATGACAGGTCCTGAGACGGTACCACCGGGACGCAGCTCATCTATACCAATATCGTGTGATAAGGTCGCACCTTTTTCACTGACAGTCTCGACGATGCATTTGGTTTGTGGGAACTCGAGTGCCATAAAGGCGTTGATTTCTTCTTTGGTTGCAGACATAACACTTCCTTGTATGAATATTTTGCTTCCATAAATACCTACATAGTCAAATCTATATAAATCCGCTACATCGTCATTCTCGCTAACCATACTACTGTATCGCTTGTACTCGGCTTCCTTGTATCGAAATTATTCAAACTCAACTATAGACAGCTTACCTGACACTAAGCAAAGTGAAAGGACGACGAGTAATAGATTTAGCAATATTAGGGCATGTTTAATTTATGACAGAGGATTGACTATATTAGGGTGCTACTGGTGTCCCTTCTGTACTAAACGCAAAGCCCTTATTGCTAAAATTACCAATCATGATAGCTTCAATCACTGGTTTGACAGTATCATCCACACCCTCGACATCAATAATAAAATTGGCACCAGAGCCGCCACTATCGTCTTCTTTTTCAATGATATAGTTCAATGTCGCCATTGGTGGTAGCTTGATCGGACTATCGATGTATGATTTTACAAAATCGCCATTGGTATTGTAGTAATCAATTTTATTGATATACAGAGGGTTTTTTAGGGTGGTATTGCGTATGCTAAGCGTGGCAGACAACAATACTTTTTGGTTCTCACTATCAGAATAAATATCTGAATAAATAGGCACATAAAAAGTCTGTTGATAGCCCAGTTTACTATGATCTGGTTTGTCTGTCACCGCAAGCTCAGCAATCGGATCTTGGTGCTTTTCTGAAAACATCACATTTGGGTCTTGTGCCGATTTATCGCACCCTGATAGCAATACTGTCATAGCGATTAGTAGAACAGATATGCGGTATTGACTCATAAACTTCCCCTCTATGTTATCTTCTTAGCACCATTGCAGACCGTTATTTGATTTTCACACCCACACTACGTAAGAACTGATTAATGTGTTTGTTATATCCATAAATAACCAATACATCTTTGTCTCGCAATAGTTGCTCAGGCATCGCCAAACCTTGAATACTAGGCTTGCTCTGTGTGCGACCAAAGCTGTCTTCATAATACTCATAGCGCAATGTACTAAGCAATCGGATATTGAACTTTTGCTCTAACTGTAACTCATCAACGGTCCTACCAATCAAAACGTTTGGAATTTTAATCTCTACTATACTGAAGTTGTCACTCAGCTCAAATGAATCAATAAAGTAGCGTAACGACAAGCGTTTGGCCCAGCGAGTGGCAGCTTCTTTTTCAGGATGAATAATGTCATCCACACCGATGGCTTGCAGAACTTTTTCATGCAGCGGATTGATACTGCGGCTGATCAAACGTTTCGCTTTTAGCGTTTTAAATAGCGCGGTTGCCATGACGTTTGCGCCTTGGTCTTCTCCAATCGCCACGATAACAATATCGGTATCAATGATGGGTAAGCCGCTGACGGTATATTCGTCTGTCGCGTCCATACATAGGGTATGAGAAATCACTTCTTTATAGGCTTCGACCCTTTGCATACTGCTGTCAATCGCAATCACTTCATGACCTTGACTGGTCAACGCCGACCCTAGCGATGCCCCAAAATTCCCCAATCCTACGATGATATATCTCATAACCTTAACGACCTTTTTTAGTATTTTTTTGCTAGCATCTGCTTATTAGCGCTTCTGTCTTAGTGCTTCTTTATAGTGCGTCTTTGCTCGCTTTAAGCACGAAACAATCTATTTACTTTGCGACGACTTAGTTAATCGTAATCTCTTCAGTGGGATAACGATAGTTGCGTTGGCGCATGTTTTTGAGCAGCGCGATAAATATCGTGAGCATACTGACACGACCCACAAACATAATGACCGACACCACCACTTTACTAAAATCAGATAAGTCCGCTGTCAAATTCACACTCAATCCCACTGTGCTGTAGGCTGAAAAACACTCGAATACCACCTTAATCAAATCAAGCTCTGGCTGGTCATAACTGATAAGTGTCACGCCCGTACCGATGACGAGTAACGACAACCACATAATAGAGAACGCGCGGCGGACGGAAATCTCAGCAATCTGCCGCTTGAACACTTCTATCTTGGTCTGCCCACGTGCCAGACTTAATGTATTCAATAGCGCAATGGCAAAGGTACTGGTCTTGATACCACCGCCTGTCGAGTTTGGCGACGCACCAATCCACATCAGAAATATCGTCAGCATAATCGTTGGAAACGTGAGCTCTCCCATGTCAACGACATTAAATCCTGCCGTACGCGGCGTCGCTGCAGTAAAGAAGCCCGTCACCAGCTTACCAAAAAAGCTGGTGTGGTCAGCGAGCACATGATTGTATTCAAATATCATCACACCAATCAGACCAATCAGCAACAACGCCCCTGTCGTGATCAAAGTAATACGGCTATTAATATTAAGTAACCAAGGCTGATAGATATAGCGTTGGTCATGGCGATAGATCAGCTGCTGAGCACGGTGGCGCAGATATCGCAGTACATTGACCACGATGGTAAAGCCCATCCCACCGAAGATAAATGTCATGGCAATAATCAACTGAAGCGGATAATTAAAGCGTAACGAATCGTCATACAAGCCTGCTGTAAACGTAGAAAACCCCGCATTACAAAAAGCAGAAATCGCATGGAAAACAGAAAAGAAGAATTGCTCAGACCAATCCATATTAGGCATGTCATAAATACTGATATAGATCAGCGTTGCTGCCACCGCCTCGACTGCAAAGGTAACGTACAAGATAGATTTGAGTGTCAATACTACATCGCTCATACCATGCATATAAGACATCTCACTGATACTTGCTTGCGTCTCGTAACTGACACCGCCCTTAAAAAAGTAGCTGAAATATGTCACAAAAGTCAAAATACCTAGGCCTCCGATTTGTATCAGCCCCATAATGATAACTTGCCCAAAAGTCGTAAAATAGGTCGCCGTATCTACGACGATTAGTCCCGTTACACAGACCGCACTGGTAGCAGTAAAAAGCGCATCAACAAAAGACAGCGGCTGCGTCGTCGCATTGGGCATCATCAGTAGCAAGGCACCAACCAGCACGACGACTAAAAAGCTTAGAATAAAGAATTGGGCAGGATGTAGAAAGGTACGATTGAGGTTGAAATTATGATCGGAGAGTTCGCGGATAAAGGTGACAAATACGGCGATCTTTATCGCGACAAAACCATCAACGGCAGCATCCAAGCCTGAGCGTACTAAATCAGTGAAATGCGCGGTCAATAGAATGACAATCGCAATGCTGGTCAGTGCATCAAAGACGGCCACTTTATTAAAGGTCAGCGGCTTTTTTGTGTAGATGTAGCGACCAACAGTCACCACAAGACCGATAAAAATAATCACCAAATAAAAAATATGAAATACTTGCTGTAACCATGTCGGTAGTGTAAAACCACTATCTAACAAGGCAATCGCTACCCCGATGACACTAATAAGAATCGTAAAATTATTTAATAACCGATAACGCGCGGCTGAATTCATAGCCTGAGTCCATGACAACGATAACCACGATACTTATACTCCTTTTTTGCCGTATCCACAAAAAGTGATTTAAGTTAATCGTAACCAATTATTAGGCCCTAGCAAGTATTTATCATCTAGACACCAACCATTAAAACAGGATAAAAGATACTCGCAAGGATATAGAGATATCAATGGCACGGTACCTGATAATGGCTCTATTAGCGCGGCTCTTTTTTGAATACTGTCATTTTTACACCGCCCCACGTCACTAGTACCACACCAATGGCTATTGAAGATGCTCCCAACAACAAACCTTCAGGTGGATGCTCTCCTTGCAAAAAAATCGCAATAGGCACACCAAAGACTGCTCCGACTGCCCCCAATAGACTGAGTAATACAGGGCCGCCTGTTTTTTGTAAGAGGAACAAGAGTAAAAACTGACCAGCAAATACGCATGACTGTATGGCGATGAGGCTGGTCGATAGCCCATTCTCTAAAGATACGGCAATAGAGAAATCTGACATCATACTGAATAAGCCTAGTAGGATCGCTGCCGCAACAAGCATACCTGGAGCGAGTGCACTAATAGAAGCATTATCAGGCCAGCGCAATGTCCGATATATATTGCCAATGGCTAACAGCACAGGGCCGCAAAGCGCGATTAAAATCCAGAATACACTCGTATCTGGCGCAGAGAACTTATGCACGGCCATCACGCCTGCTCCGATAAGTGCCGCAACCACGCCAAGCGCACGGACAGTATTGAACCGCTCCATACGCAGCATGAGTGCGCCAAGATACGTTAACAGTGGCGGTAAGGAGAGGATTAAAGCGACGAAACTGGCGCCCACATGTGGAATGGCAGAAAACAACAGTAAGTTGGCAGCTGCTACGCTGACTAATGCAGCGACAAAGTAATATTCTAAGCTACGAGCATTAAAGGAAGGGCATTCTTTTCTGATGAGCGCTACCATTAATAGAATAATAGCAGCACCTGCGATCGACCAAAACAAAAACCCCAAAGGAGTGAGGCCAATGTCGCCAGCATATTTTGCCACATTGGTTGAGATACCAGTGAGTGCGCCGCCTGCTAGTAGACAAGCGAAAGGAATCAGCCATGTGTTTCGGTTGCGAGATACTTTCTGCTGCGAAGACTCACTCATTATCTGTCCTATTGAACGACAGTATTTAGTCCGTTAGAGACCTTTCTATGATAGCTGATAGCATCAAATCACTGGCGTAAAATCAAAGTGGACAGGCTTTCTACCGCCACCGTTGCGGCATCAATTGCCCCTGCAACATAGCCCGGAAACTGCGCTGACCACTCACTACCACTACCCGTCAGACTATCTTGCCACATACCTGTTTTTGGTTTGGCAGTAGGTGCTACAGCATGCTGACCTGTGCCAGTGGCATCAGCAGGCATGGCAGTAAATGAATCTTGCGCCCAGTCTTTTAGATACTCAGCTTTTGGTTTGTCTGCTTGCGCGCCTAACAGCCGCACCAACTGCGCGCGGCAATGCGCTTTTAGCACATCTACAGAGACGCTTTGACGCACGTGAGCGGGCACGCCAAAGAAACCAAACACAGCGCCTTCGCCCTTTGCTAACGAGGCATCGTGAATCTCAGTGAGCGGCCCTATCGCACTTCTTGCTGCACCCGAGAGACCGTTATCTCGCCAAAATGGTGAGTCATAAACAGCCACATACTTGGCATGTGGTGCCATCCAAGTGGCTGTTTCTTGCCACTCTATCGCTAAATCTTGCGGTAAAGCAGGTTCAAATACGATATTACTAACCGCCAACCGCGGTGGTAGCGCAAGTAATACATGCTGCGCTTGATAAGTGATGAGTTGACCAACGTTGATATGTTCAGAGCCACACTTGCTGTCTATTTTGATATGCTGACCAGTCTTGGTTAAGCACCTTACTGTCTGTCCCGTTACGATACGCTTGGCATCTAAGCGCGCGTATAAAGCATCAGTTAGCGCCGTCATTCCACCCACGAGGCGCATAGATGTCGGCGAGCTCTGATAACCTTGCGTACGGACAGGCAACTCATTGGCACCACGTTCAACCATCATATCGCCCTCTTCGAACTGAGCGAAACATTGCAAATCTAATGCTTCAATAAGACCGCTCAACTGCGGCTGATACTCTGGCCAAAACCACGAAGGCCCTAAATCAAAGCCGTCGTTTGATTTTTCATGATCGCCACTTTGACTGCTAGCATTCTGACCCACTGATGATTTGGCAACAATGATACGCCCGCCCAATCTATCACGAGCCTCTATCAATATATAATCGATGCCTTTTTGTTCTAATAAAAAGGCGGCATACAATCCGCTTAATCCGCCACCGACGATCACCACTGGTACGTTTTGCATATCAAATACGTCCTATCTCATCAAGTACATTTAATCAGGACTACTCGATCAAAATTATTCGAGCAAAACTACTCAGCTAACAACTTAGTCAGCATCTCATCTATCTCAACCTTAAACTCTTTATCTTCAATCTTATTTGCCGTGATTTTGGCATTTTGTAGACTTTGAATAGCCGCTTCTTTGTTACCTGTCTCAAGCTGTAACACCGCCATAGAAAAAGCAATCGACGACAGATGATCTTTTGAATTGATCGCTGTGGCTTTGGTTAGTGCTTTGTCATAAATGACCAGTGCTTCGTCCAAATCTTCTGTAAAGTCAGCAAGCGTCTCCCACTGCTCCGGATGATCTTTGTCTGTGTTTTCGTTATCAGTACAGATGGCCTTTAGCTCAGCATAAAAGGCATCAAATGCTTCTTGATTACCGATACGGTCAGCCTCTAGTAACTCTTCTGCCAATTTATAAATAGATTTATATATTTTGGTATTAATCATTGCTTGCAACCTTTTGTTGACTTGGGGTATAGATTATTTGGTTAGGATTATAACGTAATTCTAGGGCGTGTCCTCATTTTAAAAATGGTGATAAAAATGAGATAAATTGCAGTCAAACAAGGAAAATAGCGCAGATAATATCGGGATATTAACCAGCGATTTAACGATGTTTGGCAAAATTTAGCCATTTTTAGCCCGTTTAGATATGATCAATTGAATTGAGGACACGCCCTAGCGGCTCAGATGATTGCCATAGAAAAGGACACGATATTTATATGGCTGTTATTAAGGTTACTATTCATACTATAGTCGATTCAATTTAAAAGTAGTACAAGGCAACCAAGTGTAGATGTATATGTGATACTTCAAGCGAGGTTAACGCTGTAATACTTTTATAGTGGAATGACTATATTAAGGTTACAACTCTCGCCAGTGCAACCAAAGCCGCGTATCTAGCTCAAACTGATGGTAATCTGGCTCCATATGGCAGCATAATTGATAAAACGCTTTGTTATGCTCATGCTCTTTAAAGTGCGCCAACTCATGCACGACGATCATGCGCAAAAACTCAGGGGGCGCTTCTTGAAACAAGCTCGCTACCGTTATACTGTTGTGCGATTTCAGCTTACTGCCTTGTATACGAGACTGGGTGGTATGAATACCTAGCGCATGTTTAAGAACTTTTAACTTGCTGCTATAGCTGACATTCGATAGCTGTCCCACTTTGCGCATATACTGGTTTTTTATCTCATTGATATACTGATAAAGAGCCTTATCACTTTTTATTTGGTGCTGAGTGGGATACTTTTTTTCTAGATACGCACCCAAGTTACCATCGCTAATGAGTAATGCCGCTTGTGTTTGAACTTGCTCAGAATAATGAGCAATGTATTTTAATTTGGTCACGAGCCTATCCTTTACTGATGCGTTACCACGTATCGACGCGGTCTAAATGGATTTTACCTTATATTGGTGCGCTTTATTAGAGCGTGTCATCATTTAGGTTGTGAGGCATAAACAAACCCCATAAGCTGAATCCAACTTATGGGGTTGTTTCTTACAATGTTTTACTGAACTATTTAGAGCATATTAATGAGTGAATTAACGCTCTAAATGTAGATACTGTAAATGACGCTCGTACTGATTTAAGATATCGACCAATACTTGCTCTTTGGAATAGCCAACCAAGTCATACTCTTGCGAGCCTTCGCTTAAGAACACTTCTGCACGATAATAGTACTCTGCATTCTTAGTTGAGGTGCTCAATGTAAAGTTAGGACGTTCTGCTTTAATCAAGTTAACTTCATAAATAAAGTCGTCTTCATCGCCATGTCCAACTCGCAATTTGAGACCATCTATTTGACCGCTACTCTCATCCATGCCTTCATCTATATCTTGTCCGATATGTGCAGGGTTACGGATATCCAAAGACGTTTTTAGACCGCCTGCCGCAAACTCTTTTTCAACTTCCGTCATGGCAGGTCTAACCACATTTTGTAAAAACTGCTCTACTTGTGCATGTTTAGGGAAACTGACAATACGTTGCAAGCGTGCTTTCCAGCTCTTACCACTATCTAGCACGTTAGCCGTACCAATCGTACTGGCCTTACGTTTATTGCCTTCTTCTTTTAATGATCTCCACATCGCCACCATATAGAGCACAAGAATGATAGAGAATGGCAAACCTGCAATGACGGATACTGATTGCAATGAGGCAAAACCACCGGCAAACAATAATCCTAAGGTAATAAGACCAGTGGCTGCTGCCCAAAACAAACGCAACCAAATAGGCGCATCGGTGTCATTGGTCATGCCACGTGAGCTCAAGTTCGCTAATACTAACGCGCCTGAGTCAGCAGAAGTCACAAAGAATATCAAACCAATGATAACCCCTGCAAATGACAATACTTCACTATAAGGAAAGTATTCAAACAAGGCAAACATGCCCATTGCAGCATCATTGACCGCGATTTCGCCAAGCTCTGTTGCGCCATTGGCAACCAAATCTATCGCTGAATTACCAAAGATAGAGAACCATGCAAAAATAAACCCAAGCGGAATGAACATCACGCCAAATACAAACTCGCGTAACGTACGGCCACGGCTGATACGTGCGATAAACAGACCGACAAATGGTGCCCAAGCAACCCACCATGCCCAGAAAAATATCGTCCACCAAGATTTCCACTCGGCACCAGCAGCACCGTCATAAGCATAAACGTCAAAAGTTTTATAAATGATGGTTTGGAAATATTGACCGATATTTTGAGTAAAGGTATTTAATAGATATACCGTATTACCCATCACCAATATGGCAAGCAACAACAGTATTGACGACAGCATGTTGAATTCGGACAGACGACGTACGCCTTTTTCAACACCTGTCATCGCAGAAATAGCGGCGGCAGCGACAACACCTACGATGATGAGCGCCTGAACCATTTTGCTAGATTCGATACCGAACACATGGGTCAAGCCAGCATTGGCCTGTAATACCCCAATACCCAAACTGGTAGCGATACCCATGAGTGTACAAACAACACCAAAGGTATCAATACCATCACCAAGCCAGCCTTTGATTAAGCGTTCACCAAAGATAGGCGTCAACGGCGAGCGTAGCGCCAATGGCATGTTTTTACGATACGCGAAGTACGCCAATGCCATACCGATTAGGGCATAGATACCCCAGCCATGTAGCCCCCAATGTAAAAAAGTCTGCGCAAGTGCCTCACGCATAGCCTCCGCACTGGCAGGCTCTAAACCAGTATGCGGTGTCAAATAATGCATCAAAGGCTCAGACGCACCAAAGAACAGTAAATCAATACCGATACCGGCGGAAAACAGCATCGCCGCCCATGCTAGGAAAGGAAACTGTGCTTTTTCGTGATCTTGCCCAAGCTTGATATCACCATACTTAGAAAAACCGACAAACAAAGCAAAGATACTATAAGCGGCAACCACCAGCATGTAGTACCAGCCAAACTTATCTGATACCCAAGTCATGCTTGAGCTTAACAATGTCTCACTATAAGTTGGAAACGCAATCGTCCAAATTATCAATAAAATAGAAATAATAGCTGAGCCTAAAAAAACCGTCTTATTTAGAGTCAGGGGTTTTGTCGCATCCTTTGATGGCGAGCTGTACATAAAAGACCTCAATAGGTAAATTAAACAGGGTCTGATATTGCTTTGTCCGTCATAACTTTATGACTGATAGTCACCCAAAGTATATATAACCACATGACGCACAAAGCAGTACCAATAAATAAAGATTTGCTACTCAAGCAATGACCATTTCAGTAATTGCTACTTCAATAATTGGCACTTAAGCAACAAGGTAAGTCATTAAAAAATCAATCTTAATGGTATTCATTTTCTAAAACATGAGCGGGGATAAAAAAGACCTTTATAAAAAGGCCTTCTTATCAACATCATTTATTAACACTCTTAATAAACGCTATGTCATATAGCTGTTTTATATCGCTGTGTAGACAGTTGTTTATTAGCATTGAATTTAAACAGAGCCATAAGCGCGCATCGGTTCAGCTCTCAATGGTGCACCATTGGCAACATAATAGTCTACCGTAGAGCGCGGTAGCTGTACGCCGCGCATCTTATCAACGATTTTCTCTGCCAACATAATAGTGGTCGCGTTGAGATTGCCACTGATGATGTTGGGCATGATAGAGGCATCAACGACTCGCAAGCCATCAACACCATGTACCAAACCTTCGCCATTGACGACTGAATCATTGTCTTCGCCCATCGCACAAGTACAAGATGGATGATAAGCCGTCTCGCTGTGATTACGGACATATTCGTCCAACTGCGCATCGGTCACTAGATCATCGGTCGGCGCAATCGCACGGCCACGATAAGGGTCAAGCGCTGGCTGATACATAATCTCACGAGTGATACGCATAGCAGCACGGAACTCCTGCCAATCTTGGTCATGAGACATATAGTTAAACAAGATGCTCGGATGAGCACTTGGGTCTTTCGAGGTCAGCTTGACGCGGCCACGACTTGGTGAGCGTAATGAGCCCACGTGTGCTTGGAAGCTATGAGACTTCACCGCACTGCGACCATCGTAGCGTACGGCTAGTGGCAAGAAATGGTACTGAATATTAGGATGCGTGAATTTTTCATCGGTACGGATAAAACCGCCCCCTTCGAACTGATTTGACGCGCCAAGACCTGTGCCATTGAATAACCACTCAGCACCGATAGCTGGCTTGTTCCACCATTTATTGGCAGGCGCAATCGACACTGGTAGCTTACACTCATACTGCATATACAGCTCTAAATGATCTTGCAGATTGTTACCGACACCCGGCAAATCTAGTATTTCTGTCACGCCCGCATCCTTCAGCCATTGACCAGGGCCAATACCAGAGCGCTGCAACAGTTGTGGCGAAGCAATCGCACCTGATGAGACAATCACTTCACGAGAGGCATGAAAATTCTTAGTTTGACCTTGATGCTCGACTTTGACACCGATAGCACGCTTACCATCGAACAAGATTACATCGGTCAATGCACCTGTCAAAATCGTGATATTGCTGCGCGGCTTAGCACGGTCAAGATAACCACGAGCCGTTGAAGCGCGGCGACCATTAGGCGTCACGAAACGATCCATTGGCCCAAAGCCTTCTTGCTGATAACCGTTTAAATCGTCGGTACTTGGATAGCCCGCTTGCACGCCTGCTTCAATCATCGCTTGAAACAGTGGATTGACCCCTGGTTTTGAAGTGGTCATCTCAACAGGGCCACCCACACCATGATAGTCGTTTTCGCCCGCGTCACAGTTTTCTAATTTTTTAAAATACGGCAGGCAGTCAGAATACGTCCAATCTGACAAGCCTTTTAGCTGAGACCAGTCATCAAAATCCAGCGCGTTACCACGGATGTAACACATGCCATTAATCAGTGACGAGCCGCCAAGTCCTTTGCCGCGACCGCAGTCCATGACGCGGTTATTCATATACGGCTCAGGATCGGTCTTGTAGCCCCAGTTATAGGTTGTTCCTTGCAACGGCATAGCAAGCGCAGCTGGCATTTGGGTGCGGAAATCCAAACGATGGTCTGGACGACCTGCTTCTAGTAGCAGCACTTTAATACTGGCGTCTTCGGTCAAACGCGTTGCCAGCACATTGCCTGCTGATCCTGCGCCAACGATGATGTAGTCATACTCAGGTGTGGTTGATGTCATAAAACGCTCCATAATATTGAAAAAACATAAATCATCTAATATCAGTAAGGCCAATTAAAAAGGAAAGATAAGACCTAATGAATAAACCTTACTGGATTGGCTTTTCTCAATAAAAGTGATTAAAAGACTGATTCAAACTTACCCAACTCTACTTGGATAGATTTGGTCTGCGTATAATGCTCAAGGGCTTCAATACCGTTTTCTCGGCCAACACCTGAGTGCTTATAACCGCCGACTGGCATTTGAGCGGCTGACTCGCCCCATGTATTTAACCAGCAGATACCTGCTTCAATTTGAGCGATGACTCGATGTGCTCGGGTCAAGTCAGCAGTCACGACCCCAGCTGCCAATCCATATTCGGTATCATTGGCACGGCGAATAACTTCTTCTTCGGTCTCATAAGTCAATATAGACATCACTGGGCCAAATATTTCTTCACGTACGATGGTCATCTCATCAGTACAGTCAGTGAATACCGTCGGTGCGACGAATGCTCCATTTGCCAATTCGCCTGTTGTCACACGGTCACCGCCTGTTAATAGGCGTGCGCCACTGGCTTTACCTTGCTCGATATAGCCAAGCACTCTTTCCATATGCGGGAAGCTGACTAGTGGGCCCATGTTGATGTTTTCATCCATTGGATCACCCAACTTAATACGATTGGCACGCGTTGAAATCGCTTGCTCAAACTTAGCTTGCATGGCTTTAGGAACAAATACACGCGTACCATTGGTACATACCTGACCACTGCTATAGAAGTTTGCCATCATCGCGATGTCAGCAGCCATGTCGATGTCTGCATCATCAAATATGATTAATGGCGACTTGCCACCAAGCTCTAATGTCACGTCTTTAAGAGACGATGATGCTGCACTCGACATGACTTTTTTACCTGTCGGTACGCCACCGGTAAACGAGACTTTGGCGATATCAGGATGCTGAGTTAATGCTTCACCTACTTTATAATTACCTTGGACGACGTTGAATACGCCATCTGGCAAACCTGCTTCTGTCAAAATTTCTGCCAGTTTTAATGCAGTCAATGGTGTCACTTCTGATGGTTTAAATATCATCGCGTTACCAGCAGCTAGTGCTGGTGCTGCTTTCCACATCGCGATTTGAATCGGATAGTTCCATGCGCCGATACCAGCAACCACACCCAGCGGCTCTTTACGAGTATAAACAAAGCTGGTATCACGCAATGGAATCTGACGACCCTCAATCATTGGTGCAAGCCCCGCATAATACTCAATGACATCAGCACCCGTGACGATATCGACGTATTTTGTCTCAGAGTACGCTTTGCCAGTGTCTTTGGTCTCAAGTATTGCTAGCACATCATTACGCTCGCGTAGTATCTCGACTGCTTTTGATAGGATTCGACCGCGCTCAACCGCTGTCATTGCCGCCCAGATTTTTTGGCCTTTATCTGCCGCTTTTACTGCCTCATCTATCTGCTCATTACTGGTTTGCTGAATAGTTGCTAGCACTTCACCCGTCGCTGGGTTGATGTCTTCAAAAGTAGATAATGAGTCATCAACTGCCAAATAGCGGCCGTTGATATAAGCCGTCTGAATTTGCTCTAAATCGATGATGCTTTTGATGTCGTTTGAACTGGTCATAAATACCCCTTGAGACGATTGGCAAAAGCTTTGTAAAAATTAATACCAAAGAACGTCGTCATTGTTTAAGTTTTAAAAATTTAACTGGTGTCTGTTGTGAAGTGTTTGTTTATTTAGTAAATCATTAAGCTCTATTCGTTCTCACGGTGCGTCATTTTCACTAACCGCTCACGTAAGGATTTTTTGTCCGATATATTAATGCCCGAAAAATCTGAGAGCCAAATGCCATCGGCAACCAAACGCACCATACATAGCGTTTCGGTATTGTCAGTCGCTTCGTGCTTTTGTAATTGCTCATTTGCCCACTTAGCCCATAGCTCTCGCAGCTCACGATCACCTAGCATCAGGACATATAGTGTCGCTTGATTGTCAAACTCTGCCTGCCCTTTTTCGCCTAGGCTGATGGTGGCATCGATATAAGCACGGGTGAACGAGCCGTAACTGACAGGATCTTTCGCCATCGCGTGATGGACTTCTGACTCAAACTTGGCCATCGCATCATGAAACACCTCTAAAACCAATGCATTTTTGGTCGCGAAATGATGCATGACACCGCCCTTGGTCACGCCCACAGCATCGGCAACGGATTGAAAAGTCACCTTAGATAAGCCCTGCTCTAACGTGATGCGTGCTGCCTGATCGAGGAGTGAGCGACGGACAAACTCCGGCTGCTTTTTACGTTTATAGGCGTTTTCTGGTTTCATTTTTGTCTCAACATCCATTTTTATCTCTCTATCAGTGCACCACAGAATTAGAAAGTAAGTTCATTACCATGACGCCGCCGACAATCATAGCGATACCTACCACAGCTGCCGTATCGAGGCTTTGCTTAAAAAACACTAAGCCTACCAGTGATGTCAGCACAATTCCTAACCCGCCCCACAGCGCATAGGCAATCCCAAGCGGTATGGTCTTTAGCGTTTGGGCCAATAAATAAAATGAGATAACATATAGCCCACCCATAATTAAGGTCGGTACTGGTCGCGTAAACTGCTCAGACTTTACCAAAAAAGTCGTCCCTATGACCTCGCAAATGATAGCGATTGCGAGATAACTATAGGCAATGGCGGTAGGACTCATATTTAAAACACCTGTCTTAGATTCAGCATGCTTTTTAGACTCAGTGTCAGTCTTGGTTGAGTATCAGTTTTTACCAAATACTTGATCAAGCACAACCAAGTATCAAATACATAAAAGATACCGTATGGTCGGTATTTTACAGAAATAATTCAGCAATGTGAAGTGCTGTGGCCCAGTTTATTGTTTCAGACTGTGTAGACATGACGTCTGTGCACAAAATAGACATTCTATGTGGTTAGATTATTCTTAGAGAAAGATTGGTCATTAAGTTAACTCTCTGGTTTTCTCTAATAAATGACGTCGTTTGCAAATGCGTTGAGCCATTTATATATAGTAGCGTCTATGGTTCGCCGTTATTTATGTCCAAATAGCTTACCTAATATGGGTTAAACGCTTATTTTTAAGTTATTGCGATAATATTTATGATTAATCGCATAATAAGGTTGACAGCCTATGATGACTTGGCTAAAATGTGCCCCACATAACGCAAACAAGCCAAGTAATTGCTCTTGTATAAAGCGTAAATAACTTGCTGTTATGACCATCTATTCTCCAATAGCTCAGTTGGTAGAGCAACGGACTGTTAATCCGTGTGTCCCTGGTTCGAGCCCAGGTTGGAGAGCCATATACTAAAAACCTTCATCACTCTCTGATGGAGGTTTTTTTATTGTTGTCTCTTTTATATTTACTGTCAATAATATTAATATAGCTGCGGTGTTCTTTTGAGCATTTTTGTTGTATGGTAAGGATAGTCATGACTAGGTTCGTTTGTGTCTGAGTGCTTTGCTCCTACTCACTAAAAGTAATGGTTTATTATGATACCTGTACGTATAAAAAATAGATTTTCTGATCATCCGCAAAAGATCATGCGCCCGATCAGCATCCGTCTGTCTGAAGAAATGATTTCGCTACTAGGGACGACGTCATCAGACTTAGGTTTTAAACGCATTCAGGGTCTGATTCGTCTGTATATTCGTCAGGGTTTGGATCGCGATCATCAGGATTATACGCTCGCACATGATGAAGTCTTTATCGAGACGCTACGCAAACGCGGTGTCAGCCAGCACATTATTGATGAAGCTATTGTAGTGACACACAATAATAATATCACTCATCCGTTATCTGAGTTACAAGACAACGATTAGTAGCATGACAACATATTATGCTCAACAAGAGACCCAGTTTGCTTATGCAAACTTGGTCTCTTTTTATGGCGGTTATAAAGATCAAAACATCATCGATACGCTTTAAAACCTCTCCCTTTGTTCATTGCCCTCGTATATTTCAAAGCACTGATGCTTTTTGGCACGATAGTACGTTCGCTACCGTAATTAGCCATAATTAAACACAACCTATCTTTAAACACGGTATATTAAGTAAGTAGTCGCGACTATTTGCGAGGGTTGATCATAATACGGATTTACAAGGACGGTTACGATAATGGGTGTACATCAATATTTAAACAAAGCGCTGTGGTCAGCGATCATGATAGCGATGCTAACCGCTGCATCTGGCTGCTCCTCACCGCAAGCGGATCCAAATAAACAAACCATACCGACTGATTCCGATCAATGGCAAGAACAGCTGAAACCAACTTTTGAGCAACTGTCCAAATCAGATCAGCAATTGCTCAGTCGATATATGCTCCGAATGAAGCTCAGTGAGGCCTATGAATCAGGAGCAATGCCGCGTACTACCATTGAACAGGCGCTCATACAGCAGCGTGAATATGAACGTTTGCATCCAAACAACCCAACAGGCAAAAAAAGCCCTATAGTCACCAGTCAGGCGGCGGCGACCGCACAGACTTATCCCGTTGCTCTGTTGCCTGTCAAAACCAGTGATAGCGACAGTCTCAATCAGGTCAAAATGCAGTTCATGCTATCCAATCACGGTAACGTTGCGATACAGAGCTTTAAAGGTACGCTGACCATGCAAGACGCCAAACTTGCACAAGGCAAAAACTTCAATATTCCGTTGACGCAATTTGAGCCATTGGTCGAGCCCGAGCAATCTGGAAAAATCATCATCGAGAGTAGCATCGAAGATATCAATGTTATGCGGGCGATTAGAAACACCAAAGACATGACTATCGAGATTAGTAAAGGTACGCTTGTCTTAGCTGATGGGCAGGAAATTGTGTTTGATCAATCGATGGTGAAATAATCAGCCCTATCACTATTGCATGATGGATATCTTAATTTAAGCAGGCTATAAAAAAATCCCCAATCAATTAAGATTGGGGATTTTTCGAATTTGGAGGAGACGGAGAGATTCGAACTCTCGAAGGGCTACAAACCCTTGTCGGTTTTCAAGACCGGTGCATTCAACCACTCTGCCACGTCTCCATTGGTGGACTATTATAGCGATATAAAATAAAAATGCAACAAAAAAAGCCGCAATCATTAATAATGATTGCGGCTTTCGAATTTGGAGGAGACGGAGAGATTCGAACTCTCGAAGGGCTACAAACCCTTGTCGGTTTTCAAGACCGGTGCATTCAACCACTCTGCCACGTCTCCATTGGTGGACTATTATAGCGATATAAAATAAAAATGCAACAAAAAAAGCCGCAATCATTAATAATGATTGCGGCTTTCGAATTTGGAGGAGACGGAGAGATTCGAACTCTCGAAGGGCTACAAACCCTTGTCGGTTTTCAAGACCGGTGCATTCAACCACTCTGCCACGTCTCCATTGGTGGACTATTATAGCGATATAACATGATAATGCAAGCAATTAATGGAACGAATTTAAATTATTTTGATGCTATAGCTGATTCAGCTTAAAAGAGAATCAAGGCAGCTTAGTACAGATGTCTATGTGATACTTCAATCGAGGTTGACGCTATCACGCTTTTATAGAGGATGGACTATAGGCTTTCTATGAGATGCCAGATGCAGGCACATATCTAGCAATCTATTGGCATAACCCCATTCGTTGTCATACCATGCAAAAACCTTGTACTGGCTACCCACTTGCATGAGCTGCTGACCATCAATGATTAAAGACTCGGTCTGATGAATAAAATCACTGGATACCAGTGGCTCATCGGTATAAGCCATGATGTCACGCAAATGTGCCTGACTGGCAGATTTGAGTACCTCGCGAACTGCCTCGACAGACACATCGGGCGTATCAAAAACAAAGGTCACATCAATAGCTGCTACATCGATAGTAGGTACGCGTATCGAATGGCCGTTTATCCTGCCTACCATGGCAGGTAGCACTCGCTCTGTCGCCGCGATACTGCTGGAGGTGGTTGGGATGATGTTATAGCCAGACGCTCGTGCCCGTCTTGGATCACGGTGCGCTTGATCCAGTACCGTTTGGTCAGCGGTAACCGCATGAATCTCTGTCATCATGGCCGATGCCACACCAAACGCTTTATCAAGTGTGTCAATCAGTGGCACCAATGCCTGCGTGGTACAAGAGACGCTAGAAATAATCGGCAGCTCACGCGTGAGCGCAGCCGTATTCACACCCATCACGATACAAGCATCAACGTCATCAAATGGTGCGGCGCCAATAATCACTTGCTGCGCGCCAGCATCTATATGTAAGGTCGCTTGCTCATATGAGCGAAAGTGACCAGTACACTCTAGTACCACATCGACACCCAGCGACTGCCACGGTAGGTTGTTTGGATCAGGCTCTGACAGCATATTGATACAATACGTCAGATTGTTTTTGGTCAGACACAGCTGAGTCTTGCTGGTATCTTCGGCGCCGCTCTCTACGATCTCAGCATTCACGCCCAACCGACTAAGACGACCATGCGTACTGTCAAACTTTAACAAGTGCAGCAGTATGTCAGCTGGTGCTAAGTCATTAATGGCGACCACATGAATGGCGCGGCCCAATACTTCAAAGCGCTCTAGCAAAGCGCGCAGTACATTGCGCCCAATACGACCAAAGCCATTGATAGCGACTCTCAGTGGTTGCGCGTGCTCACCAGTGGTACGATAGCTCGCTGCTATCGGGTCAGAGGTCAATTGATAAGTGGCGCTAGAAAAATCAGGCATAACAAGTTATCGCTATTTTATAAAGGGCGGTAGGATCGGCGCGCTGTCACCTTGAACGTGCTTTGCTTTGATGGCTGCTGCCTATCAAATCTTAATAGACGTTATGGCGTGATAAAAATCAGTGCTAAGCGAATGGTGTTGTAGTCGATACTTTGTTTAAGATAATCAAATATCGGACGCAGTTTGATACTACCATCATCATTAAAGTCGTTTGGATTATTGGCAACCTTAATGGCGACATAAGCATTACCAACGGCTGTCATCACTTCATCCTCTGGACGCAAGTGATCACAGGCAAGACTCGGATCTTGTGCCTTTAGATCAGCAATGTGACGCATGATGGTCGCTTGTGACAGCTGACGTTCTTGTGAAATCTCTGCAATACTCAAACTCTCTTCTAACAACACTCTGGTCGCGAGCAAGGTGCTGTCTGATTTGTCAGAGACCTGATTGCCGAGCTTTTGTTTTTTATCGATTTTAGCTTGCTGCTGTTCGCGGCGCTTCTTTTGTAAGCTAGCATAAGCGTCAATGACAGACTGACTCAGTGTACCGCCTGACTTTAGGACAAACTTTTCGTGTGCCTGCGTCATACTCTCTTCATCGAGCATGGCATAATTGGCATCGGCCTCTTCGGACAGTACCAAAAACCGCTTATCAGCGCCGCGTGCCAGTGGATCGAGCTGTAGACTCATGTCATTCATGCCAAGCAACTGCAACCCTGCCAATGACTTGAGTCGTGAGAGTGCCACATAGCCCTGCCCGAGCTCAAAAGTACGCGACAAATCAATTTCCGCCGCATCAAGCGTCATGCCTTGTGACTTATGAATGGTAATCGCCCATGCCAGACAAAGCGGCACTTGCTCGTAACTTGCTAGCACGTCACCGGTCTCATCTTCGATAATCCATTCTTCTGGCTCAGCGATGACTTCGCGTCCTGAGTTCAGTCTAACGACAGGCATTTTCTGCGTGGTAGGCTTCTTGGCTTTTGGTTTTTCTTTTTTAGCAGTACTTTTTTTAGCTTTAGTGCTGTCTTTAGCCTCAGCGCCTTTATCATCAGCACCATCATTGACACTGCTATCGTCTTCTATTAATTCATCGCTACTGTCTTTGCTATCATCAATCTTAACCGCTGCAAAACCAATCAGCTCACCCATCGTACCGTTAGAGACGCCAAGCTCGGTGTTATTTTTGATAAACATGACCTTAGCACCCACTTTGAGAATCAGCTCATCTTGGGTTCGTACGGTTTTTTTGAGTGTCTCAACCAGTTTACTGTCACCGACCGAGGTGGCCTCAAATCGCATCATCTCACCGTCTAGCGCCGCCAGCTCTTTGTCGTTGATTTTATTAACGTTGAGATTGTGGGTATAAAGGCGTGTGCGTTTGATATCGACGCTTTGATCATAGGTGGCTTCTAACGCGGCAATCGACTCAAAGGTCACTTCCTGACGGCGGATTTGATTGAGAATATCGTCCAAGTCTAGCCCGCCATTGGCCGTGTCACTCACCTGACGATGCTGTTCCGATAAATAGCAGATGTGAAATTTGGCATCGAGCCATGCCTCAGACATAAAGGCAAATTTTTCACGGTTACTCTCACCCTTACTACCAATGGGCGGCAACTGAAAAAAGTCTCCTGCGACCACTACTTGTATGCCGCCAAATGCTTTGTCATTTTTGCGCACATGTTTGAGCACTTGGCTGACCAAATTAACCTGCTTGGCATGTAGCATCGATATCTCATCAATGACGAGTACTGCGGTATCTTTTAATCTATCGGCCAAAAACTGCTTGCGCGACAACGTGGTCAAATCACGATCTGTCAACTCATCTTTGATACCGATACCCGACCAACTATGAATGGTGGTGCCACTCATATGGGTGGCGGCGATACCTGTACTGGCTGTCACAGCAACTGGTACATGGCGTGCGCGCAGATAATCGATGTACTGATTGAGAGTATAAGTCTTGCCTGACCCTGCGGAGCCTGTCAAAAAGACGTTTTGACCTGTTTTTAAGATATCAAGAGCAGAAGATTGACGCATAAATCCAAACCAACCAATAGTATAAAAAGAAAGCTGCGATGACAGAGTCGATAGTCGAGGCAAGCCAAAATAGAGGGTGACAATTATAACAGCTGCATTCGCTTTGCGGACCATTTTAACCGTTACAGATCATATAACTTAAAGTTATGTGATACAAAGTATATCATTATAAAAAGTCATTATCGTTCTGCACCAAAGCTCAGTACGATAGGATGATTACTTGGTCAGGAAGGCCGACTATTTTAAGGGGCTACATCTATATAGCCTTATTTTAGATAGTCATCATACACAACAAGGAGTGGTTAATGTTATACGCTTATCCCAATACTGAAAACAGTCCCGTCCAATTCCGCGAAAAATACGACAACTTTATCAATGGTGAGTGGACGCCGCCCATCGATGGCGAGTACTTTGACAACTCAAGTCCTATCGATGGTAAAGTTTTCTGTCAGATCGCACGTTCAAAAGAAGCAGATGTAGAAGCGGCACTAGATGCAGCTCACGCGGCAAAAGACGCATGGGGCAAAACGAGCGTCACTGAACGCTCTAATATCTTGCTTAAACTTGCCGATGGTATCGAAGCCAACTTAGAGGCCATCGCGATTGCTGAGTCCTATGAGAATGGCAAACCAGTACGTGAAACACTTGCCGCTGATATTCCAATTGCCATCGACCATTTGCGTTATTTTGCTGGTGTGATTCGCGCGCAAGAAGGCGGTATCAGCCAAATAGATGAAGACACTGTCGCATATCATTTTCATGAGCCACTAGGTGTCGTCGGTCAGATCATTCCTTGGAACTTCCCTATCCTCATGGCGATTTGGAAAATTGCCCCTGCCCTTGCTGCGGGTAACTGTGTGGTATTAAAACCTGCTGAGCAAACCCCTGCCTCTGTTTTGTACATGCTTGAGCTGATAGGCGCGGCTGACATTCTCCCCAAAGGCGTCCTAAACGTCGTTAACGGTTTTGGTGTTGAAGCAGGCAAACCAATCGCGTCCAATCCACGTATCGATAAAGTGTCCTTTACTGGTGAGACCACCACTGGTCGTTTAATCATGCAATACGCCAGTGAAAACATCATTCCAGTCACGCTAGAGCTGGGCGGTAAGAGCCCGAACATCTTCTTTGCGGATGTGATGGATGAAGACGATGACTTCTTAGACAAAGCCGTTGAAGGTTTGGTGATGTTTGCACTCAACCAAGGTGAGGTTTGTACTTGCCCATCGCGTGCCCTCGTACATGAAAGCATCTATGATAAATTTATGAAGCGCTGTATCGCTCGCGTCAAAGCCATTAAAATGGGCAACCCGCTTGATACTGATACCATGATTGGGGCTCAAGCCAGCTCTGATCAGTTAGAGAAAATTCTGTCTTATCTCGATATCGGTAAAAAAGAAGGCGCCAAAGTCTTGGTCGGTGGAGAGCTTGCCAAACATGATGGCGACATGGCAAACGGCTACTATGTACAGCCAACTATTTTTGAGGGCACCAACGACATGCGCGTGTTCCAAGAAGAGATTTTTGGCCCTGTACTTGCTGTCACTACTTTCAAAGACGATGAAGAAGCGATGACTCTCGCCAATGACACTTTATATGGTCTTGGTGCTGGTGTATGGACGCGTAATGGTACTCGTGCTTATCGTTTCGGTCGTGGCATTAAAGCTGGTCGCGTATGGACAAACTGCTATCACCTCTACCCTGCGCATTCAGCCTTTGGTGGTTATAAGCAATCTGGTATTGGCCGCGAAAACCATCTAATGATGCTAGACCATTATCAGCAAACCAAAAACATGCTGGTCTCTTATAGTCCTAAAGCGATGGGCTTCTTCTAAGATTTGATTGAACGCGACGATTTATAGATAACGTCATAGCACAGAGGTATTGTGCTATGCATATAAAATTAATCCATAAGAGAGCGCCATATGAGTCAAAAAATGAAAGCGGCTGTGCTACATAAGTTCGGACAACCCTTAGAAATTGAAGAAGTAGATATACCAACGCCAGGCGCTGGTCAAATCGTCGTTAAGATGCAGGCATCAGGTGTCTGTCACACTGACTTACATGCGGTTGAGGGAGATTGGCCTGTCAAACCCAGTCCACCTTTCATACCGGGACATGAAGGCGTCGGGCTTATAACTGCCGTTGGTGATAATGTACATCATGTTAAAGAAGGTGACCGCGTTGGTGTGCCTTGGCTCTACTCTGCTTGTGGACACTGCACGCACTGCTTGGGTGGCTGGGAAACCTTGTGTGAAAAGCAAGAAAATTCTGGTTACTCCGTGAATGGCAGTTTCGCAGAATATGTACTAGCAGATGCAAACTATGTTGGCATTATCCCTGAGAGTGTCGACTCTATTGAGATTGCCCCTGTTTTATGTGCGGGCGTCACGGTATACAAAGGTCTTAAAATGACCGACACTAAGCCAGGCGACTGGGTTGTCATTTCAGGTATAGGCGGCCTTGGTCACATGGCTGTACAATATGCCATTGCCATGGGACTCAATGTTGCTGCTGTTGATATTGACGACGAGAAGCTCGCATTTGCCAAAAAACTGGGCGCAAAAGTCACTATCAATGCAAAAAACACTGATCCGGGTGAATTCCTACAAGAAGAGATCGGCGGTGCTCATGGTGTACTAGTCACAGCCGTATCTACCAAAGCATTTGATCAAGCATTAAGTATGTTACGACGCGGTGGTACCTTAGTCTGCAATGGTCTACCAACTGGTGATTTCCCTGTATCAATCTTTGATACCGTTTTGAATGGGATCACCATTCGTGGTTCAATCGTTGGTACCCGTCTGGATTTACAAGAGTCACTAGAGATGGCAGCAGCAGGTAAAGTAAAAGCGACTGTTGCCGCTGAGCCACTTGAGAACATTAATGATATTTTTCAGCGTATGCGTGACGGTAAAATCGAGGGACGAATTGTGATTGACTATAGTATGTAGACATGTCTTTTGACATTTTAATACTACTTTAATGATTCGCAGGTTTAATCGTAAACAACAGGTCGTATCGATTTCAATCACATACTATAAATGATGTGAAAGAAAAAGATGCGACTTCTTGCATTCTTACTCAATAAAACTATGGATTATATTAATATTCTCTAAAGATAAGGAAATCATTATGAAAATTACGGCAACAGAAACCTGTAAAGCATTAATTGAGCTATTGAAATCCAAACACGGTGAGCTGATGTTTCATCAATCAGGTGGCTGCTGTGATGGTAGCTCACCTATGTGCTATCCATTAGGAGAGTTCAAAGTGGGTGGTCAGGATGTACTGGTTGGTGAGCTGGCTGGCTGTCCATTTTATATGGGCAAGGCACAGTATAATTTATGGCAACACACCGATCTCACCATTGATGTGGTCAATGGACGCGGCGCAAGCTTCTCACTAGAGATACCAGAGGGCAAACGATTTATCGTGCGCTCAGAAGTCTGCTCAATCTGAATTTTCAGACAAAAAAGCCAGACTGAGCAGACAGGATCAATGCTGAATAATGAGCTTAAGCTTGCGGCTTGATATCACAGTAGTGGCTCATGATATTGCTCATACAAACAGACACCGCAGAGTCATTTTTATTTTATTATTTCGGCAAAATAGTAGATATTGTAAGACGTAAGTTATTTTGAAACGCTCGTTTTTATTAGCATGGATGCTATAAGGAATATAAAATGGAATTTGACAAAGCCTTTGATTATGTCATCGTCGGCGGTGGTTCCGCAGGCTGCGTGCTGGCCAGTCGTCTTACCGAAAATCCAGACATCAGTGTCTGCTTATTAGAATATGGCGGCGATGGTAAAGATTTGGCCGTGCGTGTCCCTGCTGGGCTTATTCTAATGGTTCCTGGCAAACCACTTAAGCTAAACAACTGGTGCTTCCATACTACCCCGCAAAAACACTTAAATGACCGACGCGGCTTTCAACCACGTGGGCAATGCTTGGGCGGCTCATCTGCTATCAATGCCATGATTTATACACGTGGCAGTAAGCTGGATTATGAGCGCTGGGTAGAACAAGGCTGTGCTGGTTGGGGGTTTGACGATGTACTGCCCTACTTCATCAAAGCTGAAAACAACGTCCACGGCAGTAGTGAGCTACATGGCGATAGCGGACCGCTGCATGTCAGTGACTTACTCAGTCCACGTGACATCTCAAAGGCCTTTGTAGAAGCCGCCATTGCCAATGGTTTGAATCACAACACAGACTTTAATAGCGATAAGCAAGACGGTGCAGGGCTATATCAAGTTACCCATTTTCATGGTGAAAAACAAGGCCAGCGTTGTTCTGCTGCTGCCGCCTATCTACATCCTGTCCAAACTCGCTCTAACCTAACTGTCATCACTCATGCGCAAGCCAACCGTGTCATTATTGAAGACAATCAGGCGACGGGCGTGATCTACGAAAAAGACGGCGTTGAGCATACGATCATGGCAAACCATGAAGTCCTCCTATCAGGTGGCGCATTTGGCTCACCTAAAGTACTGATGCTATCAGGAATTGGCCCCGCAGAGCATTTGCAGGCGCATGGCATTGACGTCGTGGTAGACGCACCTGATGTCGGTGGCAACTTGCAGGATCACCTCGATGTGGTGTTCGATTACGAGGTCAATACCACCGATGTCATTGGTATCGGTATGGCCGCGCTGTCTACATTGACCAAAAGCATTCGGCAGTGGCGAAAAGACGGTACAGGATTGCTATCTACCAATTATGCCGAAGCAGGGGCATTCTTTAGTGTCGGTGACGACCCACAAGAGTGGCCGAATACCCAGCTGCATTTTGTTATCTCACGCGTGATCGAGCATGGACGCGATTTGAGACGCGGGTTTGCCGTCTCCTGTCACAGTTGCTATCTGCGTCCTGAAAGTCGCGGCACTGTCAGGCTGGACTCAGCCGACCCTTCCGATTCCGTACTGATTGATCCGAATTATCTATCGCATCCCAAAGATGTCGAGTATATGATAGCCGGTGCTGAGCGTACACGCGCCATCATGCAAGAGTCCGCGCTCGCTAAATACATTACCGAGGACTACCCTGCTCCATATCTCGAAAAAGACGGCATGCTCGGCTACATTCGTAACAAGTCAGATACCATCTATCATCCTGTGGGCACCTGCCGAATGGGCTCAGATGACAGCTCTGTGGTCGACCTAGAATTGAAAGTACGCGGCGTGAATGGACTGCGAGTCATCGATGCCTCAGTCATGCCAACCCTGATCAGTGCCAACACCAATGCACCAACGATTATGATTGCCGAAAAAATAGCCGATCTTATCAAGGCAACTCATGACCATCACAAAAACACTGTCACGTAAAATATTGTCGCATAGACAGACATTCTGAAAGAGTCTTATAACTGGTTACGTCAAAAAAACGTAACCAGATTATTTCTTTTCATTCTTATTTAGTCATAAAACCCTACTTAAATAATTTTATGCTACTCATCCTCCAATCCTAAATGTATATACAAAAGCCAATAGATTTTTGCATATCCTACTGAATTTGTACTGTAAGCAGCGTTTTCATGTACTTTTTATCAAAATAAGTCTATTTATAGCTTGCGTTACTACAGATTAAGAGGGTATATTCGAACGACTTATTTGTAATTTAAGTTTATGACGATAAAACTTAAAGTTATAACAACTTATAATATGTTTCTTTTTGTATATATGAAAATCATATAAATAAACATTTTGAAGGTCACTATACGCCTGCTCATTAAATTCATGGTCGAGTATGAGCATGTGGATACATGAGTAACTACCTGTCACTACATAGGATGTAATAATGCAAAAATCACTTTTTAAACTCACGATGTTAGCGACCGTTGTTTTAGGTATGAGCGCCTGTAGTGGCGACAATAAAACCACTGACGACTCTGCTGCCAGTGCAGATGCGAAAGGAGCCAAGACGCTGCTTTATTGTTCAGAGGGCAGCCCTGCTGGTTTTGATCCAGCACAGTACACATCAGGGACTGATTTTGATGCAAGCGCCTTCCCTATTTACAACGGTTTGGTAGAATTCAAGCGAGCAGAGACTGAAATTCAACCAGGATTGGCCGAAAGCTGGGATGTCAGCGAAGATGGCAAAACCTATACTTTCAATCTACGCAAAGGGGTCAAATTCGGTAAGACCGATTACTTTACCCCGACTCGTGACTTTAATGCAGACGATATTCTCTTTACGCTAGAGCGTATCACCAACCCAGAGTTTGAGTTTAATAAAGCCTACCCTGCTGAATTTCCTTATTCTGTAGGCATGGGATTACCAGATATCATCTCTAATATCGAAAAGGTTGATGACTATACGGTAAAAGTCACGCTAAGCGAGACCAATGCACCGTTCTTACAGAACCTAGCGATGCCTTTTGCTTATATCGATTCTGCTGAATACGCCAACAAATTAATGGCTGATGGCAATGCAGCTGATATCAATACCAAGCCAGTGGGTACCGGACCTTTCGTCTTTACTTCTTATCAAAAAGACGCACAAATTCGCTATACCAAAAACCCAGATTACTGGAACAAAGACGACATTCATATCGATAACTTAGTGTTTGTCATCACTAAAGATTCAGCCGTACGCGCCCAAAAAGTGCAAGCAGGCGAATGTCATGTATCCGCTTATCCAAAGCCTGCTGAGATTGAGGCAGTCAAAAATTCTGGTAAGGCAACGGTACTAGACCAACCCGGTTTCAACGTCGGTTATGTGGGCTATAACGTCGAAAAACCTAAACTGAGCGATCTGAAAGTACGTCAAGCATTAGACATGGCCATCAACAAAGACGCCATTATCAATGCCGTCTATCAAAGCGAAGGATTAAAAGCCACCAATCCGATGCCGCCGACGCAGTGGGGTTACGACAAGTCGCTCAAAGACGCGCCTTATGACGTTGAGAAAGCAAAAGCCCTTATCAAAGAAGCGGGCGCAGACAACCTTTCTATCGACTTATGGTATATGCCAGTTCAACGCCCTTATAACCCTAACGCTAAGCTAATGGCTGAAATGCTACAAGCAGATTGGGCCAAGATTGGCGTCAATACCAAGCTTGTGACTTATGAATGGGGTGAGTACCTAAAACGCGCGGCCAAAGGCGAGCCTGATGTCATTCTAGCGGGTTGGACCGGCGACAATGGCGATCCAGACAACTGGTTGGGTTCATTGTTATCTTGTGACGCAGTCGGTGGTAACAACTACTCGCGCTGGTGTAATAAAGATTTTGACAGCTTAGTCACCAATGCCCGTCAGATTAACAATCAAGATGAGCGCGTGAATGAATATGTACAAGCGCAGCAAATATTCAAAGAGCAGCTACCTTGGACGACGATGGCGCATTCTGTTGTGACCGTATTCACCGCACCAAACGTGGTCGATTATAAAATCAGCCCACTTGGCTCAATACGTTTCGATGGTGTCAAGGTCGAATAGCCCTTACTGATTACGTTCGATACGACATACATAATGGTTTAATTTATATTCGGCTGGGTCAGACTTCCTGCACCAGCCGTATTCATCTGCATTAAACGCCTTGTCGCGGACCCTCTCACCATCGCAAACACTCTTATCATTGAATCACAACTATTGAGCAGCCCATGCTACT
Organism: Psychrobacter sp. NG27; assembly: GCF_016106655.1. Lineage (NCBI taxonomy): Bacteria > Pseudomonadati > Pseudomonadota > Gammaproteobacteria > Moraxellales > Moraxellaceae > Psychrobacter > Psychrobacter sp. NG27. Next base: position 76,377 of record NZ_JADGIN010000004.1, read on the forward strand.
TTATATTCTGCGTCGAATCGCTATTCTCATTCCTGTCTATCTTGGCTTAACGCTATCGACCTTCACTCTGATTCGTCTCGTGCCTGGAGATGCGGTCGAGATTATGATGGGCGAACGTATGGTCGATCCAGAGCTACATGCTCGCGCCCTAGAGCGGCTGGGATTAGACAAACCTCTTGTAGCCCAATATTGGGATTATCTGACTGGCATCTTGACGGGTGATTTTGGCGAGTCTTTTCGTACTCGAACCCCAGTCTTACAAGATTTCTTTGCCCATTTCGTTCCAACCTTAGAGCTAGCTCTATGCGCCATTGTTATTGCTAGTGTCATTGGCGTGAGCTTGGGCATCTTTGCCGCGCTGCGACGTGGTACTTGGATTGATTACACCCTCATGTCAGGTGCGCTGGCAGGGTACTCTATGCCTATCTATTTATTAGGGCCAATCCTCACAGGGATATTCGCTCACTATTTAGGCTTGTTACCTGTCGCTGGGGTGATCTCTGTCGCACAGTTTTTAGATGTGCAGCCCTTATACGGCTCATGGTTACTCGGCTCCCTAACATCAGGAGAGCCTGGTGCTTTTTGGAACGTGGTCAAACACTTTATCTTACCCTCTATTGCCTTATCGACTATTCCACTTGCAATGATTGCACGGATGACGCGCTCGGCGATGCTAGAAGTACTGGATGAAGACTATGTACGTACGGCTAGAGCCAAAGGCTTATCACCAAGCCGCGTAATTTTGGTACACGTGATGCGCAATGCCTTAATTACAGTGGTTACGGTCGTTGGCCTACAGATGGCAACATTACTCGCGGGTGCGATTATTACCGAGACCATCTTTAGTTGGCCAGGCGTTGGTAATTGGCTACTTGATGGATTTTTCACTCGTGATTATCCTATCGTACAGAACGGTATTTTACTGGTCGCCACTGCCTTGATTTTGGTTAGTTTATTTATTGATATTTTGTATGGTCTTATCAACCCACGTATTCGACATACTTCTTAATCTAACATTGATAAATACTCATATTATAAGTAGTGACGAATAGTGATTGCATGGTTTTGAGTCGTTTTCAGCACATTCCTGAATGATTGCTAGGAATGGTTGCTAGAAATAGGACTCTACATACTTGTAACGCGTTAGCCACTATAGGAAATGCTCATGAAGCCTTCTGCTGTTCCCTCTGATCTTAAGCTTGCGGCTCTCACGCCGCCCTCGTCTTGGCAGCTGTTTCTATCGACATTTTGTCGTAACAAAGGCGCGGTACTTGGTTTTATTGTACTGGCTTTGATGGTGCTTATTGCCATACTCGCGCCTACCATTGCTCCCCATGACCCTTATGAATTATTCACCGGTCAAGAGCAATTGCCACCTGCCTTTCTAGATGGTGGCAATACGATGTTTTGGCTCGGCACTGATGATGCTGGTCGAGATACGCTGTCCCGGGTGATGTATGGCGCGCGTTACTCATTGTTTATCGGTCTAAGCGCCACGACGCTTGCAATGTTAGTTGGTATCTCACTCGGGTTAAGCGCTGCGTTTTGGCCAAAGGTCTGGGGCAAGGCCGTCATGCTGGTCAATGACATCTTGATGTCCTATCCGAGCTTGCTATTGGCCATCATCATTGCCGCTATCTTAGGGCCTTCTATGACCAATACGATTATTACGATCGCACTGGTCTGTACACCACCTTTTATTCGGCTGACTCGTGCCACTGCGATGGTAGAGCTACAACGTGAGTACTTTATTGCCTCGCAGGTAATGGGTGCGGGCGTACTGCGCTTATTGTTTATCACTATTTTGCCCAACTGTATGGCACCGCTCATCGTACAGGCGACTATGATTTTCTCTTCTGCTATTTTAGAAGCAGGCGCGATTGGTTTCTTAGGCTTTGGCGTACAGCCACCTGATGCTGAATGGGGTGCGATGCTAGGTACGGCACGCCAATATATTCAAAGTAATGTTTGGCTCGCTATTTGGCCGGGTGTCGCTATTTTCTTAGCTGCTCTGTCGATTAACTTGACTGGTGATGGCTTACGAGATGCACTAGATCCCAAATTAAAGCAGGTGACATAACATGACTGAACCATTAATTAAAACGCCTATCAATCATACCTCTATGAATGGCGCATCAAAAAAAGAATCTCCATTGTTATTAGATATCGAAAATCTTTCAGTTACTTTCGGTCAAGGGATACGCGCCTTTCGTGCAGTCGATGATGTGTCGTTAAAGATTACACAAGGTGAAGTCATCGCTGTCGTGGGTGAATCTGGCTCAGGAAAATCCGTCACTATGATGGCGCTAATGGGACTGTTGCCACCCTCTGCGACAGTCCGCGCACAGCGAGTAATGTTTGATAACAAAGACATGCTTAGCATGCCAGCCAAAGAGAAGCGCGGCATCATTGGTAAAGATATCTCTATGATTTTTCAAAATGCGATGTCTTGCCTAAATCCAAGTTTCACCGTTGAAATGCAACTGGGCGAAGTACTACGCAAGCATCTCGGTTTGCGAGGCGCCGCAGTACAGACGCGCATATTAGAACTGCTAGAGTTGGTTGAGATGCCCGATGCCAAGAATCGTCTAAAGGTATATCCGCATCAACTATCAGGTGGTATGAGCCAACGGGTTATGATTGCGATGGCGATTGCTTGTGAGCCAAAACTACTGATAGCCGATGAACCGACTACAGCTCTGGATGTCACCGTACAAGCGCAAATCATGGACTTGCTGAGCCGATTGCAACGCGAAAAGCAAATGGCGATGGTATTGATCACTCATGACTTGGGACTGGTCGCACAGAACTCACGTGATGTCGCGGTCATGTATGCCGGACAAGTGGTTGAAACCAGTACGGTGCCAGAGATTTTTCAACATCCTGCTCACCCTTATACTGAAGCATTACTGCAAGCCATCCCAGAGCTCGCTATCGGTCAAGATAGATTGAATAGCTTACCAGGGGTCGTACCAAGTCAATACGATCGCCCAAGTGGTTGCCTACTGTCCCCGCGCTGCCCATACAAGGAGCCCACTTGTGAAGTACCACCGCCTATTTTAGATACACCTACTGGCAAGGTACGCTGTATTCATGCTGATCCTTCTTCTCGAAACTCTACCTCTCACGCTGCTACTTTGGAGTCCCAAGTATGAGTAACAAAGTGGTCTTAAAAGCAGATAATTTACACAAGCACTACCCAGTATCACAAGGTCTGGGCAAAGCAAAAGCATACGTAAAAGCCCTCAATGGTATCTCGTTCGAGCTCGAAGCTGGCAAGACATTGGCCGTCGTTGGTGAGTCAGGCTGCGGTAAATCAACCCTTGCCCGCCAGCTGACGCTGATCGAAGCGCCTACTCATGGTGAGCTATTTATCAACGATGAAGGCACCACTGGCTATAGTAGAAAGGCGCTAAAAGAGCTGCGTACCGAAATTCAAATGGTATTCCAAAACCCTTATGGTAGCTTAAATCCGCGCCATACTATCGGCTATCAGTTGACGGAACCATTGGATATTCATACGAAACTCTCTAAAGAAGAAAAGCGTGACAAAATCAACGAGATGATGAGAAATGTTGGTCTACGTCCCGAACATGCAGGCCGCTATCCACATATGTTTTCAGGGGGTCAACGCCAACGTATTGCCCTTGCCCGCGCGATGATGCTCAATCCTAAAATTGTCGTCGCTGATGAACCGACTTCTGCACTCGATGTATCAATCCAAGCGCAAGTCTTAAATCTATTTATGGATTTGCAGGATGAGTATCGCACCGCTTACGTCTTTATCTCGCACAATTTATCGGTCGTACGCCACGTCGCTGATGATGTGATGGTGATGTATTTAGGTCAAGCGGTCGAACACGGCCCGAAAGAAGCGATTTATAATGCGCCAAAACACCCCTATACCATCGCCCTATTGGCTGCTGCCCCAACGGTAAATGGTCATAAAAATGATTTGACGCTACAAGGTGAGCTACCAAGTCCGCTTAACCCGCCAAGTGGCTGTGCACTGCATAAACGTTGTCCATATGCCAAGCAGCAATGCAGCGAAATAGAGCCACAACTGCGCGAATGGGATGGTCGATTGGTGGCTTGTTTACGCTTGGAAGAAATCTATGGATAAGAGGACTAATAGCTAAGCTGTATTTACTACGCCTCGGCACTTAGGAAACTGCGCGCACCCATAAAAGGCCTGACCTTGTCGTGCGCCTTTTTTTACAGTGCGTTCAACCATCTCGCCGTTGCATCTCGGACAGGTTGGTATTTGCGCTGCCACAGCAGTATGACTTGTTTGCTCAACAGCTTTAAGATTGGTGCTATTAGACGTGATAATCTCACATTCAGCCGTTTTAAAATCATTGCCCGATAACTCAAGATTTATAACTTCAAACGGTGTAAGAAACACTTTATTAGCCATATCATATGGTATGTTTGTCTGCTGAGTATTCATATTGTCAGTTAGTAACTCGCTAGATTCAATCTCAGTCTGACCCGACCATCGCAGCACTTCTCTACTTTTCAGCGTGGGTCGTTTAGCGGGCTCTTTTGCTATCGGCGCGGGTGTAGGCTTATTAGCCACTTTAGCAAATGGTTTATCATTAGCGTTACCACTAAGCTGTTTGTTTGAGAGGCTATGCTTATCTTTTAGATAGGCTTTATGCTCTCTGTTAGTGCGCCAAGATTTGCTAAATCTATTACTGTTAATCTGCTCAACGATGTACTTAACCTCGTCTTCAGTCAGTATCTTATCTTGCTTCTTCTTCACATAAGACACCATCCCACTCGTCAATACGTGTTCAGGCAACTCATCACGGGTCTTTAACTCACACTCACCGATGAAAGCAATCATCGAATGAAAGTAGCTCAGCTCCAACCCTAATAAATCGGCAAGCGTCTTAATGTGCAGATAATTTTGGCGCAGTGGGTTCTGGAATTTGAATTTACTCCCATTTGGAAAGGCTTGTGTCCACTGCTTTTGCTTTTCGCTACCATATATCCAGCCTTTATAGTTTTTGGTTTCGATGACAAAGATGCCGTATACAGAGACGATAATATGATCGATTTGGGTACTGCCACCATTGTCTCTTGGCAAGGTAATAGCGTTTAAGCGGTGATAAACATCTTTTTCTAGTTTTAACCACATGGCTACATTGATAACGGTTTCACCCAGGAAACCTTTAAAGCTGGATTTTAGGGACATATTATAGTTAGTCCTACTTTATTAGATAATAAACACACTTATAAAAGCGTTTTATACCATTGCACATAATTAAAATTATCTTTAGTAATGTCTATATACCAATCATAAGGAAATAAGTCTGATTGTATTTCTTGTGGAATAATATTTTTGTGTATAAAACACCGATTAACTAATAACTCTTTCGCAGCTGATACAGATACTGGTATCTCATCATTATACTGCTGATAATGCTGTTTGTAGCTTTCAGCACTTGAAAGATCTACTTCTCCATCTACGTTGAATTTCCATTCTTTTTCTGTCTCGTAATTTCTGACAAAGTCTGTTCTCCAGCGCGAATTATGTCCCCAACCATGAGATAAGTCATGACATAATCGGTTATTTCGGCGATTGGTGAAATACATATCGCTTTTTTCAGCCAAGTATTTATCTATGCATGGGTGATTGTAGACACTTACTCCACCCCTCGAAAACTGTAATTCACCAAACATAATAGTCGGATACAACTGATCCTTGATAATTATTTGCTCATACTCACCCATTCTTGTTATTTCATCAACATAATATACTTCATGGTAAAAGGGGTGATAGTAAGATTGGTCTATAGATGAAACTTGCATCCCTATATTTGTAAAAAAAGAACTATATTCAACTACTGTCAATTCGCCTCGATTCAATAAACATAATAGATGATCATTACAGACACTGAGAGCAAACAAATCCCATAGTTTAAAATTTAGTTCTTCAAATCGGTTTGAAGATAGCACCTCATGAGTGCTAAACCCATTACATTCTTCTACGCGCTGTTTTATTGAAGCGAAATTAAGATTATTATTTTTAATGCTCATCTTAGTGAATAATGATTTAAAAAGACTATCTTTTATCTTCCTTGTAGGTTTTTCTACATCTATAGAGATTGCTTTAGTTAAATTTTCACCATATTTTTTTAAAGGCTCGCATTCTCTTACTATGCGTTTAATATCCTCAATATGTGCAACCAGCACTTCTTGATAAACACCTTTCCCTTTATGACTTTCTAAGTCGAGATATAAAGCCACACTCATAATTTTATCCAAAAAAAAGATAGACTGAACGCATTCAGTCTATCTTATATGTGCTGTCTTACAAACGGTTTTTAGTTCAAAATTACACCAAACTATTTACCGCTTCGACCACAGCATCAGTTGTAATACCAAACTCTTTGTACAAATCACTGGCAGGTGCAGATTCACCATAAGTCGTCATACCGATGACTTTGCCATCTAGACCAACGAACTTATACCAGTAATCTACATGCGCCGCTTCTACTGCGACGCGAGCACGAATATTGGCAGGCAATACCGCTTCGCGATAGCTAGCATCTTGCTCGGCGAAAATCTCAGCACATGGCATAGAAACCACACGGACGCCAACACCATTCGCGCTAAGCGTCTCGTATGCTTCCATCGCTAGGCCAACTTCTGAACCAGTTGCGATGATAATAGCTTGTAGCTCGCCCTGCTCTTTCGCAAGTACATAACCACCTTTAGTGATGTTCGCTACTTGCTCGCTATCACGTGCTTGATGTGGCAAGCTCTGACGGCTAAAGATCAACGCTGATGGGTTGTTTTCAGACTTAATTGCTTCTACCCAAGCACTCGCAGATTCAGTCGCATCACACGGACGCCATGTACGTAGGTTTGGCGTAGTACGTAGGCTAGTCAATTGCTCAACTGGCTGATGCGTTGGGCCATCTTCACCCAGACCGATAGAGTCATGCGTATAGACATGGATGACGCGCTGCTTCATCAATGCGCCCATGCGTACCGCGTTACGTGCGTATTCCATAAACATAAGGAACGTCGCTACGTAAGGGATAAAGCCGCCATGGAGTGCGATACCATTAGCAATCGCGGTCATACCGAACTCACGTACGCCGTAATAGATATAGTTGCCGTCAGCATCTTTTTCGATGCCTTTAGCGCCTTTGAATAGTGTCAGGTTTGAGCCAGCTAGATCCGCTGAACCGCCTAGCAATTCTGGCAATAGTGGCTGCAAAGTATTGATAGCATTTTGACTGGCTTTACGACTAGCAACATCGCCGCCCGCTTCTTGCGTTTGCTGAATATAGGCTTGTGCTTGGTTATCAAAGTCAGCAGGCAAATCACCATTTAGACGGCGTAATAGCTCAGATGCTAGTTCTGGATAGGCTTTTTTATAAGCGTCAAAGTCCGCATCCCAGTTCTTTTGTTGTACGTCGCCTTTGGCTTTGGCATCCCACGCTTCATAGATTTCATCATCTAATTCAAATGGAGCATGTTTCCAAGACAATGCATCACGAGTCAAGGCGATTTCTTCATCACCTAACGGGGCACCATGACTGGCTGCTAGACCCTGCTTGTTCGGGCTACCCGCGCCGATCGTCGTTTTGCAAATCAGAAGACTTGGTTTAGTAGTCTCTTTAAGCGCTTGTTCAGTTGCTTGAGTAATCGCATCAGCATCATGACCATCTACTTTGATAACCTGCCAGCCATAAGACTCAAAACGCGCTTGCGTATCATCAGTAAACCAGCCTTCGACATTACCGTCGATAGAGATGCCATTGTCATCATAGAAGAAGACCAGCTTACCAAGACCTAACGTGCCAGCTAGCGAGCAAACTTCATGACTGATACCTTCCATCAAGCAACCATCGCCTAAGAATGCATAGGTGTTGTGGTCAACGATGTTGTGGCCGTCACGATTGAACTGCGCGGCTAAAGTTTTTTCTGCAATTGCAAAACCAACGGCATTAGCAATACCTTGACCTAGTGGGCCAGTAGTCGTCTCGACACCTGGTGTATAGCCAAGCTCAGGATGACCTGGGGTTTTTGAGTGCAACTGACGGAAACCCTTAAGATCATCAACGCTGACGTCATAGCCAGATAAATGCAGCAATGAGTAAATAAGCATTGAGCCATGGCCGTTTGACAGTACAAAGCGATCACGGTTGTGCCACTGTGGATCGGTTGGGTTGTGCTTCAAAAACTTGCGCCACAGAACTTCAGCAATATCAGCCATGCCCATCGGAGCACCTGGATGACCAGAGTTGGCTTTTTGTACCGCGTCAAACGACAGTACACGAATGGCATTGGCTAATTTACGTTCGCTAATTGGAGCTGGCATAGAGTGTCCTAATATTCAAATGAGGGGTATGGCTGATAAGAGGAGAGTTTACTCAAAGGCTAATAAAATAAGGACGCAAAATGCGCCCTTACCGTGTTGGCTATAAAGTTAAAGTGCAATATTAACATATTTGATGCAAGTCACGCCAAAAAATGGCATGGCTTAGCGGTGAGTATTTCACAGTAATTTATATCAATTTTATCAAAATACCCACAGTAATACGTTGTAAATCATTACAGCAAAATAACCATTTAAACTGAAATAGTCTCAGCACCGCCCATAAACGGACGCAATACTTCTGGAATCGTGATGCTACCATCTGCGTTTTGATGGTTTTCCATGACGGCCAATAGCGTACGACCAACTGCCAAACCTGAACCATTCAACGTGTGTACTAGGCTGGTTTGCTTGCCGTCTTTGACACGTGTGCCCATGCGGCGCGCTTGGAAGTCGCCACAGTTAGAGCAGCTAGAGATTTCGCGATAGGTATCTTGGCTCGGTAACCAGACTTCGATGTCATAAGTCTTTTGTGCCGCAAAGCCCATATCACCTGTACATAGCTGCACCGTGCGATATGGTAGGTTTAATTGCTGCAAGATATATTCGGCTTGTCCAGTCATTGCTTCTAGCAACTCATCAGATTGTTCAGCCGTGGCAATATTGACCATCTCAACTTTTTCAAACTGATGCTGACGAATCAGGCCACGAGTGTCACGACCATGAGAGCCCGCCTCACTACGGAAACAAGGCGTGTGCGCGGTAAACTTAAGTGGTAGCTCGCTAATGTCCAATCGCTCGCCACGTACCAAGTTGGTCATTGGCACTTCAGCGGTTGGAATAAGATAAAAGTCCATGTCTTCGTTATTAGTATGGTTTTTTAGCTTAAACAAATCATCTTCAAACTTTGGCAGCTGCCCTGTACCTTTGAGGCTGTCTGAATTCACAATATAAGGCACATAGGTCTCAAGATAGCCGTACTTCATAGTGTGCGTATTGAGCATGAACTGAATCAATGCACGATGCATCTGCGCCAACTGCCCTTTTAGCACATTAAAGCGACTGCCAGTCAGCTTGGTCGCCGCTTCAAAATCAAGCATACCAAGTGTCTCGCCAATATAAGTGTGATCTTGAATCTCAAAATCAAACGTACGAGGCGTACCCCACTTGCGCACTTCTACATTGTCATCTTCTGAGGTACCCACTGGCACATCGGCTGCTGGAATATTAGGGATTTGCATGCCAGCTTTGGTGATGCGTTCCTGCAAAGTGCGCAGTTCATCTTCAGCAGCTTTAATCTCACCGCTGACACTTTGCATCTCAGCCAATAGCTCACTGGCGTCTTCGCCTGATTTTTTTAGCGCACCTACTTGCTTGGCACCCGCATTACGGCGCGACTGCAACTCTTCAGTCTTGATCTGCAAAGATTTACGCTCTGACTCAACTGTTTGCCAAAAATCCATGTCAAGTGCATAACCACGAGTGGCCAGTTGCTGTTGTAAGTCGATTAAATCGCCGCGTAAGAGTTTTGCATCAATCATAATAGTTGCCTGTAACACTAAAGGTGAGTAAAAGGGTTGAAAAATATTATTAATAATTACCTAGCGCATGCACCGCTATGTTTTGCATCAATATGTCTTGTAGCCGCTATAATACCAAGACGCAGCAGATTTGACCATGTTTTGACCTCTGCTGTTTGCATTTTCATTGATGACCTTCATTGTCTGTCGTCCATTATATTAGCCTAAAACACCTATCTTTACGCTTAGCTCGCGCCCATAAGTTTAGCCCCTCTTTATTAAAATCATTAATATCGCCTCTAACAGCGAACAGAACGGCTTATATGTTTCATTTAGGGGTACTTTTCGGTAAGATAAGCGCATACCTTTTTTTACTTTCAGCCAAGTACAGCATTGCCGCTCCGCTTTGGCGATTTAAATCCAACACTTTTAATCTAAGTATTTGAGAAACCTTTATGGCCTTGTACCCTTATACGCTCCAACCTGTCGCCTTAAACATAACTGAGGCTGAATTTCATCAAGCACAGTATGAATTGTTTGCCAGTGCCAGTCCCTCTTTTGGTCTATCAAGCTTTAAGAATAAAGAATGGATCATCATGGCAGTGGTTGTGGTACTTGCTATTGCAGGACTTATCTTTGTGACAGGCTATTCAACCATCATCTTTTGGTTGATGCTCGCTGGTGTGGTGATTTATCTATTAGCTCGTACTTTAGGTTTTAAGTGGTACGTAAAAAGAGAGTTCGAAAAACAAGTGGCCGATCAAGAGATGCCAGATGAGATGCGCCAAATGAAGCTCGGCGTACAAAAACATGGCCTCGTCATGGCGATGCCAAGCAATCAGCCTGATATGATGAAAAACTCGCAAATGCGTGGTATGCAAATGCGAGCTGGTAGCATGCAGCAAGCCGTTATTCCATGGACTGCTATCAAAAGCTGGGATGAGACTGACGACTATATTTTTATGATGTTTGAGCTAAAGGGTCAACAAGGCAGTCAAATCGTTCCTAAACGTCTGAAAGCGCAGAAATTCCCGATCGATACAGTACGTCAGCATTTATTAGAAGTGATTCCTTCTAAAGGTCTGAACCCTGAAAACTTGCAGCCACCAGCATAATAGAGGTAAGCATTTCTCTATCATTTATAGTAATGGTAGAGGAAGCCAATTATAGTTTTATAAAACCAATTATAAAATTGTATTTATTAAATTTAACTTATTAATAATAGTTTGCTATTATTATAGGCATCAAAAGAAGAAAGACAGCTGATGCTAATAGAATCACAATTAAAAAAAATTAATTATGATCTCGACTTAGTACAGCTACGGCGCTTCTTTATTTAATCTCGCATAATAACACTCACACTATAAGGACAATACTATGAGTAATACTAATAACGCTACTAACCAGATCGGTCTAGAAAAAGCAGACATGAGCGAAGTCATCGCACAATTAAACAATCTATTATCAACGTATCACGTGTTTTATTTGAACGTACGTGGCTACCATTGGAACGTAAAAGGTGAGCACTTCTTTACCTTGCATCCAAAATTTGAAGAGCTATATACATCACTACAACTTCAAATCGATGAAATCGCTGAACGTATCCTAACTTTGGGTGGTACGCCACTCCACGCTTATAGTGATTTCACGCAGCATACCAGTATCAGTGAAGATAAGAACGTTAAAGATGGCACAAGCTGTGTCAAAGGCGTGGTCACTGGGTTGCAAGCCTTGATTACAGAGCAGCGTCAGGTATCATCGCTCGCTGCAGAAAGCGAAGATCAAGGATCAGCTGACTTGGTAGATGCTTATGTACAAGAACAAGAAAAACTGGTGTGGATGTACAACGCATTTTTAGGTTAATACCAGTTAAATCTATCTAAGTCAGTAAATCTAAGCGAAGCAACTCTAAACTAAGTGAATACTAAAACAAAATTTAGACAATAAAAAAGCACCCAACTGGGTGCTTTTTTATGATCAGTCTCTTATAGACCTCTGATCTACTTTTGCATCCATTGACGCATTTTTTCACGTTCAGCAGGTGTTGCTTGTAGCCAAATCTGCATAAATGTATCTAACGTATTGGTAGAGGTATTCACACTCGTAGCCTGTTTCATAGGCGCTACTGCTGCCATGCTTACATTACTTGAGGCAGTAGCTGCTGGCTGGCCTATGGCGGCAATCGCACGTTGGTTTTGTAGTTCTGCATCACCTGCACCGCCGAATACGCCGCCCAATGCTTTACCCAATCCTGAAAACAAGCCACTCTGGTTGCCAGCCATACCTTGCTGACTGGCAATGATGGTATTGTTTTGCTGTACGGCGAGCGTTGGCTGTTTAGCATAGTCTCTAGCAGTCTCATAATCTTCTGGCTGATCGGGCATCGTCAAACGATAGGTTTGATTGTCAGCCAATTGTGCCGTCACACTGACATTACCTGAACGCAAATAGTCATGCTCATCACGAGCCAAGTTGTACAAGCGATCATATTTAGCTGTGATAGCGTGTTGACCCGGCTCGAGAGTGAAAGTCTTTGTCAATGGCTGAAAAGCACTCTGTTGAATTTCTTGCCCATTGATAGCGGTTACTTTGATATGATCATCGACCAATAATGTCACTGCGGCTTGTGACAGCATAGAGACCGAAGTAGCACCGACCAACAGTGATCCAATGGTCAATTTTTTTAACAAAGAAGCATTCGATTTCATAAATTATTCCGTTAATAGTAAAAGCATATTGGATGAAAGGATTGGTGTTCTCGCTACTAGATTCCTACTATCGTTGATTCAACTCAACACAGAGACAGCTAGCGCGACAGATTAAAAATCAAGTGGCATCGTATGTTGGTCTTGAATAGCCGAATCGCTATCCACTTGTGTCTCTTGAGCGATGTCAGCAAGCTCTGCTGCCAATGTTTGTTCGTCGATGGTACGTAGCGCATCGCTAATCACTGCTTTAGATATATTGCTACGTCCAAGGTTAGAGAACATCGGCTGGATATAATTGAGCACTTCCATCATCGCACCGATACGGTGAGGGCCTTCTGTCAGCAAATGATTGAGGATTCGATCATCAAACTGCCAACCACGACGCCGCAAGATAGACTGTAATAATGCCTGACGATCTGCTAAATCGTGACCAGTAGGCACTTTAAAAGTAGGTGCTTGTGCCAAACGAGTTAATAAATCCCTCAGCTGAAAAGGCAAATCATCGGCGGGCTTATTGGCGGCAAACAACAGTTGACGCTGCCCTTCACGGCTACGATTGATCAGATGAAACAACGCTTCTTGCCATTGGCTGCTTTGCTCAAGCACCTCTAAATCGTCAATCGCGATGAGATCAAAATTCTCTAAAGACGATAGTACATGCACATCGGTTTGGATCAGCTCATTAAGGGACAAACAAATCGCAGATTTGTCCATCTCAATAAACGACTCACAGATAGCAGACAGCAGATGAGACTTACCCGTCGCAGGACTACCGAACAGGTATAGCTGACCAATCAGGCCGACATGAAGTTGCCGCACTGCATCAATAATCGACATCCAACCGGGACCTGCAAAGTCGCTGAGACTTGCATCATGCTTAATGTCTAGGTTGAGACTTAGCTGTGCTTCTGCCATGAATCATCAACTCGTTTTGCGTATTGCAATAAAAATAAAAAGATAAAAGTAAAATAAATCAATATGAGCTAGCGTCAGTATTACTGGGCATAAAATCTGGTGCAATTTAAGGGCATGTCATCATTTAGATTCTGAAGCTTAAAATGAGGAACATAGCAACCATATATTTTATTTTCAAAACCTGTATAAGTATATATGTCACTAGGGTACGTAAAAATATCACTGTAATAGCGCATACCTTTGATACTGCGCCTATATATAACATATTTACAAAATGACTGACAAGTCTTTTACCTACTAAGCCTTGTCAATCATTACTCCATCGCTGCATTATTCCTATCTGCACTCTGTCTATCTGGGCATGTTAGGAGTTAGCGCATTTATTTATTTTCAAACAGTAACAACTGCTTACGACCTTTATAAAAGTCAGTCGTACGATAGTATGCATATGCATGGCGAAACAATACATTCAGCACAGCGGACACCGGCAGCGCGATCAACATTCCTACGAAACCCAACAAACTGGCCCCTGCCAATACGGCAAATATCACCCATAGCGGTGATAGACCAATCTTATCACCAAGTAGTAATGGCTGCAGAATATAACCTTCTGCGGCTTGTCCTACTAAAAACGCACCAACAATCAAGGACAGGTAAGTCCAATCTAATCCAAACTGAAATAAGCAGGCAATGATCGCCGCGATGAACCCAATACCAAAACCTAAGTAAGGGACGAAGCTGGCAATACCTGCTACCATACCAATGATCAGACCAAGCTCTAATCCAATGAGCTGCAGCTGTATCGCATAGATAGCACCTAGTAACACCATCACCAAAAACTGACCTTTGATAAACGCCATCAAGGCCAAATCACACTCTTTGACTATTTCAATGACTTGTTGGCAGTAAGCAGTGGGTATTGCCATCTTCCATGTCTTCAAACGCTGATCCCAATTAAATAAGAAATAAAAGGTCAGAATAGGCACCAACACAATGAGACCTGCGTTATTGATAAAATTCATACTGGAAGTCAGTATTTGGCTCATCATAGTGCTAGCATCAGCAAACTCATAATTCGTCTGCATATAGTCCACGAGCGTCTCTGAAAAGGCTTTGGATTCTAATTCGGGCAGTCGAATACGGGTATTGTTAACAAGCCAATCACGCACCACTTGGTTATACCAATTAAATATCTTGGGCAAATAGTCCCAAGCGGCTTGTAGCTGATGCCACAATGTTGGTACTAACCACCAGAGTAACAACGCCATTCCCAAGGTAATGGTGGCATAAACAATGATAATCGCCATCCAACGCTTGATATATTTTGACAGTCGCTTTACCAACGGGTTGAATAGATAAGCCAGCATAAACGCTACAACAAATGGCACGATAACAGGCAGCATCAAATACAGTAAAACCAGAGCCACAACTAAGGCAACGACAATAAATAAACGCCGGAAAAAGATATCTATTGGTTGTTTTATCATGACAAGTAGTCCTAGATTAAGCTGATTTAGAAAAATACCGCGTTGAAATTAATACAAGATAAAAAATCTGCCACACAATAAAGCACAATCGTCATCAGTGATTCATTAAATGCATCGCTCTCTAAAAGGTATCCATTGCTCTTATTGGTAGATAATCTGCTTTATTAAATTAAAACTTAGCGAATAAGAATATTTAAACAACTATTTTAGGCAACATTTAACGATAAATTTAGCGTTTCATTATCGCAGAGTACGATAAAAAATCCGTCATTTTTTGTTTCTAAGCAACTTATTTGCTACTTAAGGCAAGTCTGCACTAAATATCAGCCAAATATTCGTAAGTTGCTTTGCGAGTAGGGTCTGTTTTTGGGTATAATGCGCCCACTATGTGCGCAATTAACACAACCGACCAGCTTTTCTACTGATAGACCTTCATTCCCTATAAAATTTGTGAGATGACCATGAGTAACAAGCCTTCTTTAAGCTACAAAGATGCCGGCGTTGATATCGATGCAGGCGATGCTTTGGTTCAGCGAATCAAGTCCGTGGCAAAAGCCACTACTCGTCCTGAAGTCGTGGGTGGACTGGGCGGTTTCGGTGCACTATGCCGTATCCCAACAGGTTATACATCTCCATTATTGGTTTCGGGCACTGATGGCGTGGGCACCAAGCTCAAATTGGCCCTACAGCTCAATCGTCATGACACGATCGGCATCGACTTGGTTGCCATGTGCGTCAACGATTTGTTGGTTTGCGGTGCAGAGCCACTATTTTTCTTAGATTACTATGCAACGGGTAAGCTCGATGTCGATGTAGCAGCGACTGTCGTGACAGGTATTGGCGATGGCTGTAAGCTCGCTAACTGTGCCCTTATTGGCGGCGAAACCGCTGAAATGCCAGGTATGTATCAAGACGATGACTATGACCTAGCTGGATTTTGTGTCGGCGTGGTTGAAGAAGCAGAAGTGGTTACTGGTGAAAATGTCGCAGAAGGTGATGTATTGATCGCACTGGCTTCTAGTGGCGCACACTCTAACGGTTACTCATTGGTACGTAAGGTCATCGAGGTTAGCGGTATTGATGTGACGACTAGCGATGAACAGCTAGACGGTCAGCCTATTCAAGATGCATTGATGGCTCCTACTCGCATCTATGTTAAAGCCATCAAAGTGCTACAAGACACCCTTGGTAGCTCAGCGCTTCATGCCATGTCGCATATCACTGGTGGCGGCTTAACAGATAACTTACCTCGCGTACTACCTGAAACGCTAGCAGCAAGCATTGATACAGCCAGCTGGCAGTTCTCAGAGCTATTCACTTGGCTACAAACCCAAGGTAACATCGAGCAGAGTGAAATGTACCGCACATTCAACTGCGGTGTTGGCTTTGTGATTGTCGTGCCTAAAGACAAAGCTGAAGCGGCTATCAATATATTGAATGACGCTGGCGAAAAAGCATGGCAGTTAGGCGAAATGGTCACACGCGAAGCGGATGCAGTGGTGTACCGTTAATGGTATCTGATACGTCAAATCAACCTATCAAACCATTACGTATTGCCGTTCTGGTATCAGGCAGTGGTAGTAATTTGCAAGTATTGATAGATGCCATGCAAGCAGGCGCTCTACCGATTGAAATAGTAGGTGTCATTAGCAATCGTGATGACGCTTATGCCATCACGCGTGCCAATGAGGCTAATATTCCAGTCGCGGTACTGTCACACGTTGCTAACGGCAAACGTATGGGTATCAAAACTTTTGAAACTCATGCCAGCGAGCAACTAACAGCTTGGCAACCCGATCTGATTGTGTTGGCTGGATTTATGCGTGTATTAAGTGGCGCATTCATCGACAATGCGCCAGCGCCCATGATTAACTTGCACCCTTCTCTATTGCCTGTTTACAAGGGGCTTGATACCCATCAGCGAGCGATACAAGCAGGTGAGCGTCATCATGGTTGTAGTATTCATGTCGTCACTGCTGAGCTCGATGCGGGCGCTGTTTTGACCCAAGCGCTGTTAGAGATCAATCAAACAGAGACGGCTGATAGCCTACAAGCACGTGTGCAGAAGCTTGAGCATCAATTGCTACCATGGACAATTTTGCTATTGGCAAATAAAGTATTGTTACTTGATACTAGTAACGAAGTTAGCAATGAAACCTGCAACGAAATTAAGACAAGTTACTTGCCAGCCTTGCCATTACAGCTTTTTATGAACGCTTAGATTGGCATTAGAGCACGATAAATTAGCTCGAACCCAGTTCCAACACGTATGACACTTTTACATGAAAAAGCCCAGCCAACTCATAACGAGTGACTGGGCTTTTTTATTCAATGGTCATCTAATAACGACCATATTAATATCTATCAGCAATATCAGCTGTCATTAAAAGACATGAACCGCTTTAATGTTGACGAACTCTTTAATACCGAAGCCGCCATGCTCACGGCCATAGCCTGAGTTTTTGACGCCACCGAATGGCAATGCAGGATTGGCCAGACCATAACCATTGATATAGACCATACCAGTGTCAAACTCTTCACGTGCTAAACGTACTGCTTTGTCTGTGTCTTTTGAGAAGATTGCACCGCCCAATCCATAACGACTGTCGTTAGCGATACGTAAAGCATCGTCTTGGTCTTTTGCACGAATGAGCGAAGCTACAGGGCCAAATAACTCATCATCATAAGCAGGTTGACCTTTCTCAACGTTCTCTAAAATAGTGGCTGGATAAAAGCTGCCTTTGCTATCAGGAATTTTACCACCGACTGCGATTGTTGCGCCTTTGGCCACGCTTTGCTCTACTTGCTCGTGTAACTGCTCCTGTAGATCTTTACGAGCCAATGGTCCGATGTCTGAGTTGTCATCCATAGGATCACCAGATTTCGTACCTGCAAACTTCTCAACAATACGCTTGCGGAATTCATCATATACACTATCCACTACGATGAAGCGTTTTGCGGCAACACAGGTTTCGCCATTATTGATTAGGCGTGCTTGTGCACAAGTCTCTACTGCTATATCTAAATCAGCATCCTCTAACACGATGAAAGCATCATTTGAACCAAGCTCTAATACCGCTTTTTTGATGGCTTTTGCTGCTTGTTGACCAACGATGACACCTGCTTTATCGCTACCTGTAAGCGTCACACCACGTACTTTGTCGTTGTTGATTAAGTCTTCTGACTGGTCGTGACCAATGATGATAGTACGGAACAAATCACTTGGCAGTTCAGACTCATGCAAGATTTTTTCGATCAATAGACCAGAGCCTGTCACGTTAGAAGCGTGTTTTAGCAAAACACTGTTACCCGCCATCAAGTTGGCGATGGTGTAGCGGAATACCTGATACGCTGGGAAGTTCCAAGGCTGCATACCATAAATAATACCAATAGGCTGATAGCTAACCAGTCCTTTTCTCATGCCTTCGATATCACGTACATCATCGGCCAGTGCTTCTATACCATTTTCAGCAGTATAGTCGCAGATTGCCTTACACAGATCAATCTCTTGCAAGCTTTGACTATATAGCTTACCACGCTCTTCAGTCATCAGCTTAGCCAGCTCTTCTTTATGCTCGATTAGCTTATCACCGATAGATTTAATCGCTCGGCCACGCTCCTCGTGGCTCACAGTACGCCACGCTAAGAAAGCTTCATGGGAGGCATCAACGATCTTATCGACTTCTTCTACGCTCATGTAATCGTAATTTTTAATCTCTTCACCCGTGGTTGGGTTGATAGTAGTAATATCTGACATGTTATTGTCCTTGTTATTTGATCTTATGTATTTAGTATTGTTGATCGTAAATATCATAATGCTTTTATTGAATTATGAGCTTCCATCGGATGACCATAGGTATGGCTCAATGTTTCGATGGGTCATTGTTTAACTGCGATTATCATAACAAGATATTTTACTTAGAGTTTTACAATATATTGTGAAGTGTGTTGAAGATGTTAAGAGTGTGACTGTTTGATTAAGTATGTCTAAATATTAGGGCATGCCCTTATCCTGAGAATTAAATGTTAGATGGTATGAAAACTGCTAACCATTTACCAAAGTTCACCACATATATGACGTTTTAATGAACCAAAAAAAACCAACGCTTAGGTTGGCTTTTCTGGTTAAGAATTGCTAGAGGTGGCTAATAGTATAGTAGCTTAGTAGCCCATAAATAATCATAGGGGATTTATGATATTTTTATCAGATCAAAACAAATGATTAATGACAGGTATCTCTTGCGGTGGGTTTTCTTCTTCATCAACGATTTGACGAGCCACATGCATGATCAGTTGGCGCAACCAACGATGGGCTGGATGATGTTGCAATAACGGTGACCACGCCATTGTCAGCTCAAACTCAGGAATAAAGAATGGAGGCTCTTCCATCCTAATACTGTCGTTATTGGCCTGCATTCTTGCCACACGGGTTGGCAGCGTTGCTACCAAATCCTTGTTGGCAGCAAGCATGGCTGGCATCTGATAATGACGAGTAAAGACACTGATTTGACGTTTTTGTCCCAAGCGCTGCAATGCCTGATCGATAGATCCTAGCCCGCCAGACTTTTCTGGGTTTACCCCAAAGCCCACACCCATACCGGTTTTTGATACCCAAACATGCTGCGCTTTCAGATAGTTTTTTAAGTTAAAACGATTGGCGTAAGGGCTGTCAGAGGATAGCAAACAAGTAAAGGTATCACGCCATACCAGCACCTGATGAAAGCTCTGTGGTATCTCATTAAAGCGGTTAATTGCCAGATCAACGCGCCCCTGCTCCATATCACGATAGGAGACATCTGATGGCGTCAAAAAGTCCAAAATAACATTGGGTGCCTCAGAACGTAATGCTTTCACCAGTTTAGGCACTAGGGTCGCTTCTGCATAGTCTGAGGTCATGATACGAAATACACGCGAGGTGCTATAGGGTCTAAATTCAGTACGCGGCTCTAGCACTTGCGTCAAGTCAGCCAATATCTCACGAATACGCGGCTGCAACTCAAGCGCACGCTCTGTCGGCGTCATGCCTTCAGACGAGCGAACCAACAGAGGGTCATTAAACAACTTGCGCAGACGGCGCAAAATATTGCTCATAGCAGGTTGGGTGATACCAAGCTGCTCGGCTGCACGAGTGACGTTTTTTTCTCGTAACAACACATCTAAATGGACTAATAGATTTAAATCAACCCGCTGCAAATTCATATGTAATTCTCTTGGACTTTGAGTAAATACCTCGACAAGCTTGGTATTTTCGGTGTTGTTATGACGAGTGACGACCAATAACAGCCTATTTTCACTAATTCCTGTCTAACTTATTCGAACATATACTGAGTATAACTCATCTTAGTCGATGTAAGGTACTGTTATATATAGTTTATAACCTATGGAAATACCAAAGATAACTATCATAAATTAGATAAATCTTGGTAAGGCAGTTATAGTAAATCCCATAAAGAGATTGTAACGCAGACGATAAATATGAGTTTTATAAGCGGATCACATTCAACTTAACAGTAGGATTTGGTCGCAGACTAGGACGTATTATCAGCCATGAAATACCGCTAGCTGGCATCGTCATTGTAACATCTCTTACGGTCAATTATGACACCACTATTTACTAAATGCTAAAGCGCTTTAAAGACACATAAGTGAGATAAGTTAACAGTTATTTATCAACTCCCAAGTTCAGTAATATTGTTGTATTCGTCACCAAGTTTGTTTAGGGTAAAGAAGAGATTGATTGGTTATGTACTCTCACATTTACGCTATATAAGATACCGACAGTGCCAATATCAAATATGAACACACGATTTTTAGTCTAATAAAATGCTTTAGCAAAATAAAATTATTATCTCAACATTCAATTTATTTTTACACCCCACCAAGGAGACTATAGATGTCAACTGCATATAAATCAGCGATCGATCTAGTACGTGAATTAAAGCAAAAACACGGCAACTGGCAGAATATCAGTGAAGTCGACGCGGCACGTATGATGTCTCAAAACCGTTTCAAAACTGGTTTAGATATTGCAAAATATACAGCAAAAATCATGCGTCAAGACATGGAAGACTATGATAACGATACGTCTCAGTACACACAGTCTCTAGGTGCTTGGCATGGTTTTGTTGCACAGCAAACTATGTATGCTAAGAAAAAATATTTTGGCACTACTGCTAAAACGTATATCTATCTATCAGGTTGGATGGTTGCAGCATTGCGCTCTGAGTTCGGTCCTCTACCTGACCAATCAATGCATGAAAAAACGTCAGTACCTAAGCTAATCGAAGAAATCTACACGTTCTTGCGTCAAGCAGATGCTAAAGTATTGAACGATTACTTCCGTGAGCTAAACGCTGCTGAAGAAGCGGGTCAAGACACGACTGAAATCCAAGCTAAAATCGAAAACTTTGATTCGCATGTTGTGCCAATCATTGCTGATATCGATGCAGGTTTCGGTAACGAAGAAGCCACTTACCTATTGACTAAGCAAATGATCGAAGCTGGTGCTTGTGCCATTCAGGTTGAAAACCAAGTATCTGATGCTAAGCAATGTGGTCACCAGGCTGGTAAAGTAACAGTACCGCATGAAGACTTCATCTCTAAGATAAACGCTATCCGTTATGCATTCTTAGAGCTTGGTGTTGAAGACGGCATCATCGTTGCTCGTACTGACTCTGAAGGCGCATCACTTACCCAAAAAATCCCAGTATCAAATGAGCCAGGCGATTTAGCTTCTAAATACATCGACTTCATCGAAATGGAAGAAGTTACTTTAGAAAACGCCAAAGAGAACGACAGCTTACTTAAGCACAACGGCAAACTAGTACGTCCAGTTCGTCTGCAAAACGGTCTATATCAATTCCGTGAAGAAACAAACATCGACCGCGTTGTACTTGACTGTGTAACGGCTCTAGAAAACGGCGCAGATCTACTATGGATCGAAACACCAACACCAAACGTTGAACACATCAAAATGATGGTTGACCGTATTAAAGAGCAGCAGCCAAAAGCGAAGCTTGTATATAACAACAGCCCATCATTTAACTGGACGCTAAACTTCCGTAAGCAAGTTATCGCACAGTGGGAAACTGAAGGCAAAGACATCTCTGCATACAATAAAGATGACTTGATGAGTGCTGACTATGATGGTACTGATTTGGACAAAGCAGCTGATGAAGCGGCTAAAAACTTCCAAAAAGATGCCTCACGTGAAGCAGGTGTATTCCATCATCTAATCACGCTACCTACTTATCACACGACGGCGCTTAGCGTACATGAGCTTGCTAAAGGCTACTTCGGCGAAGAAGGCATGCTTGCTTATGCAGCTGGTGTACAACGTAAAGAAATCCGCGAAGGCATCGCTTGTGTTAAGCACCAAGCAATGGCTGGTTCTGACCTTGGCGATGATCACAAAGAGATTTTCTCTGGTGACAACGCACTTAAAGCTGGTGGCGGTAAAAACACCATGGATCAGTTCAAATAGACTCTTATCAAATGATTGATTCGTTATAAATAACGACTTCATTATTACCAAAAGCCGCCCTACATGATGTAGGGCGGCTTTTTTATTGCAGTTTAAATAATCAGAGAATGGTAGACTAATAACGGTTAATCACAATCATTGATCAGAGCCATCAGTCAGAATTGTTAGGAGCTAATATGCAAGAGATAGAGCTGAAGTTTTTGGTACCAGAGTCGCGATTAAAGGGTTTGATGCGTCAAGCAAAAGTCAAATCTTCACAAGTGACCCAACTGGCTGCATACTATTACGATACGCCTGACCAGCAGCTGGCACAGGCAGGTATCGGTCTGCGGATTCGCAAAGAAGGTGACACATGGGTGCAGACGATCAAAGCGGGTGGCGATGGTTTGGCTGCGCGCTTAGAGCATAATGCGGTACTTGATAATGAGCAAGTACAGGACATGCTCGATAATAACGAGTTGATGCCTGATCTTACCCTTTATAAAGACACCTCTATAGCCAATGCCATAGCTGACTTTAAGCTCAAAAAACTGGCCAAGCAGTTGACCCGACTGTATGTGACTGATGTACAGCGTACCACGCGATCACTTATAGAAGATGATAATGACGATATCAATAACTGTCTTGAGGTGGCTTACGATTATGGAGAGATTGTTCATGGTACGGACGATACTCAGCGAGAAGCTATCCAAGAGATAGAGTTTGAGCTGGTCTCAGGAGAATTGGACTTTTTATTTTCAACAGCCAAGACATGGTGCAAACGCTACAAACTTTGCTTATCTACTGTGACCAAGGCCGAGCGTGGCGGCCTACTGATCAATGGACGAGACCACAGTCCAGCCGTCAGTGCTAACCTCAGTCAACTACAAGTGAGTAAAGACAGTAGCATGCCAGCCTTTGTACGAGCAGCGGTACATAACTGCCTACTACAGATACTACCGAATAGCAGCGCTATCGTTGCTGGAAGCACAGATGTCGAGCATGTGTTGCAGTTGCATACTGGTATTAAGCGCTTGCTGGCGGCTTTAAAATCATTCGCAGATTTTTCTGATGAGATTAATCCAGACTGGCTACCGATACTGCAACAGACAGCTGTGTTGCTTGATGACTATCGTCAGCTTGCTCATGTGGTCTCACACGTTGAGCCACTGCTGCAAACCTATGGCGCTCCTGCTGTTGACTGGGCCACAGATATCGATGCTATCAAAGTCACTCCCTTCGATGCCGTGCGGGCCAATGACTTTCAGCTTACTCTGCTAGAGCTGATTGCCTTTGCCATGAGCGATCCTAGTATCGAACCTAAAGCCGATCATCTAGCCCACGATAAGCTAGAGAAAATCCTCTCTAAAGAGTACGAAAAGTGTTTTGAGAGTGATAATGAACCTGATGAAAGCAGTGACGCTGAGCTTGATAGTGACGATATAACCGATGATGACAACCAAGCCGAAGATAGGTTAAGTAATCATCTAACAGATTTACTTTATATCAGTGAGTTCTCAGCATCCTTATTACGTAAGAAAAAAACTAAGAAGAAGACCACACGCTGGCTAAAACGCCTGAAAAAAGCACAAATAGCACTGGAGCAACACAGTGCTGACAGTAGATATCAGCAATGCTATG
Source organism: Psychrobacter sp. NG27 (assembly GCF_016106655.1). Taxonomy (NCBI): domain Bacteria; kingdom Pseudomonadati; phylum Pseudomonadota; class Gammaproteobacteria; order Moraxellales; family Moraxellaceae; genus Psychrobacter; species Psychrobacter sp. NG27. Next base: position 100,448 of record NZ_JADGIN010000004.1, read on the forward strand.
AGTTAAAGTCAGCGACAGATGCTCATGCGCTATATGGTGCTGGTTGGTTCACAGCCACACTGGACCATGACTACGATCCGACTGCAAAGCACTTGGCCAAATTCAGAGACAGCTCAATATTTTGGTGATGTTTATTAACAGCTGCTTTTAATGGTTTGTTTATTCAGCCACGATAGTCACTGGCATGCCTGCTTTTACTTGCTCGTATAGCGCCACGATATCTTCGTTGCGCATACGTATACAGCCATGTGAGAGCGGCATACCCATCGGTTCTGTATCTGGTGTACCATGAATATAGATATAACGCTGATACGTATCACAGACACCTTGATCATTACATCCTTTATTTGAGCCATCTTCAAGGCCACTCAGCCATAGGATACGGCTCAATATCCAATCACGCTTAGGATGTAACGCGCCAAGATCTGCATCATAAATCTCACCTGTTGGCACACGACCGATGAACACTGCATTCATCGGCTCACTACCGCCTATTTTTTCTGCAATGATATGCATGCCTAGCGGCGTACAGCCACTGTCTTGTAGGCTCCCTATCCCGTTCTTGGCCGTAGATACCGTATATCGACCAACCTCGGTCTGTTGTTGATAGATTGTTAGTGTTTGCTCAGCGATATTAATCACCAGCTCTTTATCATGAGTCTTCTTATTTATCATATAGGTGTCCAGTTATCAGGTATTTATTCAAGTATTTATAAGGTTACTATCAAAGTCATCCATAAAATGATTGGAAATTTCTATTATTAAGGGATTGTGTCAGGGCATTTGGCACCGTAATATAGGGGCACACTTTTTGATGCTAGCAGATTATGACGACTATTTCACCGACACGTGTGTCGATGTATGACTTTCTATATCATGATACTCAGCCTATGCTGTCTCTTTTGGCGGATGCCGCGCAATTATCCTTACCGCAAGCACGCTTAGCAATGGATGCCAGTCTACAGGCGATTGTGAGCGCACTGCTTGCCTACCAGCAGCGCCATCAGGGGCAAGCCATTAGCAAAAAGCTGTTTGGCCGTAGTGCTGTCAAGGAGCTACGACAGTACAACTCCATGAACTTTGCGACCATTAGTGCGACGCTATATCATCGTCATGATGCGGCTGATGCCATATTCAATGACAGTGCCCGTGTTATCAAAGCGAGCGATCATATCGCTGCCCAAATGAGTGCCACGACACAGCAAGCTCAAATATTACTGACCTCTTTATGCGTGATTGTGCTTCGTGAATTGGCTATTTTGGCAGAATATAGCCAATTAGATAGCGATGAGATCAATAAGTGGTTTGCCCTGCAACCACAGTTTTTATCCGCAGCACGTTTTGGTACAGATTCTGCCTTGTCTTCTGAGGCAGAAAAGGAGAACAGCGATGGCATTAACGATACGACTGCCGAACCAGTATCTGAGCATTCGGATATTGATTCAGAAGATACCACAGAGCGCAGACTACTAAACACTGAGCAGCTCTCAAGCACGCCGCCCATTTTTGATATTCACTGGTATGAGCTGACTGGATTTAAACCTGAGAATTATGAACCTACTCAAGACATGCAATTGGCAACGGGCAACTATCTAAAAGCCATTGGACGCTCACCTGATAACTTGCCACAAGGTCGTCATAATGACATGCTAGTCTTCGCAGAGATGCCTGCTATTGCATTGCCACATCAACGCTGGTTGTTACAGCTGGCAAAAATCTCTGATATCTATCTTAGCCGTAACCGTCTACGTCTCAACTCTGAACCTGCCAATCCACCCAAACCACCACTCGTAAGCTTGGGGTTAATCGGCGGTAATAGTGACAATACGCCAGCAACAACCAGTGAAAAACCCATTGAATATGAGGCATCCACGCCCCTTTGGAAAAACCCTGTAATTCTCATCATCATACTGGTCGTTGGGGTGCTCGGAGCGCTCGCTACTTTTAAGTATCAATCACAACAACTGGATAACGCCCTCATTGCAAACCAAGAGAGTTTCGATAAAGGTACCACTGAGGATCATCATCAACAAGATGTCGCTATCGTTAGAGTAGATGACGCTGATACTAGTACTGATGGCGATGCTGATGCATCTAACAAAGCAGAGTAGACAGATCCGCGTGCGATATAGTAATTTTTAGCAAAATAATTTTGACACGTCTCTATCAACCATAAAAAATCAACCCTAAAAAAAAGAGGTGCTATAAATATAGCGCCTCTTTTTTTGTATGCAATCTAATTTTTATTTAGCGATGATTCGCTTAAATGATTACTTAGACAAATCGCGACCACGGCTGGCTTCGATAGCCAAACGTAGGCCATTTAGACGGATAAAGCCTTCAGCGTCTTTTTGATCATAAGCACCTGCATCATCTTCGAAAGTCGCGATTTTTTCATCAAACAATGAATCATCTGACTTACGACCAACAACGCTGACGCTGCCTTTGTACAGTTTTAGACGTACAGTACCATTGACGTATTCTTGTGATTTGTCAATCAAGGCTTGTAGCATCATACGCTCAGGGCTGAACCAATAACCGTTATAAATGATTTTTGCGTAGCGTGGCATCAGCTCATCTTTTAGATGTGCTGCTTCACGGTCAAGTGTTAACGACTCAATGCCGCGATGCGCTTTTAGCATAATCGTACCCGCTGGTGTCTCGTAGCAGCCACGTGACTTCATACCGACGTAACGGTTTTCAACGATATCCAAACGACCGATGCCGTGCTTACCACCAATCTCATTCAGCTTAATCATAATCTCGAAAGGCTTAAGCGCTTCACCATCGATAGCAACGATGTCGCCTTTTTCGTATTCTAGCTCTAGATACTGTGCTTCATCAGGGGCTTGTTCTGGGCTGACTGACCAGCGCCACATATCGTCTTCGGCTTCAGCATACGGGTCTTCTAAAACGCCACCTTCATAAGAGATATGCAATAAATTGGCATCCATTGAGTATGGAGATTTTTTCTTATTGCCTGCATAATCAATGGCAATGTTATGCTCTTCGGCATATTTCATCAAGCTTTCACGGCTTGACAGATCCCACTCACGCCAAGGCGCAATCGTCACAACATCTGGTGACAACGCAACCGCACCCAGCTCAAAACGAACTTGGTCATTACCTTTACCAGTAGCACCATGGCTGATGGCATCGGCGTTGTGTTCTTTTGCAATCTCAACCAAACGCTTGGCAATCAGTGGACGGGCGATAGACGTACCAAGTAAGTACTCACCTTCATAGATAGCATTGGCACGAAACATAGGGAAGACATAATCACGAGCGAATTCTTCGCGCAAATCTTCGATATGGATATGCTTGATACCCATGGCCTGTGCTTTGGCTCGTGCTGGCTCAACTTCTTCGCCTTGACCGATGTCAGCAGTAAAGGTAATCACTTCAGCATCATAAGTCTCTTTGAGCCATTTAGCGATGATTGAGGTATCAAGACCACCTGAATATGCCAATACGATTTTATTGATGTTTTTTGGATCAAGTTGAGCCATGAATAACTCCTATTATGAGAATGTAGTATAAAAAAAAGCGCTAAAATCAAATCGAAAGCCAGTTACTTGCTCAGTGTACATCATATTTACTATAGGCAAAAGTCTAACTGCCATAAGGCTTGAGGTTTTGCTATAAATTCTGAACGAAATTATTTTATGTCACCGCCATTTAGCCTGTAACTTATAACCCTGTAACATCGGCATTGATAACAATGTAGGCCGTGATACCTATGGTCATGATGAGAGATATCGTATGTCATCAATTATGTACAGATACTTAGCGACATATTTAGTCAGATGGGCAAATCTGTTATGATGGTCGCATAACACTATCCCCTTTTGTTTCCTTTATTTGACGATATAGAGCGCTTTGACACTATGACTGATTCGACTAGAGAATTGATTATCCTTCAGCCAGATGACTGGCACATTCACCTGCGCGATGATCAAGCTTTGAGTACAACCGTACCGCATGCAGCAAGCAGTTTTAACCGTGTTATTTGTATGCCAAACCTTGTTCCACCAGTCAAGAACGTTGATGACGCTCTTGCCTATCGTACCCGTATTTTGGCGCATTTATCAAACAGCGATTTGAGCCTTGAGCGCAAGTCAGCCTTTGATCCACGTATGACATTGTATTTGACTGACAATACCACTGCCAAAGATATCGAAATGGCGGCGAAGTCCGGTCTTGTGCAAGCCGTCAAGCTATACCCTGCTGGCGCGACCACCAACTCGGCCGATGGCGTCACCAATATCAACGCCTGTGTCGATGTATTTGAAGCACTAGAAAAGTATAATCTACCACTGCTGATACATGGTGAAGTGACGCAAGACCACGTAGATATATTTGATCGAGAAAAACGTTTTTTAGATGAAGTATTGGCACAAATTATCGTAAAATTCCCTACCTTAAAAATAGTTGTAGAACATATCACCACCAGTGACGCTGCGGACTTTGTATTGGCTCAGGGCAACCATGTGGCCGCCACCATCACGCCGCAGCATTTAATGTTTAACCGCAATCATCTGCTGGTTGGTGGTATCAAACCACATTTTTATTGCTTACCTATCTTAAAGCGTGAAAGCCATCAAAAAGTCTTATTAGACGTAGCCACCAGTGGCAATCCAAAGTTTTTCTTAGGTACGGATTCAGCACCGCATGCGACGGATAAGAAAGAAGCGGCGTGTGGCTGTGCTGGCTGCTATAGTGCGGCGACCGCCTTGCCGTTATATGCAACAGCCTTTGATAGTGTGGGCAAGATAGACAAGCTAGAGGGTTTTGCCAGCCGTTTTGGTGCCCAGTTCTACGGCTTACCAGTCAATGGAAGTACCATCACCCTCATCAATACCCCTATGCAAGTGCCGACTGATTATTCTTATTTCGATGGTGCATCACTGACGCCACTAATGGCAGGTGAGATGTTACCTTGGTCCATTAAAGCGTAGCACTCATTCCGCAACCCTTTACCTCATCCTGTGATGGCAGCCTGTCCTTTTTAACAAGTGGCATGGCTGTCAGCATAGGATGCTTATTTGCCATTTAATATGCCAGCACGACTGATAAAAGCGATTGAACTTGATATGACCCATCAAAACACAGCAACATTGCCTGAAAAAGACGCATTGAACCACACAGAGACAGCCCACGACGTTGTGCCGAATAGTGCTACTGAGAGCGATGCGGCAGATGAACAGGCACCTATGCGCTTAAAAGAGCGTTTTCGTAAATTTTTGCCAGTCGTCGTTGATGTCGAGACAGCAGGGTTTAACGCACAGACAGATGCGCTACTAGAGATTGCTTGTATTCCTGTACTACTTGATGAGCATGGTGTGTTTTATCCCGGTGAGGCATTCAACGCTCATGTTGAACCTTTTGAAGGCGCAAACCTAGAACCAAGTGCGCTAGCCTTTACAGGCATCGACCCCAATAATCCGATGCGAAAAGCTATTGCCGAAGACGAAAAGACCGCATTGCGCCGTATTTTTAAGGGGTTAAAAGAAGTACGCCGTGAGGAGGACTGCCGTCAATGCGTCCTAATTGGGCATAACGCCCATTTTGACTTGGCATTTTTGAATGCTGCAGTAGTACGAACCAATAGTAAGAGCCACAATCCTTTTCACAATTTTTCGGTGTTTGATACCGTGACCCTCTCGGCGCTAGCATTTGGCCAGACGGTGCTCGCACGCGCTTGTAAAGCCGCAGGACTGGATTTTGATGGTAAAAATGCTCACTCAGCACTGTATGACACCCAAAAGACGGCTGAGCTGTTCTGTTATATTCTCAATCACTATCCTATGCTGGCCAATGCCATGCACGCTGAAGACGATAAAGAAGCATTGGATGATGATAGTGATCGCAAATAAATCACATATCCTATGTTGCCAATGATACGTAATAGTGCTATTTGTAATACTTGATGACTTTGACATCTTGATCTAACAATCAATAAGGATATGATTGGTATTATGACTAGTAAATGGCATTATTTTATCAGACTCTAGGTGTTATGCATTCAGCTGACTTGAGCAAACACCCTAATGGTAGAGTATCCTTTTGGTCCACGCAGTTATATTCTACAGATGATTTAAGTTGCTCACCCTGCCTTGGTAGCCAACACTATCAAGACGTCATAGGAGGGACTTTATATGGATCCACAACTTAAGTTATGGGGAACCATCATCGGCTATATGCTGCTTGCTTTGACCATTAGCGCGTGTACTTCTCTGTGGATTCGGTATCATTTAAAGCGAAATGACTTGCATCCGCGCCGTGCTATCAAAAAAAGATATTTAATTTTAAAAAGACGTAGAAAAAGGCTTGACAGAAAGCGTAGAGGCTATTAGAATACGCACCACTTCAGCATAAAGGTGAAAGCAGCTGAAGCGTTATTACTAGTCCCCATCGTCTAGAGGCCTAGGACACTGCCCTTTCACGGCGGTAACGGGGGTTCGAATCCCCCTGGGGACGCCACTATTTGGCGTCACTTATTAGCACTCTTGCTTAGCATGAGATTAGACTGATAATTGCACCACCTAAAACCCAATCATAATATGTTATGATTGGGTTTTTTTATGTTTGTTCTGAAATCATAATGATAGCGTGTGTTTGCGCTATTTATATCATCTACTCCACAAAAAAAGCCAGCAATAAATGCTGACTTTTTAATATGCTATCTGTACTTTTAGCGGCTTATCATTGTATTTATTTTTGTGGATACCATTGATTGGTTACAGCATCAACCATAATAACGTTGCCGCTATCATCAACCCTAGTACGGTTTGAATCAAAAAGAACGCTTGATGCTGACCCACCACTTTACTTAAAGTGACGCCTAGCGTGCTATATTCGACAGGTGGTGTATTAGTATGTCCTGCTTTATTTTGCGCTTCATAGTAGTTTTGCAAAATATCTAAAAACTGTTGCCATTCATTGGCTTCCCATGTATATGGCTTAAATGGCATTAGCTTTTTGAGTTCAGAATCTTTGTTCATCCAGCGCTCAAGCGTAATAGAACGTAACGACCAACTGGCAAAACGGCGCTCCGTAATTTCTGAAAAATCTAGAATCTTTAACTCTTTGTGTCGCTCATCGACCAGCAATCTATTTTTAAGATTGGTTAACGCTTGTTCTGATCCTTCCACACACTGCAAAAAGTATCCATTGCCGTAACAAAGAATACCTGTAATATCATCGGCTCGGTTACGCTCGAGTGCACCTTCTGAGATATCATTCAGGGTACTAGGGCTTGACAGACCAGTTGAAGTAATTCGGCTTATATATACAAGCTGATACATACTTGTTGTCACTGGATTTGTTGAACCATTGATTGTTGACAATTAGTCTCTCCCATTGTCGATAAATATTGCTAAAACAATCATACTCACTTCAGAAAAAACATAAAGACGAGGCAACTTTAGATAACTAGCTGGCCTGATATATTATTGATTTTTATATTAATTGTATTAAATTAGTTACATCATAGGTTAGTTTCGTCATCAAAGCAACCTATTCTTGGTCAGTGGCTTTATGCACTGATGAAAGGCTTTTATTTGTCAATTTACTGACAATGAACGTGTTTACGCTTTCATAAACAGGCACTGATGATCATTTAACTATTTGTAGCTAAGATATACATAGATGGCAATGCTCATGCATCAGTAATGCATTGCAATGTCTTGCTCGCAAATGCTTGAGAGCACACGTTAGTATCGGTATGACAGGACAAGTATGTACGATATCGATTATAGGATGAACCGAGTATAAGAGAGAACATTACAAGTTGTGAAAAGGACTCAGGATTGAATAGTGAGGATAGCGGCTAATAAATCAGCATCATCAGGATAAGTAAGCTTAATATTTTGGCGGCTACCAGTCACCAGTTTTATTGGTAACTTTAAGTGTTCAAACGCACTGGCTTCATCTGTAATAGTGAGTTGATGTTTGGACACATACTCTAACACTTTTTTTAGCTGACCTAAGCGAAATACTTGCGGGGTCTGTGCTTGCCATAGCATGCTACGATCAATCGTAGTCTCAGCATAATAGTGGACACTGCCCTCATCTATAGACTGCATGTATGCTGTTTTCAGCGTGTCGGCCACTGGCGTTGCTAGGATAGCACCATAAGGCTCCAACATCGCTCCTCTAATGACTGTATCGATATCATGGCTAGGTACAACAGGGCGTGCTGCATCGTGAATCAGCACTAGATCTGAATCATCTGCACCTGCCTGGATAATTGCCTCGACACCTGCCTGTACTGATTGCCAACGCTCTGCTCCGCCAATGGCATAACGGATAGGCATTGAAAAATTCAGCGTTTGCACAGTCTCGTCATCTGCTGCCACCACCAATAGACATTTATCAATATAGGCGCTAGTGCCCAGTCTTGCCACGCTATGCTGTAGTAGCGTTTGGCCTTGTAACATCGTGTACTGCTTGGCAATAGAGGCACCAAAACGGCTGCCGCGACCAGCTGCCACAATCATTGCATGTAAAGTAGGGGTTGTATTCATAATGTCGTATTCATGGCTGAACCCATGATGGTGTTGTTAAGTATGGGGATGGGAGTGATAGAAAATAGGTATGATGGATAGCTTTAAGATAGCTAATAGCAATTGATATATGTCATCAAAATTACTGACTACTGTGTGTCGTTGGGGCAGTAGATACTTGGACGAAAGTTTCGTTTGGCTTGATCAGACCTAAATCTAGACGGGCATGCTCTTCTACCGCTTCTAGACCATTTTTCAAGTCTTGGACATCTGTACGTAATAAGTTGTTTGCAGCCACTTGATTGTCATTCAAATGTTGTTGCTCTTCAATTTGAGTCGTCAATTTATGATGCTCAAACCGTCCATTTTCACCCAACCAGTACTGATATTGCAACCCTAAGAGCACGGCAACGGCTAAAGCAAGTAGTATAAATTGGCTAAAATATTTCATAAGAGGACAACGCCAAACAACATAGAAAATGAGATAAGAGTCTAAGCCAGTCAGGCACTAGATAAACGTTTATCTAGTGCCTGGCTTTGATTATGATTGTGATTGTGACTTGAGGATTTTCAACGTACTTTGTACATTAAAAATCCTACGGGCCTATTAGCCACGTAAGCCAATAAACTCTTGACGGCCACGGTAGCTTGCACGTACTTGTTGCTCGATACGTAGCAATTGGTTGTACTTGGCAACACGGTCTGAGCGGCATAATGAGCCTGTTTTAATCTGGCCTGCTGCTGTGCCCACTGCCAAATCTGCAATGGTGCTGTCTTCCGTTTCACCTGAACGATGCGAGATGATGGTTGCATAACCATTTTTCTTCGCCATATAGATCGCATCTAAGGTTTCTGACAAGGTACCAATTTGGTTAAACTTAATCAAAATCGCATTGGCAATATGCTTATCAATGCCTTCTTGCAAGATAGCAGGGTTGGTCACAAACAGATCATCACCAACCAATTGGACGGTATCACCAATCTGCTCGGTCAGATACTTCCAGCCATCCCAATCTGACTCATCAAGACCATCTTCGATAGAGATAATAGGATATTGACGTGCTAGTCCAACTAAGTAGTCTGAAAATCCTTGGCTATCGAAAGATTTATTGCCTTCGCCTGCCAAGATGTATTGGCCATCTTTATAAAACTCACTAGCCGCACAATCGAGCGCAAGATGAATGTCTTCACCAGCTTTATAGCCGACTTGTTCAATCGCTTGCATGATAACCGTTATGGCTTCTTCGTTGCTGCGTAGGTTTGGTGCAAAGCCACCTTCATCACCAACGGCTGTGTTTAGACCTTGTGATTTCAATACAGATTTTAAGCTGTGGAAAATCTCGGTACCGGCACGTAGTGCTTCTGAGAAGCTAGTGAAACCCACAGGCTCAATCATGAACTCTTGGATATCAACGGTATTGTCCGCATGCTCGCCGCCGTTCAAGATATTCATCATCGGTACAGGCATGGTCAATGACGTTTGATTACGCAAGTTAGCAATATACTGATGCAATGGTAGATTCTGTGATTTAGCAGCCGCTTTAGCGGTAGCCAGTGACACGGCTAGCATCGCATTAGCACCAAGGCTTCCTTTGTTTTCTGTACCATCTAGCGCAATCATCGCGTCATCAATGCCTTGCTGCTCAGTCACGTCTCTATCCATCAAGGCGCTACGAATCTGACTGTTGACATTAGAGACGGCTTTTTTGACGCCTTTACCCATATAGCGAGCTTTGTCGCCATCACGTAGCTCAAGCGCTTCACGTGAGCCTGTTGATGCGCCACTTGGCGCAGCAGCACGTCCGATAGTGCCATCAGCTAAGATAACGTCGGCTTCGATGGTTGGATTGCCGCGCGAGTCTAAAATTTCACGAGCGCGAATGTCTTTAATTGCGGTGACGTTGTTGGTTTCTTCAGCGTACATAATGTCTGTTAATTCCTTTGGTCATGCCAAGTTTGTGAGATGGATAACGGCAGCTAGAATACAAAAAAGATAGAGCAAAATATCATATAGCGCCTGACCTTAAAACCCCTGTGAGCCTTTCTATCATATGACGATGCTTACATAGTGATTAAAGGTTTATTAGGCTGGTCAATGACTGGCTATAGTGTGTGGCATCATAGCATATATTTTATCAAACTTCCCTTATCTTACACTGACTTGCAGTCATAAAGACAATCATAGCTAGGGATATAAACAAGGGATATACACGACAGATGCCTCATTTAGGTTTATCGAATCATATGGCAAACAAGATATCTACACTTTGACCAAAGGCTCGCTATCAATAGGCGAGGTCGAGACTGTATTTTTCAGCTCAACCTTTGTCTTAAACCGTGTTAATCGTAGGGCATTCATTAAGACTGAAATAGAACTGAGTGCCATAGCAGCAGCGGCAATCATAGGATTCAAAAATCCAAACGCAGCAAGTGGAATACCAATACAGTTGTAGATAAAAGCAAAAAATAGGTTTTGCTTGATATTGCGTAGCGTTGCTTGAGCAATTTTTTGCGCAGCATCGATGTGCATAAGCGATTCGCCCATTAAACGAGCTGACGCACTATGCTGTGCGACGTCTGTCGCTTCAAACATGGCAAAGCTCGCATCCGCAGTGGCCATCGCTGGCGCATCGTTCACGCCATCTCCTGCCATCGCTACTTTGTGACCAGCCGTTTGCAATAAGGCTATTTGACTCGCCTTATCACGGGGGCTCATCTTGCCATAGGCTTTGTCTATCCCTAGCTGCCCTGCCACATGGTTGACCACTGACTGCTTATCACCACTCATCAAGATCACATTAATTCCAGCATCTTGTAACGCTGTAATAGCCTGAGGGGTATCGGGCTTTAGATCGTCCGCTAAAGCAAAAGCCCCTAGTGGTTCATCATTGATACTAATCGCGACGGTACTGGCAATTTGCCATGCTTTTGGCATAAATTTTGGTAATACTAGGTTTGCAAATTCTGCCGTACCCACTTTAATCAGTCCGAGCCCTTCTATTTTTGCTTGTATACCTGCACCTTTGATAACACTGATATCGCTCACGTCAAATAGAGACAACTGGCGATCTTGGGCAGTGTTGACCAAAGCGGTAGCTAGTGGGTGACTGGCATGTGCCTCGACACTGGCAGCAATCTGCAGCACATCATCAACGGCAAGCGACTTATCCACCATGACGTGATCGACGATGGTCGGCTTACCGATGGTCAGTGTACCTGTCTTATCGAGTACCACCGTATCAATATTACCTGCCGCCTCTAAACTTTGTGCATCCTTAAACCAAACACCATGACGCGCAGCGACACCCATGCCAGCCATAATAGCTGCAGGCGTGGCCAGTCCAAGGGCGCAAGGACAGGCAATGACCAATACCGATACCGCATGCATTAAGGCAGTATCAACCATGCCAGTGAGCCACCATGTCAGACCAAAAGTAACCAAAGCAATGACAACCACAATCGGGACAAAGACTGCGGTAACCCGATCAGCAAGACGCGCCAGATTGGCTTTTGATCCTTGCGCATCGCTTAGCGCTTGTACCATATCACCAAGCTTTGTATCACTGCCTTTTGCACTGACACGGTAGAGTAGACTGCCGTTCTCTACCAATGCCCCTGCTAGTAGCTCATCACCCTGCTCTTTTTTGAGTGGGACTGACTCCCCCGTCAAATGACTCTCTACACACCAACCACTGCCACCGATAACCATACCGTCAGTGGCTACTCGGCTACCTTGCTTAGCACGCAAAATATCACCGATTTGCACATCTTGGAGTGCAATATTATGAAAGTCGCCATTTGACTGCTGCTGCTCGACTTGATCAGGCGTCAATGACAGCAATAAATCAATACTGTTTAGGCTATGTTTCTTGGTACGCTCTTCAAGATATTTACCCGTACGCACAAAAGCAATAACCATCACCCCTGCTTCAAAATACACGGCTGGGCTATTACTCACACCATGTCCGCCTACGTGACCGCTTTGCAGCAGACTGTTTAACGTTCCATCACCATGCGTGAGCCACAGATAGGTCGAGTATGCCCATATCGTCAGGGTGCCAATGACGACCAGTACGTCCATATTGGCAAGCCCACCTTTGATAGAGGCCCACGCGCTTTTATAGAAGGGTAGCGCCAATCCAAACTGTACAATCGTCGCTAAAACAAACTGAATCCAGATGGGTGGCATCCACGCCATACCAAAACCTGTCAGCATACCTGCCATACCAACCAAGAAAGGTACCAAACATAGCCATAGGCCAATCAAGCGCCATGGGTATTGGGTAGCCGTGTCTTCATTTGCCTGTGCGAATAAGCGATCCGCTGCCTGTAGATTAGCGACAAACCCCGTTTTGTTTACCCATTCCATGACTTGCTCTGGTGTCGTCTGCGCTGGATCATAATCCACATTGGCGGTCTCACCAGCAAAGTTTACGCTCACCTCATATACTGCAGGTTTTTTATTAAGCACCTTCTCGATTCGTGAGGCGCAAGCCTGACAGGTCATACCTTTTATGGCGAGTTGCAGGTGTGCACGCTGCGGCGTAAGCGGTGTATTAGATTCAATACCTGTGTCAACAAGGTAAGAATCGTCATTTTTGGTATGGGTAGCATTGTTCATAAATAAAACTCGGTATGGCAGGGTTTGGTTAAGGTCTGTTGAAAACGTCAATCATGAAAAAGACCAGCCTAGATAGCTGGTCTTTTTCAGTGAAAAACCATACTTATGATTGGGCAACAGTCGCATCAAAACCAGCATCCTCGATAGCAGAGACAATTGCCTGAATATCGGTTTTGCTATCATCAAAAGTTACCGTTGCCTGATTGTCTATCAGCTCAATACTAATATCATCTAAGCCGTCGATATCGGCCGTTGCGCTATACACGCTGGCAATGCAGCCACCGCAAGTCATACCATCGATTTTAATAAGCTGTGTTTGATTGGCCATATTAGGCTCCTTATATTTATGTGTTAACTATTTGGCTCATCCAAATGAGCCTACGATCTAATCATCATGGTGCAGGTTTTGCGGTGAATCAATCGGAAATGGCTGAGTCACATAATCCACCATGCTAATCGCTGCGGTTAAAGCATGGATACTAGTATCTGTATCCTCATAACTCACCGTGGCGATATCATGAATAGGATCGAGATCTATCGCCGTCACGCCTGAGATATTCTTCAGAGCGGTCATGACGCTATCTAGACCTTCCTCGTCATCGATATTTTCGATACTGACTTGAGCGGTTTGAATAGCCATGGTTAAAACCTCCAATCAATTTTAGTCTCAATGAGTGTCTAACACCTCAAAGCCTTTGACCAAGTCATCAAGCTGCTTAAGCTGATGCAAGAATGGCTCTAGCTGGCTCATACGCAGCGCACAAGGCCCATCACACTTGGCGGTTTCTGGACTTGGATGCGCCTCTAAAAACAGCCCTGCTATCCCTGTTGCCATGCCAGCACGTGCCAGCGTGGTAATCTGCTCACGGCGTCCGCCAGCACTATCACTACGGCCACCTGGCTGTTGTAAGCTATGCGTCACATCGAAAAACACAGGGATATCCATCTGCTTCATGGTGTCAAAACCCAGCATATCAACGACCAAATTATTATAACCAAAGGCACTACCACGCTCACACAGTATCAGCTTGTCATTGCCGCCCTCCAAGCACTTATTAACGATATGACGCATTTCATGAGGGGCCAAGAACTGTGCTTTTTTAATATTAATAATCGCGTCCGTCTTGGCCATTGCATGCACCAAGTCAGTCTGACGTGACAAAAACGCAGGCAATTGAATAATATCGGCCACTTCAGCAACTGGGGCTGCCTGATGCGGCTCATGTACATCCGTAATAATCGGTACTTGGAATTTTTCTTTGATTTGACCCAACCAATCAATGCCTTTCTCTAGTCCTGGACCACGATAAGAGTGCAAGCTTGAACGATTGGCTTTATCAAAACTGGCTTTAAACACATAGTCGATACCCAAACGTTGGCAGATATCTACGTATTGCTCAGCAATCTCAAACGCTAACTCTTTTGACTCTAAAACATTCATCCCACCAAATAATACAAACGGTTGGTCATTGCCGATATTGATGGTTTTATTGTCTGGTGTCTTAAGCGCGATGTGTGATTGTGCGGTCAGTAAATTTTCCATTAAACCATTACCTCTTATTTTGTTATGAATATCTTTGTCCCATATTGTAACCGATAGACCGATTAAAAAAAGTGTGCAAGCGTAATTAGATATCAATCACAAAGCTCAGCACGAGATGATACTGTCTACTATCACTCAAGACAAAGCAAAAAAAAGACCGATCCGAAGATCAGTCTTTTTTGGTGAAAACAAAACTTTCACATTGCAACTTATACTTTAGCGATTACTTTGTTTCGCTATGGTTTTTCGCTGCTTTGACAAAGCTGTTAAACAGTGGGTGACCACCGCGTGGCGAGCTAGTGAACTCTGGATGGAACTGCACTGCCACAAACCATGGATGCTCAGAAATTTCAACCGACTCTACCAAATGCTGCTTGGCAGAATAACCAGAGATAGTCATACCTGCTTGCTCTAATGGCTCGATATAACGATTATTCATCTCATAGCGATGGCGATGACGCTCAGTGATATTATTTGCGCCATAGATCTGGCTAAGCTTGCTGCCAGACACCAGCTCAGCTTGCTGTGCGCCTAAACGCATGGTGCCGCCAAGATCTGAATCATCACTGCGAATCTGTAGCTCACCGCGCTCATCTAGCCATTCTGTGATAAGACCTATGATAGGCTCGGCCGTTTTACGATCGAATTCAGAAGAGTTGGCATTAATGTTCAATACATTACGTGCATACTCAATCACAGCCAACTGCATACCGAGACAAATGCCCAAATATGGCACATTGTTTTCACGAGCATAAGTAATGGCTTTGATCTTACCCATCGTGCCGCGTTCGCCAAAACCACCTGGCACTAATACCGCATTGGCATTGTTTAACTGTGCCAATAAGCTATCATCACTCTCTAGACGCTCCGCATCAATATAATCAATCTTGACGTCTACCTTGTGAGTGATACCAGCATGCAGCAATGCTTCATTGATTGACTTATAAGCATCTGGCAGCTCAACGTATTTGCCGACCATCGCAACAGTAACTGTTCCTTCCGGATTCAACTGTGCTTCAACCACTTTGTCCCAATCGCTCAAATCCGCTTCTGGCACATCAAGACCGAAACGCTCACAGACTAAGTCATCAAGATCTTGCTCGTGTAGCGTACGCGGTATTTGGTAGATACTTTGTGCGTCTTCACACATGATGACCGCGCGCTCTTCTACATTGGTGAATAGCGCAATCTTACGACGGTTGTCTTGTGAGATATGATGATCAGAGCGACAGATTAAGATATCAGGCTGCAAACCAATAGAGCGCAGCTCTTTTACCGAATGCTGTGTTGGCTTGGTTTTGGTCTCACCAGCACTGGCAATATAAGGCACTAAAGTAAGATGCATGAGCATGGCTCTATTGCGGCCAAGCTCTACTTGCATCTGACGCACGGCTTCCATGAATGGCAGTGACTCGATGTCACCTACCGTACCACCAATTTCGATAATGGCAATATCATAGCCCTCGCCACTGGCGAGAATCTTGCTTTTGATCTCATCCGTAATATGCGGAATAACCTGTACCGTACCGCCCAGATACTCACCGCGGCGTTCTTTATTAAGAACGTTCTGATAGATACGACCACTGGTAAAGTTATTACTTTTACTCATCTTTGAGTGGCGTAAAAAGCGCTCGTAATAACCCAAATCCAAATCGGTCTCTGCGCCATCTTCGGTGACGAACACTTCACCGTGCTGAAACGGGCTCATCGTACCTGGATCAACGTTGATATACGGATCCATTTTGGTCATCGTGACGGTCACGCCACGTGCTTCTAAGACCGCTGCAAGAGACGCTGCGGTGATACCTTTTCCTAGTGAGGACACTACCCCACCGGTCACGAATATAAACTTGGTCATAGTACTCTGTCGGTAATTGGTAAAGAAGGATTTTACTAAAAATACGCCATAAAATATAGGGCAAAAATGCAAACTAGCTGAAACTCTTATTTTTTCGTGCCAGTGATAAACATTTTTTTAGTATTAAAATGCTACATAACAAAAAACTCACCCCGAAGGGTGAGTTTTTTTAGAATCAGATGCTAGTTGTTACTAGAATAAGTATTCTAGACCAGTACCAACTACCACTACATCAGCATCGCCTCTGGTACCCATGTATGGAACATTATCAGCACTGTTTACGCCAGCATAGGCATGAGCAATGATGTTGTCTTTATACATGTATTTACCGCCAACAACGATTTGGTCTGAATCAGCGTTATCAAGACCATCTAGATTGGTAGTGTTGTTGTACTGTGCATAGACAGCAGCTGGATAAGCAAAGTTGTTTAGACCCATTTGAGCACTAACTACTAGACCTTTCTCTTTTTCAGAGCCGTAGTCGTAATCACCTACTTGATATAGCGCGCCTAGAGTAACAGGAGCTGCCATGTACTTGCCTAAATCAACAGTCGCTGTACCACGGATGATATCACCATTGATGTTTTGGTCTTTGTCATATGCAACACCAGCAGTGAAGCCAGTACCTTGATCAAACAACATGGCTACACCGAAGCCTGCATTGTCATTGTTATTTGCATCGTCAGAGCTATACATTGCAGACAGTTGTAATGGTAGACCGTCGTACTTTGGAGCAGTCCAAATGACTGAACTTGAAATACGGTTACTATCTGCCATGTTTAAAGCACTAACAACTTCACTTTCATTTTGAGTTTGGCCTAGGTTATCCCAATAACCTTGGTT
Source organism: Psychrobacter sp. NG27 (assembly GCF_016106655.1). NCBI lineage: Bacteria > Pseudomonadati > Pseudomonadota > Gammaproteobacteria > Moraxellales > Moraxellaceae > Psychrobacter > Psychrobacter sp. NG27. Next base: position 117,820 of record NZ_JADGIN010000004.1, read on the forward strand.
AACAACAACGTTGTCAATACGAGCTAGGCTTGATTGGTTTTTACCAACGCGGAACTCACCGAACTGCTTGTTTGCCAAACCAAGATACGTATCACGGTTAGTGAAAGTAGCGTTATCACCATCAAGGCTAGTGCCATACTCTAAACGATAGATAACATCAGTATTAGCAGTCATCGCCTCAGAACCTTTGAAGCCGATACGTGAAGCATGAGAGTTAATCTCTACTGTATCTTCATCATACATGTTACCAGCAGGGCCATCAAACTCAGCATTAACATAGTCAGCTGCTAAAAAAGCTTTACCATAGATAGTTGGTGCTGCATTGGCTGCAGATACAGATAGGGCTGCGATTGCTGTAACTAAAAGTAGTTTTTTCATGGGGTATCTCCACTTTACAATTGTAGTAATGAGCAAGCTATTATTAGCTGGCGCCCATAATGGTATCGTCACAAATCCTCAAAGATATAATGTGTAACTGGCTACCGAGATTAGTCAGAAACAAGTGTGGCGAATATTTATTACAGTAAGATGAAAAACAATAATTTACATAACTGGGATTAATATCGTAACTGCCATGTAATCTGTCGTCTTTACCAATCCATTGCGTAACATCCGTTACCAAACTCATACTTCGAGTACAAGCATAACAACTTTGACATAATTTGCAACATGTTTTTTTGCTTTTTCGATACATCCATTATCGAATAACTAATGTTCAATTATATTTGAGCAATCACTAAAAAAACTTCTATGGACTCAATAAGATACAGAAAACATTGATTAATATCGTTACTGACAATCTTAAATAGCAGTAACGAATATCAAGTAATTAACCAAAAAAAGCGCTATTTATATAGAAATAAATAGCGCTCATAAAATATTGATGGTCTTATTTTTATCACATATGACAGTCACAAACGAGCAAGATAGGATAATATATCATCTTGCTCACTTGCTTATGTCTGCCTAAAAGATGATACTTAATCTATCATTTTAAGCGTTTTTCTTTAGATCTAAGCGCGCTTGATGTAACAATGGCTCAGTGTAACCGCTAGGCTGTTCGCGACCTTTAAAGACCAAATCGCAGGCTGCTTTAAACGCATAAGAGCTGTCCAAGTCATCTGACATCGGTTGATACTCATCATCGCCTGCATTTTGCTCATCAACGACCTTTGCCATACGTTTCATCGTATCCATCACTTGCTGCTCGCTCACCACGCTGTGGTGCAACCAGTTAGCGATATGCTGGCTAGAGATGCGTAGCGTTGCACGATCCTCCATGAGACCAACGTCATCGATATCAGGCACTTTAGAGCAACCAACACCTTGGTTCACCCAGCGCACGACATAACCCAAGATACCCTGTGCATTATTGTCAAGCTCTTGCTGTTTTTCCTCTTCTGTCCAGTTGGTATTTTTTGCCAATGGAATGGTCAAAATATCGTCTAGGCTTGCGCGCTGGCGTGATTTTAAATTGTCTTGAACATCTGTCACATTCACTTGATGGTAGTGCATGCTATGCAGCGTTGCACCTGTTGGTGAAGGTACCCATGCGGTACTGGCACCAGACTTCGGATGCGCCGCTTTGGTGTCCATCATCTCTTTCATCTCGTCAGGCTTTGCCCACATGCCTTTGCCGATTTGGGCGCGGCCTTGTAGACCTGTCTCTAAACCGATATCAACGTTCCACTGCTCGTAAGCAGGCTGCCATGCTTGCGATTTCATCTCACCCTTTGGCACGAACGGGCCTGCATTCATGCTGGTATGCATCTCATCGCCCGTACGATCCAAAAAGCCGGTATTAATAAAGATAACACGCTCTTTTGCTTGGCGAATCGCTTCTTTTAGGTTGACCGTCATGCGGCGCTCTTCGTCCATGATGCCTATTTTGAGTGCATTGCGTTCTAGACCTAGCAGATTTTCTGAGGCATTAAACAAATCATTGGCCATTTTGACTTCTTCAGGGCCATGCATTTTTGGCTTCACGATATACATTGAGCCTTTACGTGAGTTCGATAGCTCGTTTTTACCTTTGAGATCATTAAGCGTCAATAGCGGCGTAATCAAACCATCCATTAAGCCTTCAAATATTGGCTCTTGACCATTACCCAAATCCACCAAAATTGCTGGGTTTTGCATCAAGTGACCAACGTTACGAATGAGTAGTAACGAGCGGCCAGGTAAAATCAGCTTGCCGCCATCTGGCGTGGTGTATTCGCGGTCTGGATTTTGTTTACGAGTACGCGTTTTGCCACCTTTTTCAAAAGTTTCTTGTAGATCGCTGTTCATTAGGCCAAGCCAGTTACGATAGACTTCAACTTTTTCTTCTGCATCTACGGCGGCGACTGAGTCTTCACAATCTTGAATCGCTGTCATGGCTGATTCAAGCAAGACGTCTTTGATATGGGCTGGATCGTCTTTGCCTACCGGATGGTCGCTATCGATTTGAATCTCAGCATGTAAGCCATTATTCTTTAGTAGTACGCCAGTAGGATGCTCAGCGTCTCCAACGAAACCGACAAACTTACTAGTGTCTTTTAGCGCAGTGCTGCCATCGCCTTGTACGACCTCAAGTTTTCCATCGACCACTTTAAAGCCAGTCACATCATTGTATGAACCTGATGCTAGTGCAAAATGCTCATCCAAAAACGCTTTGGCATATGCCACAACCGCAGCACCGCGAGTCGGATTATAGCCACCTGTCGCCTCTTGACCATTGTCATTACTGATGACATCGGTGCCATATAAGGCATCGTATAAGCTACCCCAACGGGCATTAGTCGCGTTCAGCGCATAACGAGCATTACGTACCGGTACAACTAACTGCGGTCCTGCAATCAGAGCCACCTCGTCATCTACGTTTTCGGTAGTGACCGTAAAGTCCTCGCCTTCTGGTAACAGATAGCCAATTTCTTGCAAAAATGCCTTATAAGCTGGGTAATCGATAGTGCCTTCTTTTGCAGGGTTATCCAAATGCCACTGATCAATTTGTGCTTGAATGGTGTCACGAGTCGCAAGCAGTGCTTTATTACGCGGCGTAAATTCTTTAATGACCTTCTCAAAACCTGACCAATATTTGTCTGAATCAAAACCGACCTTTGGTAGCACTTCATTTTCAATAAAGTCATATAACTGCTGGTCGATGGCAAGGATGCCTTTTTGAATGCGATTGGCGTTAGAAGACTGGCCCATGTTGTGATCCTTATCTATTCGTGAAGTGTCGTAGTGTTCAACTGCTACCATAGCGAGGTTATAATAGTAACGTATACACTATTTGACGGCTATTTTTATGGTACCTGTTCAATTTTATAGTGTCTAATCAGCATAGTAGCAATAACTTTAACAGCCTTTATATAAGGCATTTTTATACATCTTATATTTTAATAGCCTATTGGCAATTGATATACTCTCTACTACTTGATAATGCCTGCTCATAAGACGGATGCCCTAGAGCGTAAAATATTATCCTACTATCAAATAATAAAATAAACAAGGAATCGCCATTTAGTAAGTAAATGTTGGGGTTGTATAATAATGATACTGTATAGCTCGTAAGCGCTAGGCGCTATAACCACCATTTGGCATATGATCGAGCAGCATTCACGCTTATGCATTAGTCCGATACAGACATTTAAAAACAAAAGCCATTTGTTGAACGCATATGTTAATGACGCGCATACCCAAGCCATATCGACTGCCTTTGTCATATGATTATATAAGTAATATAATCCTCCAAACGATGATAAAACCTTCATTCATAAACAAAGCCCCTGTAAACTATGACTATAAATCAGCAAGATTCTTCACTCATGCAATCATCAATAGACACTATCGATTCTGACGATACGACAGAAGACAGCATCGATATCACGCATCTACGCACGCCTATCAAAGTCGATTTATCCCCTGTTTATAATTTCTTGGGTGCTAGAACCACACAAGCATGGGTAGATGCTGCGATGAAAAACCTGCCGATGATTATTCAAGACCATGCCAACTGCGAAAAAAAAGCGGCTGGTACTGCCATGAACTTGATGTTTCGTTATGAGTTTTCTTATGATTTGCAGCGAAAGTTGGCGCAGCTCGTACGTGAGGAGATGCTGCACTATGAGCAAGTGCTAGGTATCATGAATGAGCGCGGGCAAGACTGGGCATATCTGGGTGCTGGGCGCTACGCTAAGGGCATGCTAAAACACAAGCGTACTTATGAGCCTGCAGCGATGGTCGACGTATTGATTATTGGGGCATTTATTGAAGCACGTTCTTGCGAGCGGTTTGCTGCATTGGCCGAGGTCATCAATGATGAGCGTCTGGCAAAATACTACCGCTATCTGCTCAAATCAGAGAGCCGTCATTTCGAGGATTATCTCGCGCTGGCTCAATCGTTGTCGGACGAGAATATTGATGAACGAGTCGCGTTTTTCAAAGATGTAGAAGCTGATTTGATAAGCAGTTCCGACTCTGAGCTACGCTTTCATAGCGGCACACCTATCTAAAAAATCTTTCTATATCCTATACATAACTACTTCTTGTAGCTATTTTAATGAGAAGTAGAGACAAAAAAATAGTATAGATAGCAAAAAGGCACAGCGATTGATAGGGGTTCTATACTCCTATCAATCGCTGTGCCTTTTTATCAATGCCTATATGTTGCTATCTATCAATGTAATCAAAACCCTACTTATCATCTTCCATCAAAGAACTGTCATACTGCTTGTGGTCTTTTGCAATATTATGTGGATCATGGTCATCAGTGGCTGTTTCTGCCGCTGCTGGATTAACTTTTTGCAAGGCATCATCAGGTACGATGCCATGATTGTCGTTCGAGTCTTTTAGTTTGTAATCAGTGCTATCATCTTTGTCTTGTTGCGTATTCATTGGCATTCCTTGCTGTCTGGTCGAACTCTATGTTCATTGTCGTTAATAGCTGTCACAGTTGATAATCACTATTATTCAGCTCATAATTGATTATCAATGAGTTACTCTACTATCCTAACTACTGTCTACCTTTAAGGATTTTCTTAGTCTTTTAGGTCGGTATTCAGCGTACGACTTTGTGCATTATCAACAGTAGCATAACGATTTATATCATTAATTTCATTACTTTTAGGCGATACGTTGCCAACTGTCTCTTCATTGATATTATCATCAAAACCGTTACCTGGCTGGTCACGGCGGTCAGGCTGGCGAGCAGGGTCATCATTCTTATTCACATGCTCTGAACCTACGATGCCAGCTTCAAGTGTCTCTGTGCCTTTATTGGTAGTGGTATATTTTTCTGCGCTCTCATTATCTATATTTTCATGCGGCTTCATAACAATATCCTTATAATTTTTTTGTTGATTAGGGCGTGTTGAACATTCAAATGTGGTGCTGGCAGTGACTATTTTTTAGACAATATGCAGTGAAATTTTTGATGCCTAGTCATTCTAGGTGAAACAATTTCGCCATATATTGGCAAAAAAGAGTACTGCCCTGAAAGGCTGATGCTAAAATCATCCCAAATGTTGTTACAAACCTAGCTAAGGTCTCGACATTATCGTCGGTTTGCGCCTAGTTTGGTGCAATTTTAACAATCAGCAGCCCTAATATTTGAATGTTCAACACGCCCTAACATCTGTTAGTTATCTTTTTGACTTAGATCGTAAGCGTTCAATTCACTGACATTTTTACCGCCAGCAGGGAGGTTCTCTTGTTTACGTGGATCGGCATAGACTTCATCAGTCTCTTGTGACTCCTGTTCAGGGCCATCTATTTCCGGCTCATGCTTACGCCCCGCGTAGCTGCCTTCCGGATTTTCTGTCACAACAGCTGCTGGATCGTCCACCACCACTTTTTCTTCAGTGTCTGTCTGTTCGTTAATAGTCATAGCGTCTCCTTCGCATTATTATTAGTTGTGCGCGTTTGGTGGGGTATGTTAACTCTACGTTTCTGTTATGTCGTTAGAGTGCTTACTTATCAGTGCGCAGCTCATCGTTAATAAAAGAGGTCTGCTCAGCATCACTAAGCTGCTCAGGGGCATCAACGTCTTTATTCTCTTTCAGATTTTTTTCAACTTCTTGGCCGTTTACTCGTTCAGCGGCTTTCTTGATATCTGACGTATCGTTATTAGTCGTACTCATAATGCATTTCCTAGTTTTATAATTGGTTTTGTCAGTCTTGCTGCGTTAGCTGATTCGTATTGACCAACGCTAGCAGTGACATCAATTATAAGTAGGATATTGCGTCATGTACCAGTGTGCTGCCGTATCAATGTGTGAATATATGTGAGGTTACAAGACAGTTTGTAACTTTTGCACTTTGTTAGCACAAAAAAACCAAGCACCAGTATTTACCAGTGCTTGGTTAGATAGTCAGTCAAATGGTCAATCGTTCGCTAAAAGCACTGATGCAGGTTAGCTAGACTCTTCAACACGATTGATTGTTTTTAATAAATACTCTTGTGCAACATGTGGCTCCTCGCCTGCTGTTGGCTGTAACTGCTGCCAAACGCCCGTACCATCGAGTGCCCATGCTTGTGTATTGTCCTGCAGGTAATTGAGCAACCCATCTTGGTAAATTTGTTTAAACAGTTTTTTGTTTTCAATTGGGAAGGCCACCTCTACTCGGTGGAATAAGTTACGATCCATCCAGTCAGCACTACCACAATACAGACGCTCATCGCCGCCATTGTAGAAATAATAGATGCGTGTGTGCTCTAAGAAGCGCCCGATGACAGAACGTACCGTGATGTTTTCCGACAGGCCTTTTACTTGCGGACGTAGGCAACACATAGAGCGTAGTATCAGCTCAATGGTGACGCCTGCTTGTGAGGCATCATATAACTTATCAATCAGGCGACGCTCAGTGAGTGCGTTGGCTTTAATAATGATATGAGCACGCTTGCCTGCCTTGGCATGAGCGATTTCATCATCAATAAAGCTCATCAACTTCTCGTGTAAGGTAAACGGCGCATGTAGCAGTTTTTTGAGGTTGGCAGGCTTACCCATGCCGGTCAGCTCTTGGAAAATCTTATGAACGTCTTCTGAGATGTCAGGATCTGCGCTAAACAAACCATAATCAGTATAGACCTTGGCATTGGCCGCATGATAGTTACCTGTGCCCAGATGCACGTAACGATGGATTCGGTCGTCCTCGCGGCGTACGATTAGCATGAGCTTGGCATGGGTTTTATAACCCACGATACCATAAACCACCACCGCACCAGCCTCTTGTAAATAGTTGGCAACAGCGATATTGGACGCTTCATCAAATCGCGCACGCAGCTCGATAACTGCCGTGACTTCTTTACCATTGCGGGCAGCAGCAGCCAGTGCCTTGACGATTTCTGAATTGGTACCTGACCGATACAACGTCTGTTTGATTGCCAAAACTTTCGGATCGCTGGCAGCTTGCCACAGCAAATTAATAATGGGCGAAAACGAATGAAAAGGATGATGAACCAGCACGTCGCTTTTGCGCATAGCAGCAAACATGCTGGTCGACTTGTCTGATTTGTCCATTTCTCGGCGAAATGCTTTTGGCAAGATGTGGGTAAATGGCTGATAGCGTAGCTTAGGAATATTAAAGTCAAACAACAAGCGCGTCAGATTGACAGGACCATTGACACGGTACAACTGATTGGCATGCAGCTCAAACTCATTGAGCAAGTAATCACTGATGTGTGCAGGGCAATTGGTGGTGACTTCTAGACGTACTTTGTCACCGAAGCGGCGGTTTTCAAGCTCGCCCTCTAGTGCCTTGGCAATGTCCTCAACATCATCTGCCAAATCCAAATCGGCATTACGCGTCAGCCTAAATTGGTGACAACCCGTCACACTCATGCCAGGAAACAACTCACCGATGTGCTCATGAATGATCGCAGATAGCATGACATGATGCTCTTTGCCACCCGTCAGCTCATCTGGCATGCGAATCACGCGCGGCAGACTACGAGGCGCAGGGACAATCGCCAAATTGATATCACGTCCAAAGGCATCTTTGCCCTCCAACGTGGCGATGAAGTTTAGGCTCTTATTGACCAGTCTAGGAAATGGGTGCGCCGGATCGATACTGATCGGTGTCAATACTGGCAATACTTGCTCGGTAAAATAACGCTTCATCCATGCCGACTGCTTCGCGTTGAGCTCTTCGCGTTTTAGGTAGCGAATATCTTCGAGTGCAAGGGCCGGCAGAATATCTTCATTCAAAATACGATACTGCTCACTGATCGCCTCATGAGTGATGGCAGATATCTCGTTCAATACTTCGCTAGGGCGCATACCATGGGCACTAGTGGAGACATCAGCGATATTGAGCTTTTGCATGATACCCGCAACACGAATCTCAAAGAACTCATCGAGGTTGGATGAAAAAATAATCAGGAAAAACAAACGCTCTAACAGTGGATGGCGAGGACTGGCTGCTTGCGCCAAAACACGAAGGTGAAACTGTAATAAAGACAAATCGCGATTGATATAACTATTAGCCGAGTAATTGCCATCTTCTGAACGTTGCCAGTCTATTTCGGCCAAATTAACCTGATGACTATCGATTGGGCTATCTTTATGACTGTCATCATCTATGAAGATATTAGCCCTGTCATCAACACTATTCATATCAATCATCTCATTAGTATCGTCATTATTGCTCTGATTGTTAGTCATCTCTACCACCTCACTACTCCTTTTGCGTTATCGATACACCATCATCTTATATTTCATCATCTGTCTAAACGGGTATGGCACCACACAAACGCCCTAAGACGCTTGCGGCAATACCGCGTTTTTCATGCGTTTTTTGATAATGCGCTGCTTGTTACGTAGGGCTTTGTCGCCTTGATTGTCTTGGTAATATTTTGGATTGGTCAGCATCGCAATCAGTAGTGCTGACTCATCTCGATTCAGATTGGCCGCAGACTTATCAAAATAGTGGTGCGCCGCTGCATCGATCCCATAGATACCATTACCAAACTCGGCCACATTGAGATAAGCGGTCATGATGCGCTGCTTGTCCCACAGCGTCTCAATCATCACGGTAATCACTGCCTCTTCCGCTTTACGAACATAAGAGCGATGCGAGGTCAAAAATAAGTTTTTTGCCAATTGCTGGGTAATCGTTGAGCCACCAGCAGACTTTTTCCCTGATTCCTCATTTTTCTTTTGTGCCGCCTGAATACCTTTAAAATCAAAGCCATTATGTTGGCTGAACGTCGAATCCTCACTCACAATCGCTGCTTGCTTGGCAGACTTGGCGATAGCATCATACTCAGCCCACGTCTGCGTGACCGTGCCGCCTGTGAGGCGATGGGTCAACATAAACATGCTGTTATTAATCGGCTGAGTCTTCCAAATCAATAGCAGTCCAACGACCAATATATGGAAGGCGACGACCAACAACATAAGTGCCAATAACAGTCGTTTGATGAATGTGCCAAAACTTGTCATGCGCGATATCCGATTGGTTAAAAGGTAATAAGGTAAAATAGGTGACCTGTTGGCAAGCGTGAATCCGTAACCTTAAGCCAGTTATCAGTAATCCCCAACAGCAGGTCATCTTACCTAATCTCACAATCGCTGTCATTATTTACCCCACTTCTTTATGATGTAATAAGCCGAAAGCGCACTAAGATGCGTTGAGAGGCAAATCTTCATTCAGTGGTGAATCAATACCTATTGACACCAAGCTCTTTGCGACGGATATTAAGTAGATATCGGAATAAGAGAATATTGACATAAAAGAGTATTGAGATGAGAGAATAGTCATGCACGATGATAATAATATAGACGCGCTACGGGCGCGGATTATTGCAGCCAATGCCAGCCTTGACACTACTGAAAACCACCATCAATGGTGGCTACTGGGCACATCAGGCTGTCATTTATGTGACATCGCTGAGCAAATAATTAGCCAGTTTCAGGCGGTGCAACCGATCAGCTATCAAAAAGTCGATATTGCAGACTTTGATGAGACGCTGATGATGGCGTTTGCCACGACCATTCCTGTGATTTTGACACCCTCAAAGCGCTTAAACTATCCGTTTTCGGTGATGGACTTACAGCAGCTGCTCATTCAATAATATCAACCTTATAGTCAATCAATGTTAAAAATGGTACAAGGCAGACGAGCGCAAGTACTACAGTCGTAGGCTAAGCGAGTCTAACGCCCTAACACTTTAAGAGTAGTTCGACTATATAATAAAGATGCCCTATTACAATGACGAGGTGGTGACAAATCATGGAAGCATTAAAACCTGTCTTAAAAAAGATCACAGAAATCGAAGACTTACGCCGTGTCGCTGAGCGTAAAGTGCCGCGTATGTTTTATGACTATGTCGATTCAGGCTCATGGACTGAGACCACCTATCGCAGTAACGAAACTGACTTTGACCGTATTAAACTGCGACAGCGGGTATTGGTCGATATGGACAATCGCAGTCTGACGACACAAATGATTGGTGAATCTGTCAAGATGCCAGTCGCCATCGCGCCTACTGGGTTTACTGGCATGATGTGGGCAGATGGCGAGATTCATGCAGCGCGAGCGGCTGAAAAATTCGGCGTGCCCTTCTCGCTCTCAACCATGAGTATCTGCTCTATCGAAGATGTCGCCACCCATACCAGTGCGCCGTTTTGGTTTCAGCTGTATGTCATGCGCGATCAAGACTATATGGCCAATCTGATTCAACGGGCAAAAGACGCCAATTGCTCGGCACTGATATTAACTGCCGACTTGCAAGTCATGGGTCAGCGTCATAAAGACATCAAAAATGGCTTATCTGCACCGCCTAAGCCGACTCTGACCAATATCATCAATCTAATGACCAAGCCGCAATGGTGCATGAATATGCTCGGCACCAAACGCCGTAGCTTTGGTAATATCGTCGGTCATGCCAAAGGCGTTAAGGATTTGTCCTCATTGAGCTCATGGACAGAGGAGCAATTTGATCCACGCTTGAGCTGGGATGATGTCGCACGTATCAAAGACATGTGGGGCGGTAAGCTCATTGTCAAAGGTATTATGGATCCTGAAGATGCCATCATGGCTGCCCGTAGCGGTGCCGATGCCTTGGTGGTCTCTAATCATGGCGGTCGTCAATTAGATGGCGCACCTTCCTCTATCTCTGCGCTGTCGAACATTGTACAAGCCGTGCAGGCTGAGGATAGCGATATCGAGGTGTGGTTAGACAGTGGCATTCGCTCTGGTCAAGATGTGCTAAAAGCCATGGCACTGGGGGCAAAAGGTACCATGATTGGTCGCGCTTTTCTTTACGGTCTGGGCGCTTATGGTGAAGATGGGGTACGACGTGCGCTTGAGATCCTCTATAAAGAGTGTGATCTGTCGATGGCATTCTGTGGACATACCGATATCAATAAGGTCAAAAAGGACATCTTGATAAAAGGCACTTACGAGAACCTCAACGTTGCTCATCGTTAAGACTGTCGTCAAAACACATTATCCACTATCCATTATTCACTATAAAATGCACTACTTCTTAACTCATGATGTCATACAGATGTATGACATTATTTGACCATACCCTTTATACTGTATTGATAACATTCTAATGATATCTCGCCTTTATGACCATTCAACAATTATTAAAAACAGCCCCTATCACTACCCTGCTATTAGCCAGTTTTATTGGGTTATTCATCATGCAGATACTGACAGGCGTCGATGCCAATAATCCCTCAACGGAGGCGCTGCTAAACTGGGGCGCAAATGCATTGCCTTACACCATGCAAGATCAACCATGGCGATTGGTCAGCAGTGCGTTTTTGCACATTGGTCTCATGCATTTATTGTTTAATGGCTTTGCGATGTATTTTTTTGGGCAGATTGCCGAGCCGATGTTTGGCTCAGCCAAGTTCTTAGCGTTATTTTTGCTAGCGGCAATCGGTGGCAATCTACTCAACAACTATGTCACATGGCAAGATATCATCGCAGGTACCGGACAGCCTGGCATATCAGCTGGCGCGTCAGGCGGTATCATGGGTATTGGCGCGGCATTATTAATCGCAGCACTATTTAAGATATCGGTCAATGGCATGGTGCTGAATCTCAAAAGCCTGATATTCATCATGGGTATCAACCTTGTCTATGGCTTTGCCGTACCGGGTATAGATAACGCGGGTCATATCGGCGGTGCTATTACCGGACTAATCATTGCATTGGCTTTCGCGATTGGTTACCGTCAGCGACTAGCCGTCGCGCTACAAAACGCCGCTATTCAGCAGCAGCGCCATATCAACCCTTATCAAACCAACTATTCATACAGTACTCACGACAATACACCATATAATCATCAGTATAGTGACCCGTATAATGATCAACATGATAATCAAGCCCACTACAATGCCAACTCTATAGACCAGTCGCCTCACCTTGGTGCTAATTCAACCGAGCAAGATACTGCGTTTAATGACCATGATATGAATACTTCAGATATGCATCCTGATACTGCCAACAGTGTGACTGATATCCATTCATCGTTAGATAATAGCGCGGCTCATAATAGTAGTATTGAACCCAAAGCACTGAAGAAAGCCTCTTTTATTTGGCAGCTACTGCCTTGGATTGTGATGCTGCTTATCAGCATTGGCTTTGTCTGGTGGTGGCAAGATATTCATCAACAAATCCTACAAGTACTAAAAGCCATTGAGTAAATGCTCATACTTATCTATCATTGCTATATAGCTGCCGAAAACCGCATACTGATTCGTTTTATTGCTTCCCATTTTGAACACGTTGTGCCCAATCGCATCACTCAGTTATCTATACTCACTCACGAGACCCAATTATGTTAAATCTTGCCGCGCTCCCTAATATCACTACACGTACTATGTTTAGTGCGTTAACCGCTACTGCTCTATTTAGTGTCGCTAGCTTGTCTAACGCCGCACTTTTTAATGAAAACTTACCGACTGACAAGGATGCTGAGTTCAGCGTTGGGGTCAATGTCATGGCAGTCAACTCAGCCTACGATCTTGAAGACAACACTGAAGTGCGGGTGCTGCCAGGTGCATTTTATGACAACAATAGAGTTTATTTGCGCGGTGCTCAAGCCGGTGTCTATGCAATCAATGATGGCGTCAATCAGTTGTCTGCCTATGCCAAGCTTGCTGGTAGCGAGTTCGATCCTGATGATGCCAACGGCGCGCTTCAAGGGCTTGATGAGCGTAAGGCATCAGCAGAAGCTGGTCTGAGCTATCAACGCCGCACCCCTATTGGCGGCTTTCGCGCGCAGATAGGTACAGACGTGCTCGATCGTAGCGGCGGTAACACAGCTCGCTTAACGTATCTTGCTCGAATCACCAAAGACAAGCTCACCGTCTATCCAAGCATTGGTTTTGAGTATCATGATGCTGACTACAACGAATATTATTATGGCGTCAGTGAAAAAGAGTCAGCCGAGACAGGTGTTGCCGCTTATAAATCAAATTCAAGCTTGAATCCTTATGTGAACATCAGTGCCAACTATGATTTCAATAAGCGCTGGGCAGGGTTTGCCAATCAAAGCCTAAGCTATGTACCAAATGAGCAGTACGATAGCCCAATGGTTGATTCACGTACTGAGTCAACGACGACGCTTGGTTTGCTTTATAAGTTCTAATTGAGCTTTAATTTTGGATAATAAAAAGACCTTATCGCATAATGTGGTAAGGTCTTTTTATTATCAAAAGTATTAAATACGCTAGATGATAGTTCAATCTTAACTTAGCAACTAGTTGTATGTAATTACCTTTACGACTTTTGAATATTGTCATCAATCCAACGATACTGCCTGATACGACCCTCTTCCTTGGTTTCAAATACTCTTTTATCTTCTTTAATGACCGCTTTTAATAACCACCCAGCATCTTTACCGGCTAATTTGGTAGCGTCTTCTTTATCTTGATGCTTATCATATAACCTCATTAAAGGCGTTCCTTGCCAATGAAAATTATCGCCACCCATCAAATCTCTTAGCGAAAACCACTCATCTTTTCTATTTTTACACCAGCAATACACACCACCTTGTAAAAAAGATTTTATATTCTGCTTCTCTTCTGACGTTATTTTATACACGTCATACACTGTCTGCCCATCGTCCAAAAACATAACGCATCCTTGTCTTATATATAAAAAAATATCGCTCACCAAATAGAAATACATGCGGTACTTAATGCTTAACCCGTTATGGTATCTACTATTTTTTGACCATCAGGCATGCTAGACATTACCCGAAGAAAAACCACATTACGATCAAGAGTTTTTTTAATTTTTGCAGCTGATAAAGGGGTTTCTAATACCACAAAATCTATTAAATTTTGATAATGACATTCTTCTGCTTCGCCATAATGATCCTTTTTAAGAGTATCACCAGAACCTTTGCCATAAGCCACAATACCCACGCCATTTTCATATAAAAAAACGATATCGTTTTTCTGTATTTTGTCGATATTGAACTTCCATGGGCTATAAAACGCCTCAGCAACACCCTCACTGATCATTTCTTTATGAGCATTTAAATCGTGTCTTTTATTGGTATTCAAAACATAAAAATGGGTAGAAACCGACTCATCAATCTCATCTTCTGTAATTGCCTCCTCAGCAACCTTAACACCTTCCTCAATGAGTTTGAGCATCACATCTTGCTTTGAGACTGATAAATACTCCGCCAAATCTTCAATAACCAATTGCAATTCTTTTGGAATCCGTACTGTGGTGGCGACCAACTCACTTTTTGCCTTTTTAGACTCACGAATCATACTTTTGATGTCTGACATAATCATTCTTCCTGTGCTAAGCGAGTGTAAATTATTGCATGGATTCAAAATAGATGCAATATCTATATTAAAATAATTGTATTATAAATGCATAATTACAACCATATGAAAATAATAGTGCAAACACTTACAATAGATTCATGCAACCCTTTGATGCAAATATTAAGCACAAAAAAACCTTGCCACATAACGTGACAAGGTCTTTTTTATTTCTAACTTCTCAATAGAATCTAAGCATTGCTTTTTAAATACGCTAACATAGTGTCTGCATCTGATACTTCAAATGGGTCTATTGGACAGTTATCGCCAAAATCAGCTTCCTTAAACACTTTTTTAACTTCTTTATTGTCGACAACCATCGAATAACGCCATGAGCGCATACCAAAACCAACATTACTCTTGTCAACAAGCATGCCCATTTTGCGAGTGAACTCACCATTACCATCAGGAAGTAAGAAAACGTTTTCACGGTTTTGCTTTAGACCCCATTGGTACATGACGAACGCATCATTGACAGAAATGCAAACTACTTCATCTATGCCTAATGCCTTAAACTCATTATAAAGCGCTTCATAACGAGGGAGATGGCTGGTCGAACAAGTTGGCGTAAAGGCACCTGGTAGAGAAAACACAACCACTTTTTTATTGGCAAATAACTCATCTGTGGTTAGATCATACCATGTAAACGGGTTGTCTCCTCCAATAGAGTCATCACGAACACGAGTTTTAAAAGTCATATCAGGTACATGGGTAATCATTGTTTACTCCGATTTAGGTTATTGTCTTTTTTATTTATAAATTCTAAGTGGAACAAATATGACGCTGCTACCAGAAAGACGATTGCAAATGGTACTTATCGTACATTAAGCAAGTCTGACATCGTAGCAGCGTCATTATTTGGTCTGCTGCTTACTTAGGGTTCACCATATCAGCAGGAATAACCCACTCATCAAACTGCGCTTCGGTTAGCAATTCCAACTCAACCGCAACTTGCTTCAAGGTTTTGTTTTCTTTATAAGCAGTTTTAGCGATTTTCGCAGCATTCTCATAACCTACATGACGGTTCAATGCAGTTACTAGCATCAGTGAGTTGTGCAAGAAGTCATCGATTTTGTCTTTTACTGGCTCGATACCAACGGCACAGTTTTCATTGAAGCTGTTACAGCCATCACCCAATAGTTTGATAGATTGCAATAAGTTAAACGCGATAACTGGCTTATAAACATTTAGCTCAAAGTTACCTGATGCGCCAGCCATGCTGATTGTCACGTCGTTACCCATAACTTGAGCGACAACCATCGTCAATGCTTCTGACTGAGTTGGGTTTACTTTACCCGGCATGATAGAAGAGCCTGGCTCGTTCTCAGGAATCGTCAATTCGCCTAGACCACAACGAGGACCTGATGCCAACCAACGTACGTCGTTAGCGATTTTGTTCAAGCTAGCTGCTAGCGTTTTTAGTGCGCCTGACGCAAATACTTCAGCATCACGAGCCGCTAGTGCTTCGAATTTGTTTGGTGAGGTGACGAATGGCAAGCCAGTCAAAGTCGCTAACTGCTCAGCAGCAGTCACTGCATAATCAGGATGAGCGTTTAGACCAGTACCAACTGCAGTACCACCTAATGGCAATTCATATAGACCTTGTAGCGCGTTATCAATACGTACCAATGAGTGATCAAGTTGGCTGACATAGCCGCTGAACTCTTGACCTAAGGTCAAAGGCGTGGCGTCTTGTAAATGCGTACGACCGATTTTTACGATGCTATCGAATTCTTTGGCTTTAGCAGCTAATGTGTCGCGTAGTGCTTTTACCGCAGGAATCAATAAGCTGTTGATTTGACGAGCAGCAGCCACACGAATTGCTGTTGGGAAACTATCGTTGGTAGACTGTGCATGGTTTACATGGTCATTTGGGTGAATGGGCGTGTAGCTGCCGCGCTCAGAACCAGCGATTTCGTTAGCACGGTTGGCCAATACTTCGTTCATGTTCATGTTTGACTGCGTGCCAGAACCCGTCTGCCATACGACCAATGGGAATTGATCCGTTAGACCACCGTTGATGATTTCGTCAGCAGCTTGCACGATGAGATCACGCTTGTCATCTTCGATACGCTCAAGACTAGCATTGGTGATTGCAGCAGCTTTTTTGACCAATGCCATCGCTTCAATCATTGGACGCGGCAACGTCTCGCCACCGATTTTGAAGTTTTCGCGGCTACGCTGAGTTTGCGCACCCCAATAAGCGTCAGCTGGGACTTCCACGTTGCCCATGGTGTCTTTTTCGGTACGAGTTGCCTGATTCTGTGTCGACATAACTACCCTCTTTGATGGTTTGTTGTTTTATGACTGCTTCGTAAAAAGTGCAACAGCTGCTGCACATAAAGGAGAATACGATGTAAAGTGGCGTTATGATAGCATGACTAGGACGTGTTGAATATTCACAAATAGCCATTGCTAACGTCTAAAAGCACCAGTAACCATCAACTTAATAAATTATCGGATAGTATAGATATGCATCCTGAACTAAAAAACGTAGCGTCAGAGGAACCAGAAGTTAGTAACCCACCTAGACGACTATTTACTCGCCAGCGTCGACAGTTAAGTGATGGCACGCGTAAGAATATGGGAAAAGCAGCGAGTGCGCATTTAACTAAGTTACAGCAGCGATTACCAGCACATGCACGCATTGGCCTATATTATGATGGCTTTGGCGAGCTACCCACTCAGCCACTATTGGACTGGTGTCAGCGCTTAGGCTATTTACCTTATTTACCAGTCGTCGGCTCGCTTGGTCATACTAGCGATGGCAGTGATGATAAACGATTGCGCTTTGTACCTGTCTATCATTCAAAACTAGTCAATGTCCCCACTCGCATTCATCAATTGGGCATGAAGCAAAATCATAGTCGCGCTCTGCTATGGGTGTCAGAATTGGATGTAATTATCTGTCCACTAGTAGCGGTAGATTTAAACGGTAATCGGATGGGTATGGGTGGCGGGTTTTATGATACGACGTTAGGCAAAGGCTATCGTTCGGGCGCTAAAAAGCCATTGAAAATTGGCTGGTGTTATGACTTTCAAGTGGTTGAGCAATTAGCACGTCAACCGTGGGATGTGCCATTAGATGGCTTAATCACACCAAGCGGCATAAGGTGGTTTTAATGAAAGACGATAAACAGTTTGAAAAAGACTCTAGCGCTGAACATGTGGATGAATATTTGCAGACATTAGGCAATGAGGACGCTAGAGAGCTGCGTTACTACAGTCAAGAGCAACCGTTTAGCTCTGAGGAGATGACAAGGCTAGTCAATGAAGATCGTCTAAATAAACTGCTGGCGGAGAGCGATGCTTTTTTGAGTAGTTTAAGCGGTGAGTTGAGAGATTTTGATGAAGATGGCCTCTGATTTGAGTAGAGTACGCCCAGCGCACTAGAAAAAAGGTTAAGCTCAACTATCAGTGCGCAAAGCGCACTCTACTCAACTCAGCTAATAGAAAATGCTTGACGTTTCAAAGTTGGGTTTGAAATCTAGTCTCTAACAACTAAGTTAGCCTATTTCTAACTTACGAATTAAATCTATTATATAATTACGCTCTTCTTCATATTTAGCCTTATCAATAGCAAATACTTCCATATAAGGATCACTTCTCACATACGACCATTGTATTAATTCAGGATCGCTCTTTGCTTTTTCAGATAATAAAAGTCTAAGCCCTTTTAACAATAACTCTACTTCATTTTGACTAAAACCTTGAGTGTCCATGATGTCTAGCCTGCATATAATAGATTAGATTGTTTAAAAGTTAGCATCAATTAAACACCAATGGGAGCTGTAAGGTGCGCACGGCACACCCTACAAAGCTACTGAGCATTTTACACATATTAAAAACCTACAACACCATCGCAGCTATCCAACCAAACACTAACAAAGGAATATTGTAGTGAATAAAAGTGGGGATTACGCTGTCTTTGATATGGTCATGCTGACCATCTATGTTTAGACCAGAGGTTGGCCCCAATGTCGAATCTGACGCAGGCGAACCCGCATCACCCAGCGCACCAGCCGTACCAATAATCGCCACGGTTGCCAATGGTGAAAACCCTAACGAAATACATAGTGGTACATAAATCGCGGCCAAAATAGGAATGGTGGAGAATGACGAGCCGATACCCATGGTCACAATGAGACCAATCAATAGCATGATAAATGCGGCCATCGCTTTATTACCACCGAACAGTGACGCAGCACCATCGACCAATGGCTGAATCTGCTCAGTCGCTTTCATGACTTCCGCAAACCCTTGCGCGGTAATCATAATAAAGCCAATCATCGCCATCAGCTTGATACCATCATTAAAGACGCCATCAGCATCACGCCACTTGACCACGCCTGTCGCCATAAACACACCAAAGCCAAACATCGAACCAAGTAGTAGCGAATCAGTATATAACTGTACAACAAAAGCAGTCACGATAGCAGCCAGTGCAACCAGCGTTTTTAGCTTGCTTTGCGACTGTGCCCCAGCGGCCGTTTTGCTTAGGGCATCGCCTTCTACTACGGCATCATGCGCTTGCTGATCTATCGCAATCTGCTGATATGCGCGTGGTTTACGATAGCTGATAAAGACGGCGACCAGCAAACCAATGAGCATACCAAGTGCAGGAATCGCCATGGCCTTGACCACAGAGATATTAGCGACATCAATGCCCGCTTCGCCGACATTTTTGAGCATAATCTGATTCAGATAGATATCACCAAACCCATAAGGGATGAACATATAGGTGGTGACCAGTCCAAAAGTAATCAGACAAGCAATCAGACGTCTATCGATGTGCATTCGATTGAATGCTAACAGTAATGGCGGTACCAGTAGCGGAATAAAGGCAATATGAATAGGGATTAAGTTTTGGCTAAAGCAGCTCATGGTAATGAGACCTGCAAACAGCATGTACTTAATCATGCCACTCGTGCCAGCAGCATCTATACGCCTAATCACAGCACCTGCCAGTGATTGCGGCAAGCCCGAATGAGCAATCGCGACCGCAAACGCCCCTAGCAGCGCATATGACAGTGCAATCTCTGCACCATTACGAATGCCTTCTTGAAAGGCATTTAGCGTATCGGTAATGCCGAGACCGGCTAGCAGTCCACCTGCCAGCGCCCCGATTAATAAACTGAGCACCACGTGCACTCGCGAAAGCGACAGCCCTAGCATAATAATAACGGCTAGCAATACTGCATTGATGGCCATGTGTTGCCCCTTGTTCTTTATACTTTGGTCGTATTGAGACCTATGAATATTGCAACTGATGAATAGCGCTCGATTGTCTATAACCTCTCAATATCAGAGCCTGTTTTAGACGCGCGCCAGTTTACCTTATTTTAGGTATAAAGCCTACGTATAGAACCGAGTAGATATCCACACAAGCAAGCAAGTTTGATCCACATCGACCAAACCCTCTTTATATTTGCTGACTGTCGTATCCTTCATAGACCAGTGCCATCATTGACGAAACATCATTACCGACATTAATAGCATTGTTTACTGGGTACTCAAGCAACTATTTAGCAAAGATAAGCAGGCGACTTTGCCAATCAGCCTTGCAATTTTTTGTGTGAACACCATTTATCTAAAGATGAACCACGAACTTGACTTTACAAGTCTGGGGAACGAGGAAAAATACATGAGTGAACATAATATTGATAAAGACAACATCGACATCGATGTATCATCTGCCCTTAACGTTGACACTGACACAACGACTGGCACTGACGCTAATATCAGTGCTGACGCGGATAATGAGACAGAGAGCTCATCCACGGATGAACTAACTGCCTCGTCTGACACTGTCAAAGATGTCGAAGATGAAAGTTATTTGCCGCTGCTGGCTTTACGTGACGTCGTCGTCTATCCGCATATGCAAATTGCACTCTTTGTGGGACGCGCGCCATCGGTAAAAGCCGTTGAGCTGGCACAGGCTGAGTATGGCAATAAAGTACTGGTCGTCGCTCAAAAAGACTCACTGACCGAAGACATTGATCAAGACAACTTGTATCAGTACGGTACGGTATGCCGAATCGTCAGCACCATGCCGCATGACAGTGATGAGAATTGCATCAAAGTATTGATCGAAGGTCAGTACCGCGCCCGTGTCGATAATATCGAAAGTCATGACGAGCTATTGATGGCGAGATTTGAGCGTGCCGATCTTGATGTCAGCATGGATGAGAGCCAGCAAAAGAACACCATTCAGGCGCTAACAGCCCTATTCGAAAGCTATGCAGATGCGCGCCTGCGCAATGCCCGTGAGCTGACTCGTGTGGCCAAGCGTATTGATGACTTGCTTGAGCTTGTGTACTTCATCTCAACTCGTGTGTCGATGGACCTTGATATCAAACAATCTTTCCTAGAAAAAGACGATATCAAAACGCACATCAATACCTTGACGGAATATTTGGTCAAGCAAAGTGCTGAGCAAAACATCGAGCAGGACATCCAAGAAGCGGTTCGTCAGCAGATGGAAGACAATCAGCGCGAGTACTTCTTAAACGAAAAAATGAAAGCCATCAAAAATGAGCTGTCAGATATGAATGACGGTGCATTTGATGGTGAAGATGATGTGGCTGAGCTAGAGCAGCGCTTAGAAGATGCTGACTTGCCAGAAGATGTCCGCAAAAAAGCGGAGCAAGAGTTTAAGAAACTTAAGATGATGCCACCTGCATCGAGTGAATCGTCAGTCGTACGCAACTATATTGAATGGATTTTGGACACGCCGTGGAACGCGACGACCAAAGTTTCTATCAATTTAGACAAAGCCAAAACGGTATTAGACGAAGATCATTATGGCTTGCAAGATGTGAAAGACCGCATCTTAGAATACCTCGCCGTGCAATCACGTGTGAAAAAACTTCGTGGCCCGATTTTATGTCTCGTCGGTCCTCCAGGTGTCGGTAAAACCTCATTGGGTGAATCGATTGCCCGTGCCACTGGTCGTAAGTTCGTACGTATGGCGCTTGGCGGCGTGCGTGATGAAGCGGAAATTCGTGGTCATCGCCGTACCTATATCGGTGCAATGCCAGGTAAAATCGTTCAGTCACTTGCGAAAGTAGAAGTCAAAAATCCGCTGTTCTTATTAGATGAAATCGATAAGATGGCGCAAGACTTCCGCGGTGATCCAGCATCAGCCTTACTTGAAGTGTTAGATCCCTCACAGAACGATACGTTTAACGACCATTATTTAGATATGGACTTAGATCTGTCGCAAGTGATGTTTATCTGTACGGCAAACAGCATGGATATTCCGCCTGCGC
Organism: Psychrobacter sp. NG27; assembly: GCF_016106655.1. Lineage (NCBI taxonomy): Bacteria > Pseudomonadati > Pseudomonadota > Gammaproteobacteria > Moraxellales > Moraxellaceae > Psychrobacter > Psychrobacter sp. NG27. Next base: position 139,880 of record NZ_JADGIN010000004.1, read on the forward strand.
TGCTTGACCGTATGGAAGTTATTCGCTTGCCAGGTTACACCGAAGAAGAAAAGGTCAATATCGCGCAGAAGTACCTCGTGCCAAAAGCGATTAAGAATAATGGTCTCAAAGAGGGTGAGATTGAGATTGTCGAAGCGGCATTGCACAGCATCGTTCGCAGTTACACGCGTGAAGCAGGTGTGCGTAACCTTGAGCGTGAAGTGAATAAAATCTGCCGTAAAGTGGTACGCGGTTCGGTTGAAACACATGGCGCACGTGCTCCGAAAAAAGCTGAACGTCAACTAGTGACAGTCGATGACAAAAACATCGATGACTACCTCGGTGTGCATCAGTATGACTATGGTCTGGCTGAAGAAGAGCCTGAGATTGGCCGTATTACTGGTTTGGCTTGGACACAGGTTGGTGGTGAGTTATTGACTATCGAAGCAGTCGCAATGAAGGGTAAAGGTGAGCTTAGCTTTACTGGCTCACTTGGCGATGTGATGAAAGAGTCTATTCGTGCGGCGATGAGTGTGGTTCGTGCTCGCGGTGAAAGCTTAGGCATTGACTATGAGACGTTTAAAACCACTGACGTCCATGTGCATATGCCTGAAGGTGCCACGCCAAAAGATGGCCCATCAGCTGGTGGTGCATTGACGACAGCACTGGTCTCTGCGTTAACGGGTATTGCCATTCGTCCAGATATTGCTATGACAGGTGAGATTACCCTGCGTGGCAAAATCCTACGCATCGGTGGTCTTAAAGAGAAGCTACTCGCAGCGCATCGCGGCGGTATTAAGCATGTCTTGATTCCAGCGACCAATGAGCGTGATTTGGCTGATATCCCTGATAACGTTAAAGCAGGTTTGACCATTCAACCAGTTGCCACGATTGAAGAGATATTAAAAGTAGCATTGGTCAGTATGCCAGTTCCAATCAAGCCTACTAAAGTGACGGTCGATAAAACCAAAGGTAAAGCATTGCACAGTTAATAAGTGGTTCTGTTATTCACTCAACCTAACTAATCCTAATAAGCCGCTCATCACATGATGGGCGGCTTTTTTATACGTTTATTTCAAAAAAACGTGTATTTGTGCTGATTTTAAAAGCATACGATACTTACATTTATTCACTGATTGTTGCGCTTTTGGTGAATAACTATAGAGTTAGCTTGGCTATACTAACTCCGATGTTAACGAATATTTATACGAGTCTTAATAGAACAATAACCATAAATATTCGAAAGCTAATGACGACTAAAAATAATGACTAAAATAATTGGAGAGAATAATGAATAAGACAATGCTTGCAAGTGCCCTATTATGTGGTTCAGCGTTAGTGATGACTGGTTGCCAGACAGTAGAAGGTCAAATGCAGACAGGCAATCCACTAAACCAACCTGCTCTAAAATCAACGATACACACCGTCAGTAGTGATAAAAAAGAAGTCGGTCAAGTATTCTTACGCCCAGTGGATGACGGCGTACAAGTATACGGTAAGCTGATGAATCTACAGCCAGGTCAAACCGTGGCGCTGCATATTCATGAAACAGGCAGCTGCGCCGATATGGGCAAAGCGGCAGGTGGTCACTTTAATCCAGACAATAAGCCACATTCTAACCCAGACGATATAAATGGTCATGCAGGTGACTTGCCTAACCTAACCGCGAATGAAAACGGCGTAGCGACCATCAACTATGTGAACAAGAAAATATCTGCGGCTGAAGCAGGTAAATACAGCGTTAACCGTTTAGCCTTTATCGTTCATGGTGGTACTGATGACTATACCAGTCAGCCAGCGGGCAATGCAGGCGACCGTGTTGCTTGCGGTATCATCGAAAAGATTTAATAGTGTCTGAACTTAGCTATTGTTGATATCAAAAAAAACCTCTTAACTATTGTATATGGTTAAGAGGTTTTTTTATTATCGATAGAAGAATATTTATTCTTCTATCCACTCGCCTTTACGCCAGTAGACACCCCAACGTGTGGCTTTGCCGTTTTTCTCAGAGCCGATATACTGCTCTTTTTTCTTACGAGACCAGCGCAGAATCGTTGCATTGCCCTCAGGATCTTCATCAGGACCTGCAAACAGATACTGGAACTTGTCTTCCATTTTATCTTTGATTTCTCGCAGCTCAGCCAGCTTTGGCGGACGTGTCTCGCGCACTTTCGGGAATTTAGACGCTGCTAAGAACATACCAGCCGCACCTTCACGCAAGATGAAGTAATCTTCATGCTTGGTCGATTTTAGCTCTGGCAAGTGGATTGGATCCATGCGCGGCGGTGCCGCTTCCCCTGTCTTTAACACTTTTCGTGTGTTGTCACACTTTTGACAAGCAAAGTATGGGCCGAAACGTCCCGTCTTCAGCTCCATCTGCCCATCACACTTATTACAGTCGATGGTAGGTGCATCTGAACCCGGTACTTCGAACTTACCTTCTTCTAAAATATAACCATCACAGTCAGGGTTATTACCACAAATATGTAGTTTGAGACCACCGTCGACGATATAACCATTCATCGCCGTGCCACATTTAGGACAGCGTTTTTTCTCCATCAAATCTTTGACTTCTGCCGCATCGTCATCGCCTTCTGGATCATCCAGATTGGCAAATGCTTCTACTGGCATTAGATTCTTAGTGCCTTTACAGCGCTCTTTCGGTGGTAAATTATAGCCAGTACACCCTAAGAATACACCGGTTGAGCCCGTACGCAGCTGCATCGGACGATCACAAATATCACAATGGACATCTGGCACATCGGTTGGATCATTTGGACGCATGCCGTCTTTTTCTTTGGCACGATCTAGAGTGGTCTTGAACTCACCATAAAAGTCATCAAGCACATCTTTCCAGTTCTGCTCACCCTCTGCCACGTGATCGAGCTTGTCCTCGAGCGCCGCGGTAAAGGTATAATCCATCAAGTCTGGGAAGCTGGCTGTCAGTCTGTCGGTGACGATATCACCCATTTTTTCGGCAAATAAACGTTTGTTCTCAAGCTTCACGTAGCCACGATCTTGAATGGTTGAGATAATAGACGCATAAGTTGATGGACGGCCGATGCCTTTTTTCTCAAGCTCTTTGACCAGACTGGCTTCAGTGAAACGAGGCGCAGGCTTGGTAAAATGCTGGCTTGGGTCTAGCTTGTCTAAAATTAACTGGTCACCTTTTTTGACATCGGGCAACAATGTATCGTCGGTCTTGGCAGGTGGCATCACTCTGGTATAGCCATCAAACACCAAGGTACGACCACGGGCTTTTAGCTCTACATCATTGGCACCAACGAATAGGTTCACGGATAAATATTTGGCAGGCAGCATCTGACAGGCCACAAACTGACGCCAGATCAGCTCATACAGACGTATCGCATCACGCTCAACCCCTTTCAGCTGGGTTGACTTCATAGTGACATTAGATGGACGAATAGCTTCATGCGCCTCTTGCGCGCCTTGCTTATTGCCATAGAAGTTTGGCTTTTCTGGTACATATTTTGCGCCATAGCTGTCTTCGATGTGACCACGAACTGCCGCAAGCGCGTCACCAGACAAAAACGTCGAGTCGGTACGCATATAAGTAATATGACCGGCTTCATATAAACGCTGCGCCAAAATCATGGTTTTCTTGACAGAAAAGCCTAAACGCGTACTAGCAGCCTGCTGCAAAGTCGAGGTAATAAACGGCGCGCTTGGGCGTGATTGCGTTGGCTTTTCTTCACGCTCTTTGACGATAAAATCGCTGGTATTCAGTATCTCTAAGACTTTATCAGTCTGTTCTTTATTGACCAGCTTGAGGGTTTTACCGCCTTGTTTGGTCGCCTCTAGACGGATGCCGATTTGCTCAGCGTCTTTTTGGCTAGTGGCGATATGCGTGTCTGCATGAATCTGCCAGTACTCTTCTGGGATAAAGGCACGGATTTCATGCTCACGCTCGACTACCAATCGCATAGCAACCGACTGCACGCGACCTGCAGACAGTCCACGGGCAATCTTTTGCCACAATAACGGCGATACCATAAAGCCAACCACGCGATCCAAAAAGCGACGTGCTTGTTGCGCGTTGACGCGGTCGATGTCGAGCTTTGATGGCTGCTTAAAAGCATTTTGAATGGCGGATTTGGTGATTTCGTTAAAGACCACGCGCTCATACTTACTATCGGCGCCACCAATCACTTCTTTTAAATGCCAAGCAATCGCTTCCCCTTCTCTATCCATATCCGTTGCCAGATAGATTTTGTCAGCGTCCTTTGCTAGAGCTTTAAGCTCTTTAATGACTTTGGTTTTGTTTGGCAGCACTTCATACACTGCCGCCCAGTCATGCTCTGGATCCACGCCCATGCGGCGCACCAATGCCTGCTGAGCCTTTTCTTCTTTGGTTAGATTCTCATCTTTTTTAGCAGTCGTTGCTTTCTTTGCGCTTTTGCTCGCACTGACCGGTAGGTCACGGACATGACCAATACTTGAGCGTACAATAAAGTCATCACCAAGGTATTTATTAATCGTTTTTGCCTTGGCTGGTGATTCTACAATCACCAAAGACTTGCCCTTTGGGCTGTCAACAGCTGCTGCTGGACTTTTTTTGGTTGTGGTTTTTGCCATAGTTGACGACACCATAATATAAGTAGATTAAAAGATATAAGTAAATTAAAAATAGAGCAATGTGGCAATTTATGAATACTGATACTCTTGGTTCAGTGATTTATAGTAGTAATAGTTACTGATAAAAAAGGTTATAAAACAAATAATAACCATAAAATAAAGATATAGTTATAAAGAAGTTACACTGCTAAGCGTGAAAATGTCAACTTTAAATAATTAACATATGACCAAGCGCTGAGTTATTGCCGTTCAATGCAGATAGAAAATGCATGGGCAACGTTATGATTGCTGCTGCATCTCTAACGCCCATTTTTCCAAATTGGCTTTGAGCGCCAGTAGATCCCTTTCAATCAATGTATGATGATAGGCAGGGTTGCTCAGTGGGCGAACATAAGCGATGTCTTCCCAATAAATAATAATGCTATTGGCCTTGGTCAACATGCCTTTGACAAATGGCTCAATACTCACAGGCAGATCAAGAGGGGTTTTATCCAAGATAAATTGGGTCTTATTGACCGCTGCTGTGGTAGTGATATGGCTTGAGCGAATGGCGCTTGGAATGGTCAGCGTCTTGTCCTCTGAGCTTGTATCCACAAAACTGCTGTCCGGTCGCCATTGGCCATCGATGACCTGATAACGTGTGTGCGGCAGTTTGATACCATCTAATACAAGGCAATACTGACCCAGCATGCCGCGGCCATATTCATTGTCCCGACCTTTTATCCAATCAGGACAACCGACCAGCTTTGGATTGAGCTGTAGACGGCGCGCGGTCATACGCAGCTTATCCAAGCGCTGATCGATACCGTTAGGTTTGAGCGCCATCATACTCCCTAATACAAATAGTACAATGATAATGCCAATCAACGTGCCCATAACGGTCTGACCTTTTGACGAAATGAAAATGATGCTATACAGCTTAAATATAGTTAACTCAGTTTAAAAGAGCGTCAGGTCAACCGAGTGCAGAGGTAACTGTGATACTTCGACCGAGGTTAACGCTGTTATAGAGGATTGACTATACAATATCGCGACTTATAACTGCCGCCTCTATATCCATAAAGACTTATAATGAGCGCAAACCTTTAAAAATCAAGCAGTCCTTATTAATAAGCACCCAATAACTGGCATTGCGACGCACTATCAACTCATTCATTACACTGTTAAATCATATAGTTAACGCGTATAGACAACCCTGTGATAAAAGCTGACAAAAACTTGTCTACTCAAAAAAGTGCTATGATAAACCATAATTTTAAACGCGCGCAGGTTTATTATGAATTATCTTATCAAGCCAAACTCATCGAGCAATCATAACGCTCGCAAGCTAACAAGCAAGCTCATGAGTAGATCCAGCTTCAGTCTGTCATTACTGGGCTTAGTCGTGCTGGCAATCTCGGGCTGTGCCACCACTCAAAGCCTCACTCCGCAGCAGTGTCAAAGTAGTAACTGGCAAGAAGTCGGTCATGCAGATGGTAGTACTGGTCGCTCAGGGGCATATTTTGGGCACTATGCCAACAGCTGCGCTAGCATAGGCGGTGCAACACCCAATCGCATCCAGTGGGAACAAGGTCGTCAGCTAGGGCTCAAAAACTACTGCACCGAGCTCAATGCCTATAAAATAGGCCGTGAAGGATATGAGTGGCAGCCTGTTTGCCCACTAGAAGGTATCGAGAAATTAGAAGAAGCGTACTCTCAAGGACGCTACTATTATATCCGTCAGCGCGATCTCGATTACTTGCGCTCGCCTTATCCCTTTGGCTACGGGCATCTAGGTTTGGGTTATCGGCCATATCGGTATGGCTGGTAAAAAGAAAACCCCACTGAGTACTTAATTTGAGGTTTAAGTACTTAGTGAGGTTAAAAAGCATTTTATTATTTTTATTTTATCGTTATATTAGCTACCATCTCGGTGGTTGGCTATCTAGCAAACCTCTTATGGCAATCATGTCAAAAACCATACATTTTATAGAGCCGTATTACTCATTAACAAAGGTTACTCATTGACAAAAGCTATCTTGCTCAGTCCCGCTTGACTGGCTGCTGCCAACACTTGAGCCACCATGTCGTACTTACCTTCTTTATCCGCACGCAGTTGTACAGAAGGGTCTTTGCCAGCAGCCCCTTGCTGTTGCAAGCGCGTCTCTAGCTCTTCCATACTGATGGGATCACTGTCCCAAAATATTCCTGCATCTTTATCAATGCTGATCTGAATGGCTTCTGGCGGTGTCTCGTTCACCGACGCACTGGTCTCTGGCAGATCTAAAGGTACTGTTGGATTCAGCACGGTTGCTGTCAATAAAAAGATAATCATCAATACCAGCATGATATCGATCAGCGGAATAAGGTTCATCTCATCCATGCTGCGTACATCATCATCACCCAGTTGAAATGCCATAATTACTCTCAATGCTGTTGGTTCTTTTTATATAGCCAAAATAGCTCAGTTATACTCATACGCTGACTGATACCTTGGCTTATCTATCGATTCACTACTTTAGCGCGTGTAGCTATACTTATCGGTGCCTGTTACAGCTGCTTTGATACGGCGTTACTATAATGGCTCGTGTTTTGAGTATCTGACGCTGATGAGCTCATAGACTTTGCAGCAGATACTGGTGCAGCGTTAGCAGAATTATTGACCGCAGATGATGCTGTGCCCGCTAGGCCAGTCGATTGTGCCAATAAATCATGCGCTCTATCATTGGCCTGATACATGATGCGGCGATTGATACGTACTGCAAGGTTATAAAACACCACGGCTGGAATGGCAACAGCAATACCAAGTCCTGTCATAATCAGTGCTTCACCCACAGGCCCCGCCACTTGTCCTAGTCCTGCCTGCCCGCTCATGCCGATATTGTGCAAGGCATGGAAAATACCCCATACAGTACCAAACAAGCCAATGAAAGGTGCAATCGCTGCTGTCGTACCCAGAATAGGTAGACCGCGCTCGCTCGCAAAACGATAGCGACCGATGTGCTTTAGTAAAGTCTGCTCAGTGACCAGACGGCGAGTGGCAGCATCAGAACCTATCAAATCCTGCTGTCTAGCCTGCAGCTGATGACTTAAATCATCTGCCACGTTAGCCGCCAATTTACGGCTTTGCAATACGCGGACGATACCTGTCACCCAAGAGAGAATAGATAACGCAAGCAACAAAAAGAACAACGTTTTTGTCACCATGTCGCTGATCTGCCAGTATTGCATAAAGTCCATTTCAGACTCCTTAATGTTTTGTACAATCAAATGCTACCGTAGCGAGCATCATGTCTAGACTGATTATGAAAGATTATTGGTACATACGTTGTTATAAAATATAACTATTTAAGGAACGGTATAGCTGATAGGCAGGGTCACATTGCCTACCACAGGTGCACCATTCTTATTAGTAAAAGGTTTGAACTTGCCTGATCGCACTTGACGCTGGGCTTCTTTATCTAGTAATGGATTACCCGAAGAGGTGGCCACTCGCACACTATCGATACCGCCTTGCTTGTTGACTCGCAATACCAACACCACATTGAGCGTATCGCCTGAGCGTGCACGACGGGCAGCACGATCAGGGAAGCTGAGGTTTGGCGCAGAGGCCCAGTTAGCTGAAGTGGCGGTGAAACTGACCGGCTCATCACTTTGCGCGGCTGCCTCAGCGGCGGCTCTAGCCTGTGCGGCTGCCGCGGCATCTTTTGTCGCCTTAGCTGCAGCTGCTTCTCTAGCGGCTTTTGCTTGGGCTTCTGCTTTGGCATCCGCCACTCTTTTTGCTTCTTGATCGGCTTTAGCATGCGCTTCTAGTTCTGATTTTTTGGCTTGCGCCTCAGTAAGTCTGCGCTGCTCATCAGCGGCTGACGTATCGGCCTCTGGTTTGGGCAATATTGGTTTTTGCTTGGTTTCAAATGGTGTCTGTTCTTTAGCGATTACAGGCAGCGTTTTAGGTTTTGGTTTTTTTACGACAGACTCTGCCGGTTTCTCTAGTGTCTTGGGCGTCTTAGTAGGTTTTTTAGGTTCTGGCTCTGTCTTTTGTGGCTGTTTTGGTTGAGACTTTAACGGTGGTGGCGCTTCTTTTTTGGCAGGTGCTGGTAGTTTTTCTGCCTGTACTTGGGTTTTAGGCGACTCAGTCTTAGCAGGTAGCGTCACAAACTGTATCTCAACAGGTGGCGTATTTTTTGGGGGTTCAGGTATTGGCTTAGGTGTTTTGATCGCCACCAAGGCAACCGCTGTAAGCACATGTAGTCCTATGACGACTATCACAGCGAGCAGTATTGAGCTAAGTGGTGGCGCGTCTAAATCCGTTGAACTCATAACAGCCTAATGTTTATTACTCAGAGTAGAATGGCGTAGATAATAATGCAAACGATAATTATTATCAATAATAATTTATAATATTTCTCTACTTAATACACCTCTGACAAGTGATATTGCTTAGTAGTTTTGTCTATCGCAACGCTCATTTCTATGGACGTTACCTACTTTTATATTTCACTACTATAAACCTTATTTTTTCATCAAATGATACGTTGTGCTCAATATAACAAGTACTGTTAATAAAAACCATTATCATTTATATTGATAATGAGTCTCAACTACTTTATCATGACGGCTGTCTGATCTGCTCATGCGGTTCTGCTAAAAATACGCAGCATAAAAAATCCAAAGTTAATTGCCATTTTTATGACTATTTTCAAATTGAAGACACGCCATAAAATATTGCTCACACATTTTTCGATACACCGAGTTTACTATGCCTACTACCCGATCATCTAGCCAATCTATCACGCCTTTTTTCAAACGCCCATTACTGACTGCTGCTATGACAGCGTTGTTAGCTACTGTAGTGGCAGGATGTAGCTCACCTGAATCTAACGATTCTGAGCCAGCAGACGCCAAAACCGAAAATCCAACGGCTAATGAGTCCGTGAACGTGGCCAATAACGATGCCGTCTCTGCTGAAAAAATCACGATTGATACAGTAAAAGGAGATGTCGATCTCGCAATCAATCCATCGCCACTCGTGGTTTATGATATGAGCTTGATGCAAGATTTGGCAGCGCTTGATGTGGCGGTCGATGGCACGCCTGGTGGCCTACTACTAAAGAATCTACACTCAGAAACACAGCCTGATCCAAAAGAAGTAGGTACTGTGTTTGAGCCAGATCTTGAAGCGTTGAATGCCATGCAGCCACAAGTTATCTTGGTCGGTTCGCGTATGGCAGAAAAGTACAACGAGCTATCAAGTATCGCGCCGACATTAGACATGAGCATTGATACGGCAAACATCTATGAGTCAAGTAAACAGCGTTTGCATGACCTAGGTGCGCTGTTCGGTAAAAGCGATCAAGCAGCTAAGCTACAACAGAACATCGATGGACTCATCACTGAAACCAAAAGTCTGACGAAAGACAATAAAGGTACTGGCCTAGTCGTCATGGTCAATGGCAATAAAATGTCAGCCTATGGTGACAAGTCTCGCTATGGCTTTATCCATACTGTGCTGGGCGTACCAATGGCAGATGACAAAATTGCCGATGCCCCTCATGGTCAGCCAATATCGTTTGAGTACATCCAAAAAGCCAATCCAGATTGGTTATTTGTCATTGACCGCAGTGCCGCGATTGGTGAAGACGGTATTGGTGCCAAGGCCGTATTAGACAATCCATTGGTTGCTCAGACCAATGCATGGAGCAAGCAGCAAGTGGTTTATCTTAGCCCAGACTCTTACTTAGCATTTGGCGGCTACTATCAATGGATACAGGATCTAACGACGATTAAGGGCGCATTTACTAGCGCTAAATAATGTCGTTGCTTATACAAACGATTGTTGTAAAAGTAGATAATTATTACCCTTAACACTGCTCATTTTTAAGCCAGTAGAGATTATGTCGTTATTTTCACACCGTACTCATGCTGGGATCAACCCCAGCAAGTCTCTAGACCATAAATATCGACGTAACGTCATACCGCCATGGTTAATCAATACAGCAAGCCTCATTGTTATGGGGCTTTTGGTGTTATTGAGCTTATCTATTGGTGTGGCTGACTTTTCGTGGTCAGGTATCGTGCAGAGCCTTCTGACTCAGAGTGCAAATTCCGATAGCTCACTGCTATTGGTCAGCCGCATACCGCGCACCATCGCTATTATTTTGACTGGCATTGCGATGGCAGTGGCTGGGATGATTATTCAGGTGGTGCTCAAAAACCGCTTTGTAGAGCCATCCATGGTTGGTGCGACTCAAAGCGCTGCACTTGGTTTGCTGGTGGTCAGTCTGCTGTTTCCTGCCAGTGCGCTCATTGTCAAAATGGGCGTGGCAACCATCGCTGCCGTCTTTGGCATGATGCTATTTATGCTACTGATTCACCGCATACCGCCTACTGATTTTTTGATGATTCCACTGATTGGCATTGTTTTTGGCGGCATTATCGAAGCAGTCACTACCTTTATCGCCTATCAAACTGAATCACTGCAGATGCTGAGTGTTTGGCAGTTTGGGGATTTTTCGGGCGTATTGGCAGGGCGCTATGAGCTGTTATGGCTGACGGGCGCGCTGTGCGTATTGGCCTATATCATTGCCGACAAGCTGACCATCGTCGGTTTGGGTGACAATATCGCATTGAACCTAGGTATCAGTAAGCGTCAGGTCACTTGGATTGGCGTAGGTATGGTCGCCATGATGAGCGCGGTCGTCGTCGTGACTGTGGGTATGATTCCTTTTATTGGTTTGGTCGTGCCAAACATCGTGAGCCGATTGATGGGTGACAAGTTACGTCGCAGCTTGCCAGCAGTCGCGCTACTGGGTGCTTCAGCTGTATTACTGTGCGATATTATCGGGCGCTCTATTCGCTATCCGTTTGAAGTGCCGGTCGCCACTATTTTTGGTGTGGTTGGTACGGTGCTGTTTTTATGGCTGTTATTGCGAGCGCCCTCTGAGCAGTAGCATCATGAGTGTCAACCTTTTAAGGCTCACTTACCATCGTTCATTTTTGGCTTTACTAGAGCTTGGCACCATAGGATTTTTGTATGTTCTCACCGACTAAGCTGACTTCTACCAAGACTGGTACTACCAACACTAGCACAGCGATAGATAACTCATCTTCAGCAGACGGTCAGTATTCAGCCGCTGCACAAGGTCAGTTGGCAAAGCTTTGGGCATGGATAGCTGCCCATCCAAAATCCATAGCAGCTATTATTCTACTTATCTCGATGACCTTGTTTATGACACTTAATGTCAATGGTTATTGGGACTTTGCGCTGCCACTGCGCGGCAAAAAACTGCTGGCACTGATGGTGGTTGGCTATGCGATTGGTGTGTCGACCTTACTGTTTCAGACGTTGACCCACAACCCAATTCTCACCCCTTCCCTACTTGGGTTTGATTCGCTCTATGTTCTGTTGCAGAGCTTGCTGGTCTTCTTTTTAGGTGCGATTAGCTTTACCATTCTCGATCCTATTGCCAAATTCACGCTAGAGATTGCCTTAATGTTTGGGGCATCTCTATTGTTATTTAAGCTACTATTTTCTAAAAGCAGTCAGGATTTGACGCGCTTGATACTGGTGGGTGTTATCTTTGGCGTGTTATTTCGCAGTTTGTCTGCACTCATTGCACGGCTGATTAATCCTGATGATTTTGTGGTGGTGCAATCTGCCAGCTATGCACAGTTCAATACGGTCAACCCTCAGCTACTAGGCATCAGCTTATTTATCTGTGCCATCACTGCGATATTTGTGTGGCGCTGGCGTTACCAGTGCGATGTATTGATGCTCGGACAAGCGCAAGCGATCAACCTTGGTATCAACTATCAGCAACTGGCATTTGGCTTGTTAACCGTTATTGCGGTGTTGGTCGCTACGGCCACTGCATTGGTTGGGCCAGTGACCTTCTTTGGTCTATTGGTCTGTGCCTTGACCAATCGTATGGCTCGCCATATGTATCATAGTGAACGACTGATATTGGTCAGCTTGGTCGCTATGATTTGCTTAGTGCTGGGTCAGACGATCTTTGAGCAAGTACTCGACATGGCAGGTGTACTATCAGTGGTGATAGAGTTAGCGGGCGGATTGATGTTCTTGGTATTGATTTTTATGTCTCAACGTCGCTCTTTATAACTGCGTGTCACTGCTAAAAAAACTATCGCTTAGATGAAAGCTACTTTGCGTCATTTATAAGATTTTTAAGATCAGACTTTTGAGATAAGACTCCCTATGATTACATTGAACAACATCTCGCATCATATTGGTAAACAACAAATCTTGCATGACATCACATTGTCTCTGCCACCTGCCCAAGTGATTGCGTTGATTGGGCCTAATGGTGCGGGCAAATCAACGTTGTTTTCGGTCATGGCTCGCCTGCAACCGCTACAATCTGGGCAAGTGAGCTTCGCTGTAGATAATGAGGAACGTGATATTGTCAGCTGTCAGGCACGGACATTGGCCAAAACAGTCGCCATGCTCGGACAAGACAACCAAGTACAAGGGCGACTGCGTGTACACGAGCTGCTGATGTTTGGGCGTTATCCTTATCATCAAGGGCAACCAACCGCAGACGATCAGCAAAAAGTGCAGGAGATACTTGAACGCTTTGAGCTTGAGCCACTTGCAGAGCGCTTCTTGTCAACGCTATCGGGTGGTCAGCGTCAGCGCGTATTGATTGCTATGATTGTCTGCCAAGATACACCCTATCTATTGCTCGATGAACCCCTGAATAATCTAGACATGTACCATGCAGGTCGCCTGATGCGTGAGCTGCGCGAGCTGAGCCATAGTCAGCAAAAAACCGTGGTAATTGTCCTACACGATATCAACCAAGCGGCACAGTTTGCGGATACAGTGGTTACGATGAAAGCAGGACAAGTGATGGCCGTGGGTCGCCCTGCTGATGTCATCACTAAGCAGACGATGAAAGATCTGTACAACGTCGATGTCACTGTCCTGAGCCATCAAGGTCGCCCTGTGATTGTTGATGCGGTTTAATGGCTACTGCTTTTAAATGAAATTGCTCAATGATAAAAAAACTCAGTATATTGCCAGTACCTTTGCACCAGCAACATATTGAGCACATTGAACTTATATCTCAACGATAGTATTTACCTCAGCTTTTGCAATGTTCTTAGCCGTTGCTGTCGACCTTTCCACCATAGATAGACGCCCGTCCCTGATAGTACCGCCACCGCCAGACCAATCATTGCCAAGAACACTTGGTACAATCGATGTCCCCAACCTTGACCGATATGCCCCATATGCAAGGTGGAGAGCCATTGGTCTGCTTTATTACCAAAGGCAGCTTGATGACCAAAATTAACGCGCTCGACAGTGCCTGTTACCGCATCAACAGTGATAGAAGACGCGCCGCCTTTTTTGCCAATATCTCTGTTTGTTTTGAAACGCATCTGCCATTGCTTGTCTTCTTCGACCCAGCGGATACCCAATAGCTGCTGCACCGACACGCCATTTTGCTGTGCGGCACTATCGGCTTGCGCGCTTAGATAGGCAATGCTATTGGTCTTATTGACTACTTGAGTACTTACATCCGTATCATTTAAGCGATCATTAGTGGCCGCATTTGAATGTGCCGTTCTATCTGCTCGACCTTCTCGTTTTGAAGCGTTATCTGACTCAGGTTTGGCAGGTTTTCCCTCTCTTGGTGTCAGTCCGACCACCGCTTGCATCACTGGCTGATAGACCGCTTGCAAGTTAAACCCGACACTCGACCACGCAATGACAAACAGCATGAGCCATAACCATAGCCCAAAGGCATGATGCAGATCATAGTTGAGCTTAAAGAGATTGGTTTTGCGGCGGATTTTCCATGCAGGCAGCCAACGCTTCAAAAACGAGGCGCGCTTTTTGCCAGAGGCTATTTTGGTTTTATGTAGTTTGACTGCTCGCGGGAAGGTTAGATAAAAACCAATGAAACAATTGATCGTCCAGACCACTGAAACAATGCCCAATATCCATTTACCAATATCCCCGAGCAATAACTCACGATGTAACCAAAACACTTTCCACATCGTGTTGTGCCATGCCCACGCCTCTTTATCACGAGTACCGATGATGGCACTGGTATGGGGATTGACATACACCTCTTGAAAGGATGGTTTGGCCGTATTCTTATTATCACCTCGGCTTCGGTCAACCGAAAACACAACGGACTTATCCGCTGTGATCGACGTTGGCATACTTGAGAACTTATGCTCTGGATAGGTCGTCATTACCTTGTCATGAAGCTCAGCGATGGAGAATACCGGCGTGTTTTGTGATTCTATATGAGCCAGCTTATGATTGAACACATCATCGAGCTCATCATGAAAAGCCAGTAAAGTACCTGTAATACTGGCAATGATTAAAAAGGCTGCCATAGCAAGCCCTGTATAACGGTGAATCCATAGGCAGGTTTGACGAGGATTGAATGAAATCATTAGTCTTGGTTCTTTGTCATATGTTGTTTTAGTAGGTGCTTATAAGTTGGCATTTCATCGCTGTTGTAGCCACTTTAAAAGCTAATAGGCAATAAAAAGCCAGCTCCCATGTAAAGACAGCTGACTTGATAAATACGATTGGACTTAAACTAGAGAAGCTAGATTAGAACTGATAAGTTAAAGACGTTTTAATATTACGTCCCATTTCAAAATCAGTATAGGCATCATCGATAGAGTTGCGTGACGCATGGCTCGCATACGTCTCATCAAAGATATTGTATACACCTAGCGTGGCTTTTATACCTTCAACTTGCGTTGGCGTGTAGGTCATAAAGATATCATGCACATCATAGCTTGGTTTTTCGTTGTCATCACTAGCGGTATTCGGTGTTACAGCGGCCACATAAGTACTGCGCCAGCCAAGCTCAGTGGTTTCAGTTGGTGCATAGCCAAGGTTGACCATATATTTGTCACCAGACTCAGAGCTACTACCACTGACAGAAGATATGTTATAGCCCGTGTCTTCGCCTTTGCTACGTGCACGAGCATAGCTTAGACCCATGTTGAACTTATCTGCTCGATAATCAGCTGACAGCTCTACACCTTTAATCTTGAAATCTTCGTCATTATTAATGACACCCTGACAGCTACCATTGAGCTCTCCTGTTGCACAATCCAAGCCGACTCGGCCACTACCGGCACGTACAAACTCAATATAGTTTTCGATATTGGTTTCAAAGTACTTACCGCTCAACTTAAGAGAGTCGTCTGCCATGGTCAGACCACGCAGCGTTGTGGCAATACCGACTTCTGCATTGTCACCTTCTTCTGCTTTTAGATCGTCATTGACATACGTACCAGCGCCATCGGTATTAAAGATGGTTTGGCTGAGATCTGGACCATTAAACAGTTGCGTATAGCTTGCAAATAATTGGGTGCGCGGTGCAATCTCATAGCTGGCAGCCAGTGCGCCAACGACATTGTCATACGTTTTGCCCGCTGACACATACTCAGGAGACTCGTAACGGTCATAACGAACGCCCGGCGTTAAGCTGAGCTTGCCCATTTGCCATTGGTCTTCTAGATAGACTGAGGTATTGGTTGCCTCATCGGTACTGGTCGCACCAAAGTCACGCGTCATCTCAGATTCTTTTTTGTAATGCTCAACGCCAGCGATTAGCTTATGGCTGCCTGATACGCCATTAATGATGCTGCTATCGATAACACTGGTGTTTTGTACTTTGCCGCCTGTGGTTTTGACTTCTGCATCAAATTCAAACCCAGGTATACCATCAGAGTTACGCAGAATCTGTGTGCTTGTCTGATAGACATTGGCATCTACATTGACCAACTGGTTGGTAGGTTTGTAATTGTAGTCAAGCGCGTAAGTGTCACGTTTGACTTCTTGCGGAATGATTGGGTTCCAGCCAGCATCTGCTGGGAAATCTGGACGTAGTGGGAATAACCCTTTGTTTTCAGTACGGCTAAAGCTTGCGCCTACATGATGGTCATCAGCTATATAAGCGCCCGCTTTCAATAGGAAGTTTTCGCCTTCACTATCTTGTGTTTGAATATCACGGCCTTTGCCATCTTCGCCAGCATTGGCATCACGCTTACTATAATAAGCCAATAGATCCACATTTTCTGCCGGTGCGCCATAGACAGTGGCTGAGGTTAGCAGCTCATCGTTGTTACTAGCATAACCTGTATGAAGCTTAGCACCTACTTTTTGACCGGGCTTGAGTAAGTCAGCTGCATCGACCGTTTCAAAAGCAACCGCGCCGCCGATGGCATCGTTGCCTAGCGTCACTGAGTTATTACCCACTGATACTTCAGCTTGTTTTAGCAAGTCGGGATCAATAGTGACATCACCCATATGGTAGAACAACGCGCCTTCTTGGCGGGCACCATCAATCGTTACTTTTAGGTTGGTGTCATCGAGTCCACGCACACGGATGCGTTGATTGACCGATGACGTACCGCCCACACCTACGCCTGGTACCACGTTTAAAAAGTCGCTCAAATGGCTCGCTTGTGCCGCTGGCGTATAGTCATCTATATAGACAGAGTCTTCTTGTACATTATTACGTACAGAGCTATTGGCAGTCACAGTAATGGTCTGCAACGTTGCATTTGGCATATCTGCTGCCGTCGCAGCACTGGCAGCCTGCGTCCACAATACGGCGGCTACCCCTAGAGACAATACGGTCAACTGACTAGATAACTTTACTTCGCGCATAACACACTCACTTTATTTACTATTAGAATTTTTAAAGCCGTCGATAAACGGTCTCTTATAACACTGCCCTTTAAGCGACTTGGTTTTGATATGTCCAAGCTCGCTACGCGAATAACATTATTAATGTTAATGATAATGATTAGCATTTAATTAGTGAGGCATCATAACGAAGTATTAACAATTTGGCAATAATTAATATAAAAAATTTGCACGAATGATGCGGGCCAACCATTAACGTGAAATTAAGCATCTTGGTTACTGTCAATATGGGGTTATTGACCGTTAAACCGACGACCAGCTTAGATTGGACTGAAGAGAGAAAATAGAAATTATTTTGATAAGTAATAGTGATAAGGTCAGGCACTTGTTTTTCTTGTACTACTGTACTAGAATACTGAAACAAGATAGTTCTCAGCGAAAAATTGCTCGATGAGCGACTTATCTACTTTCTTTGGCTAAGATTACCTATTATGACTACCGATCCTTATCAGAGCTTAGTGAAACATTTGACGAACTGTACTAATGGCGCAGATATCGACAAGCTACTCAGTGCCTTGCTGACCGATAAAGAGCAGCACGACATCGCCAATCGTATCCGGATATTTGACTTGCTTGGTCGCGGTATCACCCAACGTGATATCTCTGAGCAGCTAGGCGTAGGTATTGCAACTGTCTCACGCGGTGCTAAGGCCATGCAAAGCCATGACGTCAGCGCGTTATTGGCCACCCATAGAGACTGCTCTTAAGCCACTGCTTGCGATATTCTCTATCCTTTTACTAACTATTATCTTACTTATTAATCGACACACATTTGATGAATTTTGGACTTTGTTATGACCTCTAGTACCTATCAGCATACCCAACCTGCTCCTATCGATATTCCGAGCAAGCCAAAGCGTATCAAGCTCACACAAGACATTGATTTTTTTGCGCTTTTTAAACGCATTGAGCGCGCTTTTGACACCTGTTATTTGCTTGAATCATTAGGCGAAGACAGCCATATCTCACGCCATCATGCCATTGGCTTTGATCCTGTCATGACCATTGCAGCACTAGACCGCACCACGCTTGTCATCACTGACAATAAAACGGCTCAAACCGAGCAGTACCAAACTGATAACCCTTATCAGCTGCTGCGTAGCATCACGCCACAGCATGTCATCGCTCGCGATCAAAGCGGTGGCCTAGTCGGTTACTTGGGCTATGACTGCGTGAACTTCTTTGAACCCAGCTTAAATGCAAAAGCCAGCGACGACTTTGAGCCCTTTAAATTTGGTGTGTATCTAGATGGCTTGACGCTGGATAAAATGACGGGGGAAATCTTCTATTTTTATTATCCGACCGAACAACAAGAAAACCGCATCGAGCAAATAAAGGCGTTACTTGATGAGTCAGTGCCAAGTTATGAGCCGCCGACGGTTGAATTTTTGGGCGATGGCATGAGCCAAGAGGAGCATGCCAATGTCGTCATGCAAGTCAAAGAAGACATCATCGCTGGGCGTATCTTTCAGTGTGAGGTTGGGTTTAAATCTAAGTATCGTATCGCTGGCGACAAAATGCCAATCTATGAAAAGTTGCGTGCCGTCAATCCGTCACCGCACATGTACTTTATGAAATTTGCCCAGCAGTGCATCATCGGTGCCTCGCCTGAACTACTATTCCGCTTGCGTCAAGGTGAAATGGAAACCTATCCACTCGCAGGCACTGCCAAACGCGGCGTCGATGTGATAGAAGATCGTAAGCTTGCCCGCGCATTGCTCAATGATGATAAAGAAATCGCCGAGCATAATATGTTGGTCGATTTACATCGTAACGATATTGGCCGTGTGGCACGATTTGGCACGGTAAAAGTCCGTAGCCTGATGGACATCAAACGCTTCTCGCACGTACAGCATATCTCCTCTGAAATCGTAGGCATCTTGCATCCTGATGAGGATATGTTTAGCGCGCTTGCCAGCAACTTCCCCGCTGGCACCTTATCAGGTGCGCCCAAGGTAGAAGCCATCAAAGTCATCAATGAGCTAGAGCCTGATGGTCGAGGCGCTTATGGCGGTGCATTAGGGTCGTTCAACTTTAATGGTGATTGTATCTTTGCCATTCCTATTCGCAGCCTCTTTATCAGCGGTGAGTCCGCCTATGCCCAAACGTGCGGCGGCAATGTCTACGACTCAAACCCAGCTGATGAGTATCTAGAGATTCAACGCAAACTGTCTGCGATGAAAGTGGTGCTAGATAGTTTTATGCAATCATAACTGATACCAAACGTACTGCGTAAATTGACCATATTTTACCTAGCTATATTTTTACAAAAGAGTTTATGACCCATGAATGTTTTAATTATCGATAACTACGACTCGTTTACCTTTAATCTCTACCAGTATGTGGGCGAGATTTTACAAACTTTAGGCGGTGATAAAGAAGCCAGCGTCATCGTTAAACGCAACAATGAGATCACCCTAGCAGATGTACAAGCGATGAATCTCGATAGAATCATCATCTCACCTGGCCCAGGCTCTCCCGATGATCCGGCCTACTTTGGTATCTGTGCCGAAGTGATCGAAGTAATGGGGAAAACGACGCCACTGCTGGGTGTGTGCCTCGGCATGCAAGGCATCGCGCATGTGTTCGGTGGCGATGTGATACGGGCTAGCGTGCCGATGCATGGCAAGGTCTCCTCCATTCGCCATGATGGTTTAGGCATTTATAAAGACTTGCCTCAAGAGCTTGAGATCATGCGCTATCATTCACTAATCGTAAAAGCCGATACCATACCGAGCTGCCTCACGATTACATCTGTGGTCGCCAATGACAGCCGTGCAGATTTGAGCTTTGACGAGTCAGCGCTGACCGGTGATGAAATTATGGGACTGGCGCACAAAGACTATCCAATCCAAGGCGTACAGTTTCACCCAGAGTCGTTTGCCACTGAAGGTGCTAAGCGTCTGTTGAGTAATTTTTTAATGCAGGTATAAATCCATCATGTCTATCACATCCCCAAATATAAAGCGCTCAGTCACACGTATGACGGTGTTTGCTAGCCTGATGCTAGTGGCTGTTATGAGCTCAGCAGTGGCACCTATCGAGGCAAACTTTATATTGGGGATGGACGTTCAAGGTCAGCGCCTCAATCTCTATGAAGACTGTGCAGAAGGCAGCGTGACTTGTGACAATATGCTACTGGTCGCACCCGATGTAGGGCTATTACTTCAAACAAAGCAGGCGGGCAAAAGACTCGGTAACAAGCCTTATGCCGTCAAGCTTTATCCTGCCAAAACCAAGCACAGTGTGTGTAATGATGGCGTGACCCCTTGTGGGTTTCAGGGCTATGCATTTAAGGGTGAAGACTTCAACGGATTTATAGATCCCTTAAATAATGAGCTATACATAACCAGTAACTGGACAACCGATAGCGATACTTTTCTCTACACAGAAAACCGCACGTATTTGCCATTAGTCTCGCAAGCCAAACTGATTGATACGATGTATAAAACATCCGACCAAACGTTAAATAGTAGCTACACTAGTACACGCCAAGCAGTCAGACGCCTCTATGGCAAGCAGATGACAGACGATTTAATACAAGAGCAGCGAGCGTGGATAAAGCAGCGCTCACAAGACTGCGGTGCAGATGTCTCACATCAGCCCAGAACCCAAGCTGAGAAAGTGTGCTTTATCCAGCAAAACAGTACCCGAGAGCAAGCGTGGTTTTTGTGGATTGATTAGGGCGTTTCCTAGACTTTTCTAATCCTTATAATTTCGATGCGTTCTTCTGCTATAGTCAGCGAACGACTAAACCGCTACGGTGTTACCCTCCCTAGAGGTACTATATGTACAATCTGCGGTCGGCTGCCTTGTAGCTGTTTTAGATTTCTTTGACTGTAAAGCTAATATCAGTCATGCCTATCGCCTATTTTCAGCATACCTTAGTATTTCTGAGCGACTCAGTCATATTTTCATGCTAGACTCAAATAACAAACAAAAGACAGCCTATAATAAGGCTGTCTTTTGTTTGTTTAGTATTGCTGGACGCGTTTTAACCACGGGTAATCTTGCAAAAGATTGTATTATTCAGATAATAATAAGAAAACGATATGGCGAACATGGATACCGCAGTGCCATCACCAAAGTCATGGATAGGCATCATTCAAATCATCACGGCAGCTGTTTGCTGGGGCACGTTGGGTATATTTTCTACCTATCTTAATCAAATCGGCTTTAGCGGCTGGCAAGTGACCATATTACGTATCGTCACGGCTGCTTTTATTATTCTAGCCATGCTCCCAAAACTATGGCCACATCTTGTTAAATTGCGACCCAAGCAATGGCTTGGACTGGCATTCCAGTCTTTGGTAGGTGTGCTTGGTATGTCGGTCTGCTATTTCTTTGCCGTCAGCTATGTGGGCGCAGGCCCCGCTGTCGCTCTGTTATATACTGCACCAGTTTTTAGCCTATTATTTTCGTCACTCTTGCTCAATGAATCTATTACGCAAAAATCAGCCCTACTGGCGCTAATGGCGGTGTTTGGTGTGGGATTGACCATGCTAGGTGAGCAAGCGCAAGTCAACTGGGGTATTTTACTGGGGCTATTATCAGGGATGTGCTACTCCCTATATGGTGTGCTGGGTAAACGCGCGATGCATGACGCCCACCCTGCCCCGTTGGTATTTTTTACCTCGATTATCATCAGTGCTGGTATGCTACTCTTATTACCAGAAACGTATCATACGTATGAGAAGCTACTGACCCTACCGCTAATGACTTGGGGCTATGTGCTAGGGCTATCTTTGCTAGGAACCGTAGTGCCATTTGGGCTATATATGAAAGCACTGGAGAAACTGCCTGCTAGTCGCGCATCTGTTTTTACCATCTTTGAGCCGTTGACAGCCATTGCACTTGCGACCATATTACTACATCAATCCCTGTCATTGATTCAGTATGTGGGCGTGATACTCATTCTATTGGCCGCTTTATTGAATGCCATGCTAAACGGTACTGCGACTCGCGTGCCACGTTGGTTTAGAAAACAACAAAAGGTATAAAATTTTTGATATCTTTATAAAAAAGCCCCAACCATGACAACATGATTGGGGCTTTTTATGATTTAGGACGTCACCTAGCAGTTGAAGCATACCACTCTGGTGCTACTGTTTTTCGATACGCTGTAAAAATGCTTGCGTACGAGGATGCGTTGATAGCTCAAACAACTGCTTGGCACTGCCTTCTTCGACGACCACACCATCTTCGATTAGTACCACATGATCAGCGACGTCACGAGCAAAGTTAATCTCGTGCGTCACCACTACCATCGTCCAACCTTCAGACGCTAGCTGCTTCATCGTCTCAAGGACATCTTGTACCAGCTCTGGATCAAGCGCAGAGGTTGGCTCATCAAACAATAGTAACGATGGCTCAATAGCCAGCGCACGGGCAATGCCAATACGCTGCTGCTGACCACCAGATAGCTGAAATGGGTAGAGATCTGCTTTGTCCGACAGACCTACTTTCTCTAATAATACCAATGCCTGTGCACGAGCTTGTGCTTTGCTCTGCCCTTGCACCACAGTAGGCCCAAGCATCAGATTCTCAATGGCCGTCTTATGTGGAAACAAGTTATAAGACTGAAACACCATGCCTGATTTGCGCTGTAGAGCCAATAGCGTTTTTTTGCTTGGCTTAGTGGCAAAGTCGACGCTCAAGCTGTCATCATCAAAAGCAATCACACCTTGATCAGGAATCTCTAGCGCATTGAGACAACGCAAAAACGTGGTCTTACCAGATCCTGAAGGCCCTAATATTACCACCACTTTGCCTTTATTAATGGTCAAGTCGATGCCTTTGAGCACTTGGTTGCCACCAAAAGCTTTATGAATATTAGTGACTCTGATCATAAAAATTCCTGTCGTGCTGGTCTCTGTGTTTCTAGTCTTAGTTGTAGTGATGCCTGTTGTGCCAATAGCAATGGTCTACTTTGCCACATAACGATCTAGCCTAGTTTCAAGCTTACCTTGGATAAAGGTCAAGAACAGACAGATACCCCAATAAATAATCGCCGCTTCGGTATATACCAGCATAAATTCATAGTTACGTGCCGTGATAATCTGTGCTTGTTTGAATAGCTCAGTAACGAGTACCAGTGACGCCAGTGAGGTGTCTTTTACCAGACTGATGAAGGTATTAGACAACGGCGGCACCGACACTCTAAGCGCCTGCGGCAAAATCACATGACGAAAAGTCTGTAGATACGTCAAGCCAACCGTTGAGCCTGCTTCCCACTGCCCTTTTGGAATCGATAAAATTGAGGCACGCACCGTCTCCGATGCATACGCACCGATGTTCAGTGAAAATGCAATAATCGCTGAGGGAAAGGGATCAAGCTTGAGCCCAACACTTGGCAGACCATAGAAGATAATAAACAACTGCACCAGCATCGGTGTACCGCGAATCGCAGAGACATAGACACGGGCTAATCTATAAATGACCTCATGGTACCAACTGGCACGCGGAATGATACGAATCAATGCTACCGCTAACGCAATGGCCATACCAATCACAAACGAGATCAGTGCCAGCGGTATCGAATAATAGATACCGCCTTTGAGCATTGGCCAAAACGACGAGATGACGATCTGCGCCCGATCAGGACTCATAAATGGCAGTATTGCCAATAATTCAGCCAGCATTGAGGTTATAGAGGCTAACATTATTTTTGCTGACTTATATCAGCACCAAAGAATTCTTCACTAAGCTTGGTGAGTGTGCCGTCAGCAGCCAATGCCGCCATCGCTTCATTCAGTTTTGCCAACACAGCATCATCACCTTTGATGAGCACTAAGCCTGAACCAGTCTGCTCACTCGCAGGAGCTGTCAGTTTGATCTCAAGATCAGAATCTGGGAACTTCTTAAGGTAATCAAGCACTGCCAGATTGTCATTCATTGTAAAGTCAGCACGGTCTTGCTTCACTAGCTGAATCGCTTGTGCCATGCCATCGACAGGGACGATTTCTGCGCCATAACGCTCTGCTAGCTCACCATAGTTACTGCTGAGTGATTGTGCGGTACGTAGACCTTTTAAGTTATCCCAAGAGCTATAACGATTGTCATCAGTCGATGCCAAAGCAACTGCACCTGACCAGCTATAAGCCGTCGCTTTATCGTATTTCGCTTGACGCTCAGGCGTGGTCAAACTAACTTGGTTGGCCACCATATCAAAGCGTTTTGAATCCAAACCTGCTAGCATCGCATCCCATTGGGTCTCTTTGAACTCAACGTCTACGCCTAATTTATCCGCCACTGCACGCGTGACTTCGACATCATAACCTGTCAGCTTGCCACTCTCATCATGATACGTGAACGGAGGATAAGTACCCTCTGTACCGACGTTGATGGTACCGCCATTATTGATACGTTGGAGCAAATCAGAACCACCTGCAGCAGCGCTGTCAGTTGCACCAGTATCGGCCTCATTGGTAGTAGATTGGCCACAAGCGGCAAGGAACATAGTACTGGCAGCAAGGGCTAAAAGCGTACGACGTTTCATAAGACGTCCTTATAAGAGTAAATGAATAGAGTGAAAATGATGAATACTAGTAAAACGTATAATGCCAATAAATAGGGAAAAGCCGACATGTGAAGGCAGTAGTTAATAACTTTCCTGCAATATTCGGCTTTGGTTGCCCGATTTGAGGCTATTTGGGCTATTTTTCAATACTGTTTCTATATTATATTTTAATTTTTAACGATTGTTCAATTATTATAGCGCATTCAGTCAATGACAATTGCTGCTCATTAAATTGCAGCTTATGGATATAATATCTCACTTTAGACAGAAAAAACGTACACAATAAGTGAGCATACGTAAGCTATAGTCAGTTCAATATAATTTCGATACAAGGAAACCGAGTGCAAGTTATACATTAGTATGCTTAGCGAGGATGACGATGTAGCGGATTTATATAGGCTTGACTATATCTGCTACAACTCGCCTGAGAACTGATAGCGATCACCCGCATGCCACATTTTTACGAAGGTAACGACCTGACCGGCTGAGTAGGTCTGTCGACGCAGTACGAGCGTTGGTGACTGCGGCGCAATTTGCAAAAACTCAGCAATCTCATCAGGGGCTGCCAAGGCTCGAATGGTATAGCTACCACGCTCGAGCGGGCTTTTAGCGATTAGATAATCACTGGTATTGACCACACTAAAATCCTGCTCAATAAACGCTGGTACTTTTGCCGCATCGACCCAGCGCTCCTCGAACTGTATAGGCTGACCATCCGCAAAGTGAATGATTTTTACCTCATATAGGACAGCTGTCTCACTGGTTTTCTCTACACTCATACTATTGGCATTATCGCCTGTGCTGGCAGATATGGTCGCGTCATCAATGCCAAACTTACGACGCAAGGTATCATCGAGCATATCAGCCGTAATAGCACGCTTGCTCACGACCTTTGCCTCATAATCACGATTGGCAGATTTTAAATCCTCAGCGATATTACGCACCTCAACAAACGTATGATTGAACTGCTGCTGCGCGACAAACGTGCCTGACCCCTGTCGACGCTCCAATACTCGCTCTTCGCTCAGCTCTTTTAGTGCGCGATTGACCGTCATCCGTGACACGCTAAACTCCTCAGCCAGCGCCATTTCTGTCGAAATTGCATTACCTGCTTGCCATTTCCCCGAATGTATATTGTCTAATATGGCGTTTTTTATGCGTTGATACGCCGGAATTGTCTTTGTCATATCCGTCTTTAACCATCAGTTTTACCAATAAGAATGACGCCATACTATCACGAGACCGCTTTGCAATCCTCAGTCAAAATGTCTAAGCGTTCAGTGTTGACCGAGCTGATAACAAAAATAATGCGCCCATCAATAAAAAATCCTTGCATGAAAAAAATATCTTTGATAATTTGTATATACAATTTTACGACAGTGCTAAAAATTCATTTTATCTGCTCGATATTTTTATGCATCCAGATGAACGTTTAATAAATTAATACCAGTCTGATCGTAAACCACTTATTTTAATTGCCCAATCGCCTCAAAAGATTTCACAAGGATTTGACCATGACTACTGATAGCAATAGCAAACCTACTCGCCGTGATGAGAGCCGCGAAATCGCAGCGCCTACGGGCAGCACCCTACATTGCAAAAGCTGGCTGACCGAAGCGCCGTATCGCATGCTGCAAAATAACCTGCATCCTGATGTCGCGGAAAACCCAAAAAGCCTAGTGGTCTATGGTGGTATCGGACGCGCAGCCCGCAACTGGGAAAGCTATGATCAAATCCTAGCGTCATTAAAAGAACTAGAAGACGATGAGACGTTGCTCGTGCAATCTGGCAAACCTGTAGGCGTGTTTCAGACCCACGAAAATGCTCCGCGTGTATTGATTGCCAACTCAAACCTTGTGCCGCGCTGGGCGACGTGGGAGCATTTCAACAAGCTCGATCGCAAAGACCTAATGATGTACGGTCAGATGACAGCGGGTAGCTGGATTTATATCGGTACCCAAGGCATCGTGCAAGGGACGTATGAGACTTTTGTGGAAGCGGGTCGTCAGCATTACGATGGCAGCTGGGCAGGTCGTTGGATTTTGACCGCCGGTCTTGGCGGTATGGGCGGCGCACAGCCACTAGCCGCGACTTTCGCCGGTGCCACTTCACTGAACATCGAGTGTCAGCAGTCTAGTATCGACTTCCGCTTGCGTACGGGTTATGTCGATAAGCAAGCCGATGATCTTGACCATGCTTACGAATTAATCAAACAGCATACCGATGCGGGTGAAG
This sequence comes from Psychrobacter sp. NG27, assembly GCF_016106655.1. Taxonomy (NCBI): domain Bacteria; kingdom Pseudomonadati; phylum Pseudomonadota; class Gammaproteobacteria; order Moraxellales; family Moraxellaceae; genus Psychrobacter; species Psychrobacter sp. NG27. The sequence continues at coordinate 166,897 of NZ_JADGIN010000004.1, forward strand.
CGGTTTCCATCGCCTTACTTGGTAATGCCGCAGATATCTTGCCAGAGATGGTCAAGCGCGCCAAAGTAGGTGGCATGAAGCCTGATCTAGTGACCGATCAAACCTCAGCGCATGACTTAATCAACGGCTATCTGCCAAGCGGCTGGACGGTTGACGACTGGAAAGCTGCCCAAGAAGATCCAGAGCAACATGCAGCACTGACCAAAGCGGCCGCTGAATCTTGCGCCGTACATGTACAAGCAATTTTGGATCTCCAATCGATGGATATCCCAGCGACCGATTATGGCAACAATATCCGTCAGGTTGCTTTCGATGAAGGCGTCAAAGATGCCTTTAACTTCCCGGGATTTGTACCCGCTTATATTCGTCCGCTATTTTGCCAAGGTAAAGGCCCATTTCGCTGGGTAGCGTTATCAGGCGATCCAGAAGATATCTATAAGACTGATCAAAAAATCAAAGAGCTATTCCCTGAAAACACCCACATCCATCGCTGGTTAGATATGGCAAAAGAGCGTATTCAGTTCCAAGGCTTGCCTGCTCGTATCTGCTGGCTAGGTCTTGGTGAGCGGGATAAAGCAGGTTTGGCATTTAATGAAATGGTCAAAAACGGCGAGCTAAAAGGCCCGATTGTTATTGGTCGTGACCATTTGGATACGGGTTCTGTTGCCAGTCCAAACCGCGAAACAGAAAGCATGAAAGACGGCTCAGACGCCGTATCTGATTGGGCGCTATTGAACGGCATGCTCAATGTCGCGGGCGGTGCGACTTGGGTATCACTGCATCATGGCGGCGGTGTTGGCATGGGCTACTCGCAGCATTCAGGTATGGTCATTGTCGCAGATGGTACAGACGCGGCGGCCAAACGCTTATCGCGAGTACTGGTCAATGACTGCGGCTCAGGCGTCATGCGTCATGCCGATGCAGGTTATGAGTTAGCAATTAAAACAGCCAAAGACTATGGTCTGAATCTGCCGATGGTTAAATAACTCGAATCATTTTACTTTATAAAAATAAATAGCCAGATAACTATGCAACTAGGATTACCTCTATGAACAATATCAAACAACTAACCCTACACCCTCGCCAGCTTAGCTTTAAGATGCTACGTGATATCTACGAGCAGCCTGTCATATTGACACTACCTGAGAGCGCTTATGCCGCAATAGATGCCTCACACGAAGATGTACGAACCATCATTGCACGAGACAAAAGCGCTTACGGTATTAATACGGGTTTTGGCCTGTTAGCAAAGACGCGTATCGGTGACGACCAACTTGAGCTGCTTCAGCGTAACTTGATCGTTTCTCATTCGGTAGGCACTGGTGAAGCTCTTCCTGCAGGCGTAGTACAACTGATTATGGTGATGAAAGTCGCCAGTTTGGCTCAAGGTGTCTCTGGTGTGCGCCGCGAGGTGGTAGACAGTTTACTGGCCTTAATCAATAATCAAATCACACCAAATATCCCAGCCAAAGGTTCAGTTGGTGCCTCTGGTGACTTAGCGCCTTTATCACATATGACGCTTGCAATGATGGGGGAAGGTGATGTCTTTGTTGCGGGTAAAAAAATACCTGCGGCTGATGCCCTAGCGCAACATGGACTTGAGCCTATTACTCTTGCAGCCAAAGAGGGCCTTGCGCTTATCAACGGTACGCAAGTCTCAACTGCTCTAGCGTTACGTGGTTATTTCTTAGCGCGTGATTTACTTGAGACTGCGACCATTGTAGGCTCACTATCAATTGATGCTGCCAAAGGATCCGATTCACCGTTTGATGCGCGTATTCATGAAGTACGTGGTCATCATGGTCAAATAGAAATCGCAAAAGCACACCGTCAATTAATCAAAGGCAGTGCTATTCGTGCCTCACACGATGGCGAGCAAGACGATAGAGTACAAGATCCTTACTGCTTACGCTGTCAGCCACAGGTTATGGGTGCCTGCCTTGATATCATCAATCAAGCAGGGAAAACTCTGCTAATCGAATCTAATGCAGTGACTGACAACCCACTTATCTTTAATAACGAAGATGGCCCTGTCGCCATATCAGGTGGCAACTTCCATGCCGAGCCTGTCGCTTTTGCCGCTGATATTTTAGCGTTGGCTATCGCTGAGATTGGCTCGATGTCTGAGCGCCGTGTCGCTTTGCTAATCGATGCGACTCTGTCTGGTGGCTTACCGCCATTCTTGGTTGATAACGCTGGGGTGAACTCAGGCTTTATGATTGCTCATGTAACCGCCGCAGCACTGGCATCAGAGAATAAGTCTATCGCCCATCCTGGTAGTGTCGATAGTATCCCGACTTCTGCCAACCAAGAAGACCATGTGTCGATGGCCACCTATTGCGCACGCCGCCTATATGAGATGGCACAGAATACTGCCACCATCATCGGTATTGAGCTTCTAGCTGCTGGTCAAGGTATCGATTTCCATCGCGGATTAGAAACTTCAGAGCCGTTGACCCTAGCACATCAAAAACTACGTGAAAAAGTGACTTTCTATGACAAAGATCGCTACCTCGCCCCTGATATCGAAGCAGCCAAGCAGCTGGTATTAAACGGTACGCTTGCTGAGCATTGGCAGTCACTACGCAGCGATTGGTACGAATCTAAATAAATATTGATGTGCGGAGAACAGCGATGACCATAGCGAGAACAGCAATGTCTACCACTCACATTAGCCATACACCTGCTGATATGACCCAGTGGGCAGGTCGTGCAGAGCCATTTGAGACTGCACGTGCCCGTTACTGGTATCAGCTTGCTCAGCCCTACGAGAATCAAAATATTGGACTAATTGGCTTTGCCTGTGATCAAGGTGTCAGACGCAATCAAGGCCGCGTGGGCGCTAGAGCTGCTCCGCCATTGATTCGTCGAGCTTTTGCTACGCTGCCAATCATCGCTAAATTGCAACAACGTTTTGATGGTCAATTATCAACCTTATTAGGTGATGCTGGTGACATTCATTGTGATGATAATGATGGTTGTGCCGAAAGCACTCTTGAGCAAGCTCAGATCAAATATGCCGATGCAGTGAGCAATGTTATCAAACAAGGTGGTTTGCCCATCGGACTTGGCGGTGGTCATGCCATCGCTTATGGTAGCTTTTTAGGATTATGGCAGGCATTAGAAAATACAAACGATACAACTGTCAGCACAAACACAGTGCCTACTATCGGGATTATTAATTTCGATGCTCATCTTGATATTCGTCAGTCTGATGTAGCGACCTCTGGTACGCCGTTTTGCCAGATTGCCGAGCATCTTGACGCACATGGTCAGTCCTTTCATTATTGCTGTATTGGCGTTAGTCGATTCTCTAATACGGCGGCGCTCTTTGATCGTGCTGAACAATTGGGCGTACAGGTTATCACTGATGAAGACTGCCATTATCAGCCTTGGGATACACTTGCTAAGCAGGTCAAAAGCTTTGTGGATCAGGTCGATATAATATATCTAACCATCGATATGGACTGCCTACCATCTAGTGTCGTCCCAGGAGTGAGTGCACCTGCTGCCTTTGGTATTGAGCTGGGTTTCGTTGAGCGTATGGTCAAAACCATCATGGCATCAGGCAAAGTAAAAATGGCAGACATTGCTGAGATTAATCCTACCTTTGATATTGACAGTCGTAGCTGCAAAGTTGCTGCTCGACTGCTAGCCACCATTGTAGAGCAGCATTTAATTGTCACCTAAACACATTAGCCTCCCAATAATCAGGAGCATATCATGAATGAATCAAAGAACTCCGTATTGAAAAACCCTACAGAACAAACGCTAGATGCATCTACTATGACACCGTTTGATCATATTATTATCAATGCCAATATTGCGACGTTTTCAGCGCAGCATGGTTTTGGTATTGAGACAAGTGATGATGAAAATGAGCACGCTGATAGCATCCCATACGGTCAACTACATAACGCTGCCATCGGTATTAAAAACGGCAAAATCGCTTGGGTTGGTTCACAGGAGCAAATCGCTGCTCATTTGTCTAAATATCAAGATAATCAAATCACAGATGTAAATGGCAAATGGATGACCCCGGGGCTTATCGATTGTCATACTCATATCGTCTATGGTGGCAACCGCAGCAATGAATTTGAAGCGCGTTTGCAGGGTACCAGTTATCAAGATATTGCAGCACAAGGCGGCGGTATTGTCGCGACGGTCAGTGCTACCCGTGCTGCCAGTATTGAATCGCTATTTACACAAAGTGAAAAACGTTTAATCGCACTTATGAAAGAAGGTGTCACCAGTATCGAAATCAAGTCTGGCTATGGCTTAGACTTAGACACTGAGCGAAAAATGCTCACGGTCGCCCGTCAGCTAGGAGAAAAATACGATATCCATGTGAGCACCACTTATCTAGCAGCGCATGCCCTACCCACTGAGTACAAAGACCATGCGGACGATTATATTGAGCAAGTTTGCGAATGGCTACCAATATTGCATGCAGAAGGCTTGGTCGATGCGGTCGACGGCTTCTGTGAAAACATTACGTTTAGTAGCGATCAGATTAGACGTGTTTTTGAGGTTGCGCGCTCATTAGATCTACCAGTCAAACTGCACTCTGAGCAGCTGTCTGATATAGGGGGTAGTGCCTTAGTTGCTGAATATAAAGGGCTGTCAAGCGACCACCTAGAGCATTTGTCAGAAAAAGATATCAAAAAGATGGCCGCGAGCAATACCGTTGCAGTGATACTGCCAGGAGCGTTTTATACGCTACGAGACACCAAGTTGCCGCCGATTGAAGCCTTACGTAAACATCAAGTTCCCATGGCTATTTCAACCGATTGTAACCCTGGCACCTCACCGTTGACGTCGCTTTTGTTAACGATGAATATGGGCTGTACGCTATTTTACCTGACGCCCGAAGAAGTACTGGCAGGCGCGACCGTCTATGCAGCACAAGCTTTAGGATTACCTAATAAGGGTAAAATAGAAGTGGGCTGTGATGCTGATTTAGCGCTATGGGATATCGCTCGTCCCGCTGACTTGGCCTATCAAATGGGGTTAAACCCTATCCATGGCATTATGATTCGAGGTAAATGGCGTGAAACGACATAGTGATTCTTTATTTATTCACACTCAAAAAGCCTCTATCATTTAGGTGTGATGAAGCAAAATATGTCAGCGGTCTCGTACAGTCCATTACAGCTTATTAAAATCCTCAGTGTGGTGACTTCTGACTTCTAACCACCATTGATATCTTGCCACTGCTGCCGAGTTATTTTATATAACACGTGCTTGGCAAGCCGATGATCAGCTTCGAGCATTGGATGATAAAAGTTTTCTTGGAGATTTATCATGCCAATACGCTGCATAATGAGTTGCGAGCGTTTATTGATAACCGTTGTAAATGAAACCACATCTTCAAGCGCCAGCTTAGTAAAGGCATAGTGCAGTGATGCACGCGCAGCTTCTGTGGCATAACCTTGTCCCCAATAATCTTTGTGTAGTCGCCAAGCAATCTCGACAGCAGGTGCAAATGGCATATCCGTATGCGCTTCATTTAAGCCAACCATACCGATAAAGGTATCTGTCTCTTTTAGACTAACTGCCCAAAATCCCCAGCCATTATCTTTAATAAGCTGCGAGCATTTATTGGCTATCGCATCGCTCACTTTTGGCAATAATGGCTTGGGAAAGTATTTCATTACCTCAAGATCGGCATTCATTTCAGCAAAGATAGAGAAGTCACTTCCCTGCCACTGTCTAAGGTACAGCCGTTCTGTTTCTATTGTATTTATGATTTGATTCTCTCGCATTTTATTGTTCAAAATGAATACTGTTCGAAATAAATTAGGTTAATCAGGCTAGTTCTCAAGCCAACCCTGTCTTATGGCAAATGCTAGCTGCTCAGGCGTATCAATGTCGTAGCTAAGTTGGTCATTATCGACCATGCCTATTTGTTCAGCGGGCAATACTCTAATGAGGTTACGAAGCCCCTTATCGCCTATCAATTCTGGCTGCCACTGTCTAAGCAGTTTATAGTTAATTGCTAAAGGCAGACCTATGATATCAGATGCACCTTCATACAGATTTTGATATTTTTCTAAACGTTGCCAGTTATGATAGTGACTGGCCACTACTGTCTGCTTGCCCGCTAGCAATGCTGTTATATGATGCTCGTCTAGTAGAATTTGATCCACTCCCATAATGAGCACTCGATCGATTGAGTCAGCTTCAAAACCAACGATCCTCTTAATACCCAGACTTAAACTATGTGCCATACCCGTTTCAGCTTTTGGGTTCACTACTATTTTAACTGCTGGATATTGATCAGCCAACTCTGTAATCGCACTAGCAATCAAACGATGATTATCAGGAATGACAACGACGATGGCTTGCGAATTGGTCGTTATTGCCAATCGAGTCATATAAATAATTAACGGCTCGCCACTCTTAATAAGTAGCTGCTTGGGTTCACCGAGACGTTGACTGAGGCCGCTTGCCAAGATGATGACCGCATGGTTTTGGCGCTGTCGTTCAGTACTTTCTGTAAATGCACGCTTGCTCATACAATACTCTGGATAATATCAGCATCCGTTTCACTACTCATCGCTAGGATATTTGAAGAGTTATTGTGCGAGCCGCATTCTAGTGGAGTTTGATTGTGCATGACAGCATTTATCTCCGCCATGATACCGAGCGCGAGTGCCTCAGGGCCATCTCCACCCAGCTTATAACCAATCGGATAATGCAATTTATGAATACCAGCTTCTAACATAGTAGGATTGCTAATATTTATGCTGATTTCATTAATCAAGCGTTCGGTCCGATAGCGCGGCCCCAATTGTCCTAAGTATTTATAATTGTCTGAATGCTTAAGCAGTATTGCTAAGCGAGCGCGATCTTGACTCAAGCTGTGTGACATCAAGGCAACTGCTGCGTTATTGCTTAGCTCAAGCAAAGCCCTACTGTCATTTAAAGCTAGCGACATCACAGCGTCTGCTTGAGGAAACCGCATGCGCGTCGCATATTGCGCGCGACTATCGATGACCGTCACATGCCAGTCCTGTAGCTTGGCCATGGTCACCAGTGGCATCACATCGTTACCCGCCCCGCAAATCAACAAACGCACTTGTGGTTGCAATCGTTGCACAAGCCATTCTGTTGTTGCCTTACCGTTTTCCACTATCACATATTCGGCATTTTTATCAGACAGCTTATATTCTGCTAACTCTTCTACAGTATCGGCAATTATATTCGAAGAATCTGTTGTCTCTTGTTCTGGTAAGTCTCCCGAATTATGATATTCATCTAAATTGATGCGCATGCCTATTTGAAGCTCAGCATTCTGATAACCGTTAGCGCGAATTAAAGTAGCCACTGTGATTGGCTGCTGAGTACGTCGAACATTACAGATTGTCTCTAACAATGGCGTTGCTGTCGTTAATCGCTCAAATAATACATGCACTCGCCCATTACAGCCGAGTCCAAAATTTAATTCATCAAAGTCCGCATCATCTAAATCGCTATCTGGCTCATCATATATATCAGACTTAGTTTCTTTAGCGCCTGCTTGCGCTTGGCCATCGTCAGCATATTGAATGTCATCACCCGTCTGATAGACTTGCACATTGGCACCGTTACGAGTAAGCCAAAAGGCACGTTTGATAATATGCGGCTCCAAGCAACCGCCACTAATCATCCCAACTGAGCGACCATCCTCACAGATAAGCATCATCGCGCCAGCACGGCGATATGCTGAGCCTTCAGTACGTACGACCGTTGCCAATACAGCATCAATACCTTGCTGCTTAGTTTTGATTGCCAGCTTAAGAATGTCAGCGACCTGATTCATAACGCCTCTTATTTGGTAGTTATTTTCTTGATAATGACGAAATATACTGCTGATTCAGTTATAAAAACCCGCTCATTAAGCGGGTTTCTGTCGTACATATGGCTTGAAAAAATTACTCTGGCATCTCGTAAAGCAGCTTATCGAGCGTAATCGGAAAATCATAAACACGTACACCAACGGCATTATAGACAGCATTAGCAATCGCAGCAGCAGCACCGGCAATAGCCGTCTCACCAATACCCTTGATATGCATCGGGTTGGTATAAGGATCATCCTCTTCGACCAATATCACATCCAACTGCGGAACATCAGCATTAACTGGCACATGGTACTCAGCGAGGTCATGGTTACACAGGCGTCCGTCACGTTTATCGTGGATGACCTCTTCCATCAACGCTGAACCAATACCAAACACCATGCCACCATAGCATTGCGAAGTCGCTGTCTTGTGGTTAAGAATACGACCTGCGGCAAATGCACCCGTCATGCGTTTTACTCGAATTTCACCAGTGACCTTATGCACGGCTACTTCAGCGAAGTTTGCACCGAAAGAGGACTGACGATACTTCTTACCGTTTTTACCCGGCTTTATCTGTCCTTTGGCACTGAGCTTTTGCTCCTCATAATCCGCCACCACGTCAGCAAGCGCATATGATTCTTTATTCTCAAAATCATATTTCTCTAATTCTGACTTTTCTTCTAATACATTCTCTGAAAATGAAACTCCGGTCGTTTCAGATATTTTATCAATCGTGCTATCCGCGAACGCTTGACTACTCTTCTTAGTCGTCTCAACCACGGTTAAATTATGCTTGCCTACTTGCTTAATTTGACCATTATCTAGCTGAATCGTATCAGGGTATAGACCGACTTTTTCTGCTAGCATCTCACGCAGCTGCTCACAAGCAAGATAGACACCACTACCTGCACTCGCCGCACCCCAACTACCACCTGAACCTGCTGCAGGTGGTAAGGCACTATCACCCAGTTTCATCTCAATATGGTCAATAGGTAGTCCTAACAAATCTGCAGCTACTTGAGAGAACACAGTATAAGACCCTGTACCGATATCCGTCATATCTGTCTCAATAACAGCTTTCACACCGAGTGCTTTTGACTTGTCTACTTGCAAGCTGGCGCGTGCCTCAGAAGATTGCAGTTGGTTGCCACGTGCTGCCGCAGCCATACCTGTTCCTATCCACCAATCGCCTTCTAATTGACTGGCAGGCTTAGCATTGCGCTGACTCCAACCAAACTGCTCTGCACCTTTCTCCATACACGCAATCAGCTGCCGTGAAGAAAACGGGATATCTTTACTAGGGTCTTTCTCGGGCTCATTACGGCGGCGCAGCTCTATAGGATCAATATCTAATTGTGAAGCCAGCTCATCCATCGCACATTCAACGGCAATCATACCGACAGCCTCGCCAGGTGCACGCATCGAGCCTGATAGCACTTGGTTCATGTCAACCATTTCATAATTTACACGGCGGTTTTTACCGCGGTACAAGTAATGGGTAGACAATGCAGTTGGTTCAAAGAACGCCTCGTCTGGCAAATTACTAGAAACGGTATCGTGAATCAACGTATCGATAACACCGTCTTTATCACAGCCGATGGCGATACGCTGACGAGTATTTGAGCGCCTGACGGTTGCTTCCATGACTTGTGGACGGGTCATTGTAATCAATACCGGACGTCCAAGCTCTTTTGAAGCGATAGCAGCGGCAATAGATTCAGGGGCTATACCGAGCTTGCTACCAAACCCACCACCGACATAGTGTGCTATCAGTTGCACTTGATCTTTATTTAAGTCTAGCGCGTCCATGACTTGCTGCTTACAAGACGCTAGCATTTGGTTGGCAGTATAAAGAACGAGCTTGGCGTCTTCCCAATGTGCCAATGTTGCATGTGGCTCCATCGCCGAGCTGTTTTGACTTGGCGTATGATAAAAGCGATCGAGCGTTACCTCAGCATCAGCTAGACCTTGCTCTGGATCACCTTGGACATAATTTTTATCAGAGCCTTTTTTCTCATCGACTGCATGGGCGTTGGACAACTCTTTATTGAAATTCAATGCTGCCTGATCAGTCTCATCTTTATAAGTGACTTTAAGCGCATTTGCTCCTTCTGTTGCTGCCTCAAAGGTTTCAGCGATTACCACAGCAATGGGCTGACCATGATAAAAAATCTTAGTCGCTCCCTGCTTCGGTGCTTTTTTTAACCCGCCTTGCTGAGAGTTACGCAAGAAGTGCTTAGGGTCTGTCACGACCTTGATAATATTAGGAATGCCGTCTAAAGAACTGCTATCGATATTCTCGACTTGACCTTTAGCAATGGTCGCACCGACCAAGACACCGTAAGCTTTATTATCCAAGTGTATTTCAGCACTATAATGCGCTTGACCACTAACCTTTAACGAGCCGTCAACACGGTTGATCGGCTGACCGACCAGTTTGCTCGCCGTTGTACTAAATAAAGACTTAACAGGCTCATCCATGGTCATTTTTTTAGTCGGTTCTGACTGAGTGATTGATTCAAATAATGACATAATTATGCTCCCTCGCCCGCTAGTGCGCGCTGAATGACTTGTTTTAGTAGGCGACACGTCAACGGTATTTTAAAGTCGTTTTGACCATTACCTTTGGCATCCTTCAATAACAGATCGGCGGCTTGCGTGATAACATCAGTATTGCCATCGGTATCCGTCAATAGTGCCTCAACCGCTTCATTACGCCATGGCTCAGTACCGATACCACCAAATGCCAATTGTACCGTCTTTAGATTACCGCTATCATCAGCATCTATCACTGCGGCACAAGATACCAACGCAAACGCATAAGAGGCGCGATCTCGCACTTTGTCATAGGTGTGCATACCCTTGATAGGCGCAGGTAATACAACATGAGTGATAAGCTCGCCTGCCTCCAATATATTTTCGATATGTGGCGTATCTTTTGGTAAGCAATAAAAGTCTTTCACATTGATAGCGCGAGTCGATCCGTCAGCTTTGACTGTCTCGATAGTGGCATCCAGCAAGCGCATGGCCACTGCCATATCAGATGGATGCTGCGCAATACACGCATCGCTCGTACCTAGGATAGCCAGCGTACGGTTCTCGCCATTGATAGCTGGACAACCTGTGCCCGGTTCACGCTTGTTGCAAGCACTGTCTGTTTGATAAAAATAGTAGCAACGAGTACGCTGCAAGAAATTACCACCTGTGGTCGCTTTATTACGCAGCTGACCTGTCGCTCCTGCCAAAATTGCTCGGGACAATACTGGGTAATTGGCAATAACGTCAGGATGTGCTGCTAAATCACTATTGGTCACAAGCGTACCAATACGCAGACCACCATCGGCAGTAGTCTCAACCTGTTCTAATTCTAGACGAGTAATATCGACCAATTTAATTGGGGTCTCAATCTCTAGCTTCATTAAATCTAGTAAGTTAGTACCGCCTGCGATAAAAGACGCCTCTTTGGTACTAGCGGATATTGCCGCTTGCTCTGGTGCATCAGCACGACTATATTCAAAGCGTTTCATGAGCGGCCTCCTGTCGTAGCAGTTGCTGTTTTATTATTCGCTGAAGGTTTACCAAGTTGCGCCTCGCTCGGTGGCGGTGACCAGATACCTGTCACGCTCGAGTTTTGCACTGCGTTGTCTGTTTTTTGAATAGTAGACGGGGATACTTGACTCTCAAGCACTTGTGAAATGGCTTTGATAATATTGGGATAAGCAGAGCAGCGGCAGATATTACCACTCATGCGCTCAGCAATTTCTTGTACAAGGCGACCATCAGGATTTTTTAAGTCTGTGCTCACATGGCTTGGCCAATTTTGCTTTATTTCTTCTATCAATGCGGTCGCTGAGCAAATCTGTCCCGGTGTGCAATAACCGCACTGAAATGCGTCATTGTCCTTAAAAGCTTGCTGCAATGCTGACAATGAATCTGGCATCCCGATGCCTTCGATCGTCGTAATGTCATCACCATCATGCATAACGGCGAGTGTCAGACAAGAATTAACCCGTCGTCCATTAATGAGCATGGTACATGCCCCGCATTGACCGTGGTCGCAGCCTTTTTTGGGTCCGGTGATTTGTAAGTGCTGACGACAGACGTCAAGCAGTGTCGTACGGGCGTCAAGATTCTCGAGCTGATAATCCTGCTTATTGATTGTTAACGTCAAAGTAGACATGCTGGCTTCTCGCTGGCAGATGAATATAATGGGGTGATGAAAACGCCTCGTAAATACAGCGTTAATAAATTTATTATGACGGATGAAAACGGTTGTTTTGTTTTTACTTTGTAGTGATTGCAGTGTAGTTTTTAATCCAAAGTAGTCTCTGAAAGTGAGCGCTACCAATAGCTACAGTGTAATTGATAATCATTTACGTTAGTAAACCTCACCACTCGCCTTTAGCTAATAACCACCAAACTTAACCCGTAAATTCTTCAAGACCATTTCTATAATTTAACTATAATTTGACATAGTCACTTATCAAATCAAATCTCCTCACCAGTACAGTAGATAAGTTTTTAATGTAAAAAAGCCCCACCGACGAATGTCTATGGGGCTTTTTTATAAATGCTTTAAATATAGTAACCATGCATTAGAACTTACTAAAACTTTCTTAGTACTTGTTTAATTAGGCTTTAGTGATGATTATCTCTTCATCAAAGCGTGATTTTGGCAACTCAGCGTTAAAGTCATCTTCACTACGATAACCAAGCGATACGACCGCAACAGCCGTATAGCCCTTGCTACGTAAATCAAACTCTTCGTCAAGTGCTTTCAAATCTGCCCCTTCCATCGGCACAGCATCAATACCCAAAGTCGCAGCTCCTAGTAGCAAAGCGCCAATATTGAGATACAGCTGCTCTATTAACCAATGTGGCTCGTCTTTTTGCTCGTAACGACGAATGTCCAAAAACATCTTACGCACTTGGTGCATCTGCTCTTTAAATTTTGGTTCCGCAAAACGGCCATCAGCGTCTTCTTTGTCTAGTATTTCATCCAAGAACTCATCATCAGCATAGACACGACTACAGAATACGATGACATGTGAGGCGTCTTTTACTTTTGCCGTATTGAATTCATACATCCCATCTGTGCCTTTAGCGATACGAGCTTTACCAGCCTCATCATCAGCAATCACAAAATGCCAAGGTTGGATATTGGTGCTCGAAGGACTGAGACGTAAGATATCTTTTAGGCTCTGAAAATCTTCTGCTGAGATTTTTTTATTGGTATCAAATGCTTTGGTGCTGTAACGCCAGTTCATCGCTTCAGTAATATTTTTCATTTATGTATCCTGTATCGAATATCAAGTTTTTATTATTTGCTAAATACTTGATGTTAGCGTGGGTTATACGTCACGACTATCAATGTCGGCAAAGCTACTGTAGATAAAAACCCATTTCATGGCCATGACAGATTGGTTAAATATTCATACGTTTTGTTATCAGAGGTTGATTTTTGACTGCCTTATCGCAAAAAAGCAGCTATGAACAATAGCAATCTAGCGAGCATTAGCGAGTAAATGAGTCACTCAGAGCGCATTGTATTCACCTGATTATGCTTTGAATGTTTATTAACGCTTGATATTTGAAGCATGATTATTAGTGAGGCTTCTTGGTCGACGGCTATATCTAAGCGAACACATCTAGATGAGATATATGAGCAATCAAAAGCCTTCAATAAAATACAAATAACAATCCCTGCGAGGAAATATGAGCACATCAGAAAAATCACTCCGAATAGACATCGTTTCAGACGTCGTATGCCCTTGGTGCGTCATTGGCTATCGTCAATTGGCAGCAGCACTTGAGCAAACCAATACGGCTCACACTATCCACTGGCACCCGTTTGAGCTAAACCCAAACATGCCAAGCGAAGGTCAAAACCTACGTGAGCACATCATCGAAAAGTATGGCTCTACCAAGCAAGAGTCAGATGCCAGTCGAATCAGAATGGCTGAAGCGGGCTCTGAGGTTGGCTTTGAGTTTAGTTTCAATGACGACACGCGCATGCACAACACCTTTAATTTGCATCAGCTGCTACATTTCGCTGATCAGCAAGGCCGTATGCATGACTTAAAACAAGCGTTGTTTGCCGCGCACTTTACCCATAACAGAGATATCTCAGATATCAACGTACTTGCTGATATTGCAGCGGAGATTGGGCTTGATCGTAGTGAAGCATTGGCGGTGTTGGAAGGTCAGTTTTTTGCGAAAGAGGTACGAACAGAAGAACAGCATTGGCAACAGCAAGGCATTCAAAGTGTACCAGCGATTATCTTCAATGAGCGGCATCTGGTTAGCGGTGCGCAAGGTGTCGAGAATTACGTCAGTATTTTAGAGCAATTGGCTAATATGACTGAGTAAACCCTTTATCATTATAAAAATGTCATTCTATAAAAGGACACTTTATGTCTTCTGAACGTTTTCCTCCGATTATTGTGTTCGATGTCAATGAGACATTACTTGATATTGACACACTCACGCCTTTTTTTACGCGCGCCTTTGGTAAGCAAAGAGTGCTAAGAGAATGGTTCGCTCAGCTAGTATTGTACTCGCAGACTATGACTCTATCTGGCCTCTATACGCCTTTTGGTGAGCTTGGGGTTGGTGCATTGCACATGGTTGCTGATATCAGACAAGTGACTTTGACAGAGCATGATATCACTGAGTTCAAAGAAAGAATGAGTGCGTTGCCTGCTCATCCTGACGCCGTGCCAGCACTGACTCGTTTGCGCGATGCAGGGTTTCGACTGGTCACACTGACCAATTCAGCAAGCAGTGCGTCTCCAACACCACTAGAAAAAGCAGGTCTCAGCCAGTTTTTTGAACAGCATTTTAGCGTTGAGACCGTCAGTAAGTTCAAGCCAGCGCCTGATACTTATCAACTGGTGGCTGATACGCTAGCCGTTGATACATCAGATTTATGCCTTGTCGCCTGTCATCTCTGGGATACTATAGGGGCGCAAGCGGCAGGTTGTCGCGCGGCTTTTCTCACGCGACCGTATAATGCGATGTTGAGCGCGCCCAATGTGCCAGTACCAGATTTGACCGCATCAGATTTATCAACGCTTGCGGATCTAATCATTAGCAAAAAAGGTGCTTGAGACTTTCAACCACTAAGCTATGTGTAAAAACAACGTTAAAAAAAGGCTGCTTCGATATCGAAGCAGCCTTTTCTTTTTTGAAAAAGTATTGTTAGAACAATCATTCTAACGTTACCGTCAGATACTGCTCTTGCACAATATATCTTAGAAATGGATGACCGTACGAATACTCTCACCCTTATGCATCAAGTCAAATGCTTCATTGATATCTTCTAGTGGCATGGTATGCGTAATGAAATCCTGCAATGGAATCTCGCCTGCCAAATAACGCTCAACATAACCTGGTAATTCTGAACGACCTTTTACGCCACCAAATGCCGATCCACGCCAGACTCGACCAGTCACTAGCTGGAACGGACGGGTTGAAATTTCTTGCCCAGCGCCAGCGACACCGATGATGACCGACTCGCCCCAGCCTTTGTGACAGCACTCTAGTGCCGAACGCATCACATCGACGTTACCGATACATTCAAACGAGTAATCAACACCGCCATCGGTTAGCTCAACGATGACTTCTTGAATAGGTTTGTCGTAGTCTTTCGGATTGATGCAGTCAGTCGCGCCTAGCTTTTTGGCCAGCTCAAACTTACTCTCATTGATATCGACGGCAATGATACGACTGGCTTTTGCCATCGCCGCACCGATGACCGCTGACAGACCAATACCGCCCAGACCAAAGATAGCAACGGTCGCCCCCTCTTCGACTTTTGCAGTATTCATGACTGCGCCCATACCTGTGGTCACGCCGCAGCCAAGTAGGCAGACTTCTTCTAGTGGGGCTTCTTTATTTACTTTTGCCAAAGAAATCTCTGGCAACACGGTGTATTCAGAAAAAGTCGAACAGCCCATATAGTGATAAATTGGCTCACCGTCTTTATAGAAACGCGTGGTGCCATCTGGCATTAAGCCTTTACCTTGGGTCTCACGTACCGCCGAGCAAAGGTTGGTCTTGCCAGAGGTACACATTTTGCAGACACCGCACTCTGCGGTATATAGCGGAATAACATGGTCGCCGACTTGCACGCTGGTCACGCCTTCGCCAACTTGCTCAACGATACCGCCGCCTTCATGACCCAAAATCGCAGGGAACACGCCTTCTGGGTCTTCACCAGATAAAGTAAATGCATCGGTATGACAAACACCACTGGCGACGATTTTTACTAACACTTCGCCTTTGCGTGGCAGCATGACATCCACTTCTTCGATAGATAATGGCTCGTTCGGCCCCCATGCGATGGCGGCTTTTGATTTGATAAATTTGTCTGACATAGTTATCTCTCTTTTTAATTGATTGTTATCTCAAGGATCTGATACAACGTCTTTCGTTATAAGTAAAAGCCCAGTCATTTTCAATTGAACACTGTCTGTCCGTTTGTATTCATACTCGTGGCAAAAACATATCGATACAAACTGAGCTTATCTTGCTTAGTCATCGTAGGCAAGTTTCAATGATCGTAGAATGTTGTTTATTTGAATCGATACCAACCATTATATTTATTTCTGAGCTGATAACAATATGCTATATTTGCAAATATCTTTTACATATTGGTAATAATCATGCGCTGGGAAGGGATTAGTGAGTTTGTCAGTGTGGCAGAATCTGAGAGCTTCACAAAAGGCGCAAAGGCGCTTGGTATCTCGACGGCTCAAGTCAGTCGCCAGATAAGCGCGCTTGAGAAGCGATTGAACATCAAACTGCTCTATCGCACCACCCGTAAGGTCTCTCTGACTGAGGAAGGTCGCGTATTCTATCAGCACTGTCGTAGTGTGCTCGATGGCTTGGATGCAGCTGAACAAGCCGTGAGCAATTTACAATCCAAACCCCAAGGTCGAATCAAACTAACAGCCCCTGTGACTTATGGCGAGCAGCAACTGTTGCCACTGATTAATGACTTTATGATGCAATATCATGATATCGAAGTGACGGCGTTTTTGAGTAATCAAAAGATTGACTTGATTGAGGGTGGTTATGACTTGGCCATTCGTATCGGCAAATTGAGCGACTCGACGATGATGGCAAAAAAGCTCAGTCAGCGTACCAATTTTATCTGTGCGGCGCCCTCTTATCTAGACGTACACGGCACACCGCAAAACCTTGGCGAGCTGGGTCAACACAACTGTTTGCTTGGCACTCGCGACTATTGGCATTTTATAGATGTTGGTAAAATAAAAGAAAACCCTAATACTAGTGGTAAAGCAACTGGCCAAAAAGCCAGTGTCGAAAGAAACCTGCGCGTCTCTGGAAGCATTCAATACAACAGCGGCTACAGTCTAGTCGACGCCGCTCTCAAAGGCTTAGGCATCGTACAGCTGCCTGATTATTATGTGCAAAAGTATCTAACGTCAGGTGAGCTTGTCAGTTTGCTCGATGATTATAGAGAGCCTGAAGAAAGCATCTGGGCCATCTACCCTCACAACCGTCATCTCTCACCGAAAATTCGGCTTTTGGTAGATTATTTGTCTGAGCATTTGATTTAGTAATCTATTCAGATATATTGCAATAACCAGCCTGATTACGCACAATGAGTATTCGATATTACCAACCATCACAAACAATCAAAGGATATGATTATGATAAAACTTGTCTCTGTCGCGGCACTAGCATTGGCCGTGTCATCCTGTGCCAGTATCGACACGCTTTTAACCAAAACCGATAACACAGGCTCAACGACCAAAACCATGACGTCTATCAATGCAGAAAAAGGCTTGGTAACCATGCAAAGTAATCATTCTGTGCAAGACACCGCAGACAAACTGGTCTCAGTTATCGAAAGCAAGGGTATGAAAGTATTTGCGCGCGTCGATCATCAAAAAAACGCACAAAGTGTCGATTTGTCATTGCGTCCAACGCAAGTCATTATGTTTGGCAACCCAAAAGCGGGCACACCCTTGATGAACTGTGAACAAACCGTGGCGATTGACTTACCGCAAAAGATTCTAATCAGCGAAGATGCTGACAAAAAGGTTTGGCTGTCTTACAACAATCCTGAGTACCTAAAAACCCGTCATAATATAAAAGGCTGTGATACCGTCATTGATAACATCTCAAAAGCACTGAATGCTGTCAGTACAGCGGCGGTTGCCAAATAATGCCAGACTAGAAAAGTACAATCTGAGCAAATAAAAAGGTAGGTTAGCAAAAGCTGTACCTACCTTTTTATTTGTGTCGTCTATAGCTGCATCAGCAACTATCAGATAGCGAAACTTCAGACTGCAGCTCTACTTTGAGCTTCTTTGCGCATTCGATGATTTTTTTGCGATCCGCAGGTATGGCCCCGTATTCAAGCGCGGTCTCTCTCATTTGTACTGTGACATCGTAATGAGGATAACTGGCATCACGATGGAATAAGCGCGCATCTACCTCAATCAGTGCTGCAAAATCATGCAGCTCCTGCAAGCTGTCCGCCAACATATGGCACCATTTATAGCCTTTGAATTTTATCTGCACAAAATCTACGTATATCGCCATATCCTAGCCTCTCAGTTTCATTTACCGCCACGCTCAACACAGTCTCTCATGGTTGTTATCAGACGCACCCTAACCACAATTCATGAGATGATATCTGAAGAAAACCTTCACAATAATTCGCGCACATTCTTTTTGAGTTGATGTAGCCGCGCTTTATATTCTAAGTGATTATGATTAAACGTACTCAAGCGTCCATAACGTAACTGACGGTAGTCTTGCCTAATTTCAAGAAGCTTTGCCTGAATCACTATCGGATCATCACTGTCTGTCAACTGACTTGCCGTATGATGAGTATCACCTTCATGGCGGCTATCAATAGCGGATGCCAAACGCTCAAGCCACGCCAATTGCCCTTCATTATCATCGCGGGCTAATAATTTATCACGCTTACCAACACGCTGTGAGAGCTGTACCAATGGTAAATCCACAGGATGCCAAAGCTTGCGGCGACGCTGCCAAATGATTAATATCAGAAAAGTCATGACGATGAGCGTACTGGCTGCCAGCCAAATGATTTGCTGCATGATGGAGCGGATATTGAACCATTTTAGTAGCGAGTCCGCCTGTGTGTCTTGATCATAGCCGACCACATCTTTCTGCCAATAGTAGCTCGCTTGGTCAGAGAGGCGACGTAACGTTTGTAGCATTTGATACTGCTGATAGCTGATTTGCGCACTTGCGCCATCGCCAAACATCGCCGAGCCTTGCTGCTGCGTCATCGCATTCATGCCTTGCTCTACCCGTTCAGGCGCTACAAAAGCCGTGGGATCCACACGTACCCAGCCTTGACCCTCAAGCCACACCTCAGTCCATGCATGCGCGTCCATCTGACGAACTTCCCATACATTGCCATTGCGACTAGGCTCCCCGCCTTGATAGCCTGCGACCACTCGCGCAGGGATTCCCGCTGCCCGCAACATAAAAGTAAAGCTGGATGAATAGTGCTCACAAAACCCTGCTTTGGTGTTGAATAAAAACTCATCGATACGGTTGTTGTTCAATCGCGGTGGTGACAAGGTATAGCGAAAATCTGTCTGATTGATCCAGTCCTCAATGGCCGCAATGTAGCGGACTGGGTCTGAGCCTGACTGTGCAAATAGCTGCTTGGCCAGCGCGCGTGATTGGGGATTGCCCTCATTTGGCAAGGCCAAATTCTCGCGCCGAGATGCCTCTGTCAAAACAGGATCGATATTCATTGGCGAAAACTGCGCCACCTCATAGCTTAACTGCTGGGTGACAGGCTGATTGTTTAATAACGTAAAATCTGATGTGGTCGTGATATCTTGCTGCTGCGAAAAAGGATAATCAAGTCCAAACAACCAGTTTTGCTGCGTGGGCTCTAGAATCATGCGATAGTTATTGGGTGCAGATCTCACATCATCAGGAACGGTAGCAAAGGCGTTTTGAACCCAAGCAGGTGGTGGTGAACCGGCTACCCATTGGCTTTTTTTGGGACTTGGACGCCATGTGACGCCATCAAAATCACTAAATACCAAGCCGCGCCAATATAGGTCTTGCTGCGGCGGCTGACCCTCGGCAAACTCCACTCGAAAAGCAAGCTCAGTGGACTGACCTAAATTGGCAAAATCACCAGGAGACATGCTATCAGAGACACCCGTAGTCGCCTGCTGACCAGACAGCTGCACTGACCATAACGGCGGCAGTCTCGGGAAGAACAAAAACAGCACCACCAATAACGGTAATGCGCCAACCCCTAGCACACCCAAGGTACGCAGACGCCCATCACCCCGAGCGTTACTGTCATCATTGAGCGCGATGAAAGCCAGCAGTACCACTACCGCACCGACGATAACCTCCAGCGTCGTGACTAAGCCTTGATCCATCAAAAACAGTGCGGCCAGTACAAACAATGACAAGTTTAGCACCACATAAGCATCTCGGCGCTTGTACATCTCCCAAAGCTTACTCACCAGACATAGCACCAAAAACGCCACGCCCATATCCAGCCCAAACGCTGTGTTATAAGTCAGCCACAGACCGAGCAGACCAAATAAAAACCCCAGCATTTGCATGCCTTGATAGACACGCTTTAAGTGAGCCTGCTTTTTGAATCGCGCCTTAACGCGTGGCAATTGGGCGATGATACTAACCACAGCGAATCCCATCAGCCACAGTGGCAGATGCGCAGCATGCGGCAACACGACGACGACTTGAGCCATCATGACCCAATAGTACGCTGGCAGCGCCAGTAGCTTGCGATACCACTTAGACTCATTGCTCTCAGGGCGAACTGTCACTTTTTGACCTAGAGCCAACTGCTCAAAGCCAGCCGTTTTTTTCGCATCGATTGTCGAAGATTGTTTGAATTCAGTCATGGCGCTTTTGCCAGCCTTAGCAAGCACGCTTGCGCAAAGATATCACCTTCACCTATGATTGGAGCAGCAGGATGATCACTAGGCAAGCGCATTTGAAACGGTACCCCAAGTTGACCAAGCGTCAATGCGCCGTGAGCCAACTGCGCAAGCTTCTGCTCATGATGACCAGCTGGCATATCTGCATAGTCGAGCGTTTGCTCATGACCGACAGGATCGGCAAAGTGCTTGGTCAGCATGCCTTGTCCCCGTGCCACATGGCCCCAAGAAACCCGTGCCAATGACTCACCCTCAACATAGTTATCTAGCCGCTCAAAATCATCTTGACCTTGGCGATATTGGCCGCCTATCGGTAAATCCTCCAAGCTTGCCACTGAATACTGCGCTTGCCAATCAAATGTGTCAGGCTTGGGATACACCCACGCCTTTCGCGCAAAATAAATGTAAGACCAGGCACGCATGATACCTAAGGGATAAACCGTTTTTATTTTTAGCCGTGGCAGCTCAAGTTGACCACGATTGTAGGTCTCGACAGGCAGTCGTATGATTTGCTCTTCTTGTAACCTCGTGACGAGTATGGCGTTTTGTCCATTCGTGCCAGCATTACCCTTGTGCGCGGCTGCTTCCTCAAACTCAACCAACAACTGTCGCCGTGGCTGACGACTCTCATTGTTCAGTTGTAGCGTCACCCAAAGCGGTGCGCCTGCCTCTGCCATGGTGACGTCTAATAGACGCACTTGCAGACCAGATATGTGTGCAAAAGTCACATGAAAACTGATCAGCCAGACACTGACCAAATAAAAACACAGGCCAAGCACCAAGTTATTGCCATAGTTGATACCCGCGATAAAGGTAATCACTAATAACACTGCGAATAGCATGCCTTCACGACTAAAAAAAATATAGACGTTACGCAAATTGAGAGTGGCACTGTCATTTCTGGGCGCACGCGAGGCAAACCAACGGCTAAGTGCTGACCTGATTGGTACGGTTAAGGTCTTTGGTAAAAAGCTCATGACTACCCTATTCTTGCCATATGATTGACTGTGCGATCGGTATAGTAAGTCTATATAAATCCGCTACATCGTCATCCTCGCTAAACATACTAATGTATAACTTGCATTCGGTTTCCTTGTATCGAAATTATATTGAACTGACTATATTCGATGAACTGGTTCGATAATATATCGTTGTATGAGACCACGCTTTAGCCTGCGAACATGACAACTAAAGGGTGACCGCTACGTCTGATAAGATACGCTGTGCGATAGTTTTTGTTGCCTGTCCACCAGTCACATGCGCAGGCACAAAGCGCTGACCAAGACGATGGTCAGTGACGGCAGCAAACACAGCTTGGATATCTTCAGGCGTCACCTCCATATGACCTGACACATAAGCATGAGCCTGAGCGGCACGCTGTAGTGACAACACACCACGCGGTGACAGACCATGATATTCTTGGCTCGCACGAGTTTTTGCGACCAGCCTTTGCAGATAGTCTAGTAACACGTCTGCCACATAAACCTGTTTGACACCTTGCTGGGCGAGTAATACCGCAGCCGTATCGAGCACCGCATTCATTCCCTTCAGCAACTCGCGACGATCCTGACCTTTTAGTAGCTCACGCTCTGCCGACGCTGACGGATAGCCCAATGACAGACACAGTAAAAACCTATCGAGCTGTGACTCAGGGAGCGGATAGACACCTGCTTGTTGTAATGGGTTTTGGGTGGCGATAACAAAGAACGGCTGCGGCAAAGGGTAAGTTTGACCGTCTTGAGTGACTTGTCGTTCTTCCATCGCTTCCAGCAACGCGCTTTGCGTTTTGGGACTAGAGCGATTGATTTCATCTGCGAGTAATAACTGAGTAAAGATAGGACCAGGACGAAACTCAAAGCGCAGTTTGCTTTGGTCGTAGATACTCATCCCTAAGATATCCGCTGGCAGCATGTCATTGGTGAATTGCACTCGGCTAAAGCTTAACCCTAACAGCTCAGCCAGCCCTTGAGCCAGTGTTGTTTTGCCCATACCAGGCAAGTCCTGTAGCAACAAATGCCCGCCTGCCAGTATGCCACTGAGTGCTAACTTAATGGCTTGAGGCTTATCCAATACGATTTGGTTCAACTGCGCCATCAGCTGTGCAATTTTCTGCTGATTGTGTTGAAAATCGGCAGCACTAGGCAGGGGCTGGCTGAGCGTATTCGCTGTTTTCTGATGTATAGAGGAGGATATGTCGTTACCAGTATGGGTCATAGTCAGTTGTTGGCTCAGGTTTTGGCTTAGGAAAATCAGTGATCAGACATTATTTTTCGTCATCTGATGGTGTTGGTGCATCAGCACGCAGTGTCGATAGATAGGCAATAATATCAGCACGCTCTTTGGCGTCTGGCATCGGATCTGATAGCATTTTAGAATCTGGTATGGCTTTTTGTGCATCCGCAATATACGGGTCAAGCGTTTTTGCATCCCATACCCATCCCGATGCCGTGAGCCCTTTACTGTAAGTGTAATCTTTTAACGTTGCAGCAGATGCGCCATAGATGTTCATCAATTGCGGGCCTTTTTTATTGAGACCCGGATTTAGCTGATGACACTGTCCGCAGGCATCTTTATAAATGATTGAACCGTTATCCGCGTCGCCTTCGGTATATGGTGGCAGTGTCACAGTCTCACGATAATCAGGCGGCGTATGGTTGCAGGCAGTGAGCAATAGAGCAGCAGTGAGTACACTGCTCATTTTATATTTAGCGATGATAGACATTTTGGTAATCTTTAGCTGAAGCGTATCAGCGACAAGTAAGAGGCGTCATTGCCATGGCAATGACATTGTATAGACTCGCAGAACGAATCACTACATATTGGTTAGTAGGTCTACAAGCAAGGCGCAAGCTATTTTCAAAACAGCAAACCATGCTTTTATCAAAGCGATAGCATACACCAATATACTAGACATCTTAACCCATTAAACGGCAATCTTTATCGTTTGGCTAGGCTCTTCTAGATAATAGCCTTGTAAGTAGCGTGCACCCACACTCCATGCGACAGACATAGTGGCAGCATCTTCAATATAAGGCATGAGCACATCGACTTTCAGATCATTGGTACGCATGATGATTGATTTCACCGTGTCTAAATTATCTGCTGAATGGATATCTTTTATGTAGCTATGAGGCAAGCGCACCATGTCAGGCTGCACAAAATTAGCAATTTCAACCGATTTAGCAGAAGATCCAAAATTATTGATACCCATTTGGCAGTTGACTGCGCTGAGCGCCGAAAACTGAGACTTTGCCACGGTTAAGTGTTCTGATACGTCTTTTTCATTGAATTGTAGCGTCAACACACCGGCAGCACCGCCTACAGCTTTGATTAACTGGCTTGCTACGTTGGGCAACTTTTTATCAATCAATGACGCACTGGTCAATTGCACCAGCAATCTCGCTTCAGGATGAGACTTACGCACATCATTTATTTTTTTACAGGCATTAATGAGTACCCAGCGATCTATTTTTTCGAGTAATTTATGGGTTCTGGCAACGGTCATAAATTGATCAGGCGTCAATACGGTATTGTCAGCATCTGCCAATGGCAGTCGTAGATATACCTCAAAAAAGTCACTGCGGTCTTGACTGATATCATAGATAGGCTGGAATGACAGCTCAAAGCGATTGTTGGTAATGGCATTAACCAACGACTCTGCCAGTGCATGATCATCATCATTAGCATGTTCACTTGGATCATACAAATGATACGTGCCGCCCTGATTAGAGGTTTGTACCATGATTTGACTGATGGCATCCATCGCCCGCTCTAATATAACGGCAGGCTCCGCTGAATTTTTTTCAATTTTGACGATAGCAATACTGACAGTGGTATTTGTCGTACGATTTTCCACTTCAATAAACATATCTTTGATACGGGAGCCGATATGTTCGGCGAGCGTTTTTAGCGCTGCGGTCGTTTTGTCTTTTACCAATATCATAAATGCCGTATCGCTAAAACGGCTCACATGGGCATCAGCTGCCAGCTCATTCAAGGTATTGGCAATCTGCTTGACAGTCTCATCTATCCCTTGTAACCCCAAGCTGCTTCTAATTTTTCCAACGTTATCGAGCTGAACATACAACAGACCTGCTTTTAGCTCACCTTGAGTCGCTTGTTGGTGTACTAGCACCATTTGCTCTTCAAATCCGCGGCGGTTATCAAGCCCTGTCAAGTTGTCTGTACGCTCAGCTCTGGCCAAGCGTTTTGCAACCTCTGCACTATTACTACTATTATTATTCTGTTGGATAATAATTTGGGTAACGGGCTCACCCTCTAATGTCGCAGAGGCAAGCTGTAATTTTGCAGCAAACGTACTGCCATCTGTACGTACGCTCTCAAAGTTAAACTCAACTTCTTGGCGATTGCCTTTATCAAACTGACGCAAAAACTGCTTAAAACCCTTAACGTCATCAACGCCTGAAATCAGATCGATGATCGGCACGCCAATGGCGTCATTCATCGACTTAAAACCAAATAATTGAAGATAAGGGTCATTGGCAAATATGTGCACCCCTTCATCTATATAGGCAACAGCACTCTTTGAGTTTTTGATCAAGACATTGGCACGTTGCTCTGCGTCCAATAGAATTTGACGCAAGTCCTTTAGCTCACGACGACAGACCAAACTATCATGCTGCAAGCGAATAGCCATCACTGCAGCCATGTCTTGATCGGCATCCAGTGCTTTGACCATAGTGCCACTGATAACCATCGGCAACCCATCCTCATTACAGGCAGTTGCTGCTATCTCTGTATTCGTCAGGCAAATGATGGGTAAGTCAATGTCTTGCTCTTGTACGATGCCGACCACATCCGTAAAGCTCATGTCATAAGCCGTACCAAACACTAAAGCATCCCACGGCTGGCGCAGCGATTTTAGCAGCTCTTCTTTATCATCCAAAAAGCCCAAATTTATTGTGTCGTAATAACTATTGAGCAACTGTACAAGACGTTCGGCATAAAGCTGATCGTCGTTGATTACCAATAAGTTTAAGATGGACTGAGTACGCATAGGAAGCCTTTGAACCTTATAGTCGTGTGTTGTCTTTTATTTTAATAGCGTTAGGGCGTGTGGAATATTCGACTAGGATACTTGTTGGAGTTGTATTTAGACAGTAAAGGCACTTTATAAGTCAGAGTAACAATATCTGTCATTATAGACAATAACTTTACCAACTGCAGATTAACTTAAGTAGGCTATTGATTAATAT
The DNA here is from genome assembly GCF_016106655.1 of Psychrobacter sp. NG27. NCBI lineage: Bacteria > Pseudomonadati > Pseudomonadota > Gammaproteobacteria > Moraxellales > Moraxellaceae > Psychrobacter > Psychrobacter sp. NG27. Next base: position 192,886 of record NZ_JADGIN010000004.1, read on the forward strand.
ATTACCCAAAAACCCTCACCTATTTTCTGCTACACACCCTCTATCTGTTTTGTAATAATTAATAAAAACTATAACTGTATCACTTCATACTGACTAAATTCATCAGTCATCAGTACTCTATTCCCTAGACGCAAAGCGGTTTGTTTACTATTAATACGCATGACCACTCTATCATTGGTCTGAAAATAAGAGGACGGCACAATCAACGTGCTAGTCGTTTGTAATTGACTGTCCTTACCAAGGATAAATGCCGGCACAAAATGACGTCCTCGGGTTGCGTCACCTTCCAAACGTAGACCACAGGCCACCAACCTGCGTCCAAGCAGCTGCCACTCAACTTCTGGATTTTCAGTGTCAAAATTGCGCCAACGCGCGATGCCCATTGCCCAATCAGATTGCCCATCTATTGTAGGATAACAGACCAGTAGTAAGCTCATGATGTGTAATCTTGGCGGCGCAGTGGTCGACAAATCAATATCCTGCGTCTCTATATCGATACCTTCTTGCTTGTTTATTTTTATCTTCAAAGGGGTTTTATCTTGGATGCTGTCCTTATCATTTATAAGGGTGTCGCCAATGCGACTCTCTTGTCCATGAGACTGCTTTATACTGGCGCTCGCCCTATCATTTTTTTGTGACGGCCGTCTTAGGGTATGAAATATCGATGCCCGACCTTGACTATCAAAGCTATCATTATTATCAAAAGTTTCAATCTCTAATTCATAATGACTGCTTTTCTCTTTACCAAAGGTGTCATATAGCGGCCTCTCTTCCTCTGATAGGTTGTGTATCGCAATTAAATTGCTAAAACTCTGTGAATGACTCACGCGATAGTGAATCTTGTTATAGCTGGTTATCAGCACTGCTTTTTGACGATTGCTATACTGGGTAAGTGGTGCAAGCAGCGGCTGCAAATAGCGATAGCGAATGATCATCGCTATATTACTCAGCAGGCTATATTCCATACCTATACTACCATCCACGACAAAAGCCTGCTTGCGTGAGTCAAAGTACTGAACCAGCGGTGTCAGCTCAATAAATAAACAAGCGCGTCCCTCTTCATAAGGATTGATGTTAGAGTTGGCTGTCAGATAACTTGGCGGATTACTGCTCTGCAGATCAACGAATACTCTCGTCTCAGTGGTTGGCTCTACCGTTGCAACGATGTGGTTTGCCCATTCGGGTAACAGGCGCTGCACCAGCAAAATATTCGGACGACGCATGGCACGTACATTTAATAAATGATGCAAACAAATTTGGCCATATATCTGATGAAGATTACTAGCATACGGTACGACTGTGTGATTACTCACATCAAGCTCAGCAATGCGCTGCTGCTGTGCAAGATAATACAATTGATTGATCTGAGACCAAAAATATCTCGATGGTTTTTGATAACAAAGCGCATCTTCATCCAATAGCTTTTGATACCTCAATAACGACTGGAAAATCGCAACAGCAAGTGTGGGTGAGGGTTGGCTGTCTACACCAAAATAACGCTGCCACCGTTTAATTAAAGGCTTTTCTACTTTATCATCTAATAGTGAGCTTTCATGACGTATGACTCTATCATAGAGCATAATAATGAGGTAATTGAGCGATTTTATCTGCGCCACATAGCCAATTTGTTCTTCACTAAGCGCCCCTGTCTCATAGATGTAGTGCTGCCGCAGAGTAGCGATTAACCGGTCTGAGGCTTCAATCACTGTCATCGATAATTTGAGGCGTTGCGACTCCTCTATATTGGCATCACGCAATGCGATCAGAACGGTTTCTAGATACTCCGCTTGCTGCTCTTGGGTTTGTGACGTTAGCGTGCCTAGTGATTTAAGCAAATAGCGCTCTTGACCATTCACTAATCGACTTGAGGATGTTGGCAGTGCTGCTGTAGAAGACAGGTACTCTTGAAACATCGATAAAGTTATCATCAGTATTGCTACTCACTATTGATTAAATTAACGCAAAGAAAATAGGCGACCACATAATGTCAGGCAAAAAATACACATCAAAAACCGTTATAAAGGGTTGATAATATCTGTTATGAGCAGTCAGCCTATCTTCTCATCAGTCGCCACTTACTATTAATATTTATTTACTGTCAATATTTACTTATTAACAGCCACTATTTGTTTACTAATTATCCAAAGTAACATAGTGCCTATATTACGCATTATTGTAAATATCAATTGGCATTTTAAAAGGCTTATCTGGCAACTCTCTCACCAGTTTTGGGACAAGATATCCTGGCAATTGTGCCAATAACGACCAGTAAAGGCGAATGGATGCCTGTAAGTCATGGTCAAAATGTGCCGCGCCAGCCACCTTATCCAGTACATGTAGATAGTAAGGCAACACACCACTAGCAAACAAACGCTCGCTCAATTGTACTTGGGTCTCGACATCATCATTGATGCCTTTTAAGAGTACTGCTTGGTTTAGCAGTGTGACCCCTGCTACCCGAGCACGTTGCAGATACTCCGCGGTGGTAGTATCAATCTCATTGGCATGGTTACAGTGAATCACCATGACGATGCGGCAGCGGCTCTGAGACAGCCTCTCTAGTAGTTCGGTATCCAGACGCGCCGGCATCACCACCGGTAGACGAGTATGCAGACGTATGGTGGTCAATTGCGGGATAGATTCGAGCGTGTCCAACCAAGCAAACAGACGCCTATTAGTCACGTTCAATGGATCACCCCCGCTCAAAATCACCTCATTAACCTCAGGGTTCTCACTGATATAATGGATGATATTATCTTTTGCATCTGCCGTAGGCATGTTGGCACTATAATCAAAATGCTGGCGAAAGCAGTAACGGCAATGGATGGCACAGGCACCCGTAATCGTCAATAACACTCTTGATTGGTACTTATGGAGCAAGCCCTTGATCGGGTTTTGGGTATTTTCGCTCAAGGGGTCAGTCACGTAACCTGTGACACTCACTTGTTCCTTCTGGTCTGGTAATACTTGTCTTAATAAAGGGTCGTTGCTGTCACCAATGATCATCTTTGCCACAAAATCACGCGGCACACGTAGCTCAAAATGCTCAGGGATATAGACAGTTGCACGTAGTGACTCAAGCTTTAGGATGCTGAGTAACTCATCAACCGAGGTAATGGCTTCCGATAATTGCGTTTGCCAGTTTTTTTGTGTGATTAAATGGTTTATCATGACAACCTATTACCTGTGCTCAAAATCCGATATTATACGCCCTTAGCGTCTACCCTATCAAAGTATATCCGTTAATCCGTACATATGTCTATGCAGCGTAACGTTGGTGCGAGGCATCTGAGTGCCGATATCATCCTTGTACAACATACAAAGGATAAATCACGATGTACAGAGCGCGTGGGTAATGCCGTAATAACTTACCAATGCTTTAACTATACTTGGCATAACAAATTTTGGTACAGTCAGCCCTATATCTCACTATGTATTATCATATTTACAACTTTTAGGAGTTTTTTGTGGCAAATTTTTCTACTAATGAATTTAAAGCTGGTTTAAAAGTCATGCTCGATGGCAACCCTTGTGCCATCCTAGAAAATGAGTTTGTTAAACCAGGCAAAGGCCAAGCTTTTAACCGCGTCAAGCTACGTAATCTTCGTAGTGGCAAAGTGTTGGAGCAAACCTTCAAATCAGGCGATAGCTTAGAAGCAGCTGACGTCATGGATACGGAAATGAACTATCTCTATAACGATGGTGAGTTTTGGCACTTTATGCATCCAGAGAGTTTTGAGCAGATCCAAGCGGACAAAAACGCAATGGGTGACTCAATTAAGTGGTTAAAAGAAAACAGCAATGCACTCTGTACCATTACCTTATTTAACGGTGCTCCTCTGTCAGTCACGCCGCCTAACTTCGTTGAGTTAGAAATCGTAGAAACAGATCCTGGTGTACGCGGTGATACTTCAGGCGGTGGTGGCAAACCTGCAAAACTAGAGACTGGTGCTGTCGTACGTGTGCCATTGTTTGTACAACAGAACGAAATTGTTCGTGTCGATACGCGCACAGGTGACTATCAAACTCGCGTTAGCGCCTAGTAAAGCTGATGCATAGTAATGTTGATGCATAACAGTGTTGGCTGATAGGCATGTTCACCAATCAGCACTATTAACCGATAATAGTGCTGATGGCTGATTACTGTCTTAGCAATATCAGATCTTGCCAATATCAGATCTTGCTAGTATCAAACAAAAAGCTTAACCATTATTTCAATGGTTAAGCTTTTTTTGTCTACAACGCTATGGATATGCCCAGTGACATGGCATATCTGGTGGCCAAATTATGTCATCTCTTCATCTACTCTTCTTCTGGTGATTGCTTTTGTATCAACCAATATTGTACCATCGCATTGAGCTGCTCTTGCTTAAAAGGCTTGGTACAATAGTCTTGCATACCCACTTTTAAATACTTTTCGCGTTCTCCGTCCATGGCATTGGCCGTTAGCGCAATGATAGGAGGCAGTCTTTGAGGCTCATAGAGTTCATGCAGCTTGATGGTCGCCTGTACACCATCCAAAATCGGCATGTGATGATCCATTAAGATAACATCATAGCGTTCAGGAGATAACGCAAAAACCTCGATTGCTTGCTGTCCATCAGAGACATGCGTGACCATATGGCCACTTTTGGTCAGTGCTTTTTTGGCGATAATCGCATTGACGGTATCGTCTTCGACCAACAATATATGCCCAACCAGCTCGTGACTAGGCTCAATCATAGATATATCATTAGATTGTTGCCAAGCCTCGTACTGCTCTTCTTCAATAGTGGCGAGCGGTAATAAAACGCTAAACGTCGTACCAACACCCACTTCACTACTCACATGGATATGACCACCCATCAAACTCACCAAAGACTTGCACACAGAAAGCCCTAACCCTGTCCCACCATACAGACGATGCGTGAATTTATTCGCCTGATCATAGGCGTCAAATATCGCCTCTAATGACTCTGCTCTGATACCGACACCGGTATCTCTCACCTCTATACACAGCGTCATATTTTGTTCAGACTCACGAACTGAATGATGGCTTTGGTCAGTTTTTTGAGCGATTTCATGTTTACTACGATCAAAGCTATCAGGACAATAGCAGTTATTCATGTGCTTCACATCGATCATAACGCGGCCACCTTCTCTGGTGAACTTGATCGCATTATTGACAAGGTTGGCAATGATTTGCTTTAAGCGTACCGGATCGCCTTTCACATAAGGTGATAACGCTTCGGTGTAATGATAATCTAACGCCAATCCTCGTTGACGGGCTTTAATCGCAAAAAGACTGACCACCTCATTACATAAGGTAGATAAATTCAATGGAATGGAGTCGATGGTCATTTTTCCAGACTCGACCTTTGATAAGTCCAAAATACCATTGATGATGACCATCAAATGCTCATTAGAGATTTTGATATTCTCCACATACTCTTTTTGCTCGTGACTGAGATCCGTGTCACCTAGCATCTCAACCATTCCAATGATGCCATTCATCGGTGTACGAATCTCGTGACTCATATTGGCCAAAAAGCTCGATTTCATCTCGTTGGCATATTTTGCATCACGCTGCTTATCTTGTAGCTGTAAAGCATCTGCCGCCATCATCGCAAACTGAGCCAATACTTCTGCCTGCTGCTCATCAAAATCATAGTTAGGCTTGATATCCATCAAACATAAGGAACCCAATCGATAGCTTTTATTGTCTTCATACAAAATAATGGGTGCGCCCGCATAAAACCGTATATAAGGAGGCTCAATGACAAGTGGGTTTTGACTAAAACGGCTGTCTTCTGACGCATTTGGTACGACGAAGACATCATTTGTCAGTACCGTATAATTACAAAAAGCAATATGACGTGGCGTTTGACAAGTATCACCAAACACGCTGTCTGGTTCACGACCTGATTTTAGATACTGTGTCTCCTCATCCATAAAGCTGATCGTGACGACTGGCACATCAAAAAACAGCCTAGCAAGATCAATGAGGCGCTCGAATGCAGGCTCCTCATTATTGTTGAGCACATCGTATTTTCTCAGTTTATGGACACGTTCTGGTTCATCTGCCGTTACTGGATAGCTGTGCTTGGGTGCATTAGATATAGACAAAGTAGACTCCATTAAATAATATCAGGCGATTGGTTTACGCATCGCCTGCTTTATCAATAATTGTAACGCTTCACTCACCATCACCATCGCGACGACCGATGTGACAACAACTGCTGAACCATAACCACCGCACTGTAACCCGCCTGCTTGGCAGCTTTTGTCTACCTTGGGTGGCTCTGTAGAGTAGACACACTTGATACCGAACTTGTCTTTGAGGGCACTATTAATCCCTTTTTCGTGACGCAGCTTGTTACGTAGTTTAGCAAGCAGTGGATCCTGATAGCTGTCGCGTAAGTCACTGACTCTGATCTGACTGGGGTCTGTTTTGCCACCTGCCCCGCCTGCACAGATTAGCTTTAATTTGTTAAATCGGCAATGCAAGGCAATTGCTAATTTGGCACTCATATCATCGACACAATCCAAGATAACAATTGGTCTGCCTTGATCAGCAGCAGCTTTAGCCTCATCACGACTGGGTAGTAGCGTTGCCACGTTATCTACGGTCAAAAAGTCATCAACTAGGTTTAAGGTGAGGTTGGGATTAATTTCAGCCATACGATCCGCCATCGCCTCAATTTTACTTTGACCAAAAGTACTGTCCAATGCAGGCAGTTGCCGATTGACATTGGAGGCGACCAATACATCCAAGTCCACTAAGGTGATGGTCCCTACTGCAGTACGAGCCAATGCCTCAGCTGCCCAAGAACCAACACCGCCCACCCCGACAATATAGACATGAGCAGCAGCAAAAACATCTACAGACTCTGACCCATAGAGCGTTCGGGTTCCTTGAAAACGACGGTCGAATTGCTCACTGTTTTGATTTGACTCATCTTTTACCGTATCAGTGTCGTCAATCACTAACGACTCAAATTGTGTGGTTTCATTCATAATGCATCAAGTGCTCTTTTCAGATTTTAAATAGGCTCGTGGCGACTGTTGTATATAAATGCATACTAAGATATCGAAACGATCGAATATCTAAGCAATCAACTTCTGATGCTGTGGTTTTAGAGAGTCATTATAGAGAAATAAAAAGTGACCATTGCTCTGGACTGTCATTTTAAACACTTACTCTGGGCTATTAATTGGATAGCTCCATTCGACCTTTAGAGCATCACAGCTGTTTTGCCATAATTGTCTGACAAGTCTAGCATGGGATATCCCTAATAGCTCACTTAAGCTGGACAATACCCAGGGTAAATTGGCTGGCACATTTCGATCATGTATCGCACCATTATCGGATTTGGCACCTGAGCTTCGTTCCGATAGGTCATGAGCGTGGTCTGTGGTTTGACACATAATCGGCGTCATATCTGGACAATCAGTCTCTATTACTAAGCACTCAATACCATAACTATCAACCGCTGCTACAATAGCGAGGCGTAACTTCTTGGCATTAGGATTGGTGATTTGACCCGTCACACCAAGCTTAAATCCCAGCTTCACAAAAGCCTTAGCTTCTTGTATACCGCCACTGAAACTATGGGCAATACCGCCCAGTTTATGGGCATCATAGGCGCTTAACTTTAATATGGCCAACGCTTCAGCATGCGCTTTACGGATATGTAGCATCACGGGTAGCTGATGGCGCACTGCTAGATCTAGCTGCGCCTCAAAAAACCGCTTTTGCTTAGCAAATACGTCAGGCGCTTTCATCTCATGATTAAAAGTATCCAATCCAATCTCACCAATTGCCAATGGTCGGCGCTCAACAATCAGCTGCTCTAACTGGGTTAGATGCTCCTCTGTATGCTGGTCAATATAAAAAGGATGTAGACCTAATGCAATATGGGTGTGAATATGAGTATTGTCTGTATCATTCCCACTGTCTTGGCCGTCAAACTTAGTATTAAAAAGCTGACTGATTGCTTGTTTTGTGTCATACATCCGCTCGAAATATTGATGTAAGTAACCGACCAGCACTAGATGACGCACACCTTTCTTGTATGCTTGCTGTACTTGCTGTGCTCGGTCGATATCAAATACAGGTGCGTCAAAGTGGGTATGGGTATCGATAAAAGCATGACTATTGATCTGTTCTTTTTTGGCCTTTACGAGTTGCTTGATCTCAAGGGACGAATTAATATCAGCCATAAATCTACTCCAAAATCGGCGCGTACAAAGATGTCTCGTTCATACGTTTGTTGCTCTTATGCTACTCAGCAATCTATAAATTAACCCTATAACGGTTAAAAAAGTAGGTATCTAAAACCTCGGTTGCTGTCTTCAATCAATAATAGCTCTGTTTTCACTAGGTTTGCTGTGATCACTCATATCACTACTCTCAACCGAATCATCCGTATCAGCATCGTCTATTTTTATGCCCTGTTTATCGGGTATATGATTATTAGGCATAGGGGTATCGGATTTTCGGCTACTGCGTCTCGGTATGATTAATAAAGCGGTAGCAACCACACTTAAAACGAGCCATTTACGCGAATACTTACGAGTTCTCATTTGATTTGTCATTTTTGACTCGGCTTAACGTGTATTGGGCATTACTGGCCTATTATAGGCCAGTAATGCCCAATATACGTCAATATAACTGCCACTGTGTTTATCTGTGTTATGAATACGCAAGCTAATGTACGAAGTAATTTTCATTACCTCGTAAATTAACTTACTTAGAATGTGAACTATTAATAAATGAGACCATTAAACTATCGAGGTTTTAACGATTCAGAGGATAAGTTGTGATACTACTATCTGGACTCTGTACTTTCGTAAAACCCTGAGTAGCAGCTTTTGGGACTTGGTTACGTTTAGGCACCAGCGGGTTTAGCGGCATCAATTCATAATCTGCGCTGACATCACCGTTCCAACCTTCTGTACCGCTCAGTGGCAATTGTTTGATTGTGCCGTTTTTATCAATAACCAATTGCAATACTCGCATTTGATTGAATTTACGTTCAGTGATACTTGCGACCGCGCCACCATCACGCAAAATAGTCGGCTGCAAAAATATGATCAAGTTGCTCTTTTGGGTGCTGTCATTATCAGAGCGAAACAACCTACCGATCAAAGGAACATTGCCCAGCCCTGGGACTTTTTGTTGGATTGTCGTGCTGTTATCGCGCATCAATCCGCCCAACGCAATGGTCTGCTGATCATCAGCTAAGATAGTCGTATTGATGAGGCTTTTATTGGTGATCAAACCACTTGCATTGCCAGTGCTGCCCGGTACCACTGACGATACCTCTTGTGACACCTCTAGACGTACCGTGCCATTGTCGCCAATATGCGGAATCACATTTAGATTGATACCAATGTCTTGGCGATCAATCGTCTGAAACGGATTGCTAGAATCATTGCCGCTGGTCGTAAACGAGCCTGTGACAAACGGTACGTTTTGACCCACCAAAATGCTGGCTTTTTCATTATCCAAGGTCAAAATAGACGGCATAGATAACAGGTTAGCACTGGTAGACGAATCAAGCGCCTGTAAGATAGCCCCATAAAACGCAGTGTTGCCCTGACTGTCTTTTCGGCTGTCACCGATGCCAATCAACGCACCAGCAATAGAGCTGGCAGCAGCGCTAATCCCTGTACTACTACCAGCTAAGGCAGCAGCGGCAATCGTTGTCGCACTGGCACCTACGTTATTAAAGTTCACAACCCCATACCCACTGTTGGCATTACCAAGTGCCCACTGCACACCAAGCTGTGTTGCATCATCACCTGAGACTTCGACGATAGCAGCTTGAATCAATACTTGGGCACGGCGGTTGTCCAATTGATTGACAGCATCTTCAATCTCAAACATCAATTCAGGCGCAGCATTGACGATGACTGAGTTTTGCGTCTCATCCGCGATGATGCTAAACGGGCGTCCGCCAATACCTGTGCTTGAACCACTAGTACTACTGGCTGGTACCGTTGCCGTACTGGCACTGCCGACACTGCTACTCGCCGTATTACTGATCGGAGCGGCTGTACTACTGGCATTATTTAACGAAGCGGTCTCTAACGTTGACGTGGCACCTGCACTATTAATAGATTGATTGGCCAATAATCCTCGTAGCATATCGGCAATATGACTGGCGCTCGCATATTTCAATCGAAACACTCTCAAACCACTCAATCGTCTCGTCGGCGTCGTGTCTAACTGGTTGACCATCTCCTGAACTTTAGCAATCATCTCAGGACTGCCTTTGACCAGCAGTCTGTCGCTCGATGTGTCAGCGATGACTTTGAGTTGGTTGTTGCCACCTTGTGCTTGCCCGCTACCAGCACTTGCAACCAATGCGCTGATCAACTCCATCATACGTTCCGCATCGACGTGACGTAGTGGGATCACTTGCAAGCTGTCGTTGACATTGCTGTCCAAATCACGAATGAGGGCGGTCAATTGATTGAGGCTATCAGCGCGATCAGACAATACCAGAGCGTTGACGCCAGGCACAGCCGCTGCATGGGCAGACTGCGGCATCAGTGGTCTGATGACACCCAATACTTCTGCTGCTTGAGTATTGGTCAGATAGATAACTCGAGTTGCTAGGGCCTCACCGACACTATCACCGCGCAGATCGACTGCCACACCAGACTGCTTGGCCACATTGTCTGGCACCAGTTTAGTCGTCGTCCCCGACTCAATAGCAGCGATACCATTGACCTGCATCACACTCAAAAACAGCTGATAAATCTCATCACGAGATAAGGCTTTGTTAGAGATGACCGTTACATTGCCATTTATACGCGGATCAAGGACAAAGTTTTGGTCAGTGATGGTGGCCACTTCGTTGATGAAAGCTTTAATATCAGCATCTTGTAAGTTGACCTTCCAGCTCTCAGCACTCGCAAGGCCTATACTGGCCGCCCACAATGGTATTGCTAGGCAAAGAGGACGGCACAAGCGCATGAAGCGCTGTATGACATGGTGTAGAGGTGTGGCTGAAAACTTATGAACACTTACCATATTGATGATTACCTACAGTGATATTGCTTAGTATGTGCTGAGTCTGATGTGTACGGAGCTTAGTATTTACGGAGCTTGGTATATACGAAACTTCATATGTAATAAGCTTAGTATGAGCTGCATTATTGATGAGCACACGTTGCTAAAAATCCATTTTTTAAAACTGCTGGCGAATCGTAATGACCTGTTCACCGCGCTGAACCTCTATTTGTGCCTCGCCCGCTTGTTGCACTTGCTGTAAGACACCCGCATCTTGAGCAGGGTTATTACCGACGCTCTGCCCGTTGACGGTCAGCACTTTGTCACCTGGCTCAAGCCCTAGACGGTTACGCAGTTTTGAGGGCATTGCCGCCGTGACTTGATAGCTCTCACCGGATGCCATCACCCCCATTCTACTTAGATAGCTGGCAGGGTTTTCTTGCAATGCAGTGACCGCTTCTTCAATAGCAGACTGCGGACTTGTCTCACCAGTCGGCTCTGTAGCTTCAGGCGGTGTATCCTGTACTGGCTGAGGTGCTGCGGGTAGCATGCTATTGTTCGGCAAACGCTGATTGCTAATAGCACCCATCATCATATCGCTTTGGTCTAGTACCATAGCATCTGGCATTTTTATGACCATTTCTTTGTCATTGGCATCAGCGATAATCACTGAATTCCAATCGACCGCGACCAATATATAGCCTGTGTCTTTGAGACCATCACCAATTCGATAGTTTTTTACCTCACCATTGATATTCAATAAAGCTGAGGACATGCTCTCAGGCATTGCTAGTAGCACGCCTTTAAGCTCCACATTGGGCGGAGGCTGTACTGCCGCTGCAATCGGATCAGGGTCGGCAAATATGGCAAACAAGCCGCTAGAATCGTTGGCTGATTTTGCATTGCTTTGCAAAGGTGCTAACGGCAGTGTCGGTGCCAGTGGCGCGGCTAGCAACAACCACAACAATCGCGCAGCAGTCCAGCACAGCCAAGCAATGGCTAATAATAGCAGCCAACCTGAGAAACGATTGAGGGTATTAACGATGGGCTTTAAGCTTGCGGTGATATCAGCCATCTAGTTCACCCCCAACCCAGTGAGCAGTGGCTGACGCACACTCACCACTGGCGTATCTTGCGGCGCTTGGCCTTTATACTCAGGCATATTCTCTAGTAGGCGCTGGGTCAGGCTGACATCGAGCATATTATCGCCATCGAGATATAAATCACCCAAACGCTTGTCTTGATTGTTTAGCAAATTAATATGTAGCAGGTTTTTATTGTTCTTTTGCTCAGCACTTAGCTCCGCTCGCAGCGCAGGCATGGTGATATAGAAAACCTTACCACCACTAGGATAACCTACTTCACCACCTACCCATGTCAGCTGACCATCGACATCACTGAAGCCTGCGCCTGTTTTCGCAGAGTCACTATTAGTTGTTTCATTGTCGCTAGACTGACGTTTTAGTGACACGGCATTGACCTGAATGGGTGTATTGGGCAATTGCCAATCAACCACACTCGCTAGCGTCTCAGGTGCGATTTTTCCGCTCATATTATCTACTTGCCACGAGCTAAGCCCCAGTTTTACTTGTCCCTCTAATCTGGTTTGCTCAGAGTTGATATTGACATCTGCGCCAAGCTTACCGGTGAGCAGTTGCCATGGCTGCCATGTCCATTCAGCCATCCCTGTGAGCGGCGTCGACGATACAGGAAGCTGCCAGATGGCTGAGCCTTGCCATACATTACCAGACACATGCTGTACATAGGGCGTGTTGGGTGCATATTTCTCAAGTAGCCATGCTGCTGGCATCTGCAATAGTGCAAATAGCGCAAACAATACAAACCCTATTAGCCACCAGAGCTTGCGAAGGCGTTTATGAGACAACTCAGATACTTGGGGCACGGTGGCACAACTCTTATATAAGTCAAAAACGTCATTATCATAACAAACAATGGCCTATAGATGACAGAAAAAAAGCCAGTATCTTTTTACCAAAATATTGGCAATATAGATACTGGCTTTGATTGGCTGACCATCGTCATCGTTTATCGCTAAATGATTGTAAATAAACCATTATCATAAAACTGATGAGCGGTGTCGCGTGCTGTGGCTGTGCTACAACCATCTATCTTATTAGATAGCAAAATCTTCAATATTGCGTCCTGCAGCAAGCGCTTCTACTAACCAAGTAGGTTTGCGGCCACGGCCAGTCCACGTTTCGTTGTTATCATCAGTGTTACGATATTTGATATTGCGTTTTTTCTCTAGCGTTTCACCCGCTTTCAAAATCTCTTCGATGCTTGCATTGCTGTCTTCTGCAATTTTTTCGAACTGCATATAAGCATCATACAGGCGCTGATGTTGCTTTTTGGCAATCAGTTGCTGAGCATTTTCAGTGATGGCACGTAACTCGTCTACATTTAGGTTTTCTAAATCAATTGCGTTATTTTTACTCATAGTCGATCCAATTGTGTGATGAAAGTATCACCTCTATAGAGGCATTAGTGTTCATTATGAACGTGGGTAAACTAATCATTTATTATTATAGTCGATTCAATTTAAAAGTAGTACAAGGCAACCGAGCGTAGATGTATATTAAATACTTCAAGCGAAGTTAACGCAGTAATAATTTTATAGTGGAATGACTATAGATAGGTTAATTTATTATATCTTATACTATTAAAACCAATCCATAATAACAGGTACTGAATATATCGCTATTTATTACAATAATCATAAACTTAAACATTTAATAGAAAACTAAACAAAGTTTCTAATAAATATATTTTTGTGATGATATTAAACCCTTGTCACGTCGTTATATATCAAAAATAGCTCTTGATGCAAAACATACAACTGATTCAATTCAAAGGAGCATTGAAGCCACTGGACATAGGTATGTAAACAATACCATTAATGACTGGGAAAGCATGATTATCAATCATGAGTATTTTTCTAATCATAGTCACAGGACTTGATGACAATATCTGATACTTCGATAACAATTATATTAATAATATTATATCAACTTATTAATATAACTGTCATCGTTAACCAACGATGATAGTATGAACGGTCAATACAGAGTATGAAAGGTTTTTTATTTAATAGCGTTAAACTGTTGAGCGTATAGAAGCGATAATAATAAAAATATACAGCCATATTTAATATAAACAAAAATTCACTTATATTAAATATACTCGTACTTAATAAGTGATTTAACGGCATGCTAAAAGTTTGTGAATATTGAAATTAGATTACCTTGAATACTCATCTCTTTTCCACTCATTGATTTACGATCGGGCATTAAAAAGCCCCACGATTAGCAGGGCTCTATCTATCTTAATCAACATTACTTAATCATATATCCTAAAATGGAATATCGTCATCCACTGGGCCATCTGGCATGGCTGTAGGCTTAGACTGTGCAGGTTTTTGTGCTGATGGATTGAACTGATTTTGCGGTGCAGGGGCATTCTGATTGTTAAAGCTGTTCTGCCCACCACTTGGTTGATTGTTGTAGCCACCTTGTTGGGCTGGCTGATTACTGCCTTGCTGACCATAGTTGTTTTGGCCGTTCTGATTGTTATAGCCCTGATTTGAGCCACCTTGATTGCCATAACTACCGCTATTGCCTTGGTTCTGACCACCAAAGCCTTCTCCACCTTGACCACCGCCAGTTTGGCCATCTAACATCTGCATTTGCTCAGCACGAATCTCGGTGATATAACGATCTTGCCCATTGGGATCTTGATATTTACGCGTGCGCAGACTGCCTTCGATATAGACTTTACTGCCTTTACGCAGATACTGTGCCGCGATTTCACCCAAGCGGTTAAACAGCGAAATACGATGCCATTCCGTCGCTTCTCTTTTTTCACCACTTTGTTTGTCTGTCCACTGCTCTGATGTCGCAACCGAGATATTGGTCACGCTACCGCCATTATTGAATTGACGTGCCTCAGGGTCTGCTCCAAGGTTACCAATGATGATAACTTTATTAACTCCGCGCATGATACCGTCCTTTTACTTATGAATAATTTAACCAACTGTTTTAATCGTTATCTGATAGCGTCATTTGGCACTATCAATTGTATAATTTTACTTTAACCAATTTTCATCAAAATATCTACAGGCTACCGATGGCGCACGTCAGTCTATGTCGCTTAGATAGTCTATCTTGCTATAGAGGTCGATATTTTAGAGTTTAATAGATAAAGATGCTGCTATTTTGCCATTTTAATAAGCCGATGAACACCGCAGGCTTACCTTTATAATCAGAATGACGTTTTTAGCTGTCATGCTACTGGCCGTCAGTACCATTGCGATGCATGCTTAAAGTGACGCTACCCAGCTCTACGCCAAACTTTTTCATCACTGAGCGATTGAGCATGACGTCTTTATCGACCAGATACATCCAGTCGTCAAACTTAACGTTATAAGTTTTGCCATCAACTGGCAATTCTAGTAGATAGTTCCAATGCAAAGTATTGCCAACCACTTCTCCAGTAGCCTCACCGATGACATCGCCTGCCGTACCCTTCCAGCTACCGTCTGCTTGCTTGGTCAATCGCCAGATACGCTGAGATTTTGTGCCATCTGCCCATGAAAACTTTTCATCTAAGACGATGACATTATCGCCTTCGTGAGTGGCATCGATATCGACATAAAAACGTTTTTTGACCTCGCCATTTCGACCTTGGAACATACCCCAGCCATCGATTTGACCTGAAAAGAACTCATGCATATCGAGCGTCGGCGTGCTGTTCTGATAGGTCTGAATATTTTGTGTGGCGCAGCCTGATAGTAGCAACGTGGCTGATAGACCAGCGCCTACTGCCAGCTTGGCCATTACTCGAGGCGCAATGTTTTTCCTAACATCACCAGATAATATCTTAAATTTACTCATATTCATTCCTTTTAAATAGAGATAAATCGTTAATTTTTATTTATTAATAATGGCGGTCTATCTAGTCGTTGTCTATACCGTCTGTTAAATATCCAGTGGGCTCTGTGCCAAACTCGATAGCTGCAGCCGCGAGTCATCCGTCAGTTGTGTCTTGTCTAGTTTGAGATAGGCGACTTGCTCTTTTGCCATCACGACTAGCTCATCCACTCCGTCTACTGCAAGCATCTGCCGTGACCAATCTTGGATATTAATGTCTTTAGGGATAGTCACCGTGGTACTCGATAGATAAGGCGGCTGCGCAATCGGTATAATAATGAGCAGAGCCGCGCCCATAATGACCGCCAATATACCCCACGCGAGCAAACTGGGCTGACTCAATAACAGCCCGCCCATTGCCCCACCCACAAACGCCCCAAAAAACTGGCTAGATGAGCTTATCCCCATGGCTGTTGCTTTATTGGCCACTGGCGCGCGCTTGGATATCCATGAAGGAATCGTCGCTTCAATCAAATTAAAGCCCATAAAGTACAGCAACAGCCCTAAAATAATACCAACACCATAGTTGCTACTAAATGCCAATACCGCTAAGGAAGCTGTCATCAATGCGATTGCGCCTAAGAAAACTTGGCGCATTTTGCGTTTCTTTTCGGCAATAATAATAAAAGGAATGGCCACGGCAAAACCAATAAATAGTAATGGCAAATACACCATACCCTGCTGGCGTACCGACAAGCCCATAACGTCTGAGAGCTGATGCGGCAGAATCACAAATATCGCCGTCATGGTCAAATGCAAAGCAAAGATACCGATATGCAAGCGGTTAAGATCGCCAATCTTGAGGACAGTAGCCAGTTGCTGACCAATGGTCTTATTATCGAGATTGTGTTTGAGTACGCGCAGAGGCGTTGGTACAAACACCAGTAACAGCATCGCTAAAATAGCGAACCCTGATGTCAACCAAAACAGCCCAGAGATACCAAGCGAGCCAACCAGTAGCGGGCCAAAAGCAAAGGCAAGCATGATGGATGTCGCAATGGTCAGACCCATCGTCGCCATGGCCTTAGTACGCATCTCCTCACGCGTCACATCTGCCAATAGCGCCATGAGCACTGCAGAGACCGCTCCACTACCCGCCAGCGCCCGACCGATGATGACTTCATAGATATCCGTCGCATTGGCCGCAATCATGCCGCCGATGGCAAACAGTATTAAGCCCAAAAATATGATGGGTTTACGTGGGAATTTGTCAGCAGCCAGACTCATGGGTATCTGAAATATCGCCTGCCCAAGCCCATAGACGCCCACTGCCAGACCAATCAAAAACGGCGTCGCGTGTGTATAATCATTACCGTAGACAGAGAACACAGGCACGATCATAAACAAGCCAATCATACGCAAGGCAAAGATGCCACCGACCCCGAGGATTGCCCGTTTTTCTACGCTATTCATACTTGCCTCACTGGTTGATCATTACTGGTTTTTCACTGCTAACACGCCGCGCTGTACCCTGATTTTCACTACTGCTTTATCAAGGCATTGACCTATAAATCAAGCCCTCTAGTATAAGACATTCGCCATTTGGTTGCCGAGACTTTTGTCTTACTAGCCCAGTGTCGAATGCCGCCTCAATCCAAGCCATTCATATTACGCGATTATTTTGTTACCAAGTACATCTGATGTGCTATTACACCTTGAATAATGCCGTCACCATGACAATAAAGTAAAACGTTATCAGCACTATTACTGATGAGATCGAGCGACCGCTCAAATGATAAACCCGCTTATCACTATCACCACAACATGACACTTTTGGTCAAAACCATAACAAACCATACCTGTTACTTAACATTGATTTGATTTAGATTTGCTTAGTCGTATAAAAAACAGTCGTAAGAAAACCAAACAATATAACGCTAGATATAAGAAAGCGATTTATAACCACACTATAAATTTATAAATCACTCACGTTTAACCGACCATTTAATTGACTCATATTGACCTTTTACATTGAGATATTTTTCAATCCCCTTTTAGCAAATAGGAAACCTGTAACCGATGGCACATGACCATATCGCAATACGCGGCGCACGTACACATAATCTAAAAAACGTCGACATAGACATTCCACGAGATAAATTCGTGGTCATCACTGGCCTATCTGGCTCTGGTAAATCTTCATTGGCATTTGACACGCTGTATGCCGAAGGGCAACGCCGTTATGTCGAGAGCTTATCGGCCTATGCGCGTCAGTTCCTCTCACAGATGGAGAAGCCTGACGTCGATAGTATCGAGGGTCTATCCCCTGCGATTGCTATCGAGCAAAAGTCCACCAACCATAACCCACGCTCGACCGTCGGTACGATTACCGAGATTTATGACTATTTGCGTCTGCTCTATGCACGCATTGGTACGCCGTTTTGCCCTGAGCATGGCGAGCCAATGGTCGCACAGTCAGTCACTGAGATGGTCGATCAAGTCATGGCATTGCCAGACGACACCAAGATTATGATCTTGGCACCGGTCATTCGTGAGCGTAAAGGTGAGCATACCGTCTTGCTTGAGCAGCTCATCGGTCAAGGCTTTGTCCGTGTGCGCGTCGATGGTGATGTATATGACACTGACGAGCTACCGACACTGGATAAGAAGAAAAAGCACACCATCGAAGTGGTGGTCGATCGCTTTAAAGTTCGTGATGATTTGGGCAACCGTGTCGCTGAAAGCTTAGAGACGGCGCTACGTTTGGGTCAAGGGCTGGTCACACTGCACTTTATGGATGGCAATCCAAAAGAAGGCGGTGATGCCAACCAAGTCATGTCTGCCAAGCATTCATGTCCTGTCTGTGACCGTGCAGTGCCTGAGCTTGAGCCACGTATGTTTAGTTTTAACAATCCATATGGCGCATGCCCAAGCTGTGATGGTCTCGGTAAACGTCAATATTTTTCGGCTGAAAAACTGATTACCCATCATGAGAAATCGCTTAATCAAGGCGCTATCAACGGTTGGGACAAACGTCATGCGTATTATTTCGGCTTGCTTAGCACGGTCTGTAAGCATTTCAAAATCGATATGGATGCACCGTGGCAAGATCTGACCAAAGAGCAGCAAGACCTCATCATGCAAGGCTCTGGTAAAGAAAAACTTACTTTTAACTTTACCGATGAGCGCGGCCGCAAGACGAATAAGACGGTACCGTTTGAAGGCGTATTGCCTTATTTAGAGCGTCGTTATGCCAAGACCCAAAGTAACCTTGTCCGTGATGAGCTGGCAAAATATCTGGCTGATACCACTTGTAACGTCTGTGATGGCGCGCGTTTGAATGAAATCTCGCGCAACGTCCGTGTCGATGATCAAACCATCGCTCAAATCGTTAAGCTCTCTATTGGGGACGCTGCTGACTATTATAAAACGCTAAAGATTAGCGGTCACAAAGGTGAAGTCGCGGAAAAAATCTTTAAAGAGATTAACGAGCGCTTAAACTTCCTCGTCAGCGTCGGGCTTGATTATTTGACTCTTGCTCGCTCTGCCGAGACACTATCGGGCGGTGAAGCGCAGCGTATTCGTCTAGCCAGCCAAATCGGTGCTGGTCTCATGGGCGTCATGTATGTACTTGATGAGCCGTCAATCGGTCTGCATCAGCGTGATAACGACCGCCTGCTAAAAACTCTAACGCGTTTGCGTGATTTGGGCAATACGGTACTGGTCGTTGAGCATGATGAAGATGCGATTCGCCAAGCGGATCACGTGATTGATATCGGTATCGGTGCCGGTGTGCACGGCGGTCATGTTATCGCTCAAGGTACGGTCGATGACATCATGGCAAATAAAGAATCGCTGACTGGTCAATATATGTCTGGTAAGAAGAAAATCGAGATTCCAAAAGTTCGTCATACTGCCAAGACCATGGACGTCGAAGTCACAGGTAAGGCCAAACCTAAGAAAGTTCCGATGACGATTGAGCTAAAAGGCGCATCAGGCAATAACTTGCACGATGTGGATTTGACCATTCCTGTTGGTATCATGACTTGTATCACGGGTGTCTCAGGTTCAGGCAAATCAACTTTGATTAACCGTACCCTTATGCCATTAGCCGCGACTCAGCTAAACAATGCCTCCACCTTGATCGCCGATAAGTTTGAGAGCATCAGCGGTCTTGAGCATTTGGACAAAATGGTCGATATCGACCAAAGCCCAATTGGTCGTACACCGCGTTCAAACCCTGCGACTTATACGGGCGTGTTTACCCCTGTGCGTGAGATGTTTGCCCAGACACAAGAAGCGCGTGCCCGTGGTTATAAGCCGGGTCGCTTTAGCTTCAACGTAAAGGGCGGACGCTGTGAGATGTGCCAAGGTGATGGTCTTATCAAAGTTGAAATGCATTTCTTACCGGATATGTATGTGCCGTGTGATACCTGTGAAGGCAAACGCTACAACCGCGAGACCTTAGAGATTCACTATAAAGGCAAGAGCATTGCTGATGTGCTCGATATGACCGTTGAGGATGCCACTGAGTTCTTCTCAGCGATTCCAGCGATCTATCGTCGTCTGCAAGCATTGATGGATGTCGGTCTAAGCTACATCCGTCTCGGACAGTCTGCGCCAACGCTATCAGGTGGTGAGGCGCAACGTGTCAAACTGGCGCGTGAGCTTGCCAAACGTGATACGGGACAGACGCTGTATATCTTGGATGAGCCAACTACTGGTTTGCATTTCCATGATATCGATAAGCTGCTCAATATCCTGCATGCCCTACGCGATAAAGGTAATACTATCGTGGTCATCGAGCATAACTTGGATGTTATCAAAACGGCGGATTGGGTGATTGATCTAGGCCCTGAAGGCGGTAAAGGTGGCGGTATGATCATCGCTGAAGGTACACCTGAGGAAGTGGCGGAAGTCAAAGAATCCTACACGGGTATATTCTTAAAGCCAATGCTTGAGCAAGGTATGAAAGAAGTCAGCTAATACCCTTAAGTCCTGATTGATAAAAGGCCACTCTTTATAGGGTGGCCTTTTTTATTGGCTGGTATAAGGCAAAGCACAAACTATAAGCTATGAACGGAAATCGATATATAAGCTAAGGCTTAAGTTACTTCACTACGTTACCTTTCTTAATATTTATTAAAGATACTTAAACATTAAATGTATTAATATTTAAGGGGTTAGATATGATACGTAGACGCATACGATATAGAAATAACTGGTTAACAACCTTGTAGCAAGTGATAGCACGTACGAATTGACACTGTCCACCCCTAAAACCTTTAAGGACTTTTTATGAAAAAATTACTATTTATTATCTTAGCATCTACTGTTGGCGTTAGCGCCTGTGCGTCAAGCGGCACGTCTAATGGAGCAAGCGATCGCAATCATCAAAGACCTGCGATGTCCGCTGATATGAAACAAGCGATGGATGATTGTGCTCAACGAGCTGGCGTGAAAATGTCTAAAGAGAGTCGTCCAAGCCAAAGTGATATGAAAAAACTAGAAGCCTGTATGACGGCTAAAGGGTATAAAAAACCTGAAGGACAGGGTCAAGGCCGTCCGCAATAATTAATACTTTTTAGATAATCTAATAAAAGGCCACTCTTTAGGGAGTGGCCTTTTATTTGGTTATAATGAAAGAACTGAAATTATAGATCATAATTAATAGCGCTAAGGTAATTTACTATGGTAGCCTTTACTAAATATAGACAAATGTAAAGGAATAACAGTGTTCAATAAAGACAGGCAAAGAACAGAAGCAGAGGTCTTTAGTGATCTAGAATCATTGTGCCAATCTGATGGATATTTACACACTATTTCGTACTTTTGTTTTAGAGATAATGTTGTACGATGTGGCGAAGAAATACAGAAGGAGGATTTTTTAGAGCAGTATGGTACGGACAGACTATTACGCATTGAAATATCTACGCTAATCGGTCTTGCATGTAAAGTTGAATTAAACGTGAACTTACCAACCCCTGCTAAAATGCAAGAGTACATAGAAAAAACAGAAACTTTTCTTTTAGAACTTCATCATTCAATGATGCCTGATATCTCAGACATGTTTAAATTAGATGCTAATAATAAACCAGATAAGAGTTACAACCCTTTTAATAAAGGTGCTTTTTTAAGAGAACCTATATTTTATGGAGGAGAATCAGCTTATCACTTCCAATACAGAGATTTATCAAAGTTAAAATATAAACATGATGAAGATTGGCTGATAAGAAACAAGGGCTATTCTTTAGAAGAATTGTTTATAGTAATTGAAGCTATAGGAGACTTACAACTCAAAAAAGTCAACAATATTCTTACTCAATTGCTCGGAGAGCACCCAAATCAATGGTCTTTTTTAGCTCCTTATACGTTTACAGTAGATGAGATTTATCTAGCGGTCTTTTCCACTGTATCAAAATCTACAGTAGACTTAATTGTTAATTCCTTTGTCTCCATAGAAAATTACACATTTGAAGCACTCGATGATTTCAATCCCAAAAATGCTTTTCCAATTATAAAACTGGATACAGATACTTACTTATTATTCCAGAATTATACTTTGTTAGAAGCATTGTATGAATCTCCTTTCTTTTGGTTTTGGGATGACAAGTTATATCGTAGTCAGGCTATGATAAATAGAGGTAATTTTACAGAAGAATTTTCTTTAGATAGACTAAAAAGTGTTTTTGGAAATACTAGAGTTTTCCAAGGTGTCAACATTCTTGAAAAAAAGGGTGTAGTTGCTGGGGAAATAGATATTTTAGTTTTATTTGGTAATAGAGCCATTATATTACAAGCTAAATCTAAAAAACTTACTATAAGTTCACGGAAAGGAAATGATCAATCTCTACAGAGCGACTTTAAAAAAGCGGTGCAACATGCTTATGACCAAGCTCATTTTTGTGCCGATTTATTACTACATAGTGAATACAAGCTTGTGGATATTAATAACAATGAAATAGATATTTCAAGTACTAAATTTGAAGAGATTTATCCCGTATGTATCGTATCAGACCATTACCCTGCACTTTTCTTCCAAGCTAAACAGTTCCTAAAATATCACGAGACAGAAATAATAAAAGCACCTTTCATAATGGACGTCTTCTTCTTGGATGTGTTTGCTGAAATGCTAGATTCACCACTATATTTCTTAAGTTACCTAAACCGTAGAACTAACTACTCACAGGAGTTAATGGCACATCATGAAATGAACATACTAGCCTACCATTTAAATAGTAATTTATGGCTAGATAAAGGGATGAATTTAATGCACATCGGAGATGACTTCTGTGCAGAACTTGATATGGCAATGCTCACTCGTAGAGACGGATTAGACTCTATACAAACTCCTGAGGGTATACTTACAAAATATCAAGATACTACAGTTGGAAAATACATCTCTAATATTGAAAGGATGAATAACTCTAGTACATTGGATTTTGGGTTACTACTATTAACCATTAATGAAAATTCTATTCGACAGATAAATGATGTCATCGACCTGATATGTAGTAAGAGCTTAGTAGATGGCAAAAATCATGATTTTACAATTGGGTTTGAACATGCAGATGGTGAAGGGTTAACAATTCATTGCAACTACGACGATTATACAACTGCTAAAGTAAGATTAGAGAACCACGCCAGAAAAAGAAAATACTATACAAAGTCCAAAAAATGGCATGGTATATGTATCGATCCTAAAACTAAAAAAATTAATTTTGGTATATATATAGACTCTCCTTGGAGATACTCTCAAAAGATGGAACAAGAAACATCTCATATGGCAAAACCATTGGCAACTTTCAATCCTACAACTAGAGTTATGCCTAAAAAAATCGGAAGGAATGAAAAATGTCATTGTGGTAGTGGAAAGAAATATAAAAAGTGTTGCTTATAGCTTTCCAGCTCTTGTTTAAAATTATAACTTATGCTTTTTATATAATAGTTGTCATGAGACATAGTTTAGTCCCGATTGCCTCTCTATAAAGACGCCGTAGACTAAACAAACTCCCTCTCCACACTCATCATCCGTGCATCTACCGTACGTTCTATCTTCTCCTCAATTTGGCTGCATTGCGACTCGACCTCACGTTTTGACAGTCCAACGATCACAAACGTCCACTCGCTAGCATCATGCCGATCACGTTCACCGCTCTCACAGACCGCGACGCTTGGCGTATTGCCAAAGCGCGCATGCAAGCCGCCCATGCGTTGGCGTTTCTCTTTTAGCGAACTACAGCCGGGCAATAAAAACGTCAATGTCACAATAGCGATATGCATTTTATGCTCCTTGCCAAAAAGTTTATACTTTATAGTAGCATCAAATATAATATCCGATAATGTCTGCGCGTCAGCATCCAGACCCTTTATAATAGCGTATCAATACCAACCAACCTGCGTATCTAACTCATGACCTCTATCAGCTACGTAAAGCAGCAGCGCATTACTCGACTATGCGTGCGCTGCGGATTACTCCTTATGCAGTATGGCGCTGAGTCTGCCGTGGTGGTGGACTTGTCCAAACGCTTGGGGCTTGCCTTGGGGATGAACAGCGTCGAATGTTCACTGAACTTTAATGCTATTACCCTAACGACTATCTGTGACGAACGCTGTATTACCACCACCAGAGACACGATTAATCAGAGCATCAATGTCAATTTATTGGTGCAGATCCAGCAAATAATCAATAAAACTGAAGCTACTGTCGATCATAATGACTTGATTGACCACACGACCCTTGCCTTTGATGAGCTGGATAAGACCGTATATCCAACGTGGCTCGTCAGTCTATTTGTGGGTGCATCTTGTGCGGCTTTTGCTTATCTGAATGGCGGTAGTTGGTCGATTACAGCGGTGACATTTATCGCGGGTATGGTGGCGATGCTCACCCGTATTTATCTATCCAAGCATCATTTCAATCCCTTTATCACTGTCATTGTGACGGCTTTTATTGCCTCCCTCATTGGGGCGACGACCTATTATTTTGATATTGGTAATAATGCTGATATCGCTGTGGCCTCTAGCGTGTTGCTATTGGTGCCCAGCTTTCCTTTGATTAACTCGTTCTCAGATATCCTCAAAGGCTATGTCAATATCGGGGTTGGGCGTGCCGTCTTTACCTATATGCTGACCCTGTCCGCGTGCGTTGGTATCGTGATGGCGCTGGTTTTACTTCGCATACAGCACTGGGGGTTTTAAGATGTGGTTTATTGAGACCGTTGTGCTGGCTTGTATCATTACTCTTGGTTGGACACTGATGTTTAGCGTCCCCAAACGCTATATCTTGCCGTGTTTGCTGATGACTGCTTTTGGCTTTGGATTAAAGACTGCCCTTGTCCATCAGAACATACATATCGTGCTTGCCAGCTTTTTTGGGGCGATGCTTGCCAGCTTTTTGGGTGTATATTTTTCTAAGAAATATACCTTACCACCTAAAGCGCTCATCTCGCCCAGTGTCATCTGTATGATGCCCGGTATCGCCGCCTATAAAGCGATGGTCAGCATGGTGCAGATCGGCTATTTTGGCTTTTCAGACGAGTTATTTAGCCAAATGATGGTGTACTTGTTCGAAGCATTGTTTGTGACTTCAGGATTGGTATTGGGCTTATCTATTCCGGGGCTGTTGTTTTATAGACGTCGTCCTATCGTATAGATGATCTTAAATATCTAAATGCGCAGCCATTCTTAACCAAGCCCTGTTGATACTCAATCGATTCAACACATCTTAACCATAAAAACCTTGTAAGATGGACGATAAGACCCATTACAATAGAGTCGGAAGTAGCACCCATAACAATTCAATAAAGAGACCTAATTATGACCAAACATTATGACTATATCGCCATTGGTGGCGGTAGCGGCGGCATTGCCTCACTCAACCGTGCAGCAAACTATGGCAAAAAATGCGCCATTATCGAAGCGAACCAACTGGGCGGCACTTGTGTGAATTTGGGCTGTGTTCCCAAAAAAGTCATGTGGTATGGCGCGCAAGTAGCCGAAGCTATCCATAAATATGCGCCAGATTATGGTTTTGATGTTGAGTTAAAAGGTTTTGACTTCCAAAAGCTGGTACAGAGCCGCCAACAATACATCGAAAACATTCACCGCGCCTATGACAATAACTTGGCCAAAAACGGCGTCGAAGTGATCAAAGGCTTTGCCAAATTTGTCGATACCAATACGGTCGAAGTGAATGGCGAACATATTACCGCGGACCATATTTTGATTGCCACAGGCGGTCATCCGATTCAGCCAGATATCAAAGGTGCAGAACACGGCATCGATTCTGATGGTTTCTTTGCCTTAAACCATCTGCCAAAACGTGTGGCAATTGTGGGCGCAGGCTATATCGCTGTCGAAATCGCAGGCGTACTAAACAGTCTGGGTGCAGAGGTGCATTTGTATGTGCGCAAACACTCGCCACTACGTACGTTTGATCATACTATCGTAGAGACTTTGCTGATAGAGATGGAACAAGCTGGTATTCAGTTACACACCAACACGGTGATCAATGAAGTCAATAAAAATGACGATGACAGTCTCGATTTAACCACCAATGATGGCGGTGAAGACTGTATCAATACTGTTGACTGCTTGATCTGGGCGATTGGTCGCGCGCCATCGACAGACGGTATCAACCTGCAAGTAACAGGAGTTGCCACGACTGAGACGGGCAAAATCAAAGTCGATAAGTTCCAAAACACCAATGTCGATGGTATTTATGCGGTTGGCGATATTATCGAAAACAGTGTTGATTTGACGCCCGTAGCAATTGCTGCTGGTCGCCGCTTATCTGAGCGTCTGTTTAACAATAAGCCAAATGAGCATTTAGACTATACGCTGATACCGACGGTGATTTTTACCCATCCGGCTATCGGTACGATTGGGCTATCTGAAATCGATGCGATTAATTTGCATGGCAAAGAAAACATTAAATGCTATAGCTCAACATTCACCGATATGTATAGCGCGGTCACTCAACATCGTCAAAAATGCACCATGAAGCTAGTATGCTTGGGTGATGACGAAAAAGTCATTGGCCTGCATGGCATTGGTTTTGGCGTCGATGAGATGATTCAAGGCTTTGCCGTTGCGATTAAAATGGGCGCGACTAAAGCTGACTTTGATAATACCGTTGCCATTCATCCCACTGGCTCGGAAGAGTTTGTGACGATGCGTTAGTTGGCAATGCACTAAACTTAGCTGTTTGAGCTAAAATAAAAAGGCCGCTCTGAATCGAGTGGCCTTTTCGTTTGGAATGTCTCGTCCTAGAATAAATTTTTTTATCTAACGCTCACATTGTCAAACTGCATCAGATTTTCCAGACTTCCCTGCTCGCTTTGTGGCACTGACTTGATTAAAACGTTCTTGTTCGATTGCTTCACTGTAATGCCTTGCTTATTGATCTGATAAACCACAGGCTTATTTATAAAGCTAAGCGTCTTTTTAGCAGTGTCATAGACAAATGGCCCATTATAATACAGCTCAATTCTGTCATTTCTATCGGCAAAGGCATAATACAGCTGCTCACCTTCCTCGTTATAAGTCTTATTTAAGACCATTTTTTTACCGTTGTCTAAATCCAACTTATAAACGAACGGCAACCTACCATCGTAGTTTTCGTCATCGTACTCCGGTAGCCTCTCATAGCTATCTTCTACCATTTTGCCATTCACTCTTGTGTGCTCGGTAATAGAAATAAATCCTTTTGAATGGTATTCTTCTACAAGCACATGTACAGCCACCGGCTTATTATCGATCACTTTATACTCTGAATACTGATGCCATCCTGCGCCA
This sequence comes from Psychrobacter sp. NG27, assembly GCF_016106655.1. Lineage (NCBI taxonomy): Bacteria > Pseudomonadati > Pseudomonadota > Gammaproteobacteria > Moraxellales > Moraxellaceae > Psychrobacter > Psychrobacter sp. NG27. The sequence goes on from NZ_JADGIN010000004.1 coordinate 220,573, forward strand.
CTCTTACTCATGGTATCTAAGGTTTTAGTGGTTTTATTAAACCCAAAAAATCCGCAATAATTCTGTGCCAACTCAGTAAATGCGTCGCTATGCACAAAGGCATCACCTTTCTTTAAATAGACTTGATAAGACGGCCCTCCATAGCAGCTATAGTTGCCATCGCGCAGTGCCACGTCTTTTTGGTTATCAAAGTTAAAGTCATCATAGATCAATACACTATGCTCGCCATAGGGAAGATTGACGATATTGGCACTGATTTTTCCGCCCAATTGATGCTCTTTACTATTATCCAGCTCATAGTCAATATCGATAAAAGCTGGCTGACTGATAAGGGCTTTTTTAGTCTTTGACTCTATAATCTTTATGACGCTATTTGTCTCATTACTTGCCTCAATGCTTAACGTGTCATCCTCATTATTCACGGTCTCAATAGTTGCATAATAATCGTCCGAGAAATCTTGGATTTGATAGGTTTGCGCCAAGGCTGAATAGGACCATAATTGTGAAACTAGCAGTACAGCTAGTAATGCGATTGATTTACGTCTCTTGCTAAGTATAAGAGCAGTATTCATATAGATATCCTTAGCGCCAAAAAACAATAGAAAAGGAGAAGCAGCTATTAGAGCGTATCACAATCATGACATGAGAAGCGCTCGTCATAACCGTCAGAGTCACTTAAGCAATCTCTGATATAAACAGTCATACAGACAGCTCAATCACGATGCTGCTATGATGCGATTAATACTGACTATTGATGAGAGATGACTGTGTGGCAGGTGTACTTTTTTATATTACCTATTGGTCTTGGGATAATGACCTTGGCAGCGAGCTTACTCTGTTTGTTTGCTTACCTGATGTCTGATGACAATGCCACGCGCTTGCCAGCCTTTAACTGGTTCAAGCGCTTAATCATCGTGGCATTTTTATTATTGAGTGTGGGTCTATTTATGACTTTTGGGCATTTTTGGGGTTAAATTAGGCAGTGTGGTTCTGAGTGTCTTTTTACTAAACCTACATTATCAGCCAACCATTTTTTCTAGCTCTAATAGCTCTAAATCTTCACGCTTTGGCTCGCCATTATTGCCATCATTTGGAAACGGCATTTTATTACCATTCAGCTGATAGCCACGGCGCTCATAATAAGCCAATAGCTCAGGACGATGACTTAAGATAGACATGGTTAGACGGCTCGGCTGATTCTGTGACTGTAAGTGACGATCTGCAAAAGTCTCAGCCGCTTGTAGTATCACATTACCGACTCCCTGACCTTGCAGTATAGGATGTACCGCAAACATGCCGATATAGGCTTTTTTATTTGAGTCAGCATCAGTTTTAATATCGACAGCGATACAGCCGAGTATCTCACCTGTTTCTTCTCCATCACGATCGCCCGTTGTGGTTTTTGGATAGACGAAATAATAGTGATTAGGATCATTAATCACGGCAGCAAGCTCCGCTGATGTGGTTCGAATACCGCCTATCAAGTCGGCCTCATTGGTCCAACCTGCCGTCTCGCGATAGCAGCAATTCAATAGCTGCTCAAGTGCGCTAATATCGTCTAATGTCGCTTCACGTAAAAATACTGACTCTTTATCAAAATGGTCTGTTTTTGTATTACTTTGATTTATATTATTTTCGCTCATATTATAATTTTCCTTTTTTGTTCATGTATAAAAAAACTGACTTAGATCCCTAAGCCAGCCTAGGGCACGTCATCAATTAGATTATGAGGCTTAAAATGAGAAAAATTGTAGATAAATGAGGAAGAAATTGCCGTTAATATGAACATATTGACAAAACTTCTGACGATATTTATCAAAATTTAGCCATTTTAAGACCACTAAATGTATTAATGTGCTAATTGATGACATGCCCAAGATACTAATACTTATTGCTTGATAGTACTAGCGTGATAACGCTTGTGCTTGCTTAATAATATCAAAACCTGCATCGAGCTGCGCACGCGTCGGGGCATGACCACGGCGAAGTAGCTCCGAGAAAGCGACCAACTCCTTGTCACGTCCAAGTGTGCTAGCAGCAGTGGCACGACTGTCCTCACCTGTGTCATCGAAATAGTACTCGATATAATTCAGCGTGTCTGGCGTCCCAAATAACATACTGTGCTCGGGTGTTGCCGCATGACCACTATAGCGTAGGCTCTTGCCATACTGCATCGTCCAGAAAAAAGGAATTCGTGCTTCTAGTGAGTCGACACTGTCGTCATTCAATATCGCAGCTGCCGTGACCATGCCGTGTTGCATAGCCACTCGCCAATGTTCGATACGCATGCGTCCCATCTGCCCAGATGCCTTTGCAATATCACCCAATGCATAGACCCCATCGCGCAGCTGTAGATGATCGTCGACTTGCACGCCATCTGGGTCATTGACCTCATTCAATAACGCTGTACGCGGTGAGACGCCAGTCCCTAAAATCACAATATCAGCGTCGATATGCTCACCGCTCGCCAACGTGACACCGCCTACTTGTGAAAAGGTTTTGTGCGCTTCATTCTCAGACGGATTAACAACCCTTTTCACCTCAGTGATTGTATTGACCGTGGCATCAAATACAAAGTTTATGCCTTTGTCTTCATGCAACTTAATCAGTGCGTTGCTCACGGTTTCTGAGACGATATTACCCATCACGCGCTGGTCTTGTCCAATTACCGTAATCGATGCTGTCGTGCCTGCCTGTGCCAAGGCTGAGGCCACCTCCATACCAATAAATCCCGTACCAATAATTATTACCCGCTGATCGTGACTGGCTGCCTTGATCAGCTTGGCATCATCCATACTACGTAAGGTATAAACCCCATCCAAGTCTGCCCCTTTAATTGGCGGAATGTTTGGCTCAGCACCCGTCGCTACCACTAAGAAGTCGGCAGTCTGTCGCTCACTGTTGCCGCTATCATCTGTTGTAACGATGGTAGACTCATTGGGCAATACTTCGCTCACCGTCTGATTGAGACGCAGCTCGATATCGTTGTTGTCCGCCCAGTCGCTACCGCCTAACAGCAGTTTATCCTCGCCCATATTACCTGCCAAAAATGCTTTGGATAGCAAGGGACGGTTGTAAGGAGCTTGGTCATCAGCACTGATCAAAGTAATCTTGCCACCATAGCCAGTATGTCGCAATTGATTGGCCGTCATAAAACCAGCAGCGCCGCCGCCCACAATGAGGGTATGGGTATCAGTCAATTTATCTTTTTCGATTGCAGCGTTTATTTTAGCTGAAATGTCGACCGTTACATCGTCGCCATCATCGGTGAGCTCATACTGCGTCAAACCCTCTATCGCTATCGGCTCTAGTAGCGAGCCATCACGACTATCAAAAGTCGCATGATGCCAAGGGCAGACCACTCGATGACCACAGCGTAAGCCATTGCCTAAATCTGCTCCTGCATGGGGACACTTACCATCAAACGCGTGAAACTCGTCGTCATCACGAGTGATTAAAATGATACTATCGTCTTCTTGCTTATATGATTTCATGCCGCCATTTGGGATGTCAGCTTTACTAATAGTCACTGTATTGATCATTGCCTTAGTCATAATGCGTCCTTAACCGTTATAATAATATCCTAATAGCAACAAGTTGAAAATGACCACCCTAAACCTGGCAGTTTCAACTTACGCTGTTTTTTAAATGTCTAAATAGACTCTATATTGATAGTAGCAAGACGGCTTCACATGCAATGTTGTTTTGTATGTTTGCTGCGTTGCAAAACGTAATTGCAACGTGGTTTCAGCGCTTTCATCGATTTTGTCTGCGCGGTCCTTCTCATCTATCCTTAATAACACTCAGCGTTTATATTTATCATTAATAACAAAATAAAAGACCTTTTTATGACTTCTCACGAAAATATTTCTCAAAAAAACACGGCTATTGATGCCACGACCACGCCCATGACGTCACCTGTATCAAATGGCGAAACGCACGATTTAGATACTGCCCACTTTGATATAAATAGTGTAGATATCACTGCCATCACCGACACTGCAAAACTACCGCAGCCTAGCCTGCCGCCAATACAGCAAGCCACTTATAAAGCCCATGCAACTGATTTCATCGTTAATGAATTATTGCCGCTGGATTTTACGGGTGAAGGGGAGCATTTGTGGTTGCACATCGAAAAGCTAGGCATGAATACGGCTTACTTGGCAAATCTGCTGTCAGAGTGGGCAGAGATTCCATTACGTGACGTCGGCTACTCAGGGTTAAAAGATCGTCACGCACTGACGACGCAGTGGTTTAGCTTGCGCATACCCAAAAAACAGCTACCGCCTACTGATTTTGCACCAGTAGATATTGGCGACAATGAGTCCGTCACTATTCTGGCCCAGCACTGGCATAATAAAAAGCTCAATCGCGGTACGCACCGAGCCAATCAATTTATCATCACCTTACGTGATGTAAAGTTTGACAATAATGGCACTGAGACACTAGAACCTGAGCAATTATTGTCTGCAAAAGAAACAGTCGAACAGCACTTAGCGAGTATCAGTAAAACTGGCGTGCCCAATTACTTTGGTCCACAGCGTTTTGGCCGTCAAGGCAATAACATTAGAGAGGCACTGTCACTGTTTGCCCGTCCAACGCGAGCGCCGCGCCCATCGTCTAAAAAAAGCAAAAGCAAGCGTGCACCGCGAGAGCAAAATACGATGGAGTTGTCTGCCGCCCGTAGCCTGATATTCAATGAGATTTTGGCAGCACGTGTACGCGACGACAGCTGGACTACAGGTCTATCAGGAGAAGTGTTCAATCTGGATGGTTCAGGGTCTATATTTACCAGTGAAACCCTAGACGACACCTTGCGTGCTCGTCTTGATAGCGGTGATATCCATCCAACGGCCGTGATGTGGGGTACAGGCAACGATAAAGTCAGCAGCACCGCGGCAGCCGTTGAAAGTGATATTGTAAAACGCAGCCCACTATTGACGCAGTTAGCCACTGGTTTAGAACAGCGCGATATCAAGGCACAACGGCGAGCGCTACGTCTGCCTATTGAAGAGATACATTGGGAGTGGTTAGACGATCACACACTGGTTTTGAGCTTCACCTTGACCACGGGCAGCTTTGCCACCAGTGTATTGGCAAGCGTAGTACAGCAGTTAAATCATGCATAGTGCACTTAGAAAATAACATCTTAGAAAACAACATCGACGAATCTTAGTTATTTATGGTTAGGTTGGAATCATCCAGTAGTCAGTATTAAATAATAAGTGCTAACTGTTATAAAGTGACTGAGCGCCCGTTGTTTCGGCTGCCATCATCTCATTCGCACTCACGACCTGATTGCGACCACGGTGCTTGGCTTCGTATAAGGCTTTGTCTGCGGTGGTGATCAAACGTTGACAGATATCACTGGGCAGCTCTTGGGCCGAAGCCATCTGGCTCTCAGCCTGCTGGGAGGCAATTGGTTTGATAAAGGGCTGTGACTTGGATTGTATCGGCGATCTTTTCTGCAAAATAGTTTTATACTTTTGCGCAATACAGTCTCGTTCATTCTGTGTCAATGTATACAGTCCAAAGCTGGCCGTGATACTAAAATCTATCATACCCTCAACCGTGATAACTTGTTCAGCAATGCTTGAGCGCAGGTGCTCAGCAATCACCATAGCGCTATCGTGTTTCGTATGTGGTAGCACGATCAAAAACTCCTCACCACCATAGCGGCTGATGACGGTTTCATCTGATAATGATTGCGATAGCGTCTGTGACACCTTTATCAGCACCTGATCACCCACATCATGACCATAATTGTCATTGATGTCCTTGAACCAATCCAAATCCAACAGTATCACACTCAGGTCTTGATCTTCTTGTACCTGTGATAGCGCATACTTCATCTTTTTCAGACCATAACGACGGTTTTTCAGCTGGGTTAACTCATCTTGATTGGCATGTTGTAGAGTTTCTCTCCTACTGTCATCTAATGACACTAACAAAATACGAAACATATAAATGATAAAAATAGCTTTTGGTAGCGACATATAAATATGGGTAGAGCGCCACAAAATATTGGAAGATTGGCGCAGGTGATTAAGACCCTCCCAAGTCAACGCCTCATTTTTCATGATAATCATATCACTATGAGTCATATAACTATGAATAGTAGAAGGCAGCGTGGTGGCTGTAAGTTGGCGTAGATTGGGTATCGTAATACCGAAGTAAGGGAGCAACGATACTGCTAAGATCGCAATGATTTGCCCTATAAATGCTCGCCAAACATACTTCCGGTTAATGAGCATCATGCATAGCATAGCACCGCCCACGAGTGATACACCCGTTACCAGACTACTATGCCCTAATATGGCGACAACAAAGGTAATATAGACACTATAAACAGTGATGAGCAAAGCTTGCCATATATTCAGATTGCTACGGGCGCTTCTAACTGGTGAAAAACGACTGGACACCCATAGTAAAAAAACACCGACCATGGTCACGCTAATCCATAATGAATAGAGCAGATTTATATCAACGTAAGCACCATAAGTATCACGGTGATACCAAACAAATAAGCACCATAACCAATGTGAAAAAACCTCCATCGCCATAAATGCTGCTAGTAGGGCCGTTCTATCAGCAGCCTCCCACTCAAAAACCGCTTTAGAAAGCTCTCTGTGGCCTAGATAGAACTTATATACAGCCATAATGTGCTACCGCAGATAGTCAAATTTATAGAGTTAAAATAGTGAACCGTGAGCCACGATTAGGGTCTATTCAGTGTGGCAATTTATACCTGAACTAGCAATCTGTTTTCCACATTTATTTATCAATAATTGTTTTGATACAACAAGACTTTTTGCATACCAAGACCATATTCTACTAGGCATGCTGTCATGGTATAAATACGCTGTTTTAAACTAAGCAAGTGCTTTAAAAGACTCCCAAATTCCTTTTTGCTCAGCCGTTAATATAGGCACATCGCCCAACCGTCGCCATGGCATATTGCTCCCATGAAAATCACTACCAATTGAGGTCACTAAGTTGTGCTCAGCGATACTACGATCGACCATTTTACGAGTGCTGATAGGCTCGCTAGTGGCTGGCAGTTCACAAGCATCACCGCCCAACAGAGCAAACTCTTCGATCAGTTTGCGCACGCGGGTCGCTGATAACTGATAACGTGTTGGATGTGCAAGCACCGCCTTACCGCCGCAAGCATGAATCAATTCAATGCCATGCTGCATCGTCAATGCCTCAATAGCCACATAGGCAGGTTTATTATCCGCTAAGTATTTATCAAAGGCCTTTTGAACGGTTTTGACGTCACCGCGCTCAAACAATACTTGCCCAATATGAGCACGGCCAACGGCTTGTGGATTGCTGCCTGCTTTCGCAAGAACTGCTTGCCACAGCTCATCATAGCTGATATTGAGTAATTCACTGAGTTTTTCGGTGATGCGCTGGCCACGGGTAGCGCGGCTATCCTGCAATTGCTTTAAAGTGGCGTGCATTTTTTCACGATCCGTAAAGTCCAGCCCAAGCACATGGATGATTTTATTGGCAGACTTGTTTTTGCCATAACCGCCACTCAATGTATGCTCACAGCTGATTTCCACGCCGTTAATGATTTGCATGTCATGGATATTGGCAGCAGCCCTTGCTTCATCGATGCCAGCCATCGTGTCATGATCTGTCAACGCAAGTACATTGATACCTGCTGCGTGAGCGCGTTCTACTACTTCAGTTGGTGCGTAGGTGCCATCTGAAAAAGTGCTGTGACAATGTAGGTCTATTTTCATAAAATGTGCCTTACTATGTTTAGATGAACTATGTTTAGATAAGCTGTGTTCAGATAAAATGAGCATAAAGGTAATAGCGTTTTGGTCGCGGTTTGCTGTCTTTTTTTAATGACTGAATGCAGTGATCATACTAAGCAGCTATGTTAAGTGGTTATATTTGGTTCAATGGCTATATTTGAATGATATCAATTGGTATGGCTGTATTTGGCTGATATCAATTGGTTTTACTAACTATTTGGGAGTATGGTAGAAGTATCGCGATATCCATTCCAGCAAGCTTATACGCTTTTTGAGATGGATTGGCTATATCATAGGATTATCGTGTTGATTGCTTTTTTTTGGGTCAGTAGACGTGTAAACTACCCCATACGTTTTTTGTTGGACATCACACTTGCTATGAAAGCATTATTAGACTTTATCCCTTTAATCGCCTTTTTTCTGACCGCTCGTTACAGTGGTATTTTGGCAGCGGCAGGTGCTTTACTCATCGCCACCATCATCGTTTATGCCATTCATTTTATTCGTCAAAAAGGCAAGTTCGATAAGCAGCAATGGGTTGTCTTATTATTAACCATTTTGTTCTGCGGTGGCACGCTACTGCTGCGTGATGATATCTATCTGCGCTGGAAATCACCGATTATCAACGGTATTTTTGCCTTGACCCTACTGGTCAGCGCGGTTATCAATAAGCCATTAATGCAACTTGCCATGAAAGATGTCTTTACCCTAACGCTCAGTGGCTGGAAAAAGCTCACCGTTGTATGGGCATTGTTTTTTGCTTTGATGGCCGTCCTACATTATATCACAGCATTTACGATGTCAGATGAGGCATGGATCAACTTCAAAACTTATGGCTGGATTCCGATTATGCTGGTCTTTGTGGTGGCTCAGTTTGCCGTACTAAAAAAACATCTAAACCCTGCGCTGACAGATAAAGCCGCTAAATAATATTTGTTTTCTATCGCTATTTTATTATAGCGATAAAGCATCAGCATTATGAAATACCCTTACATCAATCATCACGTTTTATTATCAATTAAGGAAGTCTCATGTCTTTATTTGTCATAATCGGTCATGACGTGGCCAATAGTAGCTCCCAACGTTTGGTGACTCGTACTGAACATATCGAGCGCTTGCAAGCGCTGCATCAACAGGGTCGACTCGTCATCGCAGGTCCAACACCCATCGAGCATGGTAAGACCGATATGTCAGGCAGCTTAATCATTGCTGAGTTTGACTCTATTGCAGCTGCACAGGCGTGGGCTAACGATGAGCCTTACCTACGTGATGGCGTCTATAGCCATGTAGATATCAAGCCATTTATTCAAGCATTACCAGCGCCAACGGACAACACTGATAAAGTAGCTGCATCGTGAGTCAGCGTTTCTACTTTTTAAATACTCAGTGGTATAAACACAGCCTAGCAGCTAGCCTCATGCTGATGATGGCAGTCTCAGTGAACGCAGCACCTCTGGTCGCGGCGGTCGATGATGCTACCCCAGTAGCAGCGCCACTGGCGACTGGCGCTCCTGCACCTGTATCTGCTGCAACAAAAAACTCAGTACTAGATATCAATAGTACCTTAGCGGCTCAATTGCAGCCCTCTAGTAAGGCGCTGTCAGATGCCAATCAACAACTGCTCAGCCGTAACGCGCAGTTGCAGCGTCAAGTGAATGACTTGCAGACTCAAGCCAATGTTCTAGTTTATGAGAGTAAGGGTCAGATTTTCTTGTATGGGGCATTTACGGTATTGATCAGTCTATTGGTCGGTATCTTTATCTCTTGGTTGGTGTTTGTTCGCCGCGAGCGCTGGTAGACTATTACCAAAGCGCTTTTGCTCAATCGACCATCCATAATACTGACAGTAGATGTTGATTAGCTTAAAAGCCCTACACTTAAGAGCCCTACACTTAAAAGCTGTGCACTTAAGAGCTATACACCGAAGAGCCTTGCCTTACGCTGAAAAACCATTCGCTGAATAAACCTGCCTCTAAGAAACAACCACATGTCTATTACCCAAAATAAAAGTACCAAACCCTCAAACATTATTACGCCAGCTAAGATTGATTGGCAAATGGATGATACTGGCAATAGCGTGCCAGTATCAAGGCATTTTGGGGATGTTTACTTCTCTCATGCGGATGGTTTGGCAGAGTCACGCCATGTGTTTTTGACGCACAATCAACTACCAGAGCGCTTGGCAGACCTTGCCCCAACACAGTGTTTTACCATCGCTGAATTGGGTTTTGGTACGGGGCTTAATTTATTGGCGACTTGGCAGTTATGGCGACAGCTGCGCGATACGCATCCGCATTTGAAAGATGCTCGCCTGCATTTTATTACGACTGAAAAATTTCCCATACCACTGGCGGATTTGACTCATATATTGACATTGTGGTCACAGCGCGCGCCTGAGCTGACAGCACCTATCAAGTCACTGTTGGCCGCGTACCCACCCCTCATTGCAGGCTGCCATCGTCTGAATTTTTCTGACGATAATTTGACCGTCGACATGTGGTTTGGCGATGCTGCTGAGAGCTTGTCCAAGCTGGCATTAGAGCATGTTAACCAACCTGCGCCGTACGTTGATGCTTGGTTTTTAGACGGCTTTGCGCCATCTTGTAACGAGACATTATGGTCCAGAGACATCTTTGCACAAGTGCAGCGCTTATCTCATCCAAAAACGACCGCCGCCACTTATAGCAGTGCCGGTACAGTTAAACGCATACTACCAGAGTATGGTTTTGAGATTAAAAAAGTAAGAGGGTTTGGCATGAAACGCCAAATGCTAACGGCCGTCATGACAGGTGCAGAGAATCGTGATATTAGTAACGGTCATGAAAAACATGATGAGAAAACTAATGAAAAGCCTGTAACGCGTTATAGCACCTTCGATCATACTATCGTCATAGGTGCAGGGGTGTCAGGTTTATTAACGGCTTGGTCGCTTGCCAATCGCGGTATCCAAATTACCTTATTAGATAAATCAGCCCCTTTAGCTGGTGCATCAGGCAACCCGCGCGCGCTACTAGCACCTAAAATGACCCCGATTCACCACGTCGATGAGCATCTACATACTATCGGTTACTTGTATAGCAGCAGGCTGTACCGTGCTTTTAATCAGCATACGTCATTGCTCAATATGCCGCCCATACTAGAGATTACTGGTGCGCTTGATTTGCTCATAAAAGCCAATATTGGTACCGAGCAAATCGCAGATTATCCTGATGAGATGGCAACCACGTTATCGGATACACAGGCAAAAAGCAGCAGTGGTCTACTAGAGCAGGATTTATCAGAAAATCTCTATCTACCGCAGTCAGGACTGGTCAATCCGCAAGCATTAAAAGCCATCATACTGTCACATCCGCTGATCCACTTTCAGCCATTAGACGTTGATAGTATTGACGAGACAGATCAGCAGGTGTGTGTCAAAGGCCGTCATCAGAATCAGGACGTTGTTTCTATGACTGCTGATAACGTGGTGATTTGTGCCGCTTTTGAGAGTCATCAATTAGACACACGTATTTTTGATTGTCGTAAAATTCGTGGTCAACTCTCGTGGTTTACGCCCACTATAGAGCAACGCGCAAACTTACCTAAAATACCACTCAAATATAGCGGTTACTGTGCGCCGTTCACTGCTCAAGCAGGCGATGAGACGATTAACACCGTCACAGCAGATAAGCCTTATTTGCTACTGGGTGCCAGTTTTATACGTAATGACATCTGTACGGATGTTAGAGCGGAAGAGCATCAGGTTAGCCTTGATAAACTTATCAACGCTATCCCTGAGATGACATCAGTGATGTCAGCCGATACGAGCTCGTGGCAAGGACGCGCAGGCATTCGTACACAGACGCCTGATTACCATCCAATCGTAGGGCAGCTAGCAGATAGTAAACGACTGTGGGTGATGAGTGCGATGGGCGCAAAAGGCTATGCATTGGCGCCTATTTGCGCTGAGGCATTAGCCGATATGATGCTAGGGTCATTCCCGCCGTTGTCAGAGGCCATGCTCGCACGTCTATCACCCAATCGCACACGTTTGCAGACCTCGCTCACCTAGACATACCTTTACTTACCATATGATTAATGGTCAAAAACAAGTGAATGAGTAAATGTCTTAATCGTCACGCTCTATTTTAGATTTGACGGTGCCAAAGAGCGATTTTCCCGTATCAGCCTCCCCTGTTGCTTGATGATCCAGTTTGGCGTGATCAGTATTGTCCGTAACCGTCGGTGCGGTCAGTGCCCGAATTTGTGCTTCATCACGGGTGTTTTTTTGGATAGTCACAGCAGCGAATAAGCTCATGGTAAATGCCATCATATAAAAACCTTTTTCACTTAGGCTCAACCCTTCTGCGTTCATAAGCCCGAGTGCAATCAGCACAATAGATAACCCTAAAGCCGCCCAGCTAATCAGATAATACATATTGGTCGTTGGAATACCTTCGCTGCGATCACGGAGTGTCTTTTGTAGACTAATCGCTGAATACAGTCCAAGCGCCAATACTGCTATATAGTAGCCTTTCTCATTTATCAACATGCTTTGCGCATTCCATAGTCCCAGTAAATAGGCCAGCACACCCACCAGCATGACTGCCCAAGAAGTGCCTACATAAGCGGTGGTCGGTTTGTAAGCTGCCAGCTGACTTTTGGTAATCATGTCATTATTCATCATCATCCTTAATTAAATATAGGCAAATACTCTGTAGCGAGAGACAAGTTTTATCGAACGCTATTTTGCTTTAACATAACACAAGCATGTTATATTGTAATACAAAATTATTTTTGCCATACATGCCTTAATGACAGAGTCCGACATGTCTTTTTATACTTTGCTTATGTTACTCAGCCTCATCGTTATCGTGCCGATCTTTTTTGTGATGAGGGAGAAGTCTAAGCACACGCAGAGCGCATCGATACAGCAGCATCAAGCATACCTAGCGGCGGCAGATCATAAGGCAAGACAGTCTCAAATAAAGCAGGCAGCCACAGATACGACAAGCAATGAACGCGCAACAGGACTCAGCGTGATACATTTTTCTGCTCAGCATCCATTCATTCAATGGCTGTATGACGAGCAAGTTCCCAAAGCATTTCGAGTAACGATGGATAGTATCGGGCAGCAATACGAATCTACTCATCACGCTCAAATCACCGAGTCGCAGCTCTTCACACTGAACAAACTCATTGCCACACGTATACCCGAATTGATTACCGACTATTTGAGCCTCGATCAACACTATGCAAAAACTGTCATAGTTGATATCGATAAACAAAACAGCAGTTATGACATCGTGTTAGAACAATTGAACTCGATTTTAGATTTTTCGCAAAAGCTCAATACACAAAGCCAAAGCGGTGTCGTAAATAAACTACTGGCCAGCCGCCGATATTTAGATGATATCTATAGAGAGAGCGGTAAAGAGAACGGTGTGGCAGCCGATAGCTTAAAGATAAAATGAGTGTTTTATGAATTATCATTAAACCTAACCCTTTATATCTGTCTATGAGTGCAAAACTCACTGCACGCGGTACTCAATCGCAGAACTAACGCCCTTGCTTTTATCAATGATACAAAATACTTTTATTGGATGACGACCTGATGATGCCCATCTCTGCCTCAAAACCACCAAGCTTTGCAAAGTCTAAGCCCTACCATCTCAAAGCTTCTGCTATTTTTTTTAGCATGTTGCTGCTTACTGCTTGTCAGAAAGACCCAGAGCCTGAAACTGCCAGTGAGGCAGCAGCTAAGACACCTGCTGAGACTGTGAGTCAGACAGCCCCCGTCACTTCCAATATAAATACCAATGCTGCTGATGACACTGCAAACAATGAGGCGAACAGCACTGCACAAACCGACTCAGAACACGATGTCAGCTTAAGTCAGTTAGACGATACTCTGGGCAATGCCAAAGAAGTAGTAAACACTAAGGCAGTAACACCTGACCCGAACCAAGCAATCAAGGGTGCGCAAATCACTGATGTCCGCTATAAAAGCGCCACAGGCGAGTCGTTATCCGTCGTCTTTGAGACGTCAGCAGCAGGCATGCTCAACGCCATTGTCACGTTGCCAAACAAACCAAAAATGACTCTCAGTGCACCAGAAGGCCAAGGTAACAACCCTACTTATCAAACAAATAATGGCGCTATCCAACTGGTCAGTCATGCAGGTGGTGGCACCATCGATCTGATTCAAAACAACAAAGTTACCAGCTTCGATGCAGTCAGCGCAGAAGCGGAAGTCGTCACCGAATAAACTTTAAATACAGTCTTTTATTATTGTCAGCCACAAAAAAGTCAGCAACGATAGTATCGTTGCTGACTTTTTTATTACTTTTCTCTCGTGCTGTTTGATCCAATCGCTTGTTAGCCAAACTAGTATTTAGCAACACCCTATTACTCAGCCAAAGCCCGTTGTATTACCAAATAAGCCTACTAGCCAGCCAATCAATGACCATAAGCCCCATCCAATGACCACTAGGACAATCAGCCCTAGCATGTCAGGAATATGCAAGTACAGCCACGCCACAATAGGGTTTCGCCAAAAGAAACCAAAACGACTGCTTCGCTGCTTGTCCTCTAGTGATTGATGCAAAAACGGTCGATCGATATGCATGGTATCGGTAATGCCGTACTCATCTTGTAGATGCTCATGCACGATACCCAGTGTTTTGCGACTGGGACGAATAAAGATATCTAATAGCGTACCGATGCCCGGTACTATACCAACGACCATATCAATCAGTGCCAATCTGACAGCAGGCGTCATTTTATGAGCTGGCACGCCCAGTTGACGACCTAATATAAACGCATAACTGGTCAATGCCAATCCTGCCAAATCACCCGCTAGTGGAATAGTCGAGAGCGCCGCATCAGCCCCCATACCTTGTTTGGTAAAGGGTATCCGTACGAGCGAATCCATGGTATTGGCAAACTTGGCCAGCTTACGCTCAGTCGCGATAACTTGCTCGCGCGTCAGGCCGTGTTCAGCCATTCTTGCTTGATAGTCGATGACAGACCCATCGGTACCAGAAACACCCTTTACCTTTCGATTCCATAGCTTATTAAGTTTATCCATTGATCGTCGTCCATATACAGGCGATAGCGATGAGCGCAAAAACATAACGTCCGACCCAGATATTGGCCAAGAATGCCTGAAAGCAAGCCAATGGGTTACGACTGGCACAAGCACTGTTTTGCTTGGCAAACATCATCGCCACCAATGCCAAGCCAAATACTGGCGTCACGCCTACGGCAGTCGGAGCAAAATAATGCCACATAACCGCGCCCATAATAAGCAAGAATAGCATTTGTAATATTGAGATGATAATCACATCATAACGACCAAACAGTATCGCAGTCGACTTGACGCCAATCTTGATATCATCCTCGCGGTCAGCCATAGCGTACTGTGTATCATAGGCTACTGTCCAGCACATATAAGCGATAAATAACAGCCAGCACCAGATATCCGGTGTGCCCTGTATGGCCACATAGGCCATCGGTATCGCCCAACCAAAGGCTGCTGCCAAAAACACTTGTGGCAGGTGGGTATAACGCTTCATAAAGGGATAGATAAATGCCAATATCACGGCGCCAAGCGACCAGTAAAACACGGCAATGGGTAAGAAAAACAGCAGACTGGCACTTAATAACACCAGCACTAAAAATGCTGCAACCGCCTCCTTACCTGATAAGCGCCCATCGGCTAGTGGACGTCCTTTGGTGCGAGTTACATGACCATCAACTTTACGATCCGCGAAGTCGTTAATGGCACAACCTGCGGCACGCATGAAGATCGCACCGAGGGCAAATAGCACAAATATCTTGAGACTGGGCAGCGCGGCCGTCAGCCATTGCTGCTGTGCTTGCCCCATGGCGGCCAGTAACACGCCCCACAGGGTTGGCCATAGGAGCAGCTCAATGCCCACAGGTTTGTCAAAGCGTGTCAGTTGGAGGTAGGCTTGTAGTTTGTCTTTAAATGTCATAACGCTGCCATTATCACTGATAGAAGTTTTTATATTGAATGGAGTTGGCACTAGGCTGCGCGGGTTTAATAAGCTGAATAGCATTGGCATGGTTCATTCGCATAGTTACTCTAATCAGCTGGTAACCATGGCTATTAGGCAAAATACCCATCGAAGCGCACGGCTTCATTATGCCAGCTCTCAGTAGGTTGTTGGTTTGCCAATGTCGGCGCATGCTGCGGACGCTTCACGACCACGCGCCCAGAGTGCGATGCGTTGTTGCTGACGACAGCCTGTGCAGAGGTTAACAACTGCTCTTCTTCGTCTAACGTTGGCGGGCTTGCTAGTTGATGCAACGCTTGCATGTGCTTGCCCACTTTTGCACCCTTGCCAGTCTTACTGTCTTGATAGCTGTCCTCTGGAAACATAGGATCCAGATACACAACATCAATAACTTGGCTGTTATTGACTGCTGAATCCGATTTGAGGCTTTCAAAATAACTCAACGCATCGATATTAATAATATGCAAACGTGCCATCAGCTTTTGCCAATTTGGCAATGCGCTCATACGCTGCTGCTCTGCGAATAACAGCAACGCCATGATTGGTTGCTGCTCTAGCATCATAACTTGTGCACCAGTACTGGCCAGTATCAAACTATCATGACCGAAACCAGCGGTTGCATCGATGACGCTGCTATCAGCTGTAATCTTGGCAGCCTGCAATAGCAGTTCTGACTTACGGCCAGCACTCACCACTCGGCGTTGCAGCTTATCCCACTCTGGTGCCACGCTCAGACCATCGCTGAGCCAAGACAGCTTGTCTTTATCATCCAACAATAACACTGGTTGAGTGGCTGTCTGGCTTAATTTCTGGCGATGTTTTTGCGTTAATTTATCTACCGATAACTCAACATTTAACACAATGGGCAATTCATGATGTTCTATCAGCGCTTGCAACGACTCTACTTGATGCTGCTGTGAATCATTGGCGTAGATCAGCTGACAGTGTGTAAGGTCATGCATAGTGTTACTACTCTCTTTAGATGCTGGGTGCAAATTACTCGTCACTGACATGCCTTTTAGTATCTATGGTCAAATTTAGATAGGCTTCATAGTTTTTATACTTCGAAATGGTTTTAATATGGCTGAAGCTTAACCCGCCATTTGATAACCAAAGCCCCAAGCGGCTATCAATACGACAACGCCTGTAACAATACGCAACCAAGCAAAGATCGTAAAGTCACGGCGACTCACCCATGCAACCAGCAAGCGAATACAAAGTAAAGCGACGATAAATGAGACGACAGTACCGACGCCAAGTACCACCCAATCCTCGCTATTGGTCAGGACATCACCGTGTTTGATTAGATCTAATAGTGCCGCGCCCACAATGACAGGAATACCCAAAAAGAATGAAAATTCTGCTGATGCTTTACGCGAGACCCCAAGCCATAATGCACCGATGATCGTCGCGCCTGAGCGTGAGGTGCCTGGTATTAAGGCTAAACATTGAAACAAACCTATCATCAATGCGGTCTTTAAGCTAACATCCTCTGCCTCTTCAGCGATAACCGTTTTAGGTCGGCTCTCGACATAAAATATCAGCAAACCACCAATGATGAGCATAATCGCTACAACGATAGGGTTAAACAAGTAATTTTTAATCTCATCAGCAAAAGTAAAGCCTACGATCATCACAGGGATAGTAGACACAATCAAGCTCAGCCCCAGCTGTCTTGGATTACTCATGCCTTCTGCTTTGCCCGTTAGCAGGCCCATTAGAGCTTGCCACAATCTGCCCCAATAGTCATAGATAACGGCCAAAATCGCGCCAAGCTGCACCACCACCACAAACAAATCAACTTTTTCTTTGGTCCAAAAACCCATCATATCTGCTGATAGAATTAAGTAACCGGTACTAGAGATGGGTAAAAACTCAGTGATACCTTCAACGATACCCATGATAACAGCTTGAACTAATAAGATAATATCCACGATGGTTTTCCTAAACACAGACCTGTTGATTGATACAGGTCTTCGTATATTGTTATGTGTTATATGATGCTACGAATGACTCGAACGGCTAGTATATTTAAAGGAATATCGATTGAGTGACCACATACCCTAGGCTTTACCTTGCTCTTTAAGCGTTTTCCATGCTTGATTACGCAAGTATTTTGGTAAAGCCTGCGCTGCCTCTGTCCCGCCTATGGCCATAAACTGAGCAATGCCGATCTGCCCTATAACAACGGCATCTGGCCAAACATCATCGTGACAGACTTGTCCTTCGTTTAAAGTTAACAAGCTTGCGCCATTACCGACAATTGGGAAATTCGCCTCAGTTTGGCTGTCATAATCGAGCAGTTGCTCAGTGCTCTTACTGCCCTCAACCAACACTGGCTGCATGATGCTGTGAGCTGATTGCTCGTCTACCGCTATCTCATATTGACCGAAATACACCTGCTGCATACGGGCATCTAGTGCACTATATACTTGCGGCAGGCCGTATTTTTGATACGCGCACTGTGCAATCGCTTGCAAGCTTGAGACACCCACACAAGGAATGTCATGTGCTACAGACAATGCCTGTACCACCGCTGTGTTGATTCTGATACCACTAAAAGCACCAGGCCCTCGATTAAATATGAGTGCGCGTATATCAGTCAAGCGTATTCCGGCTTCTGACAACGCGGCATCAATCATTGGCAATATCTGCTGCGTTTGCTGACGTTTACCTGTCTCAGTATGACTCGATAATACCTGACCATTTGAATCCAAAATGGCAATCGAGCACTGGTCAAACACAGTATCCATAGCTAAAAACATCATAACCTCGTCTTATCGTCTGGGTATGCTAAAAATGGTTGGTATGACAAAAAATACCAGCAGCATAAAACAGCGCCCATCATAGCATTTAGGATAAACAGATTTTATCACTTTCTACTTTTTTCATACTTTATCCATGAGCGCTTAGGGTAACAGGCCATATAAAAAAACCTCAAAATCATATTGGTTTTGAGGTTTTTGTTAAGAATTTACAGATCGCCTAATCCGCGACTGTCGATCTACTATTGTTTAAAAGCGTGTTTTAAACTTTTTTGGTGCTTGGTTTTGCATCTCTTGCATTTGCTTTTGCATCTCTTCGGTGCTCGGCATGTTGTTTGGGTCAAGTCCCATTTGCTTGGCCATTTGCTGTGGGTTCACATCTTTTGGGTTGCCTTTTTGACCACCGCCACCGAATAAAGGACCGCCACCACCTGCACCACCGCCACCGCCCATCAACCCTTGCATAGACTTCATCATCTTGCTGATGCCTTCAGGTTTTGAGATCATTTTCATCATTTTTGCCATTTGCTTGTGCTGCTTGAGCAAACGGTTGACATCTTGAATATCACGACCAGAACCCGCAGCGATACGGCGCTTACGGCTTGGGTTGATCTTGTCAGGGTTTTTACGCTCAAATGGTGTCATCGAATTGATCAAGGCTTCCATTTCACGTACTTTTTCTTCTGGCTTGGCATCTTCGACGGCTTTTTGCATGTCAGAGCCGCCCATACCTGGCATCTTATCTAAGAAACCTGCCATGCCGCCCATGCTTTTCATTTGTTGGAACTGGGTCAGTAGATCCTCAAGGTCGAACTCACCGCCCTTTTGCATCTTTTTCGCCATTTTTTCGGCTTTATCACGGTCAATCTTTTGCTCGACTTCTTCCACCAAACTCAGTACGTCACCCATACCAAGGATACGCTGCGCGATACGCTCAGGATGGAACAGCTCGAGCTCGTCTAGTTTTTCACCGCGACCCAAGAACTTAATTGGCTTGCCGGTGATAGCACGTACAGACAGTGCCGCACCGCCGCGAGCATCGCCGTCTGTTTTGGTCAGGATGACACCTGTTAATGGCAAGGCATCATTGAATGCTTTTGCGGTATTGGCCGCATCTTGACCTGTCATCGCATCGACGACAAACAGCGTCTCAGACGGATTGACCGCGGCTGTTAGCGCTTTGATCTCATCCATCATGGCATCGTCAATATGCAAACGACCTGCCGTATCAATAATCAAGATGTCTTGATACTGAATTTTGGCCTCTTCGATGGCACGGCGCGCGATATCAATCGGGTTTTCGTCAGTGCTAGAGTTCACAAACTTGGCATTTACTTGACCAGCTACTTGTTCAAGCTGCTTGATGGCCGCTGGACGATAGACATCAGCAGATACCAACATGACTTTTTTCTTATGACGCTCTTGTAAGAATTTTGCCAACTTACCGGCTGTGGTGGTTTTACCCGCCCCTTGCAAACCTGCTAATAGATAAACCACTGGCGGCTTACCTGTCATCTCCAACTGCTGGTTGGCACTGCCCATCATTTCGGTCAGCTCGTCATGAACGATTTTGACAAACGCTTGGCCTGGTGCCAGCTCTTTGAGTACTTCAGCCCCAAGCGCTTGCTCTTTAACGCGCTTTACAAAGTCGCGAGTGACCGGTAGTGCCACATCGGCTTCTAGTAGCGCCATACGTACTTCACGCAGGGTATCTTTGATATTGTCTTCAGTCAGTTGCCCGCTCCCCACGATATTACGCAGGCTCGACGATAAGCGTTCTGTTAAGGTGTCAAACATAGATAGCTCTCAGTTAAAATAATTCTTGGTTAAAATAGATCTTAGCTAAACCAGTTAAATGGCTTATATATAGTATTGGGTATTTGATGAAGTAGTAGATTGCGCGTCTATAGATGATGATAAACAGCGTGTTATCAACACTATAGCATTATCGCGATTCAAAATTTATAGTCGTTTAATAAAAGGCGTTGGATTTATTTGCGCTTTTTTATTGATAACACGCGCATGCTATGGGTTTCTTCTAGATTACACGCATCAAGCATTTATCAGGAATACGTAAGATGGCACTCAATTGATACCCATTTTATGATAAATTGGACAATTATTCTAATCATTCCGATAATACCACTTTAGCGTTACATTGAGCGGCTATTTTGCGCTCCGTAAAGATGAGGTTTTATACCTGTGCACCTTACATTCTTACTTGCTAGCCTGATTTACATATTAGTCAGCGTTTATATTGGTTGGGCGCTCGTTCGGGATAAACCTATCTACAAAAGCGGCAGTTTGGGCTTGTTACTGGTAGGGATGCTCGCACACGCCGCCTTATTGTATCCCTATGTCGTTACGCTATATGGTCTGAATTTCAATCTGTTCAATGTGATTAGCCTGATCAGCTTATTCTTCTTATTGTTTTACGTGTTGTTTAGTTTATACCGCCCTATCATCAGTTTAGGCATTTTAGCAGCACCGACAGCACTCATAGGTATGACCATCGGTTATATCGGCCGCGCCCCTTATCAGCCAATTACCAATATCAGTATCGGGCTTGAAACCCATATTCTGCTGTCACTGGCGGCCTATTGCGTTTTGCTAATGGCTGCCGTACAAGCGCTATTTTTGCGCCTACAGATTCGTGAGCTTAAACATCATACCATTCATCGATTTTGGGTCAATAAGCTGCCCTCATTGCAGAGCATGGAAGGTCTGTTGTTCGATATGATCTTGGTAGGTTTTGTCTTGCTGAGTGTCGCATTGGGCATTGGCTTCATTTATGTAGATGACTTGATGACACAGCATATCGTTCACAAGACGGTATTTAGCCTACTGTCGTGGCTATTATTCGGCGCGCTATTATTTGGCAACTGGCGTGCTGGATGGCGCGGCAAACGTGCCGCTAATATCACCATTTATGCCTTTATTCTATTAGCGATTGGATTTGTGGGTAGCAAGTTTGTGCTAGAGATGCTGCTATAGTCAATCCCATATAGGTCAGATACAGCGTCATAAAAATGCGGTCGGTAGCAATAGTTACCGACCGCATTTTTTTATTTCAATTTCTACTGACTTTTTTAGTTAAAAACCACCGTCTTATTACCTGCCACGATCACACGGTTTTGTACATGCCAGTTCACAGCGCGTGCCAGTACGTTGCGCTCGATATCACGGCCAATAGCACGTAGCTCTACCACACCTTGACGATGCGTCACACGGTGCACATCCTGCTCAATGATAGGCCCTTGATCCAGATCAGCGGTGACATAATGCGCGGTTGCGCCGATTAGCTTCACGCCTTTGTCATAGGCTTGACGATAAGGATCTGCACCAACAAACGCAGGCAAAAACGAGTGGTGAATATTAATCACTTGCATCGGCCAACGTTTGACAAAATCAGATGACAGAATCTGCATATAACGCGCCAATACCAGTAAGTCATTGCCCGCCATGATTTTATGAATCTGCTCTTCTGCCTCTACTTTGTTGTCCTTGGTCACTGGTACGTGATGAAAGGTGATACCAAAGTTTTCTACCGCTTGACGCAGATCATTATGATTGCTGACCACACAGGTAATCTCGCAATCGAGCAATCCACGCTGATGGCGCCATAACAAGTCGAGCAATGCATGATCAAACTTTGAAACCAAAATACCGACTTTGGTCTTGGTTGCATTGTTGTGTAGATGCCAAGCCATATTGTGACGTTTGGCTACTGTATGGGCGAAGCTCGCCTCAAAGTTATCAATAATATCGCTCAGACCTGCTAAGGCAAACTCTAAACGCATGAAGTATTGACCACCTTCATGCGCAGTAGAATACTGATCTAGCGTAATAATATTCGCGCCATAGCGGTGAATAAATTCTGACACGGCTTGTACAATACCTGCCTGATCCTTGCATTTGATCGAAAGCGTGGCAGTATCAATAGTGCTAGGGAAATGTTTGCTTTGAGAAGCGGTAGATGATGGAGAGGTTTTGATATTGTCTGACATAACTCGCTCGGTATTAAATGATGACTGGTTGCTGAAAACATGCTGACAGCATAGTAAACCGGTTATTTTAATCTTTTTTGCAATATTTTGCTGAGCGAGTTGGTTTTTTTTGGTTATTTATGCTGATTTTGTTGTTTAGAAGGCTGACGCAAAAACCCCCAACGCAGGGTTGGGGGTTTTTGTACCTGTATTATTCGTTTTACTTAATAGTATAAGTTTTAGAAGTAGTCTTGCCTTTAAGACTGGTAACAGAGATTTTGAAAAAGTCACCTGCTGCGCATTCACTTAGGGCAAATCTGTTTATAGTACCCGTATTACTCCCAGGTTTCTGAGAAGTGATACTATCAGGGATAGTATCATCTCCTCCAACTAATTCTACAACACAGCTTGCGTTATTAGCAGTTTTGTCAACAACTGAACCAGAAATAGTTGTACCCGATGGCATCGGATTTAAATCATAAAAGCCACCACTATTAATGCGAATATTGACTTGGGTTTCTGTTGCGAATATTTCTTGAGACTGCAGTTGAGTACTCATATCATCTAGCAAAGTAAAAGTAGCACCATTACCATTTGACAACAACTGAATGCCTTCATAACGTACCACAGCATCAAGATCTGAATTACAAGTCATCGGCTTATTTGGAGACACAAAATCACTGATAAATCTGCTTTCGAACGCTAGCTTCACTGCTTCACTAGAAGACGGGAATTTTAGTTGTATAAACTGTTGAACATTATTTTCGCAAACTTGACTAGATTGAGTAGTTAGAGGGTAAGTGAATTCGCCAATCTCAAAAGTATCATTCTCGTTATCATCACGGAAAGCATCACCTATATTATGTACAAACACATCGCCTTCATCCCAAGCATTGTTCTCATTCTTATCAATATATGCTTTTTCGCCTTCAGCAACGGCTAATATAGTTACACGTCCATCACCAGGGCGTGGATTTTGCGTTGAAAACGTTACTTCACATTCGCCAGCAATAGTACTACAGCTAGCAGGTGATACCTTACCGCCTTCAGAGGTGAAGTTTACTACTGTACCATCCGGTACTGCATTACCATTACGATCTACTAACCGTGCTGCTACTGGAGTAGTATCACCATCTAAACTCCAATCTAATACATTCTTACCAAATGATATACTTATACCATCTTGTGTGACTCTAGAGCTAGCAATAGATATGCCTTTTGATAGAGCATTGATACGAGTATCACTAGCTAATGTCGCTTTTATTTCAACAGGGCCTGGAGTAGTACCTGGATAGATATTAACAGAGACCTGACCATTCTCATCAGTTCTGACAGGAAACTGAGCATTATTTCCTAGAACACCGAAAGTTAGTCCTAAAGGTGATTTTTCTAATGAAAGAATTACTTCAGCATTAGCGAGTGGTGTTTTATTCGAAAATACCGTGAACTCTACTTGACCCGTCGCTGAAGAACCACTATTTTGAATACCAAGAGTCAATTCGTTAGCCGTATATACGATAGAAGTTGCTTCAGGCACTTGAACGGTGAGATTAGCCGTCTTAGTGGCCGAGCTACCTGTACTAGCTGATATAAGTACAGAGCCACTACACAACGTATTGTCTGTATTTATCGCTTTATAGACGAATGTGGCAACACCATTTTCATCTGAGGTCGCTTGAGTAGGCAGCTGACCACAACTAGCATTTAGGTCCATTAATATGCCACTTATAGCAACACCTTCTGTATCAGTCGCCGTCAATGATATAGAAGTCTGTCCACCTGCAGAAAGCTGAGAATCGACCACTGTTAGAGCACTCAGACTCACACTCGTTGCTTGTACAGCAAACGTTAAGTTATCAATAGCTGTATTATTACTGCTGCTTGCGTTTGCTGTAATAGTATATGCGCCAGACACTTCAGGAGCATTAGGCTTCAAAAAAATTCGGGCTGTTCCTTCACTATCTGTTAGCTTTGATCCTGATGTTGTCTGAGACAATACGACACCATCAGCATCAATAGAAAAAGTTACTTTTGCATTTGCTACAGGTTCATTATCTGCATCCGTAACCTGTACTTCATAATAGGCACCTTCTAAGTCAACAGACGATATCGTATTACCCTCTACATCCACTAACTTACTACTGCTTATATTCAACTCTGTGATAGGTGTTTCAACACCATCTTCAGTATCAGGCTGCGTAACACCCAAATCAGGCGCTGGCGCAATCGTGTCAGTACCATCTCCTCCTCCACAACCTGCCAAGGCCAGTGATAAGGTTAAGGCTGTCAGCTGAAATAACTTGGACGTAGGTAGTGAAGAATATGACATTTTTTAACTCCGCATGAGCAGTAATTTATTCGAGCAAATAGGCAAAAACCATTACACAGAATCAAGGGAGACTGATAATGATACATAGATTTACATTAATGCTAGATGTATTAACAGATTGTATTAAATATATAACAGCAACTTTACTGACTTTTGTTATAAGTTACAACTAAAAATTAATCTTTACTATTAAACAATCAACAACATAGAGCGTTCATTTCAGGGTATAATAGCCATCCTTTAAATCGACAATAATTATAAAAATATTTGAGTATTCATCTGTTTTATGGTATAAATGTCGGCTTTAAAATTTTCTGAATTGGTCAGCCTGTTATTTGCCTTTAGATAACAGTAATACCAGCTCAACCTTCATATAGTTTTGTTTGGTGCAAAGCTGCCGCTTGCTGTGTCCATGCCGCAAAAACGTGCAATTTGCCCAGACTGGTATGAGAAAAACTCATACCTCATAGATTAGGAGTTCGCCATGTCTCGAGTTTGCCAAGTGACTGGAAAGCGCCCTATGGTGGGTAATAATGTTTCGCATGCAAACAACAAAACCCGTCGTCGCTTTCTACCAAACCTTCACCACCATCGTTTTTGGGTAGAGTCTGAAAACCGCTTTGTACGTCTACGTGTGTCTACCAAAGGTATGCGCACCATTGACAAACTTGGTATCGATAAAGTGCTAGCAGATATGCGCGCACAAGGTCAAAAAGTTTAAGTTAAGAATAGCAGCTGAGTGGTGACTCTCATCATTTTGGCTGCTGTTTTGCTACAGTAGTTGTGGCAACTTGCTCTTTTAGACACATACCTATCGTTTGAAGACCCCTCATTTACAGGAAAGCTATCATGAGAGATAAAATTAAATTAGTATCAACAGCTGGTACTGGCTATTATTACACCACTACCAAAAACAAGCGCACTATGCCTGGCAAAATGGAAATCAAAAAGTTTGATCCAAAAGTACGCCAGCACGTGATCTTTAAAGAAGCTAAAATCAAGTAATTACCATTTTAACCAATGGTTTTATTTGAACAAAAAAAGGGTTTATCAATTGATAAACCCTTTTTTTATGGCTGTCATTATCCAAATATTTATAGCTTGTACTGACGAGCGCCAAAGTATCTAAAAATAGCAGTATTTGAGACTAGCTATAATGCGTTGGCTCTTTATCATAGACATGCGCATGCCACTGGCTCATCTGCTTTTGCATAATAACCTGAATTGCGGCATGAATCATATGCTGACCAATCGCCTGCGTATCGCTACCAAGTAGCTCTTTTAGCTTTTCAGAAAAATCAATGGTCATCAGTGGTGCTTCGTCTTGCTCAGCGTCACGCAGTAGCAACCTACCGTCATCCGCTTCCACCAACTCTAATGTGGTCTCTTTGGCAAATCCTGCAAATTGATCGCTATTCTCGTTGTCTACTTCTATCTCGTTATCGATGTCATATGGCATTAATGTATTCCTTATTGTCCCGTTCATCACGTGCAAACAAACCAGTCATTGCAAAGAAGCTATTCATTATAGAAATTGCATTTGGCAAACCTATCATCTTACAGTAACGCGGGTAAATCTGTCTTACTCATACAATGGACGCTTTGACACGGTAATTCAAGGGCTGTGATATAAGTCTTTGACATAATCGCAGCTTGAATCCGATGTAACTTGCATGAAATTAGTGCCAATAACGTAACTTTCCTAACGTAAATAAGAAAGCCACAAACATCCCAAGGTAATAAACCAGCTTTAGCTCAAGGGTCGGATCCCGATACTTAAAAGGTAATGCTACAGTGGCCGTCGCGGTAGGTAGTATCAACAGCATCAGTAGCCAATTTTCAATGACATTTAGCCAACCTTGCAGGTCCGTGCCATGGCGAAGTGAGGCCAGCCCCATGAGTAAACAAGCGATGATTAAGCTGGTAAACAAGCCATTTGGTAAGTCTTTTGGGTAAATAATGTTGGCAATACTGGCCGGTACAATTCGCATATGAAATTCCAGCCATACTTATCAAGCATGGCTCAATGATTAAAAATTTATATAAAAATAGCTTATAAGAAACACTACAACGCTATATGTATGAAGGAACACTCTATTTGCAGCAAAAGCATTTAACTATAAGTGCCCATCAACCATAGCATCGATATACAAGACGTTAAATAGCCCAAGCTGATGGCATTCCAACTCTCGATATGCAAGCCTTTAACTTTATTGAGTATGCGAGAACCCACCCAAAAAAACAGGGGAATACCTAACATAAAGGCAGGCACGATAACCGCAGCATGCCGCAGTACCATGCCCACATCATCACCCACCATTAGGCGAAAGCCATAACCTGCCAAACTAAGTACAAGTGCAAACACCGCTAGGCCAATGGTGATACCCTTTGGTACCAAACTGCGATGTTTTTCTTCACCGTTGGCTGATGACTGCTGCTCGTGACCTATCACAGGGTCAGACGGCATTGATGATTTGACTGATTTTTGCGTGTCCATATTCTACCTACCTTTACGTAACTTGCTGTTAGGCATCATTATAAGTTATACAGCACATCTTAATACTACTCTTATATAGCTAATACCGTTCATCAACCATACACTGCTCACTCGCTACCATTAGCTAATGATAACTCTGCACGCATGGCATCAATGGCCGCTTTATAATCTGGTTGGTTAAATATCGCAGAACCAGCAACGAACATATCAGCACCCGCTTCAGCAATGGCGCGGATGTTGCTCGCTTTGATACCACCATCCACTTCTAATCTAATGTCGCGGCCACTGGTAATGATGCGCTGACGGACTTGGCGAACTTTATCTAAAGTACCCTCTATGAATGACTGGCCACCGTAGCCTGGGTTGACACTCATGAGTAGAATTTGATCCACTTTATCCATGACGTAGTCTAGATAATGTAACGGCGTCGCTGGGTTCAGTACTAGACCGCATTCTGCACCACCATCTTTGATCAGTTGCAGTGAGCGATCGATATGAGCGCTGGCCTCTGGATGAAAGGTAATGATACTCGCACCCGCTTCCAAAAACTGCTCAATCATACTATCAACAGGTGAGACCATCAAATGTACATCGATTGGCGCGTCAACCCCATAATCACGCAGCGCCTTACAAATCATGCTACCAAACGTCAAATTGGGTACGTAATGGTTGTCCATCACATCAAAATGAATCACATCGGCACCCGACTCTAATACCTTCTCCACTTCTTCGCCCAACCGTGCGAAATCAGCTGAAAGGATTGATGGTGCAATAAGATAAGGCTTAGCAGAACTGATCATAATTGAGCTACCTAATTCATGTTTATATAAAATATTGATAAATTAAAAAGAAAATTTTAACTGGATTACTTACTGAGTACTCGAAAGCTTTCAAGTACTTAATACTCAACCAATCAACGCTGCTTGTACTGAGTCTTACAATAGGCGCGGCCTACCTCAAATGAGCGTTTTGCTTCGTGCTTGGTCGCACGATTGCTGACTCGCTGACGCCATAAGCGAAAAGACGATGGCTTGAGCTCCTGACGCATGAGTTTAATAACACCCGTCTCATCGAGACCGTAGCTATGCTCTATCGCACCAAATGGCGTTCTGTCTTCCCATGCCATCTCTATCACACGCGATATTTGTGTCTCATCAAGCACTCTATCACCCGCGTCGTCGAACGTTTTTGCAATAAACTCGTCTGACTTAGGCTGAGGGATTTGGTCGCTGCTGCTAGCAGAATTATTACGCTGCTTGTCTTTTAGCGCTGCATCCATATCGGCTTGCATAGTCGCTTTTGTAGAACTAGTATCTGCTGACTTATTCTTTGAATTAGAAGCGGTCAAATCTTGATAACTTGCCATAAAAATCACCTTTTGAGCATGAAATGGGATAGCGAAAACACGTATTACGGTTGTCTACTTAGCAATCTAGCTCAGTTGAGCCATGTGCCAATGATGTTCGATATGATCGTTAATCACTGTTTGAATAAAGTAATAGCTGTGATCATGACCCGCCTGATAACGTAATGTTAGGGGCTGATTGGCTTTTGTACAAGCCTCTTGTAGTTTGGATGTCTGCAGCTGACCTTCTGCTAAGAAGTTATCAGCGCCGCCTTGATCCACCAATATACTTGAGTACTGCTGGCCGACTTTCTCAATCATCTTTGAGGCGTCTGCTTGCGCCCATAGTGACTCATCATCACCGAAATACTCGGTATAAGCGGCTTGACCCCATGCCGACTCACTGGCCGCACACACAGGCGATAACGCGGATACGCTAACAAACTTACTAGGGAACTTAAATCCAAGTAATAACGCACCATGACCACCCATCGAGTGCCCTGTGACACCGATGCTGTGGATAGGAAACTCCGAGCGCAATAAGTCATATAGCTCATCAACGATGTAGCTTTGCATATTAAAGTTGTCTGACCAAGGCGCTTGGGTCGCATCGACGTAGTAGCTGGCACCTTGACCAACAAAATAGCGATCGTCGTTTGGCAGATCGTTGTCTTCACTGCTGCGAGGCGAGGTATCAGGTGCGATCAATATCATGCCAAGCTCGCTACATTTTTGCTGGAAATGCGCCTTGTGAGTGACGTTGTCAGCGTTACAGGTCAAACCCGAAAGATACAATATCGCAGGACAGCGTCGCCCAGCCAATGCTTCATCCGGCAGATAAATACTGAATGTCATTGATGTCTTGGTCGATGTCGACTCATGGCTATAATAATGCTGCTCACCGTTAAAGCAGCGATTCACGCTTTTTTGTGTGAGCTGCTTATTGGTGAGCAAGCTATGACTATAAGATGTATGCATGATGTCCTCTTTATCCAAAATAAAATCAGCGGTTATTGTCAGCTTTTACTGATAGTGTTTATTGATAGCTTTGTTACCTAAAGCACTGCTCGTAAGACCTACATACATCCTATGGAGCAACTACCTCTATACTGCTCATTGATACATCAGCCCTATTGCTAGATGACGCATTGGTCGTAGAGATGCTATTACTTGTGATACTGGCAACCGATGGACGGGCTTTGTCAAACAATACTTGCTCAAATGCAGGTAACGCTGTCTCCATTAGACTGCCTACTGCCATTTGCGGCTCTGATGGCTCAAAGCCCATATACAGCTCACGCTCTTGTACTCGATATGATGCATCCTTAAATGCGGCCTCAAAGCTGGTGTTTTCACGTAGGCTTTCGGCAAAAAATGCTTGACCAAAATACGTCATCTCAGCGCTGTTGGTACAGCCAAATGAGGCCTTGTCGGCAGCAGATGCGGTAATCACCACGGTGGTCGGTGATGCCAGATCATCAATGAACGAGCCTGAATAGCAGGCAGAAACAACGATGACACGCCAGCGAATCCCCGAAGCATCAAGTGCTTCACGCAACCATGACGCCTCGATATTGTCCATCGCAAGCGGTGGATTCTCTAGCTGTACGATGTCTTCATTGCCGTGCGAAGACAGTGTCAAAAACAATACGTCTTCATCAGCGTTCATCTGCTGACCAATCTTCTTTAGGCCGCGCAGAATGCTGGTCTTGGTCGCAATCGGCTCATCTAGCCAGCTATAGGTATTGTTAATCAATGACAGTGAATGCCCACTGGTGCCAAAGCGCACATCGAACAGCTCACGTACTTTATTAATCTCAGAACGAAAGACGTTTTGATCAGAAAACCCGGCTACTCCCATGAAGTACCAGTCGGTCTTGCCATCGATACTTGGGTCTATACTGTTCAGTGCTTGCTGCAATAGACGCGGCTGCTCGTATAGTGCAGCTTCCTCTAAGACAGGCTCTACTGGAATTTGCTTAAATATCGGTTGGTCAGCGACATTGCGTTGCCAGATAGTCAATAGCGCCACAGCACCAACCAATATAATAACGCGCTCCCACCATGGTATCCGTAGGCGGCGCGAAAAAATCCATAATAGCGCCAGCGTTTGCCACAAGAACAATACCAAAAACAGTACCGGCAAAAACGAGTAACTCCATTCCGGTAACCATCCATAGCTACCAAAGAACTGCACCAAGCTCTGTAGTAGCGCTGATAATGTATCAGCTACTAGCCACAGCACAACAGGTACAAACACCAATGTTTGATTGCTGGCTCGCCGAGCCAAAATGATACCGCTCAATAAAATAATCATCGGCCAAATCAGATAACTGACCAGACCCTGCTCATTAAACATACTGCCCGTTTCAGCAGCCAACCAAGAAAACAAGACATTGCTACCGAGAGCCAATAGCGCAAATACGGCAAACTGTATAAAAGTAGGTTTGATCCAAGAAAAGGCACGTGTGGAGCCAACCAGCATCCATAAGGTTGCAATAATATTGGCAGCGAAATTTAGCGAAAAGCGCTGAAGTGACACGGTTTTTAACGACGTAAGTGACAAAGACTTAGACCTCTAGCCAGTCGAGAAAAATAAAATAACCCAATGATAACTGTCCTAATATAACCACCGTTTGCAGCAATCGACTTGTAATATTGTGCACGGCTTTATAGACATCTATTTATATTGAATTCACGATGGAATATTTATAGAAGACGACTAGCTACCCTTAATATTTTAGCGCGCTAATCTATCGCGATTGTAACGGATTGTCGGTTAAGAGGATAAGGCTGATTTGTAAAATTCGCTCAAAAATTCGAATAAAAAAAGGAGGTCTTGCGTACAAGACCTCCTCTTACATCAATTACCAAACATTATCTCATCAATAGCTCATTGACGCGTTTTAGGTAAGCGGCTGGATCTTCTAATTGACCGCCGTCTGCCAATAATGCTTGATCAAAGATTACTTGTGCCAAATCATCAAATTGCTCGCTAGTCTCAAGCTTTTTGATGAGCGGATGATCAGGATTCACCTCTAACGTTGGCTTACTCGCTGGTACATCCTGACCCATTTGCTGTAGCATCTGAATCATTTGCGGTGACAACTCACCTTCACCAACGACCAAGCAAGCTGGACTATCTACCAAGCGCGTCGATACTTTGACATCTTTAGCACGCTCGCCAAGTGCAGCTTTTAGCTTATCGACTATCGGCTTTAGCGTTTCTTGTGCTTTCTCTGCTTCCGCTTTTTCTGTTTCATCCTGCAAGTCGCCTAAATCTACAGCGCCTTTTGCGATGTTTTGTAGTGGCGTCTCATCAAATGAAGTTAAGAAGTTCATCGCCCACTCATCAACACGACCAGTCATCAAAATAACTTCGATGCCTTTTTTCTTGAATAGCTCAAGTTGCGGGCTATTTTTTGCTGCTGCTAGATTATCAGCAGTGAGATAATAGATGGCTTTTTGGCCTTCCTTCATACGGGCTTTGTAGTCTTCAAAGCTGGTAACCAGTCCGTCTTGTGTGCTGGTTGCATAGCGTAATAGCTTGGCAATACGCTCTTTGTTGCCCGCATCTTCGCCCACACCTTCTTTGATAACGTCACCAAACTCTGCATAGAACTGAGCAAATTTTTCTTGCTTGTCAGCATCTTCACTGTTGGCAAGACTAGCCAGCAACGTCAAGATACGGCGTGCGTTACCATCACGGATAGATTTTACATCACGTGATTCTTGTAATAGCTCACGGCTGACGTTTAGTGGCAAGTCAGCTGAGTCAATCACCCCTTTCACAAAACGCAGATACATCGGTAGCAACTGCTCCGCTTCGTCCATGATAAAGACGCGCTTCACATACAGCTTTAGACCGTGCTGCTGGTCGCGAGTGTATAAGTCTACTGGTGCTTTTTTAGGGATATATAGCAGCTGCGTGTACTGTACACGTCCCTCAACACGGTTATGCGTCCAAGTCAGCGGCGCATCCATGTCATAGGAGATGTTTTTATAAAAATCGACATACTCATCATCTTCAATCTCAGAGCCTGAGCGTGTCCACAAAGCACTGGCTTTATTGATGGTTTCCCACTCATCAGTCAGCACCATTTCGCCGCCTGTTGGCGCTTGTTCATCAGTGCTGTCGTCTTCGGCTATGTCTTCTGGCCAGATTTCTTTACGCATCTGAATTGGCAGACTGATATGATCTGAGTACTTATTGACCAATTGCTTGATTTTAGCGCGATCTAGATAGCTGTCTTCGCCTTCAGAATACTCTTCTTTTAGATGCAAAGTGATGGCCGTGCCGCGCGTGGCTTTGGTGATAGGCTCAACGGTAAAGCTGCCTGTGCCATCCGATACCCAGCGTACGCCTGTATCCGCAGGTTCACCTGCTTTGCGTGATTCGACACTGATGGTGTCAGCCACGATAAAGCCTGAGTAAAAACCAACCCCAAACTGACCAATTAATTGGCCTTCTTGCTTTTGTGATTCAGACAATTTGTCCAAAAATGCTTTGGTGCCAGACTTAGCAATCGTTCCTAAGTTTTCGATGGCATCCGCTTCATTCATACCAATACCATTATCGGTAAAGGTAATGGTCTTAGCGTCTTCATCGACGGCGATGCGAATTTTTAGCTCACCATCATCTTCATAAAGACTGTCATCATTGGTGCCTTCAAAACGCAATTTATCACAGGCATCGGAGGCGTTAGATACTAGCTCACGGACAAAAATATCAGCATTAGAATATAGCGAATGCGTGACTAAATGCAGTAACTGCGCCACTTCCGCTTCAAACGTATGTTTTTTTAGTTCTGGATTCAGACCTTCAGCTTGAGTTGCTTCACTCATAAAAACTCCTTTAAATTCTATGAAAGACCTATTATCAGATAACGATACATTTGCCAAGACAGCCCTCGTAATATGAGAAAACTTGCCGGATGCAATATCGTTAAACTGTCTATACTAATAGGGGCAGCAAAGAAAATTTCAAGCGTAAAAGGGTTAATCAATAAAAAACACCGCCCTAGTTCGCTAAGGCGGTGTTTTTTGTGAGCCATATACTCACATAATCATTTAAAAAGGCATATAGTCAAGTCTATATAAATCCGCTACATCGTCATCCTCGCTAAGCATACTAATGTATAACTTGCACTCGGTTTCCTTGTATCGAAATTATATTAAACTTTATCCTGAGTAAGCTTCTATCAATAAATCCCAAATGGCCGTCAGCTTACTTGAAAAATGGCTCTCGGTTTTCATAGTAACTTTTGATTTCATAGTATTCTCCAATACATCAGCAAACTTCTAAATCAATCTACTTTATCTTATTGATTACTATTAAACCCCATTACCAATCATTCGCATAATTAATTGATTTAACCATATTGTTTTGTTTTGCAAAACTATATGTTGTGCTCTGATTCGTAGACTGCTTAACACTTATTGGTTAGTACAATTAATGGTTAGCGCGGCATCGGGCGAATGGTGAGGATTTGCTCACTACGTCCAAAAGGCCCATACACATCGTGCAATACGGCACTGGTCAACCCTATGCCATCATCGCCGTATTGCTGTACTGCTTCGAGACCCAGCCAACGACCTTTTGGCGCGCGGTGCATGTGAATCTGCAAGTCCGTATTAGGGAACATCCACTCTAGTTTGGATAATCCTAGACCCAATCTTGGTACGACACCATTAGCAGTATCCACCATGCCCAGTAGATGCACGACGTCACCTGTTGGTACGCCTTCTATCATGTCGACATCATTGGTGATCCATACCATACCGCAGCCAGGGCGACGATCGGGTTCAGCCACCAGACGCACGCTTTTAATAAAACCACCCGGCCAACCTTTCATATCATCCCAAACAGGTAAGTCTTCAGGCTTATGCTGTGCGGTTTGGTCTTCAAGACCTGCAATCTCACTCGTGTCTTGGGTCATCAGACGCCACGCCCTCGCAATGATCGCATCACGGCCACGGCTGCTCATGACTGACTCAATCAGCTCGATGGTTTTGCCCGGACGAATACAGCGCGTGGTAATCGTAAAATCACCAAGCGGTATGAGACCCAAAATATCCAAACTCACTCGTGCAATACGCATATTGGCTTGCGGGGCAAAACCACTTAGCTCAGCAGTCAGCAAACCGGTGGCTGGTGCCATGTGCTGCTCATGCTCATTCCAAGCACCTTGTGCATGAAAGGTTGGCTGGTAGTGCGCCACAATGACGCCCTCTAATGGCTGTTCGCGTTTGATAAACTTGTAATAAGCGGTCATGACTATCCTATACATTTCACGGTTTATTTATTGAGTCAGCTCGTGTTTTCTTAGCATAAGAATGGCGCGAGTTTTTCTGATAAAAAATAATAACACAATCATGACCATGGTCAGTACAGCATACAAAGCCGTTTTGTCTGCCATAAACTTCATGATATTCATAATAAGTACAAATACCACGGCCACCGTCGCAAACATATTGAGCTTTAGCTGTGTATTAACCTCAGCGAGCGTGGCACTTGCCAATACAAATTTACTGTTTTGCTTTTTCATCCTAACCTGCTCATATAAATAGGTGTTATCTGCCCACTTGGGTCACTGGAATTCGCAATGCTTTGGGCAGGCTAAATGTCACGTTTTCCTCAATACCTGACAGCTCACTTGGCAAATCCCCACCCCAGTCTTGCAGCTGTTGCAATACTTCTTGGATAAGTACTTCGGGGGCTGACGCGCCCGCCGTCACTCCAATACTCTGCACACCCTCAAACCAGCTACTGTTCATCTCACCGGCATTGTCAATCAAATAGGCACGGCAGTCCATGCGCTCTGCCAGCTCACGCAAGCGGTTAGAGTTTGATGAGTTTGGCGAGCCAACGACTAGTACGACCTCACAGCGACTGGCCAAGTCTTTGACCGCATCTTGGCGGTTTTGGGTGGCATAGCAAATGTCGTCTTTTCTAGGGCCTTGGATACTAGGGAACTTTTCACGTAGCGCATCGATGACACGAGCGGTGTCATCCATCGATAAAGTCGTTTGGGTCACAAACGCCAAACGCTCAGCATCCTGCACTGTCAATGCTGCCACATCACTCTCATCTTCGACCAGATGAATCTGCCCACCGTGACGACGATTAAAGCGCCCCATGGTGCCTTCTACTTCTGGATGTCCTGCGTGTCCAATCAACACCGCATCCATGCCATCTTGTGCAAACTTAGCCACTTCGATATGAACTTTGGTCACCAAAGGGCACGTAGCATCAAACACGGTCAAATCACGACGCTCAGCCTCATCTTCGACGGCTTTTGAGACGCCATGCGCGGAGAAGATAACAATAGAACCATCAGGTACTTCATGCAGCTCCTCAACAAATACCGCACCGCGATTGGCTAAGTCTGACACCACAAACTTGTTATGTACGACTTCGTGACGGACATAAATAGGTGGCTCAAAACGTATTAATGCTTCGTTAACAATCGCAATCGCGCGGTCTACACCAGCACAAAAACCGCGTGGATTGGCAAGATAAATTTGCATAAGAAGGCCTATCATTGGATAATTTATAGTTAACGCTTATTTTAAAAGCGTCAATTCAAATATTGAGATGAATTCATTCTGCTACTTTAGCATAATTTGCTTTTATTGCCCTTGAAAATAGCGACACGCTCAGCACAATTTTTAATAATTTTGCTACGAGCGCGTGGCCTCATTTCACAGACATTTATTTGAAAGCATCAATAAAAATAAGCTAAATTGTCGTACAAAACCTGCTTCAACGTACATAGCAGTTTATAATGAGGCATCAATTATGATTTCTATCGCCATACATGATGGCATTTTTTCTTTTTTCCAGTTTTAGACAATCAAGACCACCCCTTTTGGTGTTTTATTCGGACATATTTTACTAGCACATATCTTACTAGGACAGACTGTATGACAGGTTCATTATTTATTATCACTGCCGCCTCAGGTACGGGCAAAACCTCACTGGTGAAGCAACTGCTTGCCACCACCAATGACTTAACGGTCAGTGTGTCTCATACCACACGCACTCCGCGCCCTGGTGAGCTCGATGGTCATCATTATCATTTCACCGATGTGGATAGCTTCACTAAAGCCATCGGCGAAAGCAAGTTCCTAGAACATGCAGAAGTATTTGGTAACTATTACGGCACATCAGAGCAAAGTGTGCGTACGCAGTTAGAGGCAGGCGTTGATGTCATTTTAGAGATTGATTGGCAAGGCGCGTTGCAAGTGAAAAAAATCTTTACTGAAGCGACGATGGTTTTTATCTTGCCGCCCAGTCTCGCCACCTTACGTCAGCGCTTATCGACTCGTGCACAAGACAGCTTAGAAGTGATCGAGCAGCGTCTAGCAGGGTCAGTGAATGAGATGTCACAGTATGTGCATGCTGACTTTGTTATTATTAATGACAACTTTGAAGTGGCATTGACTGAGCTTAAGGCGATTATCGTGGCAGATAGACAGACACTCGCACGCCAGCAGCAGCGTTATCGTCGTACGATTAGTAACTTGCTAAATGATCAAGTAGAGGAGTAAACTGGACAATATCTCTTATCTGATAAGTAGATATAAAAAGCAACTACGCGAGTTGGCAAAAAATGCTATAATATTTCGCTATCCCCCTTTATATTTTTGATATTATTTTTATTGAGTGGCGGGCAAAGTCCATCACTAATAAAAACAACCGAGGTAGCTGTTTATGGCACGAGTGACGATTGAAGATTGTTTGGATAATGTTGATAATCGCTTTGAGCTAATTTTGGTCGCAAGCAAGCGCGCGCGTCAATTAGCAAAAGGCATTGCTGAGCCGTTGGTTGATGTTGATAACGACAAGCCTACTGTATTAGCACTACGTGAAATTGCCGCTGGCAAAATCACACGCGATATCCTAAATCAGCCAGAGCATAATTTTGCTACCAGCTCATTAGATTTAGCATTGTCAGGCGATCACAGCTTCTAAAAAGCTGTTTTGATAAGGTAGATTTTGTACAAGCTATAGAGTGAACAATGGCTCTATAAAATGGACACAAGCCTTGATCGACCATAGAGACCACAGCATAAGCTGTGGTTTTTTGGTTGTGTCTGTATTGCATTGGCTATTACGGCAACCAATTACCCTGCAATATAGACCATTGAGTTAGAATTTTTATAGCGCACGCTCGCTTATCAGTTGACATTGACAACAATTTGCGATTAATTAGAGAATAGCCTATTTGTTTTTAGGTTTTGTCTGGTAGGCCAGCAGTCCGTCATCATTTACGTTGATAAATGATTAAGCTAAGTAGGTAGTGGAAACAGGATCATCACTTTATGAGTCAAACCTTACCCAAACTCAGTCATCACCTTGTCGATGATGCTCAATATAATTTGCTACGCTCGGTGGGCTATCTGACTGCTGCTGAACGCCGTGATATTGTTGATGCCTGTGAGTTCGGCGATATTGCGCATATCAAAGACAAGCGTAAGTCAGGGGAACCTTATATCACGCATCCGATTGCAGTTGCTGAGATATTGGCTGGCTTTCGCTTGGATCGAAACACGATTATCGCTGCCATTTTGCATGACACGGTCGAAGACACTGATGTTAGTGACGAGCAGATCGAGCAGCGCTATGGCAAGATTGTTGCAAGACTGGTCGATGGTGTGACCAAATTAAAATCTTCTGCACACAATAAGCAGCAAAACAAAGCTGCGACCTTTCATAAGATTCTGACCGCCACACTGGCTGATCCGCGTGTCTTGATTATCAAACTGGCTGATCGCCTGCATAATATGTCGACGCTTGATGCGGTACGTCCTGAAAAACAGCGTACAACTGCTCAGGAGACTTTGGACTTTTATGTGCCATTTGCCCGTCTTATGGGTTTAAACGATATCGCTGATTATATTGAGGTGCTTTGTTATCGCAACCTTGATTCTGAGATGTATAGCAAGCTATCTGATAAGTTGCTACAGCATGGACTTGGGCGCAACTTTCAAAGAGAGTCTATCCATCGTTATTTGAGCATTGTCCTTAATAATTTGGATCTCAATGGACTGGTCAAGGTCTTAGACAATCAGGTTGTTATCTATCGCCAGTTCTTTCGAAACCGCGGTGAAATAAACACCTTACTACGCCATTATGCGTTTGAGATTGTCCTGGATAATATTGAGTCGTGTGACAAGCTTGCGTATTACCTAATTAAAAAATATCAAATTGCTGATACGCATATCGCGGATAATATCCGCAGGCCACTGCCAGGTGGCAATCAATCACTGACGCTGATTTATGAGCGTGACAATGATGTTGTCAAAGTGACTATCTTGACCAAGCAAATGCAGAGTGCTGCGAGACTGGGTGTCATTGGTGCAGAACATGCCTCTGATGTCAGTCAATCCGTTATCCAAGCATCGCTACGTAATATGAAAGACTTGGTCGATGAAGACAATTTAAATCAGAATAACCCCGATTTTTCGGCAGCGGTTTCTACTATCAATGAGCTGATGGATTATCTGCACTCTAGCAAAATTATTTGTTATAGCCCAAAAGGCCGCGCTTATGAGCTACCACAAGGTGCCACAGCGTTAGACTTCGCTTATGCCGTTGGGCCTATGGTCGGCAATGTCGCCGTCGGTGCCAATATCGATGACAAGCCTGCAAAGCTCGGTACAGTAGTCCAAAATGGCCAAACGATCGAGATTGAGGTCAATAGCCATTCAGAACCAAAAGCGGAATGGTTAGGGTTTGTGGTCACTAATAAAGCGCGGGAAGAGATTTTGCGTTGGTTCAAAGACCTATCTGCTGCTGACAAACAGCATCATGGACGTCAAGCATTGGATCGGGCACTCAAAACCTATCAAAAAAGTCTCGATGTCTTAACAGACAGAGATTGGAAAGACCTGACCGAATGGCGCGGATTGACTGAAAAAGATGCGTTGTTTGAACAGATAAGCTCGGGCACACTCTTGCCGCAACTGGTCGTCACCCGATTATTTAATGATGAAGTCAGTGATCTAAATGCAAAAGTATATAGCGATGACATGACACAGCCGCAGCAGTTGATTGCTAATGCCTCTGGGGTTGAACTTGATTTTGCCAATTGCTGTCATCCAATTTATGGTGATCCGATCGTTGGACATTTATCACGCCATGGTCTGGTCGTCCATCGACACAAATGCTTCTCGCTAGATGACATTCGTAAAGACAACCCTTATCAAGTTATCCAACTCCGCTGGCGTAGCGACAATGCTGTGAAGCAAGGTGATATCAATGAGCTCGATATAAAGAACAGTGGTAAAATTCGCTTTCCAGCTTATCTTAAGCTGTCTATCGCGCTTAGCGACGAGCAAATCAGTGAGGTTATCTATCATTTACGCCAGTTGAATATGGGGGTAGAAACCGTCGATGTGCGCAGCACGGATACCATCCTGCATATCATTGTCCGTAGTCGCAATCATTTGGCGCAAGGTATTCGTGAACTACGTTCATTGTTAGGGTTCCCTAACATCATACGT
Source organism: Psychrobacter sp. NG27 (assembly GCF_016106655.1). Classification (NCBI taxonomy): domain Bacteria; kingdom Pseudomonadati; phylum Pseudomonadota; class Gammaproteobacteria; order Moraxellales; family Moraxellaceae; genus Psychrobacter; species Psychrobacter sp. NG27. Next base: position 260,799 of record NZ_JADGIN010000004.1, read on the forward strand.
CTATATCAATTATAATATTGTCTGTCTAGCGAGATTCACTACAAATTACTTACTTCGTCAGACCAAAATATATACTGTCGAGATATTGATATTCTCGACAGTACTGATACCTATCATTGCTATCTTTCAGTAGCAAACCAACCAATAAAATACCAAAAGGAAATCATATGACTCGTCAAACCATCCAAACGGATAAAGCCCCTGCAGCAGTCGGTACTTACTCTCAAGCCGTTAAAGTCGGTAATACTGTTTATATTTCAGGTCAGCTAGGTTTTGATCCTGAGACCATGGAGTTGAGAGAAGGGTTTAAAGCACAGGCTGAGCAAGTGTTTGAAAACATCAAAGCAATCTGTGAAGCCGCTGGTGGCAGCTTAAATGATGTGGTTAAATTCAATGTGTCTTTGACTGACTTAAGTGATTTTGCGGTATTAAACGAAGTATTCGTTGCCAATTTGAGCGAGCCATACCCTGCCCGCGCTGCTGTACAAGTAGCTGCTCTACCTAAAGGCGGTGTGGTCGAAATCGAGTCTATCCTATATATTGAATAAGACCGATAGTCAGTACTATTCTATAAGTCGATCCATCATAAGCTTAGCATCATGCTAAGCTTATTGGTCTCTACCCTTTTATTTTAAAACAAGATTACTCTAATAAACCTGTGAAGCCGTTTATGTTGGTACAAGTTGCCCTGCCTGTTCCCCTTTATCGAGTATTTGACTATAGCCTACCGGCCAATATGGAGGGTTTGCCAAATGCCTCGCTACCACAGATTGGTAGCCGTGTTGAGGTTTCATTTGGTCGTCAGACACTGATTGGCATCGTAATCGCTCATGTCGATCAAAAAGACAGCAGCGTACCCATCAATAAAATAAAACCCATTAATACCTGTCTAGATGCTGAGCCTATACTAGAGCCTAGTATGCTAAAGCTTGCCTATTGGCTGGCGCGTTACTATCACTATCCGCTTGGTGATGTCTTATCCGTTATTCTGCCGAGCCTTGTTCGTCAAGGCAAACCCTTAGACTTGCTGATTACGCATTGGCGAATCCTGCCGCATATCACTGATGATGATTTTCGTGCTAATGCAAAAAAGCAAAAGCAGCAGTTCGATATGCTAAAGCTACATGGTCAGCATGGCGCGAGTGAAGATGTCTTGCTACTAGAAGGTATGCAGCGAACCTTCCTAAAGACGCTCGAAGACAAAGGTCTTATTGAGCGCTATATCGAGCACAAACAAGCACCTGCTCCCGTTAAACTGGCAAAAATGCCACTTGATCTCAATGATGAGCAAAAGCTTGCCGTCGATGCGATTATTGCTGCACATGAGTCCGAGAACTATACTGGTTTTCTGCTAAATGGTATTACTGGCAGCGGCAAAACTGAGGTCTATCTGCAAGCGATGCAAGCGGTGCTAGAAGCTGGCAAACAGGTGCTGATTTTGGTACCAGAGATTGGGCTGACACCGCAAACGCGTGCACGGTTCGCCAGTCGCTTCGCCGCCCATATTGTCTTATTACATTCTGGGATGACCAATACCCATCGCTTGCAAGGTTGGCAGGACTGCCGTACAGGACATGCTCAAATCGTTATTGGTACGCGCTCAGCAGTGCTATATCCATTTGCTAATCTGGGACTCATCGTTGTGGATGAAGCCCATGATGGCTCGTATAAGCAGCAAGACACACTGCGTTACCATGCCGCTGATGTTGCGCTCTATCGCGGCCTACAGTACAAAATCCCAGTCGTGCTCGGTACGGCCACGCCCTCTCTTGAGCATCTAAAACTGGTCGATGATGGCAAGCTGGTAGAATGTCAGCTGCTGACTCGCCCCGGTAATGCCAGACCTGCAACCATGCAGCTAATCGATGCGCGTTTGCAAAGCACTCATCAGCAAGCACAAGATGATGGTGCACGCTACGACACGGGGCTGACAGACGCCTTGATTGGGGCAATCAAACAAACACTAGAAGCAGGCGATCAGGTATTAATATTTTTGAATCGTCGTGGCTATGCGCCTGTCTTATTGTGCGAAGCGTGCGGCTGGCAGGCGGACTGCCCGCGCTGTGACGCTCATCTAACCGTTCACTATAACAGCGGATCTCAGCACAGCAACTATTCAGCTAATTCTTATTTGAAATGCCATCACTGCGATTGGCAAGCCTACATTCCTACTGTCTGCCCTGATTGCGGCAGTCAAAATCTAGATGCCAAAGGTATGGGAACCACAAGGCTCAGCGAAAACCTGCATGCCATCTTTGCCAATCCCCAAACCAGCAAAGAGCTCTATCCGATTATTCAAATCGACCGTGATACCACAAGGCGCAAAGACAGCTGGGAGAATATCTATCAGCAAATTAATCGAGGCAATCCTGCCATATTGGTCGGCACGCAAATGGTCGCTAAAGGTCATCATTTTCCCAATGTCACACTGGTTTGCTTGCCTAATGCCGATCGAGGCTTCTTATCAGCAGACTTTCGCTCACCAGAGCATACCGCGCAGCTCATGATTCAGGTAGCAGGCCGTGCAGGGCGCGGTGACAAATCTGGGCGCGTCTTAATCCAGACCTTGCAACCTGATAACGAGCTGCTGTTAAAACTGGTCAAAGACGGTTATTTGTCATTTGCTCGCGAGCTGCTGCAAGAGCGCAAAATGATGGGCTTACCGCCTCATAGCCATGCTGCATTGATACGCTGTGAAGGCAAAACATTAGCAGCCACCACTCAAGCACTCAAAGATGCCATTGCTCATTTGCCACATGCTCATAATCTCGCTGTCCTCGGACCTATTGATGCACCAATGAGCAAAAAGAACAGCCGCTATCATGCACAGCTGTTGCTCTTAGCCAAAGACCGGCGGCAGCTGCACCATGTATTGAATCAATGGTGGCAACCCGTTCTAGCCTTGCCAAGTGCTAAGTATCTCAAACTTACCTTGGACATCGACCCTGTCGGCTGGTAGCTCTGATATATAAATCGAATACATACATCAAATAGCCGATATCACTGTCTCTTTCCTCTATCACCTGCATATTTACTTCGTTGTTACAGCGTCTGATACTTGGCTATGTTAAATTTATAGCTATAGTCAAATATTATGCGATAAAGCCCCTACACTTTTTTTGAGTATTGGTTAATTAGCACATCAATCAGCAGACTTGAGTGTCGTTATGAATCGAAAAAACTCAAACGCCAAAGCGCATTCTCATACTCATCAGAATAAGGGCACTGATATGCCTGAGCATCTAAAAGATAATACTGAGCATCATTACACCCATAATGCTCAAGACAACCACGATCATGATGGGCATTTAGAGCAGACGATAGCATCGCAAGATACCAGAGGTTATCAGCGCACCTTACTATTTAGCTTTGTCATTATCACAGGTTATATGTTTATTGAGGCGATTGGTGGCTGGCTAACAGGAAGCTTGGCACTGCTGTCTGATGCAGGGCATATGCTCAGCGATGCGATAGCGCTAGGTGCAACCCTCATGGCATTCAAAATTGGTGAAAAAGCGGCCACTCATCAAAAAACCTTTGGCTACAAGCGCTTTGAGATACTCGTCGCTATGCTCAATGGCGCGACACTTGTCATTATCGCTCTGATGATTTTTTATGAAGCGATTAAACGCTTTAACTCACCGCCAGAAATTGCGACCCAAGGCATGCTGATTGTTGCCACTGTCGGCATGTTGGTTAATATCTTGGTCGCTTGGCTAATGCACCGAGGTAGTCAAAGTGGCGAATCACACGGCCATAGTCATGGTACGGATGATGCCAAGGTCGCAGAGCAGAAACCTAGTAATACAGAACCCGTTAACCTTAATATGCAAAGTGCTTATTTGCATGTATTGAGCGACTTATTAGGTTCTGTTGCTGCCATTATTGCCGCTTTGCTGATGATAGGGTTTGGTTGGATATGGGCAGATGCGGCGGCGTCTGTCATCGTTGCCTTGCTTATTTTAGTCAGTGGCTACCGTGTCGTACGTGATTCTGTGCATATATTAATGGAAGGCACGCCTGCCAATATATCGCTAGTCGATGTGGCGCAAAAACTACTCGAAGACTCTCAAGTACGAAAAGTACATGACCTCCATGTCTGGAGCATTACTAGTGGCCTCAATGCCCTCTCTTGTCACGTGGTAGTGGATGGTGAAATGAGTATTCATGAGTCAAGTATTCTGATTGCCAGTCTTGAACAAAGCCTATTAACATTAGGCATTCATCATGCCACCATCCAAGTTGAAAGCTCATCGCATCCACAAAACCGTCCGCATAGCGACACTCTCGTTTGTGACATATCAGAGCGCCCAACAAAAACAGCAGGTGGCCATATCGGGCACTCACATTAAATAGATATTGCAGTGCCTATTTGTGAATTATCAAACACGCCCTAAACACGAACGCTGTTCTAGCATGTTAAAATATCGAAAAAGTCAGCGCGACTGGCATATTGTCACGATAATTGCTGTATATTTAAATAACTTATTAACGTTTACTTAATGAATTCCTACTATGTCTAGACGCTCAGCTCCCTTTGTTGCCCCCAGCCATATTAATGGCAACGATGACCCTACGTCGACAGCTGGCAAAAAATATGCCAAAGCGTTGCTATCAACCTTGCAAGAAGACATTGCCAATTTTCGTAATGAGCAATTCCCGCCTGATATTCTACGGCAGGTTCGCGATATGCCAATCTATGAGGGCAATCTGGCTGAAGTGCAGACCTATCAGCAGCAGTGGAGTAGCCTGCTTGAGCGTGCAAACACCTTTTACCCAGCGGCCAATCTGCCACCTGACTATCTACCACTACCAGCCAGCCTTGAGATACCACAGTTTATCTATCATGTGCAGCGTTTGCATCTGACCAAGACTCACGCCAAAGAATCCAAAAGCTTTGGCTCAGTAGGTGCATTAACTGATAAGTGTGGTCACTATACTGATGATGAGATTGCGCGCATGACAGCGGTACTCGATAACGATGATGAGGTGCGTTTGGTGGCTCATCGTGAGTTTATCGATCTGCGTGCTTACGTTTTTTGCCGTGATATTAAGGGTGAGATGTTAGAGCCTGAGCGCGTACGTTTCTATCGTACTGGACTCATCGTACATGCACTGCCTGACTTTAAGATTGTCGATAGCAGGCAAACACCGCGCAAACGTCGTAACGATGCCTATAACAATCCACTTGCGGACAATGGGGTGTGGAAAATTTATCGCAAAAAATAATAAGTATTAGCGCGATGTTTTTCAGACCTACTGTGTTTAGTCATCTCTATTTTATATTGTTTACTTTATTCCAATTTTAAGGAGCCCAAATGTTTGCTGCTGCCGCTGGCTCACCAAATCTCATGTTGCAAGCCACTATCTTTTTGGGAGCAGCACTGCTCTTTGTCCCCCTTGGCAAACGCTTTGGTATTGCAACCGTCTTGGGCTATCTCATCACCGGACTCATATTGGGTCCAAGCGGATTGGATGTGGCAGGCGACGCAGAAAGCCTATTGCACTTTTCAGAGTTTGGCGTGGTCATGCTGCTGTTCATTATCGGGCTTGAGCTGCAACCTTCACGGCTTTGGGCGCTGCGCCGCTCTATATTTGTATTGGGGGGTTTGCAAGTTGGTCTGACTGGTACGCTACTCATGTGGCTGTTGCATCAGTTTTTCTCCTTACAGATGGATACCGCCTTTATCGTGGGTTTTGGTTTGGCGCTCTCCTCTACTGCGTTTGTGCTACAGATACTGACTGAAAAACAGCAGCTGTCCAGCACACATGGTCGAGAAGCATTTACTATCCTATTGTTCCAAGATATCGCCGTCATTCCGTTACTGGCCGTCATTCCGTTCTTGTCAGGGGTGCGTGAACAAAGCTACGATTTGATTTATTTTGGTAAAGTATTTGCCGTTTTTGCTGGGCTTATTTTTGCCAGCCGTTATGTGGTTCGACCCTTCTTTAAATTTGTGGCTTCCAGTGGTGCATCAGAGTTGCTGACTGCCGTGGCACTATTTATTGTGATGGGCGTGTCTATCTTGATGGGTCAAATCGGTCTATCAATGGCGTTAGGTGCATTTTTGACAGGTGTATTGTTAGCAGATTCCGAATATCGCCACGAGTTAGAAGCCAGTATCGAGCCGTTTAAAGGCTTACTATTAGGTCTATTCTTTATGTCGGTCGGTATGCTCACTGACGTCAAACTCATTTTGGCAGAGCCCATCTTTATTATTGGCTGTGCGCTCGCCTTAATGTTTATCAAGTTTGCAGTGATTGCAGGTATCGCAAAAGTATCGGGCAATCGCTGGCCGACCAGTATCAGATTGGGCGTGACCTTGGCTCAAGGCGGTGAGTTTGCTTTTGTCCTATTCAGTGTCGCCACTGCCCAAAATGTCTTACGTCCTGAGCTTGCCAATACCCTGAACCTTGTGGTTACCATCTCAATGGCGCTTACACCACTGGCATTTTTATTGTTAGAAAAAGTGGGTGAGCCATTATTTGCAAAGAGCAAACCGAGCCGCGAATACGATACGATTCCCGATCATGAACATCAGGTTATTATCGCGGGCTTCGGCCGTGTCGGTCAGATTATCGGCCGTGTACTGCGCATGCATAATATCGAATTTACCGCCATCGAACGCTCTGCAAACCGAGTGGATTTTGTACGTAAATTTGGTAACCAAGTCTACTATGGTGACCCAAAAAACCCTGAAATTCTACGAGCGGCAGGCATTCAAAAAGCACGTGTGTTTATTCTCGCTATCGATGATTTAGAGCGCTCCATCACTACTGCTCAGTACTTACGTAAAAACTATCCTGAACTAATTGTATTGGCAAGAGCACGGGATCGTCAGCATTACTATCGTCTGCGCGAAGTTGGGGTGCGACATATTTGGCGTGAGACGTATTTGTCGTCTTTAGATATGTCACGTGAGTCGCTACAACTGCTCGGTATCTCTCCTGAAAAAGCACGCGAAACGGTGCAAACTTTCCGTGATTATGATGATGATTTGATCGAGCGTCAGCAAGCTATTTATGATGATGAAGCCAGTATGATTGAGTCCGCACAATCAGCGATGGCAGAGCTTGAAAGCTTGTTTGACGAGGATATCGGTAAGGCACGTAAAATGGATTTGACCGATTTTTATGAAGCGTTGAAGAGTCAGGCAACACCAGTGGATGAGCCTGATAGCACCGCAAAAGATGCTAAACATTAGCAAAAAATAGGTAGCTGCAGCCCTTAATCAGCGATACAGTTTGGGGGTGCTTGTTTCTTGTTCAGCGAGCTTGTACAGCGCCAGTCATCACTGTCTGGGATGTGATAAAAAACCAGCGTCTGATCGTTTAGATAGCGTATGGGGAACGTCACATTTTGAATCGTTGCCACCACCGCACAGTCGGTGTTGACCACCCCAGCGGCTTGGGTATCGACATACATACGTAGCTGCTGCTGTTCCGTACTAAGCGGTAGATTTACTGGGCACTGCCCTGTCTGCTGATAAATCAACGCCACTCGGTTTTGTGCAGTTTTGGCAATGTCATAAGTATCGAACAGCACTGCATTTTCTTTTGGTTTAGCGATGATAGGTAAAAACTGCACCTTGATGACCAATAGCGAAAAAGCAAAGAGTCCAAACCCTAACGCCAATCCAAACAAGCTGACGCCGCCCTCTTTTTTTAGATGTGCCTTCTGTTTTGCCTCGTCTCGCGGATGGTCATTGATAGCATCAGCGATCTCACGTCGCGCCATTCGATAATAATACGCATCCGTCCAGCGCGCCACCATAGCAGACCAAAACAGCCAAATCACAGCCGCAATACCGATACGGGTGGCCGTCTGGTAAGCATCTGGCACATAGGACATCGCGACGAACTCAAAAGCCACGAGCACGATGGCCACATTTAGCTGGATGAATGACCATCCTGCTACACTGTAGACAATGGCATCCATGTAGCGCTTACGGTATAACAACCAAGGAAAAGTGATAAAAAATGCTGCCCAGTGCCATTTCGGTGATAGGTATCCCTGCCGATCAAACTGCTCAAAGCGTTTAAGATAATAATGTTGGGTACGATTACCAATGAACCATTTATCCAACTGCTGACGCTTGGCAGGCGTTAATGATTCTTGATAAAAAGGTGGTGGTGAGTCCGTCTCAATAAATAGCATGGCAATACGCTCTACTGATTCTTAGAAAAATGTCTAGAAACTGTCATTATATGATAACGCTAAAACTCATGTGTAGTATAAAGAAACCATCACACTAACTAGCAAACACGCTAAAAGCGGATTGTTCGTTCACAGTTGTAAGGATTTAACTTATAATGAGCAAACATCACTTACCTAATTAAGCCTTACAAATCCTATGAGTCAATCTACTGATATCAATGACAGCATCAATAGTACTGATACTACTGATGAACACACTCTCAATAGCACTAATGAGCCTATCGATACGGATACCAGCGAGAGCGGAGAGATGGAGCCTAACTCTGACAAGCACATTCGCATCGTCAATACGTTTATGAAGCGCCGCACGCACATGAACAAGAACGCTGAGCTGGCACTGACCGCTCCAGAATTTTCTGAGTATCTGGTCAATAACAGTTTCGGTGATGGCGACCTTAGTGGTATTGACGATCTGCGCGTACTGTTCGCTGATAGCCCGAACGGCTCTGATGCCCCGCTTACTTTAGAGATTGGTTTTGGCTTAGGCGTTTCATTTATTGAGATGGCAGCCGCTGAACCTAGTCGTAACTTTGTTGGGGTCGAAGTCCATGAACCTGGTATTGGCAAATGTGCTTATATGGCGGGCACTCAAGAATTAAGCAATGTCAAAATCATCAATGGTGATGCCATTCAATTGCTCAAACAATTGCCAGAAAACCATATTGACCGTATTCAGCTTTATTTTCCTGATCCATGGCAGAAAAAACGTCATTACAAACGTCGTTTTGTCAGTCCTGAACGTATGACTATCTTAACGCGTAGTCTAAAACAAGGCGGTTGGTTCCATGCGGCGACTGACTGGGAGCATTATGCATTTTGGATGGTTGAAGTATTGGATGGTTTTGCTGGATTGACCAACAAAGCGGGCGCTGGCAATTTTACTGACCGTCCTGACTTTCGTCCAATGACTAAGTTTGAGCGTCGCGGTCTTGACCGTGGTCATGGCGTTTGGGACTTAATCTATATTAAAGACTGATAGAGACTCTTTAACTCTCGATAATTTTGATAAAGCGGCTATCTGATGTAGCCGCTTTTTTGTGCCTATTTTTTATGTCTATATATAGTCTTGCTATTGCACCTATTAATATGCTTAACGAGATTTTAATCGTCATTCTGTGGTCACACCCCTGACTTCAAAGGCCTATAGTATGATATACGTGAAAAAATCTAAATTATCATTATGTGAAACATCGGTCTCACAGCAGCGTTTATTGCTTAAATATTGTCTTTATCAGTATCAAATGCATAGTATGAGAGGCTTCTGGTATAGCGCTTGTCCGCGCAAACATAGGTACTATAAGGGCTTGGAGAGTTCTCCCCATAAGCTGTGGATAACCCTGTGTATAAGTCGCCACTTGACAACTATATGGCTAGGTAACTTAAAGGTTAAGGTAAAATCGTTCATTTTTTGTACAATTTAAAAAAACTTTAAAATCAAATACTTACATTAAATACATAACCATAAGAAATTATTTTAAATATTTTTTTAAATATTTAAGGTATCGATGATGTTTCACAAACCCTCAAATTAAGCAGAATATTTATTGTGGACAACTCCTGAATCTATTGACAAACGAAGTCATTATCATGTTCTAAATCATATCCACATTAGTTGCCATCTCTGTAAATTTCAGCGGTATACCATACGACATCTAGTGTCGCTTAGCATCACTATCACCCCAATTTAGCGCTTAGATTTTGTTATAATGACTCTATCAAATCAGCCATCTTAATAAGCCATGCTAAATAACTAGCATCCATAGTATGACCTGAGAAACCTATCACTATAGCTAATAACGAACTTATTTTTACTGCTCTCGCTATTTAATTTTACTGTATAGTAAAGCGATATCTTCGATACTACTACCGATAGCCTTTATGTGACAACCTATTTTTAAACAAAATAGTCAAACAAGAATTACCTGCTTAATAACAGTCAATATGCGTTTGCCAAAAACTCCAACGTTATCAATATTGTACTTGTAGCATCAATTTAATCATCATAATCAAGGAATCCAATATGGACGACAACAAAGCCAAAGCCCTCAAAGCGGCACTAGGCCAAATCGAAAAGCAGTTTGGTAAAAATACCATCATGCATCTAGGCGATGACTCGGCCATTATGGATGTCGATGTGGTCTCTACAGGCTCTCTTGGGTTGGACATTGCGCTTGGTATTGGCGGTCTCCCAAAGGGCCGTATCGTTGAAATTTATGGCCCGGAGAGTTCAGGTAAAACGACGATGACGTTGCAAGCCATTGCAGAATGCCAAAAGCAAGGCGGCACCTGTGCTTTTATCGATGCTGAGCATGCGCTTGATCCAGTCTATGCACGCAAACTGGGTGTAAACACTGATGAGCTACTACTCTCACAGCCTGACAATGGTGAACAAGCGCTAGAAATCACCGATATGTTGGTACGCTCTGGTGCTATCGATATGATCGTCATTGACTCAGTCGCCGCTTTGACACCGCGCGCAGAGATTGAGGGTGAGATGGGTGACTCTCATATGGGTCTACAAGCACGTCTGATGAGCCAAGCATTGCGTAAAATCACAGGTAATGCCAAGCGTTCTAACTGTATGGTGGTCTTTATTAACCAAATCCGCATGAAAATCGGCGTTATGTTCGGTAGCCCTGAAACCACAACTGGTGGTAACGCCTTGAAGTTCTATGCCTCAGTACGTATGGATATTCGCCGTATCGGTGCGGTCAAAAACGGTGATGAAATCATCGGTAACCAAACCCGTGTTAAAGTCATCAAAAACAAAATGGCACCACCATTCCGTCAAGCTGAGTTTGAAATTACTTACGGGGAAGGTACCAACCATCTAGCCGAAGTCATTGATTTAGGCGTTGAGATTGGAGCCGTTGGCAAAGCAGGCTCATGGTACAGCTATGGCGACGAAAAAATCGGTCAGGGTAAGGCCAATTCGGTGCTGTTCTTAAAAGAAAACCCTGCAATTGCTCAAGAAATCGAAGATAAGATTCGTGACGAAAAGCTCGGGTCCAAAAAAGAGGCCAAAGCTGAAGAAAAAGAAGTGGCTAATAAAGGCTCAGCACCTGAACCAGTACAATAATGGGTTTATCATTCATATTTGCAATCATGACTTATAATGGAAATTAAAACGTTGGCTGAAATACTGGCTGAGTCGGCATCCGACTCAGCCAGTAATGCTGATGCCAAATCAAAAAAAATCTATAAACACACATCAAAACAGACCAGAAAAACTGGCAAGCGCTTTATACCTTCAGGTAAAAGTCACTCAGAAATTAGTAGATCAGAAACTACTACACTAAAAATCAGTTCATCAGTACATAATAAACCAGCAAATAGTCATTCTCTACACAGCGACTCAGCTATTAGTGAGTCTATATCTGATATAGAGGCGATTGACTCACTCTCCTCTGCTAACCCAAAAATAGCCAGGCCCAAAAAGCGTCAGAAACGTGAAAAACGTTTTCATCCGGCGGCCAACTTCATACCTGAACCTAGCGATGTACCTGCTTATGAACAACCAAAAGCGCAAAGCATTAAAGAGATGCTCGCAGAGGTTAAGCACAACGTTCATCGTGATGAAGACAGTAGCAGCACTGCTGCTGACGATGATACTGAGCATTATACTGCCGTTTCAGAGCTAACATCTGCGCCAATGATGTCCAATGATCATGAGCAAAACAACCAAACCGACAACATTCCTGCTGCGCTCAAGGCTTATCTACGCACGCCTGAACAAAGACAAGCAGAGGTAGATGCTATCAAGGCCGAAAGCCGATTACGGTGGCTCGCATTCTATTACTTATCACGCCGCGAATATGGCAAAGCTGAGCTCAAGCAAAAGCTTATTGATAAAGAACAAGACCTAGATAAAGTTGATGCGCTGCTCGATGAGTTTGAAGAAAAAGGCTATCAAAGTGATTATCGAACGACTTTGATGCTCATACGTGAAAACATCCGCAAAGGCCGTGGACGCGGACGTATCAAGCAAGAGTTCTATCGCAAGAAGATTGCCATGCCCAGTAACGTTGATGAGCTGATTGATATGGCAAATGCAGAGTCTGATGAATTTAGCGAGTTTGTAGATGATAGTGCAGACAATCTGGTCGATGGCGTAGACTGGCTAAAACTTGCTGTGGTAGCACGCACTAGGAAGTATGGTGATGACATACCTGTTGAACAAAAAGACAAAGCACGCCAGTTACGGTTTTTACAATATAGAGGGTTTAATACGGACATCTGTTTTGCCGCACTTAACTACACATCAGAGACGTTAGATGAGCGATTTTAGCGAATGCTTTTTAAAGTTAGTAATAACCGAGTACTTTCCACCAAATGAGACCGGCGCCTATCCAAATAACTAAATTAACCACGCTCATAATCGCCCCAATGCCCCACCACTCTTTCAACGTCACATAACCAGAGTTAAAAATCACAGGTGCCGTACCAGTCGCATAGTGCGTAAGCGTCATCATGATATTGCCCGCTGCGGCCAAGATTAGCGCATATAACATCGGCGGCGCCCCTAGTGTCAGTCCTACTGCATAAAATGCGGCAAATAGCGCTGTGATATGTGCTGTTGTACTCGCAAAAAAGTAATGAATATATAAGTAGACTAAGGTCAAAATAGTCACTGCACCTACCCAACCTACTCCAGTTGTGCCAATTAGAAACTCAATATTGTCTGAGAACCAGCTTATTAGACCAAGCTTACTAAGATAAGCCGCCATCATAATAAGTGCACCAAACCAAACAATGGTATCCCATGCAGATTTCTCTTTTAGGATATCATCCCAAGTCAGGACACCAGTCAGGATTAATGCTGTTAAGCCTATAAAAGCAGTAGTGGTGGCGTCGACGCTATACTGCTCACCCAAGATAAGCGCAGGGATATTCGCCCACAATAGCAGCATCAAACCAAATACCCCGAGCATAATTTTCTCTTGAGCACTTATTTGACCCATTTCTGCCAGATTATCCTTTGCAAAATCTTTCGCATTAGGCGTCACTTTGACATCAGGCGGATAGATCATATAGATAACCAGTGGCATCACTACTAAACAGAGCATTCCGGGGACAAACATCGCAACCGCCCATGTTGTCCACGACAGATGAAGATCACCGCCTGTGGCTTTATTTACCAGTTCTACGACTAATGGATTGGGGGCAGTAGCGGTAATGAACATACCAGAAGTAATCGGGTTGGCATGATAATTAACCATAGCCAAATAGCGACCAATCTTGTTTTGAGTGCCTTCCTCGGGAGTTGAATGAAAGCTCTGTGCAATGGATTTCATAATAGGATGAATAATACCGCCGCCTCGCGCCGTATTAGAGGGTGTAATAGGTGCTATTATCAGTTCAGCGGCTGTCAGAGAATAAGCCACTCCGATGGTTTTTTTACCAAAGATAGAAATAAAATAATAAGCAATACGCCGACCCAAACCAGTTTTTATCAAGCCACGCGATATCATGACTGCAATACCAATGAGCCAAATTAAAGGACTTGAATAGCTTGATAATGCATCGCTAATAGCTTGTTTTGGACTATCACTTGTTACGCCTGTCAGTGCCACTAGGGTCACAGCAATAATAGCAATCGCCCCAATGGGTAATACCTTGCCTATAATAGCCACAATGGTAGCGATAAACAGTGCCAGCATATGCCATGCTTCCGGCGTGACACCAGTCGGTACTGGAATGACAAACCAAATGATCAGACCAACTAAGATAGCAATAGCGGCTTGGATAGGCTTAAATGGCATTAGTCAGTATCCTTATAAAATCATTGGATTGTTAGATCAGCGCACCTCTACCTCTGATGGCATATTCTTAAGATAACCGATGCTATAAATCAAGAATTAAGTAATCTCCTTAGCTATCTTATAAGATTTATATGACCCTTGTGTTATTGTTTAACTATTTTAATATATTTATTTAGATTCAAAGATAAATAGACAATGACGGTGATACTAACTAACATACGAGCATCTAAATAATAAAAAAAGAGCACATCTGATGATGTGCTCTTTTTTTATTATATTTTTAATCGATATTAATATATCTAAAAATAGAAAACTATTTTAAGGCACCTAATCGACTAGACAGCTGATTAATAATGTCATCAATCTCTGTATTGGCCTCATTCTCATCATCTAGATTGCCATGAGGAGTTAATTGATTCATCACCTCAGGTAAAAGCTCAGCAAGTCCTTGACGTACTTCCGTCTCATTAGCACCAGTATGCGCTGCCACTTGCTGAATTTCGCTTTCGTCAAATAGACGGCTTATCTCGTTTGGATCTAAATTGTCGTTGGCCTCATCGCTACTCATCCAAGAGCGTGCTTTGTCGCCATGACCCATGCCAGTAATTTTCGATAATGCACTGCTTAGGCCGCCATTGCGTTTGATCCAGCTCAGTACCATCGGCATCAATGCAGCGATTAGCATGCCTTTACCACCGAAACTACTACCAGCACGCTGACCACCTAATACACTGCCTAAGATGTCTCCCAGGCCGCCAGTGCCTGAGCTCACGCCCCCACGTTGATTGCCACCCGTGAGACCACCGAGGATATCATCCAAGCCAAACCCATTATCTGCTTGATGGTTCTGTTGCTGTGGATTATAACCACCTGCCTGACCATTGCCGCCCAATACGCTACCTAATATATCCCCTAGTCCACCCGTCTGCCGTGTATCGGTACGTTGATTGACTGGATTACGCTGAGCGTCCTCTGGATTCATTGCGCTACGTGCGACTTGACTGATTAAATTCCCTAATAAGCTCATAGTCTATTCCTATTGTTGTCATCTTATTTATTATGAATAACGACTGTCTTATCCTGAAAATATCCATCTAAACAACAAACTTGCAGAATAAGACCTCGTAATAGCATCCATTAATATAGCAAATTTTTGTCATCATCAAGATACCTATTTTGTTGAGACATGTAGGTATTCGTAAGCCTTTTTACAAAGGCAAAACCAAGAACCGTACTTGTCTCTTACACCTAATGATTCATCACATTGGCCAAAATACTCAACTCTCGCCATTGCTCAGCGCTCACTTGATCGCGAAAGACCGTCGCTGATAAGGAACGATGATAAGGCTCAATCACATTGAACTCAAAATGTATGGCCCATTGGTATCGGTGGACAGCCTTCAAATGAGCTTGCCACAATTGCTCACCGCGACCCAGCCGCATCAACAATTGCCACTGTTTATCCACGCGTTGGTTAAGTGGTGGTTGGCTCAGATGCAATAGACTCGGTCGTGACATCGCTACATAAATAGCAGTGGCCACCAAGACGACTAAGATCAGTCCATACTGCCACAAAGCTAAAGAGGCAAAATATGCCAATATCAGCATAGTACTCATCACACTAATATATAGCAACACGCGTATATAGCTCATAGACTGAATGGCCGTATCAATACGCAAAGAAGTTAATAGTGTCATACATGAGTACCAAAATAAGCGTTAGAGATTAGGCCAAATCTTTGGTATGACGCCATGTCTTTATCTTATTGACCAACGCCCATATAGCCTCTGATTCTGGACGATTTTGATTGGTAAAATAATCCAATAAGTCAGGATCCTCATGAGTGAGCATTTCTGCAAAGGCCGCTTGCTCTTCAGCACTTGCTGTCAGATAAAGCTCTTTAATATAAGGATCAATATAAAAATCTAACTCTTTTAGTCCGCGACGTGCTTGATAAATAATACGGCGCTGCTCATTGGTTGGTTCTGGCTGAATGGTCATAATGCTACCTTTATTGATTAAGAGGGTTTTTCATATTATAGGTATAGTCAAAGAAATCTAAAATGAGTACCAGGCAGCCGGCTGAAGATTGTACAAATAGTACATCTAGGGAGAGTAACGCTGTAGCCGTTTAGTAATTCTCTGACTATAGTGTGTGCGCTCATCTAACACTGGCTATACTCAGACAGCTGATGCCATAACGCTACTGCTTGCTGCATCATCGCTACATTATGCGTGCGTATGATACTGGCGCCCTGCTGTAGTGCAAACAACCCAGCAGCAGTACCTACAGCATCTCGCTCTACTGCTTGCGTTGTCTTCACCGTTTGTACGCCACTATTGGTCAATACTTCTGCTAAAAAACGCTTGCGCGAAATACCAAACATCAATGGTAAATCCAATGCCTGCAACTTATCGAACTGACTTAACAAGGCACAATGATGCTTATGGTTTTTTGCAAAACCAAAGCCTGGGTCTAGAATGATTTTATCTCGTCTAACACCAAGCTGCGTGACTTCCTCAATACGCGTCGTCAACTCTGTGATCACGTCATTAACCACATCCTCATACTGAGCCAGATTGCTCATCGTGGTTGGCTCACCGCGCATGTGCATCAGCATGACTGGTATGTCCAACCTAGCGGCCAATTCTGCTGCACCAGTACGTTTTAGTGCTCGAACATCATTCCAAATGTCAGCACCTGCTTCAAACGCTGCTTGTATGACCTCTGAATTACTAGTGTCAATAGATAGCCAGATATTATCACCGCAATGTTGACGAATAGCTTGCACGACTGGTACAACACGCTGTAATTCTTCGCCTGTCACCACAGTATCAGCGTTCGGACGAGTAGATTCACCGCCAATATCAATAATAGTAGCGCCTTCATTTATCATTTGCTGACAATGAGCGACCGCTTTATCCACTTCGCTAAATTGCCCACCATCTGAAAACGAGTCTGGTGTCACATTGAGAATGCCCATGATATGCGGCTGCGATAAATCCAAGGTTTTATCACGGCTAGATATTTTATAATTGGGTAAAGGTTGAAATAATGACATGAGCAATCCATCATAATTAAAATTTGTAATATAGCGTTTATTCTTATTGTCTATGCTCATGATACCAGTAAATCTTAGGCTATCCTAAGCCCTGTATAAAATGATGACAATAAAAAAGCCCTTTATCATAAAGGGCTTCTTATTAAACATGGATCAGTTAGAGCCTACATCGCTGGTAATGGTGGCGGCGTAGTACCCGTTGTTTTGATGTCGTTTTTTGACAAATTGACTTCGTTGTGCTGATACACTCTTGGTGGACGTGGAGCCTCACCTGCTAGGATATCTTGCAATTGATCACGGTCAATGGTTTCCCATTTCATAAGAGCGTCAACCATGGCATGCATTTTCTCTTGATTACCTTCAATCAATTCACGAGCAATATCATACTGCTCCTCTAGCATGCGACGTACTTCTTCATCGACCTTTTGCTGAGTGGCTTCAGAGATGGTACGACCACCACCGCCGAAATATCCTTGCGAGTTGTCATCATCTTCGTACACCATGATACCAAGTGCATCAGACATACCGTATTTCGTTACCATCGCCCGTGCCATTTTGGTTGCACGTTCAAAGTCGTTCGAAGCACCCGTCGACATTTGATTGATAAAGACTTCTTCGGCAATACGACCACCGAACAAAATAGCAATATCGCTCAGCATTTTCGACTTATACATACTGGTTTGATCGTGTTCTGGCAGCTGCCAAGTCACACCAAGGGCAAAACCACGAGGCATAATAGTGACTTTATGCACAGGATCGGTACCTGGTAATAGCTCAGCTACTAGCGCATGGCCTGCTTCATGATACGCAGTCGCACGGCGCTCTTCTTCGCGTATCACCATAGATTTGCGTTCAGGGCCCATATACAGCTTGTCTTTGGCATCTTCAAAGTCATTCATATCGACGCTGGTCTTGTTACGACGTGCTGCAAATAATGCAGCTTCGTTTACAAGGTTGGCAAGCTGTGCACCACTGAAACCTGGTGTACCACGAGCAAGAGAACTTGCGTCTACACTGATCGTGTTTGGCAGTTTCTTCAAATGCACTTTCAAAATTTGCTCACGGCCTTTGATATCCGGCAAGCCTACTTGTACCTGACGGTCAAAACGGCCTGGACGCAATAACGCTTTATCCAGCACGTCAGCACGGTTGGTTGCAGCAATAACGATAACGCCTTCATTGCCCTCAAACCCATCCATCTCAACCAATAACTGGTTCAGTGTCTGCTCGCGCTCATCATTACCGCCGCCCATACCGGAGCCACGATGACGACCGACTGCATCAATCTCATCAATAAAGATGATACAAGGCGCGCTTTTCTTGGCCTGTTCGAACATATCACGTACACGAGATGCACCAACACCGACGAACATTTCAACGAAATCAGACCCTGAGATAGAGAAGAACGGTACTTTAGCTTCACCAGCAATGGCTCTTGCTAGTAGCGTCTTACCCGTACCCGGAGGACCTACCATCAAAATACCACGAGGAATCGTCGCACCAAGTTTGGTAAATTTATCAGGATCACGTAAGAACTCAACCACTTCAACGACTTCTTCTTTGGCTTCTTCACAACCAGCCACATCTTCAAAGTTTACGTTGATTTGGTCTTCGGTCAGCATTTTGGCTTTAGATTTACCAAAGCTCATAGGACCGCCGCCTTTGCCGCCAGCACCGCCTTGCATATTACGCATAAAGAATAAGAATAAACCAATAATCAGTAAGATTGGGAAACTGGCTATTAGTAATTGCATCAATACGCTTTGGCGCTTTGGTGCCGTTCCTTGAACTTCGACTTGGTTCTCACGTAGCATTGGCATTAACTGGTCATCGGACACAGCTGGTCTAATAGTCTCAAAAGATGAGCCATTTTTCTTTTCGCCGGTGATCTGTTCGCCGTCGATTTCGACACTGGCTACCTGACTCTCTGACACGGCGGTCACAAACTCAGAGTAGTTAAGGTTATCCGGCTCAGATGATTGATCAAAGCCGCTAAACACCAGCACCAAAACGCCGATTACCACCAGCCACAATAAGGTATTTTTTACCATGTCGCTCACTAGTTATTCCCATCCCTTACTTATTGGTGTGTTTACTAAACACGTGACGTCTATAAATGTATTGCTCATTTTTGGTGGATTTCCTAATATCAAAAACTTCTCGCTCAGACTTCTATGATCTACAAATAGCATAAAGGCTGTTTTTATAAGCAATCAGTATCAGATAAACACAAATCCATTGTCATTAAGCTGATAAAACATTTATTCCCAGACGACTTTGCCTAAAACATATGCTAAAAACAAAGGTAATATACCATGATATGTGGTGCTAACCCGCATAATTCAAGCAGGTTTCACGATTATTCAGTTAACGATTGTAGTGGGTTTTATATTTTGATAATGACAGTTTATGGTGACTCATTATCTTACTTGCAATACCAACAACCCATTGATATTAAAACTATTTAATCGCTATCCAAAACATCTCTTTTGAGCGTGGTCGTGATGCACCTGGCTTAATACTACGAATCTTACTAAAATCCTGCTGCATCTGCTTGCGTAATTCTTGTGTACCCTCGCCTTGAAACACTTTCATAATAAGTGCGCCACCTTCTGGTAAGGTTGCGAGTGCAAATTCCACTGCCAACTCGCACAAGTACATCATACGCGGCTGATCGATGGCACTATTACCCGCAGTATTGGGTGCCATATCAGACAATACGACGTCGACTTGCCTATCACCTACTTCTGCCATGATGGCGTCAAACACTTCAGCTTCCCGAAAATCACCTTGGATAAAGGTGACATCAGGTAAGGTATCCATCGGCAAAATATCAGAGGCAATCAAGATACCGTTTTCGCCGACCAGTTTACCTGCCACTTGTGACCAACTACCGGGTGCACTACCCAAATCGACAACCGTCATACCTTTTTTGATAAGGCTGGTTTTTTCGTTAATTTCTAATAACTTATAAGCAGCACGGGCACGATAGCCATCTTGTTGAGCCTTTTTCACATAATGATCGTCAATGTGCTCTTTCATCCAAGCACTACTACTTTTTGACAGTTTGTTGTTTTCAATACGTGTGGCCAAAATACCTGCTCCTATTACTTTACAAAAACTACATACAATCTCTTCGATTACTTACGAATTGAACTCAATTATGTGGCGTTTACTGGAGAGCGCCTTTAATCAGGCTATTTATTCGTGATTGATCATCAACTGACCAAATTCTCTTGGTTAAAACACTGTTTTATAAGGCAGTAGCGTTTATAATGTGACCAAACATTTAGTTTAACATTTTCGTCACGTAAAATCGTGCAAAATCCTGCTGATCTCATGCAAGATAGTCACAGATTATCTATAATGATCAATAACTGTTTTGACAGCACTCTTTTTATTTTTACCAACACCTAGGAATTCTATGCAACTCGATAACGCTACCATCAAACGCCTAAGAGGCATCGGTCACGAGCTAAAGCCTATCGTTATGATTGGCAACAAAGGTATCACCCCGACTATTAGCGAAGAGATTGATCGCGCTCTATCAGATCATGAGCTTATTAAAGTAAAACTGCCTGCTGGCACAAAAGAAGAACGTGATGTTATTGGAGAGCAGCTTGCTAAAGCGGCTAAGGCATCTTTGGTTCATTCAATTGGCCGCATGGCATTGTTATTGCGTAAAAACCCAAATGCTAACCCCAAGCTTTCTAACCTATCTCGTCACGCACAGTAAACTGTGAGGACAAGCTTGGTTTTAGCAAAAATATGCCGTATCCATTGATACAATAACCAAGTGTCGACGGTAGAATATAAAAGCCGCGATGCATCTTGCTCGCGGCTTTTATGCTATTTATAGTATGTTATTTGTCTAAAATAGTGATTTAGCGAGACGTGTAATGCATTGCCTTTTATCTATTACGACTTTTTTATCATGATTGTGGAGCTGGCTAAACCATGAAGCAAACCTTTGAGCTCTGTCTTTCCACAGACAATATCGCAAACGATGCAAAACAACTGGGCGTCAGCCTAGACGACTTAAAACATATTGGTATTAAAGTCAGTGCTCAGGTTATCCAGCAGCCTGCATTGTGCTTACAACTGACCTATCAAATTACTGTGCCCAACCAAATATTAGCGCATAAGCTACATTGGCCAACATGGCAGTCAACGCGAGTAAGGTTTTCTGATTACTTGTGGGAAGAGACTTGTCTAGAATGTTTCATTGCTGGTGATTCGCTGATTGATAGACACACGACAGATATTCAGCAAACAGCCCCTTATATAGAAATCAACGCCAGCCCTGATGGTCGTTACGCGCTTTACAATTTTAAAGGCTATCGTAACCCTGCCACCTTACCACCAGTCCCTTTATACAAAGACAATGGATGCACACGTGTATCTATTGATTGGGTTGATAATATAGAGCCATTAATAATGCCATTCAAAGAGGTCTCACATAACGCGTCGACCGTCATGGACGAGCATTGTGATTATGAGCAAATTTTTACTGTACCATTGAAGCAACTGTCCAATCAGCAATACGCCATCCAAAACCTGCCAATCGAACAGATACATCCTTGTGTCATCTTACGATTTGGCGAGACTGCTTTGTATTTTGCCTCAAGTCATGCGTCTCCAGCTGATTTTCATAATCGCCAACACTGGTCTACATTTAGCCTTTAGCCTTTAGCCTTTAGCCTTTAGCCTTTAGCCTTTAGCCTTTAGCCTGCGATATTTTAATTGAAAAAACCAGTAATGTTATAAATAACATTACTGGTTTTGGAGAACACTTATTATCGCTCAAGCAATATCTAACTGATGTTTATTTATCAGCCATCGCAAGGTAAATACCACGGTCTGATGCATCGTCAACATACTGCGAATCGCGCCATGTCGTATAGCTATAATTGCCGCTATATGGGCTGATGCTGTTTTGACGGAAATCAGATACCCAGTCATTGCCATCAAAGATCTGAATGTGACCATGTGGACGACTTGAGGTGCGATTGTAGACCACGACATCACCGACTTGTGGCGACATGTCGTTACTGATCTTAGTAAAGCCTGCTTGAGCCAGCGTGCCACGAGAGGCGTACTGATAAGCTGAAGCATTAGGCGTAAATTCGTAACCTGCTGATTGTAGTGCTTTACGCACATAACGAGCACAGTATCCAGAGCTTCTAGATAAGGCCACGCGTGACGCATTTGCTGCTGCAATCGCAGGAGCGGAGTTGCGATCAGGGACACGGCTGGCTTGCTGTTGACGCTGCTCGTATGACAAACGGCTGGTCAATGAAGCGAGCTTGTATTCTTTTTGCTGAGCATGAGCGCTTAGGTTGTCAATCGCTTGACTAATTTCATCGTTACTATACACATGAGCACCACTGCTGGTGCTATAGATATTACGACTAGAACCGTAGTTCGCAGAAGTAGAGATATTTGTGATGGTATGACTCAAGGTATTATTTGGTTGAAAGGTTGTTTCAGCAGCACCACTCGTCTGTGCGATACCCATTCCCAAGACTGACAAAATTAATAAAGCTTGTTTCATAAATTTACTACCTATTGTTAATACAAGTCTGATCGTCATCCGTGACGAAGCATCAATTAATTTAGAGGATATAATCAGCAAATAGACGTGATAAAATCCCTATTAGAACAGTTCGCTTTTTTTAAGTAGTGACCAATGCAAGTTTTACGGCCAGTCCAGTCAACTACTTCATGAATCAATTGCTATATATTGCGTTGAGCATATCTGCTGTGAGTATCGAGTTTGTCACCTACTAGATGAGTCATTACGATGTCAAAAAAACAGCCTAATCGGCTTGCCCAGCTTATAGACCATCAAGCTTTTGCTGGTAGCGCACTACCACAAACGCTTGCAACCAATATGCGGCTATATATAGAAGTAACCAATGAGATAAAAGAGCTATTAATAGACTGTCTACCTGAGGAAATCCTAGATACCTGCTGGGTTGTCGGCCTAACCTCTGAGCAACTAGTACTCAGTGTCAGCTCGATGACCGCTGCAAATCACATTCGCTATTTACAGAGTGCTTATCTACAGGTATTAACAGAGCAGTCGATTACATTTAAACAACTCAAACAAATCCGCGTCATTGTGGCCAAAACATCTGCTGATCGTAAGCTATCTCAGTCATCATCAGCAACTTCATCAAAGTCTTATAAAGCCAATGAAAATCAGACGCTTAGCCAAAACACAAAAAGGACTATATCACAGGCCGCAGAGCATGTCACCACTGATAAAAACCTCAAAAATGCGCTTTTGCGACTGATAAATGACTAAAAATCTTATCCCTTAAATGTAAAGTTGTGTAAGCATAGAAGTAAAATAACGGTGTCGACGCTGTATTTTTGTAATACCGCAAACAAAAAAAATCATTCAATGGTTATATTCATAATCAGAATACGACCATTAAATGATATAAAAAACACTCTCAGCTTTTGTACACTCTATCCTACAGAAAAACCAACTATTAAATATCGAAAGTATATTCAAAATACCAAATATTATATAAATGTAATTATGACCATTCTATGTAATATTGCGTAAATGTTTCGATACTTCGTGTGTGTTCCTGTATTTATCCTTCAACGACCATGCCATTGAGTGGCAAATATTCGATAGGACACGTTACATTGTCATCAAAAGTTACAATTTCAAAGTTATCATCATCAGATAATATCTCACGCACCAGTAAATTGTTTAATGCATGACCAGACTTATAGGCATTAAAACGACCCAAAATCGGATAACCTATCAAATATAAATCCCCTAGAGCATCCAAAATCTTATGGCGGACGAACTCATCATTAAAACGTAATCCTTCTACATTTAAGATATTAAGGTCGTCAATCACGATAGCATTATCCATACTGCCACCCAACGCCAGATTGTTTTGACGTAATGCTTCTATGTCACGTAAAAACCCAAAAGTACGCGCAGTACTCAATTGCTCAATGAAGTTTTGAGTAGAAAACTGCAGCTGTGCATGTTGAAAGTTTTTGTCGATAGCAGGATGGTCAAAATCGATTTCAAAGTTTAATTCATATCCGTCGTAAGGACGCAGTTCTGCCCACTTATCTTCTATTTTTACTCGTACTGGACGTATAATTTTGATGAATTTTTTGGCGGCTTCTTGCTCACAAAATCCTGCATCAAGTAACAGCGCCACAAAAGGAGCTGCACTACCATCCATAATAGGTATCTCTGATGCAGAGACTCGAACCAAAAGATTATCTACCCCAAGTCCAGCAATGGCGCTGAGTAAATGCTCAACCGTACCGACTCTCGTACCACCAAATACTAAGTTTGATGACATCATCGTATCTTGCACTAAAAAAGCACTCGCTGGGATTGGCTTACTACCTACAATATCAGAGCGCTCAAAAACAATACCTGTGTCAATTGGCTGCGGGTGAAACTCTAAATCCACAGGCTGACCACTATGGAGACCAGTACCCGTAACGGCTATTGCTGTTTTTATGGTTCTTTGGTTCATGGCTGTCTTCTCACATATTTTGTTACAATTGACACAGTGTACCATTACCTAGCCCTTATTCGCTATAGATAAAAATGGCTAATTTCCTTATCTCCTTGATTGATAACACTTATCGTACCTGACTCATCGGTTACTCTTGAGCTTATATGGCATGTGTGACTACTACTATCAGACTGAGTTGACCCATCATTTGTAACATTTTCATTCACACTTCTTTTACCTGAGTGCTCTTACATCGACAGAATACTTCACTGTCAAACACAAAAAAGCCAGCGATGGTCGCTGGCTTTTCTAAGAAGTATCTAAGCTCAAATCATATCGAAAATTATTTGTTTTGTTGACGCTTCAGGTAATCTTGAATACTGTTTGTTTTGGTCTGTGGCTTCTCTTGAGAAGCACTTGGACGTACCACATTGTCTTGCTGCATTTTCGCTTGTGACTGCTTTTGGCTGTTTAATGCACTGGTATGTACATTAGGATCAACAGGCTGTGTGCTATTGACAGAAGGTACTGGCTGCTCTACCACTTCTGGCTCTTGTCCTGCATTTTCGTCTAACGTTAGACCCGTTGCAATAACGGTCACGTGCAAGTCTTCACCCATTTTTTCATCGATGACAGAACCATAGAAAATATGAGCGTCGTCGATGTCGGTGATTTCTTCGACAATGGCGCTGATTTTGCTCATCTCGTCCAATGATAGTGACTCAGAAGAGATGACGTTGACCAATAGACCTTTGGCATTCTCTAGACGCAGGTCATCGAGTAGTGGTGATCTAATGGCTTTTTCAGTAGCTTGACGCGCACGATCATCACCGCTGGCGCGACCAATACCCATCATCGCATGACCTTTCGCAGTCATAGCAGTACGGATATCGTTGAAATCGATATTGATCATACCTTCGCTAGCGATGGTCTCAGCAATACCTTGCACAGCATGCAATAGCACATCATCTGCCTTTTTAAAGGCATCTTGCATAGAGATATTGCCGTATACACTCATCAATTTATCATTTGGAATAGTGATAATTGAATCAACAAAGTTAGTCAGCTGCTCAATACCTGCTTTAGCCGCTTTGATACGCTTGCCGCCTTCGAATTTAAATGGTGTGGTCACAACAGCAACAGTCAGCACTTCCATCTCTTTAGCAATACGTGCTACGACAGGTGCGGCGCCCGTGCCTGTACCGCCGCCCATACCCGCGGTAATAAATACCATGTCTGCATGTTCGAGTAAGGCACGGATGGCTTCTTCTTCGCTTTCTGCTGCTTCACGGCCCACTTCTGGATTAGCACCTGCACCAAGGCCACGGTTCGTCTTTGCGCCAAGTTGCAGTTTATGAGGGGCAGTTAGGCGATCAAGCGCTTGCTTATCTGTATTGGCACAGACGAACGTTACACCTCTAATACCTTGTTGTACCATATGTTCAACTGCATTACCGCCGCCGCCGCCAACACCGAATACAGTGAAGCTCGCTTGGCCGTTATTTTGAAGCTGATTATCATCTGGCATGGTGTATTTTGACATAAAAAAGATTCTCCAGTTGCAGATA
This sequence comes from Psychrobacter sp. NG27, assembly GCF_016106655.1. NCBI lineage: Bacteria > Pseudomonadati > Pseudomonadota > Gammaproteobacteria > Moraxellales > Moraxellaceae > Psychrobacter > Psychrobacter sp. NG27. The sequence continues at coordinate 286,918 of NZ_JADGIN010000004.1, forward strand.
GCGTGTAGGTCGATACGAAGTACGCACTCATATGGCGCGCTATCGACATACTATATATAAATGTATTTAAATAAGACAGAGTATGGTGTAAATAGTCTAGCTAGACAGTAATTTATGTCTATCGCTTAGAGTATTGCTATTATTACTTAAAATATTATTTTTAACATCGCTCATTTTATATCCTTGAATAATTCGAAAATTATATGGGCAAATGGCATGTTTTGATTTTTTCAGCAAACAGCGCTACAGTATTTTTTTCAGTACATTAGCAAAACGCTGTCCTGCACTTTGAAAAACACCCGTCATTCGATTTTTTTGAATCGCTTCAGGTTCACTTTTTTCGCTACGGCGAAACTGCTCGCTCTGACTATATAATAGTGTGCCAAAAGCCGTTTGATAATGACGACTATTTACTTGGCTATTGAGCTGCTTAAATGACTCATCGTTATCAAAATGGTTATAAGCACTAATGGCTGGATGCGTGTTTGTCATTACCACTGGCATTTTGAGCAGTTTTTTAGCAAAAGGTACCATACCTTTAATGGTACTACCGCCGCCCGTCAACACGATACCTTTGTCAATATAACCGATCAAACCTGCTTCGTGTAATTGACGAGCCACTTCGGTGAATATTTGCACATAACGAGCCTCGACAATACGGGCTAAGTTATAAATACCAATATTCATCTCATCGCCTGTTCCTTGGGGCTTAAACAAGAAAAACGAGCTTGGATCTACACTATTGACATCAGCGGTACCATGACTCTTTTTGAGCTTTTCGGCTTCAATCATGGATATACCAAAATCAGCTGAAATATCCATCGTTACTTCATGGCTGCCAGTGGCAATACAATGGGTAAAGATGAGTTTATTTTCTTTATACACACAAATGCTAGTGGTACTGGCACCAATGTCTACCAAGCAAACGCCTTGCTGACGCTCATCACTCATCAAGCTGTATTCGGCACTGGTGACCGCATCAAACACGATATGATCGATACCAACATCACAACTTTGTAGTAGTTTTTGAATATTTTGGCGACTGGCCACGGGCATCATCATCATGTGATACATGACCGTAATGTTGTGCGCCATCATCTCAATAACATCGTCAACCATATGCTCTTGGTCATCGACATAGATACCTTGCTGACAGCAATGCATCAAATAATAATCTGATGATAAATCTCGCGATTTGGCGTTGGCCAATGCTTGCACCATGTCTTTGGCACGAACGACGTCATCTTCTACCTTGACGTCCCCAGCGCTGTTTTTACTAGAAAGCTCAGGGGTTGCTAAGGTCAGCCAAACACTGTGTACACGGCAGTTAGCCATGTCTTCTGCTTCTTGGATGGCTTGTTTGATCGCACCTTGCAGACGTTCACGATGCTTTATTCGGCCTTGATAAAAATCGCTGTTCTTTGCTTGTCCCACACCCAAAATGCGAATGTCTCTTGCAGAGACGACATTGCCAATGACGACGTAAACCGCCGTGGCACTTAAATGGACAACAACCAGATTTTCATTATTTTTCATGGTACCAGACAAATTATCGCGAAACAGGAGAGATCGTAACACTCCCCTATTAAATCATTAAAAAAAGCGTTATCAAAACGCTATGATGTTTTACATATATTCTTTATTTTGACTCATCAGTGGGTGCTGATACGTTCCAAGCGATCGTGAAACCATTCTTGTAGCGTAAGTCTACAGACTGCATCTCATCTCGGCGTGTACTTAACTGATGACCAAGCAACTGACTGAGGTTCAATAGTTTTTGTGCCGTGTTCTCATTATCGACAATCACACGCAGCCCATTATCAAACCGTATCAACCATGTCATTCTAGGTGATAGGATAATATCATCAACCTGCATGCCAAGAGGTGCGTACCAGTCATTGACTTGCTGCATTTGCTGCATAATAACGGGTGCTTGATTCATCTCACCTTGTAAGGTCGCAAAGCGCTGCTGCGTCAGATCTTGACTATCAACAGGAACAAATACTGAACCTTTTGCATCAACCAAACGCTCTGTACCAAAATTGGCAACGGCTTGTTTGGGCAATGCCGTCACAACGATACCTCGTTGCCAATCACGAGAGATGCTCACTTGGTCGACCCAAGCTAGACCCATCGTAATATCTCTTAGTGCCTGCAAATCAGAGGTAAAAAAGCTGCTTACCTGCTGCTGATCCATCACGTCTTGTAGGGCATGATATTGACCAACGGACAAATCTTTATTACTAACATGGATCTCAGCAGGCGGTGCATCACGTAATGCTTTACCGCCCATCACCAATATCAGCACCAATAATCCTAATACCAACACCATAAAGAGGTACTTGACCAAAGGCGGTAATTGAATTTTAGATTTTGGGCGACCAGCTGTATCACTCATCAAGTCAGTTACCTCGTTGACAGTTTGAGCCATAACGACCTGTGTCCCTATATTTGCATAAAACTGATCATGCTATTTATTGATATCTCTCTGCATATGTTTTGCAGATACTTGGTAATTCGCTATATTATCAAAGTCTGTCAAGAAAACTATGTATATGCAGCGATTCGTCTCATTTAAACGTAACATTTTTCTTAATTTATGAATCACTTATCGTCAATATTCATAAAAAAACATAAATATTACTGAAACAGACTTATTATTACAATATTAACGTATTTTATGATTAAACAATAGCCTAACACCTACTAGGAGCAAGGAATTTACACAAGTTTACATGAAGTTGTGCTATAGCAGCTCTAGTGATACATTAAATGGTCTCAACAGCGGGCTACAACGTCTGTGCTAGTATGTGCCAGCACAATGAATCAAAGTCCATGCCTTTCGCTTTTGCGGCCATCGGTACCAAACTGTGACTGGTCATACCTGGTACGGTATTGATTTCAAGCAACCAAAAATTGCCTGCTTCATCTTGCATGGCATCGATACGTCCCCAGCCTTTTGCATCAACGGCACGGAATGCAGCAAGACTCAATTCTTGTAGATGCGTCTCTTCAGCAGCACTCAATCCACAAGGGATATAGTAGCTGGTATCGTTACGATTATACTTGGCCTCAAAATCATAGAAGTTGGTAATATCAGCAGGCTCAAGACGAATGATAGGATAGGCTTCATCGTCAATGATGACAATCGTAAATTCGCGGCCAGTAATCCAGCGCTCAGCCATCACTGCATCACCGCACTCTACAGCAGTAGCATAGGCTGCTGGCAATTCATCAAGCGTATTGACCTTGGTCATACCAATACTTGAGCCTTCATGAACGGGCTTAATAATCAGCGGCAATCCTAACGTATTCACGACTTGCTGCCAATCGGTCTCAGCGGTCAATAATGAAAATGGTGCAGTGGCCAAGCCGCAACCTTGCCATAGCTGCTTGGTGCGTACTTTATCCATACCCAGCGCCGATGCCAAAATACCTGAGCCTGTTTGCGGGATATCAAACCACTGCAGCACACCTTGTAATAAACCATCTTCGCCGCCGCGACCATGCAAGACATTAAACACGCGATCATACTCACGTAGCTCAGTAATGTCTTGGTGCTTTGGGTCAAAATGAGTAGCATCAACGCCTTGATTTTGTAGCGCTTGCAACACAGCAGCGCCGCTGTCTAGCGAGACACTACGCTCATTGCTAGTACCGCCATAGATAACCGCTACTTTGCCAAACTGACTGGCATCCTTTGTGTGAGTGGTCATGGTGTCTACAGATACATCACTAATAGCGGCGTCCTGAGTGCTTATATTGTCTTTATTATTGGTCGTCATGAAGGTAGTCCCTGAGTTTTAGCTTTAGCCCATTTAGTATTGTTATTTTACTTAATATAAAGGTTATTGGCAGCCAAATCGACCGCAATCTGTCCCACATTACCAGCACCTTGGGTAATCAACATATCATTGGCTTTCAATAAACGCTGCATGACAGGTGCAAGATTGTCTTTGTCAATGATGGTCGGCTCCACTTCACCGCGTAAACGAATACTGCGTGCTAGCGACTTGGTATCAGCCCCTGTAATTGGACTCTCACCTGCTGAATACACATCCAATAATAGTAGCTCATCAACACTTGATAGCACCTCGACAAAATCATCGTAGCAATCACGGGTACGGCTATAACGATGCGGCTGGAATAACATTACTAAGCGGCGATCTGGAAAGCTCTGACGAGCAGCTTTGATGGTCGCATCGACTTCTTTTGGATGATGACCATAATCGTCAATCAATAAGACGTTGCCATCATCGATATCGACCGAGGCATGTTGCTCAAAACGACGACCCACGCCCTCAAATTTTTGTAGGGCACGTACAATCGCGGCATCATCTACGCCTTCATCGGTCGCCATCGTAATAGCAGCAAGTGCGTTATAGACATTATGCGTACCAGGAATGTTCAATGTCAGACGTAATGGCTCACGGTCACGGCGCAATACCGTAAAGTGGGTTTTAGTGCCTTCGGTGACCAAATCGATGGCTTGTACGTCATTAAAAGGCTCAAGACCAAAGGTCAAGACTGGGCGACCGATATCATCAATCATTGCATACAATTCTGGATCATCACCGCATACCACTGCTAGACCATAAAATGGCATATTTTGCAGAAACTGAATGTAGGCAGCTTTTAATTTATCAAAGCTATTCTCATACGTTTCCATATGGTCTTGATCGATATTGGTCACAATCGCGGCCATCGGATGCAATGACAAGAAAGACGCATCAGACTCATCGGCTTCTGCTACCAAGAAACGGCTGCTGCCGAGTGCCGCGTTTTTACCCGACGCATTTAGCTTACCGCCGATCACGTACGTTGGATCTAGCTGTCCTTCTGCCATCATCGTGGTGAGCAAACTGGTCGTGGTCGTCTTGCCATGCGCGCCCGCAACTGCAATACCATGACGATAGCGCATCAATTCACCAAGCATATCCGCACGGCGTACTACTGGCAAGCGAGCTTCAAGCGCCGCTTTAACTTCAGGGTTGCTGCGATCAATCGCTGAGGATACAACGATAACGTCAGCATTGGCGATGTTTTTAGAGTCATGACCGATCGATATTTCGATGCCAATCTGCTGTAGACGCTTAGTCACCAGACTTTCTGCGATGTCAGAACCACTGACTTGATAGCCTTGATTGTTCATCACTTCCGCAATACCGCACATGCCTGAACCGCCAATACCAACAAAATGCAAATGCTGAATACGGCGCATCTCTGGTATTTCAATTAAACGCTTAGGTAGAGCTTTTGCAGAATTAGGCATAAGAATTTCTCTTTATTAGAGGTCAATAAAATTAAAAGACAGTAAAATTTGATGAATAAAAACGAGCGGTAGTAACAGTACAGACTACAGCGCCTGCCAAATAATATCAGCAACTTGCTTACTCGCACTGCGGTTGGCAAGGGCGTGGCCTTTTTTAGCCATCGCTAGGCACTTTTCTCGATCAAGTACCTTGAGCTCATCACTTAATCGCTGGGCAGTTAGTTCTGACTGCGGTAACAATATGGCGGCATCATGTGACGTCAATGTACGTGCATTAGCCGTTTGATGGTCATCAACCGCATGCGGTAGCGGTACAAAAATAGCAGCAATGCCGACATTTTGAATTTCAGTAACCGTCAATGCACCTGCGCGGCAAACGATGATATCTGCCCAATTATAAGCTGCCGCCATATCATTAATAAACGGCTGTACGGTGAACTGATGCTTATCTAATGTCTGTTCGCCATAAGCCGCTTGGGTCGCGGCCTCATTATTGCGGCCACACTGATGCATGACTTCAAATGGCTGATCGAGTAAGGCCAATGCTTTTGGCACAGTGTCATTCAACACTTGAGCACCAAGTGAGCCGCCCACTACCAACAGTTTAAGCGGTGAGCGATCATTCACATCGTAACGCACCGTTGGCGCCGCAACACCAGTGATAGCGTTACGCACAGGATTACCCACGGTCTCAAGCTTGGCATCTTGCGCGCTATTGGCAAAGGTGTTTTCAAATGCTTGTAGTGTCTTGGTAGAGAGCTTGGACAAATAGCGGTTGCTCATACCAGCGATGGCGTTTTGTTCATGAATAATCAATGGTGTATTGGACAGACGGGCGGCGATACCACCAGGCGCCGACACATAGCCACCGAACCCGACGACCACATCAATCTGATTGCTACGAATCACCTTTACGGCAGCCATCGTCGCTGATAGCAAAGTCACAGGCAGCTTCAATAATCGCCCTACCCCTTTACCGCGCAGCCCCTGCATATTAATAGCATGAAAAGAATAGCCAGTCGGCTCAACCAGACCGTTCTCCATACCATTTGGCGTTCCTAACCAATGGATGACCGCACCGCGTTGGGTCAGCTCGTCGCTCACGGCAAGCGCTGGAAAAACATGCCCGCCCGTACCAGCTGCCATCATCAATATATGCGGTGTTTTCATGAACGCCTGCCTATCTTTTATTTTATTGGTATGAAAGGTTTATCGTACCGCTATGATGCCACTGATGAAAAATAATGACACGGCAAAAGTCCGCATAGTATAGAGTAAATCATTGTCTTATATACAGTACTTTATGCAGCGAAAGGCACAAATTTCCAAGCCGTACTTGATCTCAAATTGGTTACGACTTGGTCTTGTGCGGCACTGATGGTGCATAAAACAGTGCAATGGTTAACGATATCTTAAAACAGCTGGTTCACCCCGTCAAAATGCGGACAAACATAGCCATCTTTATGCCGAAAACTTAGACTCAATCGCGATGATAAAATCTGTCGCGATATCTGTACCACATTGATCATCAATCTCACGTACACAAGTCGGACTGGTCACGTTGATCTCAGTGATGCGGCCACCGATTAAATCTAGACCTACGAACATGAGGCCTTTTTCTTTGACAATCGGTGCCACTACTTCTGCTACTTGACGCTCAATATCAGTCAATGCCATGGCGACGCCGCTACCGCCAGCTGCTAGATTACCACGGGTCTCACCTTTAGTTGGAATGCGGGCCAAGCTATAATCTACCACGACACCATCAACGATTAATACACGCTTATCGCCTTCTTTAATCTCTGGTAAGTAACGCTGCGCCATGATTGGCAAAGTCTCAAGCTCAGTCAATACTTCTAGTGTCACCCCAATATTTGGGCTGTCAGCAGTCAAACGAAAAATACCCGTACCGCCCATACCGTCTAATGGCTTGACGATTACGTCTTGTTGTTCAGCGATAAACTGACGGATATGTGCCTGTTTACTGGTGACAATCGTCGGGCTCATATACTCGCTAAACCATGTCGCAAATAGCTTCTCATTACAGTCACGGATCGCTTGTGGGTCATTGACCACTAGTACGCCTGCCGCCTTTGCATGGTCAAGCATATAAGTGGCATAAATAAAGCGCATATCAAAAGGAGGATCTTTACGCATTAAAATCACGTCATAGTCGCTGGCTGGACCAGTGACTTTATCACCCAAGGTATAAAAATCTACTGGATCACGCTGAACCGTGAGCGGCTGAGTATCAATCATCAACTGACCACGGTTTAACCATAAGTCATGAATCTGACAATAGCCAAGCTGATGCCCACGATCTTGAGCGGCCCACATCATGGCAAGGCTAGTGTCTTTTTTATAATTGACGCGCTCGATAGGGTCCATGATAACGAGTATTTTTAACGATTTTTCTTGGCTCATAATGAAGCTCACTTATGTTATTTTATTAATATAAAACAGATTCAAGCGGTATGACAATTTAGTGCGTAACTATACGCCATATTGTTCACGGTAATGCTGCATCTTGGCTAGCTGAGTCGCATCTTTATACTGGCTATCTTGCTCTGCCAAATAGCTGATCAAATCATCGATATCGACTAAAGCACGTACAGGTACTTGTAATGTCGACGCAAGCTCTTGAATAGCAGAGTGCTCTGCTTGGCCTTTTTCTTTGCGATCAAGCGCCACGATAATACCTGCCACACTGGCACCTGCTTGCTCTAAAATCTCCACCACTTCACGCATGGCTGTACCAGCGGTAATGACATCATCTAGCACCCACACTGCCTTGCCACTCACATCAGCGCCGACCAAATTGCCGCCTTCACCATGGGTTTTGGCTTCTTTGCGGTTATAGCCCCATTGAGCATTGATACCGTGGTGATGCCATAACGCCTGCGCCGTCGCTGCCACAAACGGAATACCTTTATAAGCGGCACCAAATATAACCAGCTCTTGCTGATCAGCACCATCATTTGCGGCTGCCATCTGTTCAGCTAAGGCATCTGCATAACCGCGCGCGAGCAACGATAGCATTTCACCTGTCGCAAGCAGCCCTGCATTAAAAAAGTACGGACTGATTCGACCAGATTTTAGGACGAATTCGCCAAATTTAAGCACTTGATTGTCTAAGGCCAGTTGAATGAACTGATGAGATGAAAATGATGAATCTTGAGCGCGTTGTACTTGAGACATGATGGCATTCCTATCGGCAAAAAGAGGGGCAGAAAATTTGCGTTATTGTACGTATTATTGATCCACTTGACCAATCATTAACTCAACCAGCCATTGATATCGTACTCTTGCATATTGGCATAGCGAGTCAATAAACCACTGCGTGATGAGACGTTAAAATAGCTCTGACCATCAGCTCGCTGCTGAATTTGCCAGCCCAAATGATACGCCGCCACAATAACGTGGCCGCTAAAGATACGCATTTGACGATAGGCATGGCGCTGACTAGGCTCACGAACAATCTGACTGAGCAAATAACTACGGATATGTTGACAGATTTGGGTGGCACTATAACTATGATTGATACTTTTGCGAGTGCTGCATTGTTTTAGCGCATGGACAGCCACACTACAAGCCAGAATATCTGTCGCCAAACTGCCCTCACCGGTTTCAAACTGCTGCGGTTGTAATGTCACTTGCCAGTCATCAGCGTAGACACTACTGAGTAGTTCGTCAGGATTATAACGCTTGGTCAATACTTGCAAAGACGCTGCCGATTCATTCGTACTTTTATGCGCAGCCTTATCATTGTTAGGCAGGATAGCAGCTGGATGATCAATCGCCTCAAATCCATAACGGCTCAGTTGTGGATAGGCACGAATGGCCTGCTGAATGTCCGACATATCTAACAATATCATATCCGCTAAAGGAGACAGTAAGGGCGGCTCACTATGCGTCTGATAAAAGCTATCGGGTAATTCAATCAACTGTGCAGCGCTCAGAAGTGACAAGTGCTCACCCAAAGCATCCGATGCCATCAGTGACCATTTAGACGAGCTGACTTCAGTAGGCTGATAAAAGCGCGAGGAGTGACCATAAAGTCGCTGTAATTGGCCATTTAAGCGCCGAGCAGGCTCTGGAATATCACTCAATGACCGTGCAGGATCAAGGGGTGACTGCATTGGATCAAAATTAGGATGTACAATCGCAGGCTGTTGACTGACGGGCAAGACAGAGGATTTTTCAGTCTTATCTCTGCCCTGACCTTCCGCATTGTCATCACCTTCTACTACCTGCTTGGTATTAGATAAGTGGTCATCAAAAGTTGAAGGCTGAGTCATGAAATCTCCAGAAGCGGTTACTATAAAACATAAAACGAATGAGAGCGATCAAACCAAACAGCCATCTTGCTGTCAATGATTTGAAGCTTGAGAAGCCACGGCTTAATGATCCGGACTTTGATGACTCAAAGTCTGATAATCCAAAATATCGCGATACCCCGTTTGCCAATCAGCATAATCAAGCCAAGCTAACGGAATATTGCTGTGTAAGCGTTTTCCTGTCACTGGGGTTTTTTTATCATCAATAGCGGGTGGCACTTCACCTACTTGCTCACTGAGCCAAACACCAAGCTCAAGCGTGGTAACCGGTCTATAATCTGTCGCAATATAAAGAGACTTGGGTGTCTCTTTGGTCAGAACATTGGCAATAATCGTCACCAAGTCACGATCCATAATTCGATTACTCCAATGGCTAGCTGCCACTGGTTCTTTTTGTGGCGCGCGGGCTTTGCGTAACTGCATCAGACGTTCGCGCCCATAAATGCCGCTCGGACGAACAATAATCGCTTTTTTGCCAAAGCCTTGTTGCAATGCTTGTTCTGCTTGTAATATGACCTTTGACGCAGCGCGTGCAGGTGTCACAGGTGCAGTATTTTCATCGATCCATTCTCCGTTGTCTTGCCCATAGACACCCGTGGATGAGATAAAAATTATACGCTCAAGATTGGCAAGTACTGGCGCGAGCGTGGCCAAGTGCTGATTAATCGCCAAATAACTGTCATGATAACCTGCGGTCGAATACTCATCAGGGGTGACGATAATGGCAATATGAGTAAACAGTTGCAGCTGCTCTGCTGTCAAAGTTAACGCATCCGCTTGTAAGAAGTTAGCGTCGTTTACTAAGTCATACTGATGGCGCTCACTACGAGCAAGTCCCGTCACATCATAACCTTCAGAGGCCAGCTTATTAGTGAGTGGCAGGCCAATATCCCCTTGGCCAATAATCAGTAAATTTTGCATACTCATAAATCACTCTTCCTTTAATACCGTTACTGCAGCGCCGAAAAACACCCAAATCTACCAGTGATGAGATTAAAAATAGCGTCTATAGGACAGCTGTACATCCTCATTGCTATCAACGCGATCCTGCCACTCATAGTTGGTATTGATACGTAATGCTTGTTTTTTATCAATATCGTATTGCAGGCCTAAGGTCGATATCGGTTGCCAATAGTGACCACGGACGTTGGACGCATCGCTGCTGCCATGATACCAATATGGCAGTTGCAATTCAGCCTGTGCGCGTAACTGATTGTTAATCTGATAACGACAACCTGCATTCACGCCTGCGCCGACACGAAAGCCTTTATTGATGCCGCGCCCTGCTTGCGCCGTGCCTGCCAAAAAGGTATAGCACAGTTGTGGCGGCATCTCACCTGTACCTTGACTGGGGTTACCAAATGTCCATGACCAACCCGTCTCATAACCTACGCTACCGACCAAATGGTCTGTGCCGTCTTTCTGCGACCCGTCATTGACGCGCGTCGCTTCGATACTTGCGCCCCACGTTTTGCCTTTTTTGGCAGAGTTGACAGGGTTGAAAGAGCGACCACGAATCACAGTGAGGTTCTGTAATACTACGCTGTCTGGTTGATTGGGCTTATTATCATCTGTGTCATACAGACGAAGGGTCGCAGCCAAACCTTCTAAGTTGAAAAACTGCGGATACCCTGAAGAATGGTCAAGCGTATCATGAAACCCTGCTCTTACCCCAATATCTATATAGTCATTATCACCGCGCTGCCCTATACCTATAGTCCCTAGCTGTAGTGGGTGCCTGTCTGTTGGATTATTATCCGATACGATTATTTGACGCTTAAGTAACCTCTGGCTATCGGCTGACAGGCTAGATACAGGATTGAGCTGTGCAGACTTTATCTCGCTAACGGTCTGCTTGGCGCTATTGTGATAACCCAACTGTTGACGCTGTTGCTTAATCTCATTTAGTTGAGCTTGACGCAACGTGTTATCGGCAGGGGTATAAGCAGTACTTGCCAAAAGGTTTTTACTGCTTAATAGCTGAATAACATCAGAGGGGATGACGGCATAAGGTAGTTTGCTTAATAGACTTTGCTGCGGACGGACAACATCGATAAGTCGTAGAATCTCAGAGGCACAATTGTCCGTGGTAAAGTAATACGGCATTTTGAGCGACTTAGTCTCCCAAACATGTCGCATAATCTGCTGCACCTCACTTGGAGTCAGATTCAATCGATATGTCCACGTATCACGCTCATCATCTTGTAGATATTTTGCCAGCTTTTCTGGATAAGGATCAATCTCAATAAGACTGCCATAAGCACCAATCATTGATTTGACGGAGTATATCGGAAAGCTATCGGCTGGATCGCCGTCTACCGTATAATTAAGTGCATGAGCGTGCTGGATTTGGCTAGGATCAGCCACACTTTCTTTTGAATCGATACGCAGCAGAGTATGAGCAAAAGCGGAGAGCGGATTGTCCAAATACTCTTGAGCAAATATAATAGATAGCTGCTCAGGTGCCAATGTCGACATCCATTCGTCGAGCTTTGGGCACTCAGTTGATAGACTTACATCACCGATGTTTAACTGCTGGGTTAACCATGCAACGCGCGCTGGAAAACGGCATAGTACAGAGTCGTTATTGTTCGGGTGGCCATCAAGCTGTTGGTTGTTGGTAGTCGGCGGTAGTGTCAGCTCTTTTGCGAGCGCTACTAGCATAGAATTGAGCTCTGCATGTGAATCGTACTGGCCGTTCTCACTCAAAAAGAAGCGTGAATCATCGACCAAACTCTCTGTTTTCTTTTTACCAAATGCATTATTTTTATCATCGTAAAAATATAATAAGCGTCGCCATGTTGTATGCTCTGCTAGATTGTCGGTTTTTACTTGCTTGCGCCATGTCGATAGCAGCTGCTCTGTAGTCACGTCTGATGCCGATACCACGTTATCTTGAGTATGTTGTTCCGTGCTATGACTATTATTTGACTCAGATAACGTAACTGAATCAAAATCAGCAGGTGATAGGTCGATTGATGATTCAGACGGCAGTGATTCCGAAAGCGATGCAGATGTAACTGATGACAAGGTGTCAGGCTCAATGACTGCGAGTGGCGTTGGTAAAAATGCCTGAACGGGTACGGATAATAGCAATCCAGCAACAGCCACTGATAAACGTGCTCGTGGGCCGATTTTTGCTAAGGTAGCACCTATAGATATAGACGTCGGTTTCATAGACATGAGGTAAAATCTCGCACGTTATTATTCATACGCTATCAGCGCTATCAAGGTCTGCTGAACCAAAAAATCAAACACTATAAAAAGTGCATTATCATATAACTACTTTGATAGAGTCTCTATCACTACTACTATAATCATTACTCGTATCACCGCTATCATAAAAAGAGAGCACTATGCCCACATCTTCATCAAGCTCGTTGCCCCTATCGTCCTCTATGTCATCAATGACTATCAAAGACGGCTTACTCTCAGCAGCCACGTGGCTTGCTTCACCCAATTATAATATACGACCGAATCATGTGAGTATTGATGCGATTATCATTCACAATATTAGTCTACCACCGAATGAATTTGGTGCATGCGGAGCTGATGGCCTACCTTATGTAAAAGCGTTATTCACCAATCAACTAGACTGGGATGCTCATCCGTATTTTCAGACCATCAAAGGTGCAGAGGTGTCAGCACATTTATTTATCGAGCGTGATGGCACTATCACTCAGTTTGTCAATTTCAATGAGCGCGCATGGCATGCAGGTCGGTCAAGCTATTTGGGACGGCCTGAGTGTAATGATTATAGCATTGGCATCGAACTTGAAGGGTCAGATTTTGTGTCCTTTACCGCCCCTCAATATGAGACACTTGCAAAAGTTGTCGCTGCTATATACGTGGCCTATCCCAAAACGCGGCGGCATTTGACCGGTCATAGTGATATCGCACCAGGACGCAAGACCGACCCTGGTGATTATTTTGAGTGGTCAAGGCTGCGTGAAAAAATTTCGGATTTTTCAAAGTAAGAAGTCATCTAATAGTAATTACTGTTTGGAGAATTTATGACTTGGATTGAAGTGGTCGATTCAGCAGTGAAGATTGGTTTAGGTGCGCTTATAACAGGCATTATTGCTTTTGTACTGTCTACAACTCAGCATCGTAATGATCGAAAAAAAGCCAAAGTTACGCGCGAGTTTGAAATGCTAAAAGAAGTCGCAGAAAAAGTAGAGTCTTTCAATCACATAACCTTAAAGTATTGGGCATTTGCTACTGACTGGCGACGTCGCTTGTTGTTAGATAGCTCTGCCCTTAAACCTCAAGCATTGTTAGATGCGCAACGCGATATATTCAACTGCTTTAGTAAGTTGACCGAAGCAGAATCATTGTTGTTACTATTTGGCTATGAAGCAGCCTCAATCTCATTGAGATCATATGGTGAAACAGTCATAGCTTTTAAAAAGAGAGTAGATTCTACAGATATTCGTTTCGATGCCGATGATGCAGTCAGATATAGAGAATCCATGATTGATGAGCGTGCTGAATTATTTAAGATACTAAACGGAATTTATAAAAATATTTAGCCAATTTAACTCTAAGTCAAAATCAGGATGCGAAGTCTAAGTTTTCAATATCTCATATTCCACACCCAATCCATTTATCTCGATGGTGAAAGTGCTATAATTCGTCAGTTTTTTTACGCCAACCATTCATTAAACAACTCAGTATATTACTCAGCAAGATAGGTTCTCATGGCAAAAAGTCGGTTATTTCGTTCAACCATGGTCGTCAGCAGTATGACCATGTTGTCGCGTATTTTAGGTCTGGTACGTGATGTTGTATTGTTAGGGGTTTTTGGGGCCGGTGGGTTGATGGATGCCTTTTTGGTCGCCTTCAAAATCCCAAACTTTTTGCGACGACTATTTGCCGAAGGGGCTTTTAGCCAAGCATTCGTTCCGGTACTGTCAGAGTACAAAGAAAAATACAGCTTACAGCAAGTGCAAATTCTAGTCAGCCGTACTTCAGGCGCACTATTACTGGTTTTGTCGATGCTGACGGTGGTTGTCATTTTAATCGCGCCTTGGGTGGTCACGCTATTTGCCCCTGGATTTGCCGATCAGCCTGACAAGTTTGCCATTACCGCTGAGCTGCTACGCCTGACCTTTCCCTATTTGCTGTTCATTTCCATGACCGCTTTTGCCAGTGGCATTCTGCAAAGCTATGGTCGGTTTGCGGCACCTGCCTTTGCGCCAGTATTATTAAACCTATGTATGATCGGTGGGGCGCTGATATTTGCACCGATGTTTGACACCCCTATCATGGCGCTTGGCTATGCGGTTGCTATCGCAGGTCTACTACAGTTTTTGATACAACTGCCGCAGCTATGGCAACAAAAACTGTTGGTCGCGCCCAAAATTGACTTTCAGCACGAAGGCGTTCGTCGTATTTTAAAGCTCATGCTCCCTGCTATTTTTGGTGTCTCTGTCACGCAGATTAATTTATTGTTGAATACGATATTTGCCTCATTGATGATTGGCGGTTCGGTGTCTTGGCTCTATGCGGCCGAACGTATGAGCGAGCTGCCATTGGGTCTGATTGGTGTGGCGATTGGTACAGTTATCTTACCGAGTCTATCAAAAAGTGATGCGCAAAAAGACGATGTCAGTTTTAGAAAGACCATTGACTGGGCGGCACGTCTGATTATTTTGGTGGGTGTCCCTGCCTCAGCCGCGCTATTTGTATTGGCCGATGTACTGATGCAAGCGCTGTTTTTACGTGGTGAGTTTACCTTACGTGATGCACAGATGAGCTCGCTGGCACTACGCAGTATGGCAGGTGGTATCCTAGGGTTCATGCTCATTAAGATTTTTGCGCCCGCTTTCTTTGCCCGTCAAGACATGAGAACACCCGTAAAAATTGGTATTATCTCCGTCATTGCCAATATGGTCTTTAGTTTGATATTTATTGGTATATTTTATTTCTTAGAGATACCGCTACACGGTGGTTTGGCGTTGGCAACGACAGGGGCATCTTTCGTCAATGCAGGTTTGTTATATTACTTCTTGCACAAGCGCGATATCTTCCGTTTTGACACTCATTGGAAAAAACTGTTCATACAATTTGCGATAGCAACTGGCTCAATGATAGGCATACTTTATGCCATGCTACCTTATTTCCCTACCGATGATGCCCAGTGGCAACGTATCATCGCACTCGTTATCATGTGTGCCGTAGGCGCCATTGTGTATGGTGTGGTATTACTCGCGACAGGATTCCGTCCTCGCCAGCTCAAGCATGGATAGACTGAAATACCGGCAGATATAGGCTTACGAAACCAAAACAAGCCTGTTATGAGAATTGACAATGCTCGCCCCTGATAGTTGTCATAATGAACCACTAATGAATACATGAAATTTGAGGTTTGATATGACAACGAAGCAGCCAATTTTACAGCGCCTACCACTTCTGCTAGCAACGGGTATCCTAAGTACCGGACTACTGCTTAGCGGTTGCAGCAATAATGAATCTGCGGACACTCAATCTACTGCCGATAGTGAAAATACCTCAGAAGACGTCACATTAAACAATGATATGGCCGATCAAGAAGAGACCACTGATAGTAGTAGCGAAACAGGCGAAGTCACAGACGGTGCTGAAGATAAGACAACGATTGATAGTGATAACATCAACCCAGTGACCCCTGCGACCAAACAAAAGAGCCTAGTGACCAATCCAACGCAAGCTGGCACGCCAGAGGATACGGTAAAACAAGCTCTAAACAGTTTGTATTACGGCGATGTAAAAGACGCGGTAGCTTACTATCAAGTAGATATGGCAAATTTTGAAAAAGAGCTTGCCAACACTCAGTCGGCATTTCAGCAGACTGTCGAAGGCGTTACTATTACCGATACCACCTATAATGATGACAAAACCCGTGCCACCATTACCGGCGAGTTGATGCTCAAAGGACAGAGTGAACCTGCACCATTGACCTACCAGCTACAGAAAATAAAAGGTCAATGGAAGATTCTGGGTTAAGGCTTGTTAGGTAGAAGTTTCTTAGGCTAACACTTCTTAGATTAAGAGTTCTTAGTTTAAGATGTCTTGGGTTAACGCGCCTTAGTCTCTTTATCTGAGGTATTGTCTGAGGTCACGGCTTTACCGAGCATCACGACATCAGCGATGAATCCATCCATATCGCATACCTCTGGCATATATCCCCACTGCTCAAAGTCAAGCTTGCGGAACAGTCCTAAGCTTGGCTGATTGTGAGCAAATACTAGCGCGATGACATTGCGTATTCCTAAGCGTGGCGCTTGAGACAGCATCCAGCGTGTCAATGAGCTACCAAGTCCTTGCCCATGGCAGTCTTGACTTAGATAAACGCTGATCTCTGTACTGATATGATAGGCGGTGCGCGCGTACAAATCGCTAAAGCTGCCCCATGCCACTACCTGCGATACTGTCTGCTCTGTGCTGTCGTTATGCGCTAGTGCTTTTTTGACCACATAAATGGGGCGCGTGGTACTGTTTATATGCTCTTCAAACCAAGCCATACGCTCATCTACGGTGACCAATGCCAGATTGGCAGTTGCTTGTTTACCAGGTATGCTTTGGTTATAAACGTCTAAAACGCCTGCTAAATCTTCTTTACTCGCACGCTGCACAAAGAACTGATCGCTGAGCTGATATGTTGATAGTTCGGTTGGGTTGGTATTTAAGGCAGCATCGGTCATAAGATCTCCATCGTTATTGGGATTGTGATTAGCATCGTTGATAATAAAGAATAATCATCCTATGGGTCATGCCATCATTGCACACAGACTATAGGGTGTTAGTGTGGCTATTTTACTTTATAATGGCTGATTTGAGACACATCAATGTTAAGTATAGATGTGTTTTTTCGTTTTTTTATTTGGTCTTGTCATAGCTGAAATTTATGAAAACCTATTTTCTTGAGCAACTGATCGCATCACCAAGCACACTGTCTGAAACTACCAGTCCAGTAGCGCTATCGCCCTGCGTGCTGACGATTGGCAACTTTGATGGTGTTCACTTGGGCCATCAAGCAATGCTCGCTCAAGTCCGTGACATTGCATGCGCCCAAAACCTTGAGGCTGCTGTCATGATATTTGAGCCACAGCCGCGTGAGTTTTTTGCCCCTGATAAAGCACCTGCCCGTTTGACCAACTTGGCAGAAAAACAAGCGTTACTCGCAGAGTATGGGGTTGAGACCTTAATCGTGGCAGGGTTTGATAGCGATTTTCGCTCACTATCTGCACAGGCGTTTGCAGATATTTTGGCCAAGCGCTTGAATGTAAAAGCACTGGTGCTGGGTGATGACTTTCGCTTTGGTCATGACCGCACTGGTGACAGCCAGTTTTTGCGTCACTATGGCTTGGATGTGACCAATCTGCATACGGTCACTGATGGCAATACTAATAGCGATAGTATTGGTAGCGGCAGTATTGATACTATCGATAACGACGCTACACGTATCAGCTCTACTCGCGTTCGTGATTTATTATTAGTAGGTGATATTCAAGCTGCCAATGCCTTGCTTGGTCGTCACTATGCCATCACAGGAACCGTCGTTCGTGGCGATCAGATTGGTCGCACTATGAACTTCCCTACCGCCAATATCGATTTGCAGCGAATAAAACCAGCTTTGCATGGTATTTTTGCAGTCGATGTGGTCAGCCTAGACGAGGATGGTAATGTGATAGCTGATGGCCTAACCGTAAATGCGGTTAACGAAAAAGTTGGTATAACAGGGCTGCGCACGCATAGTTTGTTTGGCACAGCCAGTGTCGGTATCAGACCTTCGGTGAATAAAGGCAGTGACTGGCGACTTGAAGTCCATTTCCCAGAGCTGCAAGCCGATTTATATGGATTGAACTTGCAAGTACGCTTCTTGCACTTTTTGCATGGCGAGCGCCGTTATGAAGGCTTAGAGGCGTTGAAGGCTGGCATTCATCAAGATGTCGCTGATTTACTTGAGTGGCGTAAAAAACAAGCTTAAGGTTTAGCTAACCTCATCCGCACAGAGAAGCCCCATGATAATATTAATATCTTGGGGCTTTTTATTAGCTATATGTTATTGGTTATACGTGTTTAGGCATCGGGATGCATACGCACGTTCAAGTCGTCAATGACTTCAACCCATGCTGCGTCTTTTTGCCATTCTTCTTGCAAAAACATGCGCTGGTTGTCCGTCCAAACGCTCGCTTCAGTTAACTTTTCTTCGCTTGATAGTGGATTGTTTTCGACAAAGTTATCAATCGCTTCATCAGTGTTATCAAGACCCAATTGAGCAAATAGCTCATTCATATTATATTCTGGTTCACCCAACATAATTTTTCCTTAAATAGTGTGAATTAGTTATTATTCAAATTGACTTAATTATTGTAGCAAGTTTCGTTTAAAAAGCTGTTAATCAACGTTTATCTAACGTTATCAATTGTGTTAATAGCAAGTTTTTATCCATTTAGCCAATTCACGATAAAAAATCATGAAACTGGTTCAGACAGACACAAAAAAGCCCTCATATTTCAGAGGGCTTTTTTGTGTGCTACTTTTGGTATTACCACTTAAGCAAAATATCTACTTATGGTAGTAAGTGTGCTACTGCATCACGCTCTTCGCTAAGCTCTTGCTCAGTCGCAGCCATTTTCTCTTTTGAGAAATCAGATGATACATCAACGCCGTCTACAATAGACCAGTCGCCATTAGTACAAGTACATGGGAATGAGTAAATCAAACCTTCCGCAATACCG
Source organism: Psychrobacter sp. NG27 (assembly GCF_016106655.1). Lineage (NCBI taxonomy): Bacteria > Pseudomonadati > Pseudomonadota > Gammaproteobacteria > Moraxellales > Moraxellaceae > Psychrobacter > Psychrobacter sp. NG27. The sequence goes on from NZ_JADGIN010000004.1 coordinate 306,252, forward strand.
TATTCGCCGTTTGAGTAAACGCCCATAGATACCCAATCGTTCTCATCAGTACCTAGTGCCCACGTACGCATGTGTGCAATAGCAGCGTTGGCAGCAGAAGCAGCAGATGATGCACCGCGAGCTTTAATAATCGCTGCGCCGCGTTGTTGTACTTCTGGGATATAAGTGCCTTCGTACCAAGTACGATCAACTAGATCTAGTGCAGGCTTACCATTAACAGTACAAGCCGTTAGATCTGGATACTGAGTTGATGAGTGATTACCCCAGATGATCATTTTTTTCACGTCATTGACAGTGCTGTCAGTTTTGCCAGCCAACTGAGCCATGGCACGGTTGTGGTCTAGACGAGTCATTGCTGTGAAGTTACGTGGATCAAGATCTGGTGCATTACGTTGAGCGATAAGCGCGTTGGTGTTCGCAGGGTTACCCACTACCAATACTTTCACGTCACGGCTTGCTACGTCATTCAATGCTTTACCTTGTGCTGAGAAAATCGCAGCATTGGCTTCTAGCAAGTCTTTACGTTCCATGCCTGGGCCACGAGGACGTGCGCCAACTAGCAAAGCATAGTCGATATCTTTGAATGCAACGTTAGCATCATCAGTTTGAACAATACCCGCCAACAATGGGAATGCGCAATCTTCTAGTTCCATGACCACACCCTTTAGGGCGTCAAGTGCTGGAGTGATTTCAAGTAATTGCAAAATAACTGGCTGATCTTTACCTAGCATCTCGCCAGATGCAATACGAAATAGCATCGCGTAGCTGATATTACCAGCGGCACCAGTGACGGCAACACGTAAAGGCTGTTTCATTGACATGGAATACTCCCTAATTGATTATTAGATAATTCATAACGCTAATGGATGATTATCGTTTTATATATCGAGTGGTGAGCTGCGTAGCAGCATCTATAAACCGAGAGCTAGTGTAGCACTTCATCACATTAACCGTCTAGATACCGCAAGACGACCACTGAAGATTATATTGTTACATTTTATACGAGATGACTCTTATAGTACTCAAATCCTTTTGGACTATACGCTTGAGCACTTTATAGAAGATAAGATAGCAGGATAGAGAGCCATTATTTGACGCTAGAATTGGACTATGTTCGCTAAAAAATAGAAATAAATGACAGGAAAGTCATCATTAAAGAGACGATATATGGAGGGTTTTGATTAAAAATTAACGACCACCTGAGATAATAAACTTGCTACCACAGTTGTCAGTTTTGCCATAGCAGGAGCCAAACTCGCTACCTTCATAGCAGACATGTATGTCGGTCAATATGGACTGACGACGACTGCCCTCTTGGCAAATAAGATCAACACTAGCAGTAGACATACCACTGTTTAGACGGGTCATTTGACTGATAAATCGCGATTTGGTGACGGTATAACTGTTGCCAGTATTGAGCTCATTGGGCAGCTTTAATGCACCCGCATAGTTGGTAATTTGACGGAAATAACTGCTGGCACTTAGCGGACTACAGGCACCATAGCGTTGCCAGGTTTGGCTACGTACCGTAGTATCTGGCATGATACGATTGACTACTTTTAACTGTAATGGGGTCAATCGTGGTTCACTACCACGGCCGCAGCGCTCACCATACCCCATGTCCAAGCCTGATACCGTCAGCGAATATCCTTCTAGGCATTGACGCATACGTGCGCGCGTTGGTTGCAGACTACAAAGTGCTGGCGTCATCTCAATCATCAGCACACGCTGACCTGTTTTGACGGTATTTGCAGCCTGGGCAGATAACATCATAATGCCCTGCATGATTAGCAAGGCACCAAAACCCACCGCCGTATTGACTTTACCCGTGACATGACTGTTCATCACTTTTGTACCTAATGGGTATAAGCAACGAAGTGACGGTATATTTACGCTTATTCTGGCTTTTTTAATCATAGGGCTGAGGACAGTTCGTTAGCAATGATAAAAGATAGGCGATAGTTTAAGGTGCTGTATTCAGGTATAAGAGAGATAACCCTCTACTTATGAGCTTAAAAAATTTGGGTACTTGCTAGGCTAATGGTAACAAAACGTTCTTTTTAATCTATAGCAAAAACGTAAACTTTGTCCTAATGGTCAAGAAGTGTTTTGAAAACAAGCACTTTATTAGGGCATGTCCTCAATTCAATTGATAGTCATCTAAATGGGTTGAAAATGGCTAAATCTTGCCAAACGGTGTCAAATAGCTGACTAATATCTCGATATTATCTGTGCTATTTTCCTTGTTTGACGGCAACTTATCTCATTTTTACCACTATTCTTGAAATGAGGACACGCCACACGCCCTAGACAAATCGACAAGTCTTGGTCAATCTATAAGCTGATAACAATAGACCACTAACAATGATGTGTTAGTGGTCTATTCAATTGAGCTATGTCTCTAATACTCTAATTGATACGGTGCCGCATCTAAAACTAGGTACAGATAAAAAACCAAGCAGATTAAAAGACAGCAGGTACTGTGCCCATACGCTGACTGATCGGCTGATGAGCGCCCAAAAGACTGCTATAGATAGTAGCATTTTCCATCACGTGTTTGACATAGTTGCGCGTCTCAGGAAATGCGATTGACTCGACGTACTGATCGGCCTCGAGCGAACCGTACACAGGCTGCCAACGCTTGGCATTATTAGGTCCAGCATTGTAGCCTGCCGTGGCAACGACAGGCTGACGATTGAGCTTGCCCAAGATATCACCCATATACCACGTACCATAACGAATATTGGTATCACCCGTGTTGGCACGACTGGCGCTATAGGTTTCACCCAAATTGCGAGCGATATATTTTGCGGTGTCAGGCATGACTTGCATCAGTCCACTGGCACCAACGTTTGAGCGCGCCGATGTGACAAAGCGGCTCTCTTGACGCATGATGCCATAAGCCCATGCTGGATCAATCCCTGCTGACTGGCTATAACGAACCACAGCATCTTGGTGCGGCATTGGATGTGAGAGCGCAACGCTATCGACTCTGTCTGTATTGTCGACAGCATAAATAGCACGGTCGAGCCAGCCCATATCATACGCTTGGCGAGCTGCAGCGATGATTAGATTATCATCACGCTTATCACGTGCCTGCTTGACGGCCCAATTCCACTCACGATTGGCATAAGCGCGGCTGGCATCAGAGTTATACAGCGCAAAAGCACGCGCAAAGTTACCATCCTGCATGACACGGGCACGATCAGCGGTGCTGACATTAGGCAAGTTACTACCGCCCAGTTGACGGGCATCAAAACGCTGGCCTATTTTGTCTTTTGCCATCAAACCGTAGTAGTCGTTACTCTTTGCGATATTTTGATACATTTTTTTGGCCGTGCTGCGCTTACTACTACTGCTTGACTGCTCATAAGCACGCGCCAACCAATACTGCCACTGATTGCCTTTTTGGGTTTCGGCTTCCATTTTTGAGATGGCTTCGACCACATCATCCCAGCGACCAAAGCGAATCGCCGCCATGGCATAGTCTTCTGCTTCTTCGAAGTTAAAATCATCATCTAAACTATTACGGAACCAGTCCACTGCTTCAGCGTTGAAACCATCATCGGTATTATGATTCATACGCTTTACCCCAAGGGTACGATAAGCATAGCGACGGGTGTCATCATTCAGCAGTTTTACTGAGCGCTGATTGTCTTGTCTAATGTCAAAATCCAGCTGCTGCTGCGCTTCACGATAAGACTTATCAGCTAGGCGTCCAATGGCATATAAATACAGATGTTGATTGGTTTGACTGGCAGGCTCACGACCAAATCGACTAAAAAATTCGGACGGATTGAGCTGAACCTCACTCAATGCTGAGTAATCAATAGGCGTACCTAAACGAGACGACAACGCCATGATATCGCCTGTCTTACCTTTACGAAGCATACGCTTGAGGCGTGAGGCACGATCCTGATTACTGATCAGTGCGTTGTTATTCATCTCCATCGCTAATTGGTCACATAGCGCAGGCTGCTTTAGGGTATTCAACCAAACATCAGATTTGGCTGCCATAGCGCGCATGGTATCGCCGCCATTATTGAACCCTAAAGCCACCGCACAGCGCTCACTGGCATCTGCATTGGTGATCAGATTGGCCACCTGTCTGACCGACGCATAATCGTTAGAGCTCGCCTTGGTTTCAGCAAAGTCAGCCACTAACTTCTCAGCCATCACTGTATCTGGATATTGGCGCACAAACTGCGACACAGCCGCTGAGCTCTGTGAATCGAGGTCTAGATTCATGCGCCAGTAAGTGGGATACATCGCAAATAAGCTACCACTCATCGTTTGCTCATAATTATAGAGCGCACTGACATCACCGCGATCAGCAGCGATAGCAGCGCCCATAAACGAATCAATACTGCTGTCTTGCTGATAATTGCTTTCTTGCTGGTAGCTCTCATCATCGCCCCATGTCAGCTCTGCACAGGCCACTTGTGATATGCCGAGCGCACTCACTGCTGTTGCGACGCTCAGTGCACTCATCCGTAGCGTACCTACTGTGATTCGCTTTGACGCGTGTTTTTGACTGATAGACGCTTCATCCTTGATGTTACGAGTAACACGCAACTTTGTCATATTGACTCTCTTTATTATGTCTCTACAAATATGTGAACAACGATTGACCAAACATCGCCGAGGTTATTGCGCTTATCATACTATACTCATCACGCTTTCAACCATCCACTTTACCTTTTGTCAATAAATAGGACAGTACGGTGTAACATAGAAATGATAGTGCTGCTTGTTTTCTATAAAAATAGAGACCAATGATAGTAAATAATTGATCCTACTATGAATTATTTATAATATGACGGATAGATAGCCTGTGCTAATTTTTCACATTGCTAGAGGGTTGTGATAAAATACGCCACCTGTTAATCGGCTACCCTGCTATATTTCGCTATATTTTTAGTCAATCATGGACTTATCCTTATGAGTGTTACTGTATTCAATCCCCGCAATCATGACGTTGCTGCTGAAACAACCGCAAGCGCGCCTGCTGTCACTGCACTCAATGAAGCAAGTTCAGCCCAATCCCCTGTCAATAAACCAGCCACCAAAAAAGTCTTTGTGACCACTCAAGGCTGTCAGATGAATGTCTATGATTCTGGCAAGATGCTCGACGTGCTCGGTGATTCCCACGGTATGGAAGTCACGCATGATATCGATGAGGCCGATGTACTGCTAATGAATACCTGCTCTATTCGCGAAAAGGCGCAAGAGAAAGTATTTTCAGAATTGGGTCGTTGGCGCAAACTAAAAGAAAAACGCCCTGACCTTGTGATCGGTGTCGGTGGTTGCGTGGCCTCGCAAGAAGGCGACAATATTCAAAAACGTGCGCCTTACGTCGATATGGTATTCGGCCCACAAACCTTGCATCGTCTGCCAGAGCTATATGATCAATCACATGAACAGCGTGAGATTGCACCAAAAAATCGTATCGGCACAGTTGACGTCTCTTTCCCAAGTATTGAAAAATTCGACTTTTTACCTGAGCCAAGAGTAGAAGGCTTTAAAGCCTTTGTCTCTATCATGGAAGGCTGCTCAAAATATTGCTCATTTTGCGTCGTTCCTTATACCCGCGGTGAAGAATTGTCACGTCCACTCGATGACGTATTGGCTGAGATTGATAGCTTAGCAGCGCAAGGCGTGCGTGAAATCAATCTCTTGGGTCAAAATGTCAACGGCTATCGCGGTGAAAAGGATGATGGCAGCATTTGCCGTTTCGCTGAGCTGTTGCATTATGTCTCGCATGTCGATGGCGTTGAGCGTATTCGCTATACGACCAGCCATCCACTTGAATTCACTGATGACATCATTGATGCGTATGCACAATTGCCAGAGCTGGTGTCGCACTTGCATCTACCAGTTCAAAGTGGCTCAAACGCTATCTTGGCGGCGATGAAACGCAACCATACGATTGATGTGTATATCAATCAGATTAACAAGCTTAAAGCCATTCGTCCGGATATTCACTTGTCGAGCGACTTTATCATTGGCTTCCCTGGTGAGACGGATCAAGATTTCCAAGATACTTTAAATCTAGCAAAAGAATTGAATTTCGATCACTCTTATAGCTTTATCTACTCTAAGCGCCCAGGCACGCCAGCGGCAGAATTGCCAGATGATGTGAGCTTCACCACTAAAAAAGCTCGCTTGGCTGAATTTCAGAAAGTCATCATTGACTCAACACTTGCTAAAACGCATGAAATGGTCGGCACTACGACTCGCGTCTTGGTTGAACAAGTTGCCAACCGTCATCCTGACTGTTTAATCGGTACTGCAGATAACACCCGTACCGTCATGTTCCCTCATGATGTTGAGAAAATGGATGAGATGTTGGGTAAACTCGTGAGCGTACGTATTACTGATTTCGTCAGCCCGCACATGGTCAAAGGTGAGTTAATCGAAGTATTGGCATAGTGGTTAAGGTAACAATGGTTAAGCTATAAGTTTTAGCAAAAATAAAAAAGCCGTTCACTATAATAGCGAGCGGCTTTTTTGGGGGTTAATATTAATACTCATTATTCTGATAGCCAATCTGTCTTCCGTAACTGCTGTTTGGTCTCGCGGCGACGTTTTTTTCGGACGATATCGATATCTTCTTTTTCATGAATACCACCTTTTCTTAATAGTGGATCAAGCGCTAGATAATTACGTGGTTTGACAGTGCCTAGCGAGTGTTGCACACCTGTCTCAGCTTGCTGCTCTAACTGTCGTTCAATCTGTTTGGCCTTTTTTAAGGTTTCTTTTAAGCTCATATTGTTACCTATATTTTTAATAACTCTAAATCTGTTTTATATATTCGAGTAACAACATAGTGAGGCCGCGACTAGGAAATCGAGCGCAAATAGTACACTTAGTACATTAAGCTCGATTGACGCCGTCGTGATTCGCTATGGTTTTACTCGTTAGCCTTTAATACACATGACCTGCTTCAGCGTATGCACCACTTCGACCAAGTCAGCTTGATTGGCCATTACTTCATCGATGTCTTTATAAGCGCCGGGTATCTCATCGATGACGCCTTTGTCTTTGCGACACTCGACACCATCCGTCTGCGCCTTTAGCTCATCGATAGTGAACGCTCGCATGGCTTTGCCTCGACTCATCTGGCGCCCAGCCCCATGTGAACATGAGCAAAACGATTCAGCCTCGCCCAGACCACGTACGATAAAGGACTTTGCTCCCATAGAGCCTGGGATAATGCCGAGCTCACCTGCATAGGCACTGATAGCACCTTTACGCGTCACATAGACCTGCTCACCGAAATGCACCTCTTCATTGACATAGTTATGATGGCAATTAATGGCTTCTTTGGTCAGCTGAAATCGTGGCAATCCTGCTTGTGGCGACTGCAGTGACTTAATCACTAAGCGCATCATCTCGCGGCGGTTCTCTAACGCGTAGTCCTGCGCCCAGCCCACTGCTTCGACATAATCAGCAAAGCTATTAGACCCTTCGGCAAAATAAGACAAATCTCGATCTGGAACATGACCGAAGCGCGATTGACGCTCTTTTTTTGCTAAATTAATAAAGTACTGGCCGATACAATTACCGATGCCGCGACTGCCAGAATGCAGCATGACCCAGACATCCTTGTTTTCATCCAAGCACAGCTCAATGAAATGATTGCCACCGCCCAGCGTGCCAAGCTGCTTCGCCCAAGTACGCTCAAAACCTTTGAGCATTTTAAGTAAACCTGGATGCTTATCAGTAATTGGTTTTAGACGTTTACCTAGTGGATCAAGCGTTGAGTTCTTGGCTTGGATTTGCTTGTGCATGTTGAAGCCGACTGGTACTTGTTGCTCCACTACTGAGCGTAATGACCTTAAGCTATCAGGCAAGTCGCTCGCCTTCAGGGACAAACGCACCGCGTTCATACCGCAGCCGATATCGACACCGACTGCGGCAGGAATAATGGCGGATTTGGTCGGAATCACACTGCCGACTGTAGCGCCTTTGCCAACGTGCACATCGGGCATCACCGCGATATGCGAGTGTACAAACTCCAACTGAGCTAAATTGCGTAGTTGCTGCATCGCACCTTGCTCAACGTCCGAGGTATAAATCTTGACGGGTACGCCATGTTTACGATTTTCGTTTAATATTAATTTAATGCTCATTATTTATTATTTCCATTTTATTATTTTAATAACCATACGAAATATTTTTATTTTGACTATTATAATTTTTAGACATTACTTACCCACCTCAATTAAACGATACGTTTAATAAGCACATAAGTTAATAAATCATAAAATAAAGACAATAAAATACCGTATTTTTATTAATTAAAAAATCAATAAAAATGCATGGTTAATTTATGATGGACGTTTTAAAGAAAGCTTTTACCGTACCAAAATTGAGAGCATAAATATTATGCACGCAGAAAAGCATACGCTAAACAATAGCGTGAATTGCCTCATTAGCAATAGCGGTAAAGAAAAATGTTAGGTAGACAGATAACAGCAAGCGTAATATGGCTTAGCACAATCGCAGAGCGATTTTGGCACAGTAGACCTAGAAGAGGGTTAGCGCAAGTAGATACAGAAGGCTATTTGTTAATACCAATAAGTAGGATATTACTCAATAGCTTATATATAGATTCAGCCAAACCTTTTCGAAGTTGTCATTGCTGTCAGGTAGTTTACACATTCAATCTTTAAAAACGTCTTGATAGTTAAATAGGACACGATGATTCCTCCATAGGTTGTGGCTAATTATTGTAGACAATAGTAGCAGATTTATTGGAATAACTTATCACTTACATAGAAGCTAATAAATCAATATGGTAATAATAACGATTTAAAAAATAAAGTCAATAATTAATTTTATTTACATAGGAAACATCATGAAATTTATATCCATTAAACGTATTGCTTTTAAAATTTTACTTCAAACATAGAGCTTAAAAAAATTTAAACCATAAAGCTATTTATAACTTCAGCTAATAGAGCTGCAGCAATGATTATAAATATCACTCCGCAACCACGATTGAGCCAAGCTAGGCGATTGCCTACATCTAGCCAGCTTGCGAGCTTTTTACCACCTAAGGTATAAATAATCTGCCAAACTGTCTCACTCAAAAATAAGCCTAGGGTCAATAAGACATATTGCGGCCATAGTGGCGCACTAAAATTGATAAACTTCGGAAAAAATGCCGCAAAGAATAAGATGGCCTTAGGATTAGATAAGGATACCCAGACACCTGTACGAAATAAGGTCGTGTTACTTGGAGATACTTTGACTGCCGCGCTAGATAGCGAGCGTGGCTGCAGTATATTAGCTTTGCTTTCACTGTCAAACGCAAAGTATTCCTCTGCGACGTCTTCACTCATTTCGCGAGCGTCTTTCATTAAGCTACCATCACCCGCATCGCGCCATGAGCCGATACCTAGATAAATCAAATACGCCGCGCCAACTGCTTTGATAATCGTCAATAGCCAAGGTGACTGGCGACTGATCACATCGAGTCCAAGCAGGGTCGAGAGGAGGAGTATAAATAGCCCAAGGCTCAACCCTGCCAGCGTCCACAGCGTTCGCTTCACTCCATAGTTCATACCATACTGGAATGCTAGCAGCATGTTCGGACCTGGGGTCGCTGATATAAAAAAAGTACTGGCGAAAAACAATGCAAACAGATGCCAAGTCACAACAAACCCCTACTATTTATAAATTAGCAACTCTCGTAAGAGTCGCTACATTACCAAAAAATAATACCGCCATTTAGGCGGTATTATTTATACTTACTCATATTATATACTTATGTCTAGGGCGTGTCCTCATTTTAAAAATGGTGATAAAAATGAGATAAATTGTAGTCAAACAAGGAAGATAGCGCAGATAATATCGAGATATTAGTCAGCTATTTGACGCCGTTTGGCAAGATTTAGTCATTTTAACCCATTTAGATGACTGTCGATTGAATTGAGGACATGCCCTAGTATTTTAATACATTATTTACTTGTGCAGCTGTCTAGCAATTTCTGCAAAAATGCATCACAGTGTGTTATCTCACTTAGCTCAACATATTCATCTGCTTTGTGAGCCTGCTCAATACTGCCAGGGCCACAGATAATCGTTGGAATGCCCGCATTGGTAAACTGACCACCTTCTGTCGCATAAGCCACTTTTTGACGTTCGTCATCCCCTGTCAGTGCCGCTATCAATGATTGCAGCTCAGCGCTGTCATTATCGGTCATTGCTGGCACACTCACTTCTTGTAATAGCTCAATACCCGTCTCTGGCGCGCGGGCTTGCATTTGAGCCGTTAGCTCTGCCGCCTTTGCTTGAATTGGCTCTAGGATATCGTCTTGCGTCATGTGCGGCAGGTTACGATAATCAAAGGTGAATTCACACAGATTGGGCACGATGTTGGTCGCCGTGCCGCCTTGTATCGTACCGACTGACAAGGTTGAATAAGGCACAGTGAACAGCGCATCACCATCATCACGAGCGCTAAGCGTTTCTGCCAATTCATCTACATAGCCAACCAAGCGACTGGCATAGCTGATGGCATTGACCCCTTGCGCAGTCAGCGATGAATGCGCTGACTTACCATGCACACGGCAACGATAAATGGAGATGCCTTTGTGCGCAACTACCATTGCCATATTGGTCGGCTCACCCACGATACAATAGTCAGGGGTGATGCCTCGTGCCTTTAGGTCTGCCAATATCAATGGCGCACCCAAACAGCCAACCTCTTCGTCAAACGATAAGGCCAAATGCAGTGGACGACGCAGCTGACCATTATTTGATAGCTGCACAGCCTGTGGCAATAGACTCAGCGCACAAGCGATAAAGCCTTTCATGTCACAAGACCCGCGGCCATATAGCTTGTCACCACGAATCATCGCTGCAAACGGATCTGACGTCCACTCCTGACCATCGACTGGTACAACATCCGTATGACCAGACAAGACTAGACCATTATTGACGATATCAGCGTTTTTGCCAGCCGGTACTGTCACAAATAAATTGGCCTTGGTCTTGGTGTCGTTGAATGTCAAATCGACCGTCAAACCCAATTGCTCACAATAGCTTTGTATGTCTTCAATCAAAGCCAAATTAGAATGGCGGCTGACCGTATCAAAGGCGATAAGGCGTGTCAGCCAATCGAGACTTTGGGAGGGATATACAGACTCAAGCTGAGTTTGACTGTCATCATTGTTATCGTTAGTTATGGTCATACAATATCCTTATTACGGTTTGTCAGAACTGTGATGTGTCAGATACGCCTTACGATGGGTTATTTTGATTCATCGCATCAACCACTGGTGGCATTGGCTTTGGCAACTTTCCTTCTGCTTGTAACTCTTTGGTGGTTTTTGCATCGATAGACAGTCCAGCGATCAGCGCGATGTCTTTGACGGCCTTGCGCTTACGTGTGGCAAAACTGACTGGTACCATGCGCGCAAATTCATAGATATACAAATAAGACTCTTCGCCGCCTTCAAAATCTTCGTCGTCTTCTAAGCGAATGCCACCGATTTTGGCCAAATCAGACAGCATCTCATTTTCTTCCTTGGTGAGGCCACAGTCGGTGATACCAAAACCGGTCATAAAACCGTTTGCCCACTGTTTCAATGCCATCACGCGCTCGTATAAGTCATGTTCATCATCTGGCACCAGCGGTGTATAAGAATATGCATCATCCTTGTCTTTAAGCTGAAACACAGTGTCTTCGGCTTCTTCTGTCAACAAGGTCAATGCTTCGTCAGGTAGCGATGAAAAGCTCAGCTCTTCAAACACTTTGGCCCAGACGGCCTCATCAGGGGCATTGCAAGCCGTCATCAGCCCTGTCATCATACCGTGCACCTCACTGATAGACACATCGGTCCAATCGTCAAACGCAGTCAACCAAGTGTTCCAGCCAGAGATATTATCATTCATAATAGAGATCCTAGTAATTGATTTGCTTATAAAATAAAAACAGTCGCGGCAAGATGTCCTAGACAAATCACCCACGAATAAAAGTAAAAATACCAAGCCTCATGCTTGTAATTACTTTGTTGATATAGATATTATGCGGTCACCTATGGCATTATTAAATGCAGCGAACAAAACTCATTCACGCTTACTTGTTAAGGATAAAAACTGACTATGTATGACCAACTTAGAATATTAGAAAAAATGGTACTCGACATCAAAAAACAGTATCAGCTTGTCAGTGCTGAACTTAGCAGCCTAAAACAACATCCTGTTACTGATTCAAAAGAGTTTACCGCCCTAAAAACCAAGCTTGATACCAGTTACAGCGAACGTGATGCTGCTAAAAAACAATTGAATGATCTCGACAAGCGCTATCAAAGTCTAGCAGAAGCGCATCATATGATTGGTGAAGATCAAGACAAACAACAAAAAGAAATCAGCCAATTGCAACAACAAAATAGCGATCTGCAAAAGCATAATAACGAACTCAAACAGCAATACAGTGATATCAAACAACAGAACAGTGAGCTGCAAAAGAAAAACCAGCTGGCAGCGGAACGTACACAAGTGGTACTACAACGTCTCACGCTGATTGACCAAGCGGAAGGTTAATCGTTAGCGATAACGGGTAATACAAACAAACCGTTCATCTAGCTACTCAGCACGACCTGTCATACTCGTATAGTCGGTTCAATATAATTTCGATACAAGGGAACCGAGTGCAAGTTATACATTAGTATGCTTAGCGAGGATGACGACGTAACGGATTTGTATAGATTTGACTATATCACTTATTTCATTGACCACATACGCTAGGATTAATCATGACTGATGACCAAAAAAAACTGATAGAAAAACAGCCAAACAATAACCAAGCGCAAGATATAAGGGCGCAATCTCAAAAAACCAACTCTACCGGAGCAGGCACAGCCAGCACAGTATCTCAAGCAACAATCAAACCGACTAAGCCTGTTGAGCCACAAATCAAAAAGGTCGATATCGCGATTGCAGGTGTGACCTACCCCATCTATTGCCCAGTACACGAGCAAGAAGAGCTAATGTCAGCGGTCTCTTATATAAATAATCATGCCCTTGATCTAAAAAAAGAAGCACCTAGCCTCAGTCAAGAGAGCCTATTGGTACTGTGCTGCTTGAATTTGTATGAAAAAATCCATGCCAATCAAAGAAGTGACGAAGATCGTATGCAGCAAAGCAAACAATCTGAAGCATTACTCAATAAAATCATGAAAGACGCACACTCTATTCTGTAAATGCATCGTATTTTATTAAGTCAATAAGCGCCTAGCCAATAAAGCTAAGCGCTTTTTTATGTCAGTCATTTATCTACTTACGCATAAGGTTTATAAGTCTTGCCGGCGTGAAAGTCTGCTTGATGCTCATAGTTGCAAAAGAACAACTCCTGACTGCCTTTACTATCAGCGTCAGTATTACCATCTCTATCTGTCGCCACGCTTGGCGTAGTCTGACCGGTTTCGAGTACACCGCGATATTCAGCCAAGCTGTTGCCACAAAAATTGCACTGGCGCGGTGTGGTCACATCACCTTCTTTTGGCATCATGCTTTTGGGTGCGCGTGGGTACATAAACTTATAAAAAGCCCACATCGATGCCCAAATAATGAGGATAACTATAATAACGGCAAACACGGCAATGCTCCTTCAATGAGGGATAAACGTGAGAAATGGCTAAAACAGCTCAGCCAATGATTATTCGTGACGTTTTGATAAGATAAATTTTACCGTCAATAATAGCGACAATACAATGCCTTTACCGTTTAATTGCTGATGACACTGAATTGTCGAATAAATTCACTGAATGACACTTCTAAAAAATGGCTGTGCTTATAAATGACCGTACCAACTAATGACGCTGCTTTATAAAAGAAAAACCTGGCCATGATAAGCCAGGTTTTTCTTTAAAAACAATAATCAGGTTAAAATAACAATCAGGTTTTAGCAGAATTACAGTTGTAGCTCGCTAATATCAGCCACAGTCAAGAACAACGCACGAACCTGTTTTAACAATGCCAAGCGATTGTTTTTAAGCGCAGCATCTTCACTATTAACCATCACACCGTCAAAGAACTGTGTCAACGGCTCATCTAAGCTAGCAAGCGTTTGCAATACTTGCGTATAGTCAGCCTGCTCTAGTAATGGTTGTACCACTGTCTGTGCTTGCTTCACATTCGTATATAAATTTTGCTCAGCAGTCTCAGATAGTAGCGCTTCGTCGACTGTATCAGCCACGCTCACTTCTGACTTTGCCAAGATGTTGGCAACACGTTTGTTCGAGTCAGCCAACATCGACGCTTGTGACAGCTCGCTAAATGCTTGCACTGCACGGATACGCTGATCAAAATCAAGTGGCATATGCGGGTTAATCGCTTGCACTGCCTGAATCGTATCAACGCTAACGCCTTGCTCGGTATACATCGCACGATAGCGCGAGTTTAAAAATGCTATAACTTGCGTAAAAGTATCACCCATTTTTTCAATCTTGCTACCTTCAGCATCGCTATAGCCTTTAATCGCTTGCTCAACGAGCGCTACCAAATTAATCGGCAACTGCTTTTCAATCAAAATACGCAAAATACCAATAGCAGAACGACGTAGGCTAAACGGATCTTTTGAACCCGTCGGTGCTTGGTCAATCGCAAAAATACCAACCAATGTGTCCAAACGGTCAGCCAATGCTAAGCAAATACCAATCGGTGTCTGAGGTAATACATCACCGCTGAATTTCGGCAGATATTGCTCTTCTAAACTGGCTGCGACCGCTTCTGGCTCGTTATTTAGGCGCGCATAATATGTACCTGCAATACCTTGCAATTCAGGATACTCACCAACCAGTGAGCTGGCCAAATCTGCTTTAGATAAGATACCTGCACGTACCGCTTCATCAATACTAATATCAATGCCCTGCTGCTGCATCAACGTGGCGATAAAGGCGGCAAGTTTGGCAATACGTTCAGACTTCTCCCAGATTGTACCCAATTTGTCTTGGAATACACGATTTTTCAGGCTCTCTGTGAGCGCAAACAATGGCTGCTTTTGATCTTGTAAGAAGAAAAACTCTGCATCAGCCAAACGTGGACGCACGACTTTTTCATTACCTTCAATAATCTGATTAGGATCTTTTGACTCAATATTGGTAATAAAGATAAAGTAAGGCTGTAGCTTGCCAGCCTTATCGGTTAAGCAAAAATACTTTTGATCCGCTTGCATGGTCGAGATTAGCGCTTCTTGTGGCACTTGTAAGAAACGTGCTTCAAAGCTTGCTCGTAGCGCAATGGGGAAATCAACCAATGCAGTGACTTCATCTAACAATGCCTGCGGTACGATGGCATCTGAATTGACTTCATCTGCTAATGCTTTGACTTGGTTCTTGATCAGCATTTGACGCTTATCAAAATCCACTACTACCTTTAGACCATCGAGCAGTTGCTCATAGTCGTTGGCATGCGCAATATTATGGTAGTCAGGGCTATGGAAGCGATGACCACGCGTTTGCGTACCAGTCTGATGACCTTGGATAGAGGCATCAATGACAGTATCATCCTGCATCAATACCGCCCACTGGACGGGACGCACAAATTCATTGCGACTCGCACCTGAACGCATACGTTTGGCTATCGGTAGATTATCTAACGCAGTTTGGAAAATAGCAGGCAGTAGCTCAGTAGTTGCTTGACCCTGAATAGTTTGTTCAAAGCCAACATAATCGCCTTTATCAGTGTTGATAGTCGTCAGCTCACTGGCTTCAATACCCAAACCTTTTGCAAAGCCTATCGCCGCGCGGGTTGGATTACCCTCTGCATCGAATGCTGCTTTAATCGCAGGGCCACGTTTTTGCTCAGTGCGATCTGGCTGTTTGTCGCTAATACCTTGAATCTGAATCGCCAAACGACGCGGAGCAGCAAAAGCTTTGATGCTATCAAAGGTAATATCTGCTGCCGTCAACTGCTCGGTGACACTGGTTTGTAGCGCATCACGTAATGGTTTTAGGCTTTTTGGAGGTAGCTCTTCACACCCCAGTTCAAATAGAATAGTACTCATGGGATGCTCCTATTTATCGTTAGTAGATTGTTTAGTATCAGTACTTTCTGTTGCTATGCTGTCTGCCGCCACGTCTTCTTTTGGCAGATACTTATCGAGCGCCGCTTGACGATGTTCTTCATCTGCCAATGGGAAGCCCAATTTGGCGCGTGCTTCGACATAACCAAAAGCAACTTTACGAGCAAGGGTACGTACACGTAGGATAAAACGCTGACGCTCAGTCACTGAAATAGCGCCGCGCGCGTCAAGCAAGTTAAACGCATGAGATGCTTTTAATACCATCTCATAGGCTGGCAATGGTAATCCTGCCTCAACCAGCTTGTCGGCTTGTTGCTCATAGAAATCAAACATCTGCCCCATCATTGGCACATCAGCGTGCTCAAAATTATAGGTAGACTGCTCGACTTCGTTTTGATGAAAGACATCACCGTACGTGACACGGCCAAACTCACCATCTGCCCAGACCAAATCATAGACGCTATCGACACCTTGTACATACATCGCCAAGCGCTCAAGACCATAGGTGATCTCGCCAGTAACTGGGAAGCACTCAATACCACCGACTTGCTGGAAGTACGTAAACTGCGTCACTTCCATACCGTTTAGCCAAATCTCCCAACCAAGTCCCCATGCACCAAGCGTTGGCGATTCCCAGTTATCTTCTACAAAGCGCACATCATGCACCAATGGATCAATACCAATGGCTCGTAGTGAGTCTAAATATAGCTCTTGGATATTAGGTGGATTCGGCTTTAGTACAACTTGGAACTGATAATAATGCTGTAAGCGGTTTGGGTTGTCACCATAACGCCCATCCGTAGGACGGCGAGATGGCTGAACATAGGCAGCATTCCAGCGCTCAGGACCTAGCGAACGCAAGAACGTCGCGGTATGAAAGGTACCTGCACCGACCTCCATATCATAAGGCTGCAATATCACGCAGCCCTTATCGGCCCAATAGTTCTGTAGGGTTAGGATTAAATCTTGAAACGTCATCGGTTGAGCATCTTTGTCTTGTGTCATCGAGGTTGTCGCTTGGGATGTTGTAGTTTCGGTTTTCATAGTAAAGTCACTGTGAAATGAGGATGATTAAATAAATCTCTGATAGCACTCGTCTGCCTATTTGGCAACGACTCTATTTGCCTGCTCACCTTACTAAAAATTGACTATTTTATCCATATTTACGTCAACTAAATTTGCATAGCTGACATAAATATTCAGTTATACAAGTGATTTGTGAGCAAATCGCCGTAGAAAAAGTGCTGGTATGATAAATAAAAAAATACCCAAATGCGTTAGCATTCGGGCAGGAGGAAAATTGTGTCTTGGGCATCCTGATTATTCAGGCTTTTTATTTTTTGGAGGACTGCTTTTCGGTTGATTACTTTTAACGTCGCTTTTTTTAATGTGGTTTTTTTCAATGCAACTTCGATTCTTTATCTACCTTTTACAAACAGCTATCAAGGTGGCTTTACTGATATGACTGACTGTTGGCTTTTGGCATCACTATCCATAGAACAATATAAATTAGGATGCCGGGTACTGCTGCACTCAGTGATGAAACGATAACAAACAACAATCTCACCCATGTCGGAGACCAACCTGCGTACTCTGCGATACCGCCCATCACACCCGCGATCATACGATTGTTTTGTGAGCGATGTAATTTTGCTAATTTAGCCAAATCAAATACCTCTCTATTTTCTATTCTTGTTTAATTTTTATTCTATTTTTCTGTCTATCTTGCTTACTCAAACTAAAAGTAATCTTGCTTTGCTAACTTACGATTCAGTATATCAACTATTGATAATTTATCTGTTGAAGGTATAGACGTACTTTGTGAGTTTATGATACTTAAGCTTGCCCAAACCTGTCATACCACCCTGCAAACCCCTGATTTTAAATAGTTATTTCAAAATGTTTCAAAACTAGCTTTGTTGCTAAAATCTTACAATGCCTCTTTATACATCTCCTTATTTTTTAATTTAATCAAAGAGATAAGTGGCATTTTGATAGCGCTGATGGCTGTTAAAAATCACTAATTACCAAAAAATCACTGTTAGCGTGTTACTTCTAGATGCGCAAAAGAATTGCTGATGAAAATATAATAATCTGTAGAAAAGTCATATTTACAATAACCTACCTGTAAATCCCTTAAAACCTTTATAACATGCTAATGAACAGCTTAGGTTTTAGCTGACTTATCATCAAACTTGAGAAAAATATAAATATAAAACAATAATAAGGATGACTATGTACGACACTGGATTGATGATTGGGCATTTTGAGCCCCTACACTTGGGACAGATGCGCAGTATATTGGATGCAGCAGGACAAGCCAAAACCTTACATATTGTTATCATGGCGCATCCATCACCGCATCCAGACTTTACTATCACTTTACAAGACAAAGCGCGCTGGCTACAAATGGCCTGTGCGGATTTGCCCTTTATTCATATTCACACCACTCATGAGATCGAGCTACCGCTGCACGAACATCTGTATAGCACTAGCGACGATGTCAGTATTGATATCGATGCTAGTAATGCCAAACTGCAGCGTTTAATAGACGCTTTATCACTATCAGCAGAGACTATATTGTTTATGGCGGACAACCATCCGCTCACGCGAAACGATATTCAAGACCAGTTACTTTTGCGTGTGGTCACAACACCGCTGCAGCCTGAGTTTGACTCTTATGCCATCGCTCGTAATCCAGTCGCCCATTGGTCAGCGATTCATCCACAAGCACGCGTTGACTATACCAAGACCGTCGCTATCGTCGGCGGAGAAAGCTCAGGCAAGACAACGCTAGTACATAAGCTTGCTAATTACTACGGTGCCAGCTTTGCCCTAGAGATGGGACGCCTATATGTCGGCACCGATTTGGGTGGTAGCGAGGTCGGATTACAGTACAGTGATTATGGTCCTATTTGTCTCGACCATGCTGAGGCAATACGAGAAGCCAAAGCTAATGCAACTGTTCCTATCACTATCGTTGATACGGACTTTGTGACTACGCAAGCCTTTTGTGAAGAGTATGAGGGTCGTACGCATCCTTTTGTGGCCGCTTGTATTGATGAGTTTCTCTTAGACCATACCATCATGCTAGATAACAATACGCCATGGATTGATGACGGTATGCGTTCTTTAGGGACGCCTGAGGCACGCGGACGCTTTGAGCAGCGTCTGATAGATATTTTCGCACGTCACAACATTGCGCCGCATATGGTTGATCAACCTGACTATGACGCTCGCTATCAACAAGCGTTACTATTGATTGATCAATATATCTATGGCAAAAAATCATAACGTGCACTGAGCATATTAATAATAACAATTTATTCAGCTAGCACATGTTATTCAACTAGCACATGACAGTTAACACTGTATTGATATCAGTATTTACTTTAGGGGAAAAGCAATGCGTATTCAGCTATTGGACAACATCACCGGAAAATGGGCGATGCAATGGATTATCATTTGGTTTATTTGCGGCGTTATTGCTTTGTCCGCAGGTTTTTGGCTCACGACAGACCATACTACGCTTGATTGGTTTTATTTAGCGGTCTCGTTTATTGGCTTAGTTTGCGTAGTGTCACTGTCATTCCGCAAAAACGTCATGGGCAATGGCTTTGGTATGGGGGCAACCGCTGGCGAAGTGATTGTACAAGCAACGTCTGGCGCAGTGGGTCTGATGCTCGCGCCATTGTTTAATTTTTTTACCCATGTCTACGGTATCTTTTATTGGTCAAAGCACACCGATCCTGATGGCGATATGATACCCAAATCAGCAAGCAAGGCTGTTTGGTTGATTACCGCTGCATTTATTGCCATTGGTCTTGCCCTTTTTCCAACAGTCAACGACTTGCTCACAAGCTATGGCTACGCAGTGGTAGCAGATGATAATAGTCTGTTTTTAGGGTTTATTTCTTTCTTTTGGATCAATGTCATTGCGTTTGTACTGTCTATTACGGCTCAGGCGGCAATGATTCTGCGTTATTCATTTAACTGGTGGTTATGGATTATCGTTAACTTTGTTTGGCTCATCGTGAACCTCATGTCTGGTAACTATATTTTTGCTATCCAGACCATGGTGTATCAAGTAAATGCCTTTATCGGTCTTTATGAATGGCATCGTAGCGAGCAAGGATAACGTGTCTCTTGTAGAAAAGAGCCCTTGGTATTTTGAATAAAATCTTGCTGATATATCATCAATAGTACGAGTGAATTTGACTGAGCCGTCTATCAGATGACATGGTGGACTGGTTCAATTAGTGCTACAACTGATACTAAGCATGCTATGAATACTTAGAGCATTATCGAATATCTGTTGCTGATGTTCATTACTAACAAGGAGGTTAATATGTCTCGTCGTCAACCAAAAATGTCCAAACGTACGCTAGAGCAGTGGCTCAGTGAGTACGCTGTCAGTCACCAGAACTTAGTGAATAAAAAAATACATTGGCTATGTGTGCCGACTATTTTTGTCAGTCTGCTGGGTATGGGCATGTCGTTATCTGTGTGGTTTACCTTGGTGCTTAGCGCCTTGGTGTTGTTGTTCTATATACGCTTATCAACGCCACTGTTTTTAGCGATGGGCATGTTTATTCTTATCTGTCTATCAGTGATGGCCGTCATGCCATGGGGATTTAAAGCATGGGCAGCTGTCTTTATCGTCGCTTGGATTGGACAGTTTATCGGTCATAAAATCGAAGGCAAAAAGCCCTCATTTCTCAAAGATTTACAGTTCTTATTAATCGGGCCAGCATGGGTCGCCAATAGTTTGATGCAGCGTAAGTAGTTATTAGGATTTTTACGCACAAACGTCACAAAGTTGAAAAACCCTTAGAATACCTCGATCAAAACTTGTTCTTTTAAATACATAAAAAGCCACCTGATGATCCATCAGGTGGCTTTTTTACAGGTGCTTCTTATGCAGTATAGCGTTATGCACCAAAAACTTTCATACGCTCGTCAACTGGCTTAAATGCTTTGTCCCCTGCTGGCTGCTCAATTGTACCAAAAACCATCTGTGCGTTTAGGGTCCAATCCTGATCGATATTCCAAGTACTGGCCACTTTTTGATCAATGATGGGATTATAGTGCTGTAAATTTGCGCCAATATTGATACTGGCTAGTGCTGTCCAGATGACGTATTGATGCATGGCACTGGTCTGTGTTGCCCAGATTGGGAAGTTATCAGCATATAGTGGCGCGGCGGCTTGCATGCCTCTGACCACTGCTTGATCTTCAAAAAACAGCACCGTACCAGCTCCATTACGGAACCCACCAATCTTATCCTTGGTCGCTTGGAATTTTTCTTCATCACCGACGATTTCGCGCAATGCGTCTTCAGTCATATCCCATAGCTTACGATGGTCATCACCGAACAATACAACGATGCGCGTTGATTGCGAGTTGAATGATGATGGTGTATGCAAAATAGCATGCTCAACCAGTTTCACGACTTCATCGTTAGATACTGGTAGCTGGTCGCTTAGCGCATAGATAGAACGACGTTTTTCTGCAAGTTGCTGTAGTGTTGTTAGATCTGACATAGTGTTTCTCCACGTTGTTAATATAAATTATGGTTGGTATAAATATTTTAATTGCAGATAGGCATTGGCTATCTACTGCCCATACTCAGCTATAAAGACAGCGGTACTTCCATCACCAGTACTCTGGCAGCTGCTTCTACATTCATAGTAAAACTCTTAGTATCCCAGATACCGAGACCATCACGAGTAGATAAAGTATTGCTCTCTATCACGACTTCACCGCTGATAACCAAGATATAGACACCGTTACTAGGGTTATTGAGCTGATAGGTTTGCGTCACCCCTTTATCAAAATTACCCATGCTAAACCAAGCATCTTGATGGATCCAAACGCCAGCATCATCCGCATTAGGTGACAGCACTTGGCTAAACTCATTAGGCTGCATGAGCGCGTTCATATCTACTTGCTGATAGCGAGGAGTGACGTTAGTTTTGTTTGGCATGACCCAAATTTGTAAAAACTTCATGGCCGCTTCGTTGTCGCCATTCATCTCACTATGGGTAATGCCTGTACCCGCTGACATGACTTGAATCTCACCCGTCTCAATCACACCTTCATTGCCAATGCTATCACCATGAGCGAGCTTGCCTGCTAGGGGAATGCTGATAATCTCCATATCGCGGTGAGAGTGTTTACCAAACCCGTGACCACCAATGACAAAATCATCATTGATAACGCGTAAGGCTCCAAAGCCCATACGCTTAGGATTATGGTAATTAGCAAAGCTAAAGGTATGGCGGCTTTTGAGCCAGCCGTGATTGGCATCACCACGAGAATCTGATGCATGATAGATCGTTTTCATAATTTATCCTTAGGTATCAACAGATTAATCCTCTATATACTTATTATCTATTAACCCGTTTAAACAATAGCTCTATTATAATTGTTGACTATAACTAGATAAATAAGGATAAATGCAAATAACTATTCTTCTTATCAGAACAATAAGACCTCAATACCGTCGTTAACCTATTATTAAATCGTTAGAATATCCATAGAATGATGCGAGTATCTGCCTTGACTGGTGCTATAAAACTCGTAGCAATCACAATCATCAGCAATTAAAATTATCAGTTCTTGTTATGGGAACAATTAGAAGGTGTCGATAATGGGACAATTAGAAGACATGGCAATGTTTGTACGCGTTGTCGATGCAGGCAGTATCACCAAAGCTGCAGAGCAACTCAACATTGCAAAATCAGCCGTCAGCCGCCGTCTCAAAGAATTGGAGATGCGACTAGGCAGTCAATTAATCAGTCGTACCACGCGCCAATCAAAACTGACACAGGCCGGTGAGCATTACTATCAGCAAGTGACCCATATCTTGAGTGCCGTCGATGCGCTCAATGAGGACACCAGCGACGCGCCAACACGTGTTGAAGGCACTCTCAAGATGACAGCACCTCTATCATTTGGCATCATGCACCTGACCGATGTGATTGATGAATATGCCAAGCAGCATCCTAGCTTACGATTTGAGCTAGACTTTTCTGATCGGCGCATCGATTTGATTGAAGAAGGCTATGAATTGGCCATTCGGATTGGAGAGCTGCGCGATTCGAGCTATCAAGCCAAGCAGTTAGCGTTGATTCGTTGCGTGACTTGCGCCAGTCCTGACTATCTGAATAAAATGGGCACGCCTGAAACATTAGATGCGTTAGCAGGACATGATTTTTTGGAATACAGTCTGGGTCAGACTGGTAAAATAGAGCTAATAGATGCACATGGTCAGCATCATTGTCACGTGATGAATGCCAAAATCAAGGCTACTAATGGGGAATTTTTGATTGATCTGGCTGTCAAAGGTCACGGCATCATCGCTATCCCGACCTTTCTTGCCTACAACAGACTAGCGCGCGGTGAGCTGCTGCCTATCTTACAACAGTATCAACTGCCCACATTGAATGCTTATGCGGTATATCCAAAAAACCGTTTTTTATCTCAGCGCTGCCGTTACTTGATTGATTTTATTGCAGAGCGATTCGGTGACGAGCCCTATTGGGATCAGTTCTAATCAAACTTTATCAAAACTAACATACCGTTAATACGCAATGATGTCGATATAAGCCCATGGAGTACAGGCGATACATTAGTATGGCAGATGCCGTAGCAGTATGGGTGTGGGTGTGGGTGTGGGTGTGGGTGTGGGTGTGGGTGTGCTAGAGAGTAGACCCTATCAGTGGTCTATATCTATTGTTCTGTCTGATTTGGGATATATTTTGCATAAAAAAACCCTCACTTCTTATGGTAAGAAGTGAGGGTTTAGTGCTTTTGCAAGCCATATTTGGAGCGGGAAAAGAGATTCGAACTCTCGACCCCAACCTTGGCAAGGTTATGCTCTACCACTGAGCTATTCCCGCTGATTATCGAATTGTAGTGTTGTTAACAACAACTCCGTCTCGATAGGCTGGCTATTCTATCAAATATCCTGAGTGTGTCAACATCTTTTTTAATATTTATGACCAATATTTTTGGCCTAAGCCTGTTTCTATGACTGAAATAGATATAAGCAATTGATTTAAAAAATAATTAATTTTATAAAAATTATAAATTATTTTTTCGTCATAAGGACAATTTGCAGCGCTGTTCTCATTGCTATATGGCAGATGATATATAAATCACATTTAATGTCTCTTTATTTGGCACAGTAATATCATGCTGCCATTGCGTTTGACTGATTTATTTCATTTACATTCGACCATTCTATTGTTACTTTTTCACTCTTGGTTTTGGTCGGTTAACATTATTATACTTATGTCTGATTGCAGTTCAGGTAGAATTTTACCATCAGAGTAGATGAGTAAGCCCTAGTAAGAGGTCAATAAGGCCCCCTTTACCATCTACGACACTGCTTTACGCTTTGTTCGTTTGTAGGTTTTTCCACTTTATAGAGAGGATATTTTTTATGAAAAAATTATTGAGTACGACGGTAATGGCCGCTTCGTTGTCAGCCCTGACCTTGACTGGCTGTACCAGTACGACCAGTACTGGCGCGGTTGGTGTTGATCGTCAGCAGTTGCTATTGGTGTCTAGTGAGCAAGTATTGGCATTATCTGCCCAAAGCTATGCCAAAACACTACAAGACGCAAAATCAAAAGGTGTGCTAGATACCAATACCGCTCAGCTAAACCGTTTAAAAAATATTGCGAACCGCTTGGTTGGTCAAGTTGGCGTCTACCGCGCAGATGCAGCGAAGTGGCAATGGGAAGTACACACCATCAAGTCTAACGATCTAAATGCATTTGTGGTGCCGGGTGGTAAGATTATGTTTTATTCAGGCATCATCGATCGTCTGAACCTGACTGATGATGAGATTGCTGCCATCATGGGTCATGAAATCTCTCATGCATTACGTGAGCATTCACGCGAGCGTCTGTCACGCGAGTATGCAACCCAAACTGGTATCGGCCTGGCTGCCAGTATATTTGGCTTATCACAAGGACAGGCTGAGTTAGCAGGTACTGCTGGTAATTTAGGCTTGAGCCTACCCCACAGTCGTACTCAAGAAAGCGAAGCCGATCAGATCGGTCTTGAGCTTATGGCACGTGCAGGTTATAACCCACAGGCGGCTGTTACACTTTGGCAAAAAATGCAAAAAGCAAGCCAAGGTGAGCCACCACAATTCCTCAGCACTCACCCAACGAGTAGCAGCCGTATCGCAGAGTTACAGTCACTGATGCCAAAAGTGACCCCACTTTATCAAAAGGCACGCCGTTAGTCGGTAGCTGTCCATCGGCATCGCTAATACGTTGATGATTTAGACTCTATAAAAGCAAAGTACACACCATTTATTGTGCTTTGCTTTTTTTATGGTGAGTCAGTTGTCAGAGTCTCTTAGCATTCTGTCTCACTAACGGTGTCTGTTATAATCAATCGTTAATACTATCTGTTGATTACTCAGACAAGCAGATTACAGATGACTCAGACAAATTGAGCAAAACATACTGAAGGATTATTATGAGTACCACACCCACTGCCAATGCGCTTAACAGTGAATTACAAGCTTTAGACCCTCAGCATATTGAGCTGGTCAATGAGTCGATGAATCATGCTGGTTATTTTGACGGCAAAGAAAGCCATTTTAAGCTAACGATTGTTAGTAAAGCCTTTGAAGGTAAGCGCTTGGTCGCACGCCATCAGCTGGTATATGGATTAATCAACTCATTACTGACATCCCAAGGTGGCCAAGTACACGCTTTGGCTATCCATGCTTATACTCCGGTAGAATGGCAAGGCCAAAGTCCTGACAGTCCATTGTGTGCCGGTCAAAACACGTAGACCGCTACCCGCTCTACGTGTGTCTACATACTGCAACTCTATAGGAAGCGATATTCGATGAAACATCTCCATATGCTAATGGCCTTGCTAACGGTTGTGCTGTTTTTGTACCAGAGCTATTTGGTACTGAGCGCAAACAGACAAGCGCCACGCGCAATTAAGATAGCTACCCATATTATTTATGCCATACTTATTGTGTCGGGTGCGACCATGCTGATGCAACTAATGGGCGCTAATGCACCGATACAGTGGGTATTTGCCAAAATAATCTTACTCATCGCTGCGATCAGTTCTAGCATAAAAGCGTTTAAGCCAGATGCGACTCCTACACAGCGAAAGACTGGTATTCTTATTGCTGCTGTTGGCTATATTGGTATCGTGATTCTTGCCTTTGCCAAGCCGGATAACTTGTTTTAGAGTACCTTATCGTATTTATTTAACTGCTAAATAGCATCCGTTCTCGATCACTACTGATGGACTGACGGCTTTAATCAGTATATGAATAAAACAAAAGCACGGTCGGCTGGTAATATTTTTTCGATATCTTAATGATGCTATTTTTGCTATCTTAAATAGATAATATACAATCACTTAGCCCGTTGGAGCCATTATGAAAACGTTTACGACAGCGACCCTACTGGCAACAGTTGGCATGTTTGGTCTTGCAGGCTGCGCCTCTACTGGCACTATTACACCGCAGTATGTGCCGCCTAGCACTTATCAGAGCTATGATTGCCAAGCACTCAGTCAAGAGTACAATCGTGTCAATCGCTATGTGGAAGCTGCACGCAATGAGCAATCTACTTTGTCAGCGTCAGGCGTGGGTGTAGGTATTTCTGCAGGACGTTGGGGCATCTCTCCAAACATCAGCTTTGGGGTGGGTAAAAGCAACGATACCAAAGCACGCGATGCAAAACTGTCGAGGCTTTATGGTGAGAACGATGCAATCGTTCAATCGGCTCGTATTCAACGCTGTAGCTTTGTAAATGGCATTAAGATTTATGGTGAATAGTATTAAATAGAAAATATGCTATTGGTACTTAGTATCATAAAGCCATCGGGTGGTGTTCTAAAAAGTATGCTGGCATCAGACATAACCATAGTTAATATAAAAGAATAACAGATCGAATACTTTAA
>NZ_JADGIN010000032.1:0-610 GCF_016106655.1 Psychrobacter sp. NG27
TTACAGCATGAACGATTTGTTAGATTTTGTTTGCACAGTGATTAAATGAGATTACAACGCAAATGATCAGTTGAAATTCATTTCACCATTTATTAGGAGAGAAAACGGCTTAAACGATCGGTTAAAGCTCGTTAAAAACAGAAGAAAAGAAAACCGAAAGTGAATGAAATAAAGATAAAATCCAACAAAACAAGAAATGAATTGAAAGTCTCGGATTCGAAAACTTACCCGTTGAAGAACGAAGAACGGATGAAGAACGGTGAATAACGGAGGAAAACCTTCACGGATTTGCTTACGGAAACCTCTCGGAAGCGTTACGGAAGCGCCTCAGCTTGGATTTTCTTCACGGAAACAATTTTTCCAAGCAAATTCGAAAGAGAGAGAAGTGCCTAAGGGGCTGAACCCTTTTCTTCTTCACTTCCTCCCCTATTTATAGCAAAATAGGGGAGGAGGTTGCCGCCCAGCTCGCCCAGGCGAGCAAGGTTGCTTCCTCCAGAAGCAACAGCCTTCTGGAGGAAGCTTCTGGAAGGCCCAAGTGGGCCTGATTGCTATTTGCACCCCCCTTTTTACTAAATACACCCCTTCTATTTTTTTGGGGATTCTTTTTTTC
>NZ_JADGIN010000033.1:0-587 GCF_016106655.1 Psychrobacter sp. NG27
CCCCGGCATTTACGCAACAAGCATAATGTAAACCTTTACGGTTTTAAAAGCTCTATAGTTGGGCCTAGGCTTTAGAGTTTTCATTTTGTTAAGGCTTTGTGTCTTTTGTCTTTGAATACAAGGATCTTTCTTCATCTGTTCCTGGTCTCTACCCGTTCTCATTCATTTGCATGTTTACTTCTTTTTTGAAACGACAGATCCGATGACGAGTCCCCCGAAGGTACTAATACCTGGGACCCGCCTATCGACTTCGAGCAAGAAATGAATCAAACGGAAGATGAAGGAAACGAGGATGTGGGACTTCCCCCAGAATTAGAAAGAATGGTCGCCCATGAGGACCAAGAAATGGGGCCTCATCAAGAAGAAACAGAGCTAGTAGACTTAGGAATTGGCAGTGGAAAGAGGGAAGTAAAGATAGGTACAGGCATTACCGCACCTATCCGTGAAGAATTAATAATCCTGCTAAAAGACTACCAAGACATCTTTGCTTGGTCATACCAAGATATGCCCGGTTTGAGTTCTGACATTGTGCAGCACCGATTACCTCTGAATCTCGAGTGCTCCCCGGTCAAGCAAAAGTTGTGGAG
>NZ_JADGIN010000034.1:0-578 GCF_016106655.1 Psychrobacter sp. NG27
CTCCCTTTAATTGCCAACCAAAATCTTATGCGCTAGCGACTTTTTCGCCCCGCACTAAACAAAAACAGAAAAGGAAAAAGCCAACAAAAAATCAAAAGCCAAAAACACACAAAAGCCGAAAAACCCACCAAAAGAACCCATTCCCAAGGGAAGTCCTATTGATCCATGATCACGCATGTAATCTTTGATTTGATAGGAAATGATTTGCAAAATCAAGTCATGACATATCTATGGTTCGGAATTAGGATAAAACACTTACCTGTGCGAGATTGATACACTTTGAGTGATTTTCTCCTATCTTTGTTGGACCCGGTGTTTCCTCTAAATGGTCATTTAGAAACGAAATGCTAACATCCAAAATCTCATTTGTGGTTATGAGAAGATTTCATCAGCATACTCTCCTTCCCCGGTAGACACATTGTTTTTCATCCGAAAAGCATATGTTGCTCTGATTAGTTGGAAGTTTTCTCTCTTTACTAAAGCATGTTCGCATTTTAGTAAAGAAAACACTGAGACTATTTTTAGTCTCATAAGTTATCCAGAACTACGTAGGTCTGAGTTCCTCATTGAGGATAGGT
>NZ_JADGIN010000035.1:0-564 GCF_016106655.1 Psychrobacter sp. NG27
CAAAGCGTGATTATAAATGATCAGCAAATAGACTTTATAGAAGGTGAAAGCATTCATACGGAAAACTCTCACAAGTACACGCTTGAGTCGTTTAAGCAGCTTGCAGCGCAAGCTAATTTAAAGTTAGAGCAAACATGGCAAGACGATAGTAACTATTTTGCCTTGTGCTTATTAAGACCGCTTTAAACGTTACTTAAGTTTAGGGCGTGTTGATCTTTGGTAGTTGAATTTGCAGCAGTATGTTTGGTTTTTAGGCAAGGCAGAGCCTATGAAGTGTGGTTATTCCCCATAAATAGGCGATAACGCAGCATAAATACCAAACATGCGCTGCCCTTTGGGTTCTTCCTAGGGGCGATTTACTCTTTGTTGCTCGGTTTTTACTTAGCCCACTAGGTTACAAACCTCGCGCCGCGATTAAATAGCCCCTAGTTTGAACAAATTTTAATCCGCAAAGATCAACAGACCCTACGCGGTTTGACTTTGATATTGCTGATTTAGGATGGGGTGTACTCGATTATTCAAAATACGGATTACTTCAAATTGCGCTAAAGATAAGTTTTCGTC
>NZ_JADGIN010000036.1:0-559 GCF_016106655.1 Psychrobacter sp. NG27
CTTCATGAGGACGTAATTGACGTGAAGCATACGCCACTACTCTTCCCTCTTGCATCAACACACACCCCAAGCCTTGCCCGCTTGCATCGCAATACACTTCAAATGTTCTTTTAGGGTCGGGCAAAATTAACACTGGAGCTGTTGTCAATCGCCTCTTCAACTCTTGGAAGCTTTGATCACATTTCTCATTCCAGACAAACTTCTCATTCTTACGAGTCAGCTTAGTTAGGATTAGCGCTAACTTAGAAAATCCCTCAATGAATTTCCTATAATAGCCGGCCAACCCCAAGCACAGGGTGACGAAGGTAGTCTTTTCCATATCCTCTGGCGCCATCTTTATCTGATTGTAACCGGAGAAACCATCCATGAAGGAAAATAAAGCGAAATTGGCCGTGTTATCTACGAGGATATCGATGTGTGGTAAAGGAAAATTGTCCTTGGGACTGGCCCGATTCAGGTCCCGATAATCCACACACATTCGCACCTTCCCATCCTTCTTAGGGACTGGTACAATGTTGGCAACCCATTCTGGGTACCGAGCGATAGCCAAAAAACCAGC
>NZ_JADGIN010000037.1:0-512 GCF_016106655.1 Psychrobacter sp. NG27
GGCGTGGGCCGGCGGCGGCGGGCTGCGCAGCGGATAGGCGGCCGGCCCCTGCGGCAACGGCCCCTTGCCGTCGATCGGCTCGCCGAAGGCGTCGACGATGCGGCCGCGCCAGGCCAGGGTCGGGCGCACCGAGGCGCCCTCGGGCATGATGCGGATCTCGGCGCCGGGGGCGACGCCCTCGACCGGGCCGAACGGCATCAGCAGGGCCCGCGCCTCGCGAAAGCCGACCACCTCCGCGGCCAGGGGCCCGCCGCCCAGCCGGTCGATCTCGCGCGCGCCCACCGCCAGCCGCGTCAGTCCGCCCCGGGCCTCGATCAGGAGCCCGTTCACCGCCGCCACCCGCCCGGAGACGGTCAGCGGGTCGATGCGCTCGACGGCCGCGATCAGATTGCGCAAGCGCTCCCCCCAATGCCCGCCGACACAATCGCCGGTCGCCGTTAACCATGTGTGAAACGCCGGCCACGGACGATCAGGCCGGATGCGCCGGCGAAAAACGCGTGCAGGAACAAGGC
>NZ_JADGIN010000005.1:0-233139 GCF_016106655.1 Psychrobacter sp. NG27
TTAAAGTATTCGATCTGTTATTCTTTTATATTAACTATGGTTATGTCTGATGCCAGCATACTTTTTAGAACACCACCAAAATTCTATCTAATGACATGATGATTCTAAAATATAGGCAGCATTACACTCATATATGCCTTGAATAGTACGTAAGTAATCAACAGATAGGGCACGTCGTTTTCATAATAGTATGGCGATAAACAGTGACAGAGATTAGATAATAAATACTCGAATAAGGACAAACCATGCAAGACAATCAACTAAGTAAAGAAGAGATCAGCCAGTTAACAGAAGCTGATTGGAAAGAGCGATTGAGTGCTGATGAATACCATGTACTGCGTGAGAAAGGCACAGAGCGCCCATTTACTGGTGTTTATAACGATGCGACCGATGATGGTGTATATCGTTGTAAAGGCTGCGGTGCCAGCTTATTTGACTCAAGCAATAAATTTGATGCTAGCTGTGGTTGGCCAAGCTTTGACCAAGGAATTGATAACAGTGCAATCGAAGAGCATGTCGATAACTCGCTAGGCATGACGCGTACAGAAGTCACTTGTAGTAACTGCGGCGCGCATTTAGGCCATGTATTCCCTGATGGCCCTAGTGAAACGACTGGCATGCGCTATTGCATCAACTCAGTATCTATCGATTTAGATAAATCTGAGAAGTAAGTAGTTTAGGCAGTATTAGCAGTATGAGAGGGAAGTACAGAGTACTTCCTTTTCAATAGCGTTTATTATGGATAGGATTAAAAAAGAAATACTGCATGAATACCTAAAACAATAAAAATCTCAATTTAAGGATAAATAATGAGTACTATCTACGATTTTACCGCTGAGCGTATGGATGGCAGTTCGCAAGCATTTTCAGATTACCAAGATAAAGTATTATTAATCGTCAATACCGCGAGTAAATGTGGGTTCACGCCTCAGTTCGAAGGCTTAGAATCACTATATCAACAGTATAAAGATCAAGGACTGGTTGTCGTCGGTTTTCCTTGTAACCAATTTGGTAGCCAAGACCCAGGTAGCAATGACGAGATTGGTGCGTTTTGCCAAAAGAATTATGGAGTCAGTTTTCCAATGATGGCAAAGACTGATGTCAATGGCGCAGATGCTCATCCTATCTATGAATGGCTCAAAGAACAAAAGGGTGGTGTGCTGACAGATGGTATCAAGTGGAATTTCACCAAGTTCCTAATCGATAGTAAAGGTCAGGTCATCGACCGTTATGCTCCAACGACCAAGCCGGAAGCCATTAAAAAAGACATCGAGCAAGCACTGGCTAACAAATAAGTATCAAATCTAAAAAATATTGATTTTGTATGAAAATATAAAATCAATAAAAACAAATGCTTGCTAGATATTCTAATAAATATCGAAAAAAGTGGTAAATACTGTTTGACACCCAACAGTAAATCTATATAATACACACCCACAGCAACGGAGCTTAGTGACAAACTTAAGAGCTCAGTTGATGTTGAATAAATTGCATAGCAATTGTTCGAAGGGTGATTAGCTCAGTTGGTAGAGCGTCTGCCTTACACGCAGAATGTCGGCGGTTCGAATCCGTCATCACCCACCACTTCTTAGCAAGTGGCTAAACAAGCTAAGAGACCTAAGCAGCGGTAGTTCAGTTGGTTAGAATACCGGCCTGTCACGCCGGGGGTCGCGGGTTCGAGTCCCGTCCGCTGCGCCATATTTAAAACGAATTTAGACTTTCGAGTCTAAGCAAGTTTCGCCTCAAACATTAGATTGTTTGGGGTTTTTTTGTATCTGAATTTTATGAGTTATAAGTCATATAAGGAAAAACAGTAAGAGTTAGAATCTAGAACCATGACTTACATTTATTTAAATCATATCACTTAGAGGTCAGCTAAAATGCAAACCCTTCTTTTATATCAGTCTTATATTGAATAAAAGAAGGGTTGTCGTCGTAATTATCTTAGATACAGCGCTTTAAAGTGCCTTTGCTTAAAACGCATTATCTAAAATTTGTGACGCGTTTAGCTCATTGTGGATTTTAGCTACGGATAAAGTGTTAGTCAAGCGTTGCTTGCCATGCGCCCATCGACCCTAGATAGATATCAATATTTTCAAAACCTCGACTAGCAAGCCATCCTGCTGCTATTGTTGCCCGAGCACCACTGGCGCACATCAATGTATAGTGGCGACTTTGGTCAAGCTCATGCCAACGTTCGTTCAGGTGTCCAACATAGATATGCTGTGAGCCTTCAATCGCACTAGTATTTCTCTCATCGATATCGCGTACATCGAGCAATGTCCAGTTTTGAGCATTATTAAGACGACTCTCTACCTCAGTTGTATCGATCATAGGGGTTTGCTGCATCTGTTCCCCTTTGGCAGCAGCAGGGACGACACCCACATAACCACCTATGACATTATCAAAAGCAATACGCACCAGATGCTCCATCGCAGTCGCCAGTTGCTCTTCATCAGAGGCAATCAGGGCCAAGCTTTGTCCTTCCTCGATAAACCATCCAGCAAACGCAGGTAGCATGTTGACAGGTAAGCTCATAGAACCGGGCAGGTGTCCTGACACATACGCCATTGGTTCACGAATATCGATGAGATGATCAGCATCGCAGTCATGCAGCTGTTTGAGCGAAAGGTTACGCGGACGCATAACGACTGGGGGCGCTTCACCACCTTCCATATTGAGACGCTCCATCAATCTGAAGTAGGGCGGCTGATAATGGTTTTCGCTAGTCTTGAAGTCAATAAATGCCTCACGATCGGTAATCTGTAAGCGTGGGTTGTTCATTCTTTCATGACCGACGGTAGAAAACTCGCGTTCCGCCATACCTGAACCACAGACTGACCCTGCACCATGAGCTGGATAAATAATCGCCTGATCACCGAGCGCTAGAATGTCTTGTAATGAGTCATAAAGTAAACCTGCAACTTCTCTACGACGATCAGGATAGAAGTCAGTACGACCGACATCACCTACGAATAGTGCATCGCCCGTAAAAACTCCAACCGCCTTCTCTGGATATGCTGTATCAAACAGCGCATAAGCAAGGTGATCATCGGTATGACCAGGGGTTTCTAAAATACGGATTTCTAATTGGCCAATTGAAAAGAAATCACCATTACGTACTGTCTGAGCGTATACAACAGGTCGTTCTGGATTGGGTCCATGCAAAACTGTTGCTCCTGTCATTGATGCCAAGATAGGTGCACCAGAAACCAAATCTTCATTACGATGGGTCTCAAAAATATGAGTAATCTCAAGCCCTGCTGCGCGTGCCTTTTCTACGTATATCGCACAGTCACGACGTGGATCAATCACGGCTGCTTGACCGCCAGAGCCTACCAAATAGGATAGGTGCGAAAGCCCAGGTGTCTTAATTTTCTCTAGTAGCATAGTCATTTCCTTATTGTTGTTTTAATCATATTCATTGGCAGTATGGTGGGAGAGCTATCAGCCAAATCTAGTTTTACTTTTACATAAGCTTGCATTCAATTTAGCATGAACTTCTAAGTATCATCAATATACAATAACATATACTAAACTTGTTATTTACATAAGGCCAAACGTAGAGAATTTTAGGTCAAAAGGGTAAGTGATCGTTATTTTTACTATTTAGTTAATCGCTTTTACTCGTCGATATATATAGTTTAATTACACAGGCATACATCTTCTAGAATAAAAATATCTGTAAAACATTGAATTATTTTAATATGTCTGTATTATTGGACATATGGAAATAACTAATGCTATCGCAAGCTTTGCTGCGCTCTCTCAAGATACTCGTTTAAAGGCTTTTAAGCTGCTAGTCAGTCATGAGCCTGATGGCCTACCTGCGGGCGAAATAGCCCGTCAGCTCTCTGTCCCTCATAACACAATGTCAGCCCATCTATCGGTGCTGGCACGAGCAGGGTGGGTGATCTCACAGCGTCATAGCCGACAGATTATCTATCGTGCTTCGCTATCTCATATGGATAACGTCATTCAGTTCCTGCTGAAAGATTGCTGTGCAGGACATCCAGAATTGTGTGCGTCACTCATGGATAGTTTGAGTGGCTGCAGAGTAAATGAGTCTACTGAGCAAAGTAATGATTAAACCAATTATCAACTCAATAAATACATAAAATAGGTGTAAACACTATGAAGCCATTAATTTTTCATAATCCTAAATGCGGTACATCTCGTAACACACTTGCCATTATTAAAGCGTCAGGTGAAGAGCCAGAAGTGGTGGAATACCTGAAGAACCCACCAACGCGCGATCGTTTAGTTGAGCTATTGGCACAAATGCAGATTTCGCCTAGAGAGCTATTAAGAAGTAAAGAAGCTATCAATGATGAGCTTGGTCTAGATAATTCTGAGTTGTCTGACGATCAAATTATCGATGCCATGATTGCGCATCCTATTCTAATCAATCGTCCTATCGTGGTGACTGATAAAGGCGCTGCTCTATGTCGTCCTTCAGAACGTGTGTTTGAACTGCTAACAAATCCGGTAAGTAGCTTCACAAAAGAAGACGGTGAGGTTATTACTCATGACAAACACTGAGGTTGACCAAGCATTGGCAGTTGATCCTACTGCTTTATATTCACCTAACTTCGACGAGCTGCCCAATATTGATATAGGTAATCTTCAGCCTGTCGATATTGAGTCTCTGGTCGCACCTAACGACTCACGTCACCCGCCTAAAATATTAGTGCTATACGGCTCTGTCCGCGCGCGCTCGTTTTCTAGATTGGCTGCTGAAGAGTCGAGCCGGTTGCTACGCTGGTATGGTTGTGACGTAAAAATGTTTGATCCATCCGGCTTACCGTTGCCTGACGATGTAGACTCAGACCATCCCAAAGTGCAAGAGCTGCGGGAGCTAGCGCAGTGGTCAGAAGGCATGCTGTGGGTGAGTCCAGAGCGTCACGGTAGTATCACCAGTATTATGAAAGCGCAAATCGACTGGATACCGCTGTCATTAGGTGGCGTGCGTCCAACTCAAGGTAAAACACTAGCACTGATGCAAGTCAGCGGCGGTAGTCAGAGCTTTAATACGGTCAATCAGATGCGTATTCTTGGGCGCTGGATGCGGATGATCACTATTCCCAATCAATCCTCGATACCCAAAGCCTTTTTGGAATTTAACGAAGACAATCGCATGGATATGTCTCCATTATATCTGCGTCTTGTCGATGTCTGTGAGGAGCTAGTGAAGTTTACTTGGCTCACACGTGGACGCTCAGACTATCTCACTGACCGCTATTCAGAACGCGTTGAGAGTGCTGAAGAACTATCGATCCGCGTCAATCAAAAATCGATCTAACCCCCTAATCGATCTAATTCCCTATATTAAATCGGCTGAATAAAGTCAGCTTAAGTAAGGTCGTATAATGCTTGCATTTGCTATTTTTGTGGTCACTTTAGTCTTAGTTATCTGGCAACCTAAAGGGTTGGGTATCGGTTGGAGCGCCATGGGTGGTGCCTTAGTCGCGTTAGCGCTTGGCGTCGTGCAGCTATCAGATGTCGGTGTCGTTTGGGATATTGTCTGGGATGCGACCTTTACTTTTGTGGCGCTGATCATCATCTCGCTTATCTTAGATCGGGCAGGGTTTTTTGGCTGGGCGGCATTGCACGTGGCACGCCTTGGCAATGGGCAAGGCCATCTACTATTTCCGATGATTGTCATACTGGGTGCCTTTATCTCTGCCTTTTTTGCCAATGATGGTGCTGCGCTATTACTAACCCCGATTGTTATCGCTATCTTGCTGCGTCTGAATTTTTCGCCACCATCAGCTCTAGCGTTTATCATAGCGACTGGTTTTATCGCTGATACGGCAAGTCTGCCACTGGTCACCTCAAATCTAGTGAACATCGTTAGTGCCAATTATTTTGATATAGGCTTTGGTCGTTATGCGGCGGTGATGGTACCAGTTAATATCGTATCGGTACTAGCGACGCTGCTTGTGTTGTGGATTGTCTATGCACGTCATATACCCAAGACCTACTCGATTAGTGAGTTAAGTGCACCAGAGTCCGCTATTACAGATCCACTAGTCTTTAGAGCCGCTTTTCCGTTATTAGGTTTGCTACTGGTCGCTTATTTTGCGACAGAGCCGTTGGGGCTGCCTATCTCACTGGTTACAGGTATCGCTGCTGCTGCGCTAATGGCAATCGCTGGACGCGTTTGGCAAGGCGGGCGTGGTGCGGTAGTCTCTGTGAGCGATGTGGTACGCAATGCCCCTTGGCAAATTGTCCTGTTTTCAATCGGGATGTATTTGGTGGTTTATGGTTTGGGCAATGCAGGTCTCACCGACTATGGCGCGCAAGTACTTAACTGGTTGGGTCAACAAGGTGCTGTCATTGCTACGGTTGGAACTGGGTTCTTGTCCGCTATAGTCGCTTCTGTTATGAATAATATGCCAGCGACCTTAGTCGGCGCGCTTGCTATTGATCAAGCACAAGTGCCTGCTGCAACGCGCGAGCTGATGATTTATGCCAATGTCATTGGTAACGATTTAGGACCTAAGTTTACGCCGATTGGTAGTCTTGCAACCCTTTTATGGCTGCATGTGTTAGCAGAAAAGGACTACAGAATTAGCTGGGGACAGTATATTAAGATTGGATTAGTTATTACACCGCCAGTGTTGTTAGTGACCTTGTTAGCATTGGTGTTCTGGTTGCCACTGTTGCCAAGTTAACTGATGAAAAACTTACTACAGTAATATTCGATGGTGACAATGATACTCATTTTTAAATATCATTGTCATAATCAAGTATGAGATAAAGTAGTTGTAAGCGTTTATCAAAATGGTAATGGTGATAAATAATATTAAATGAGAGACATAAAAAAACCCCCATCAAAGTGATGAGGGTTTTGGCAAATGCCATAATTGAATTAATTATAATTCAAAAAATTTACTACTAAAATGTGGCTCTCCAACCTGGGCTCGAACCAGGGACACACGGATTAACAGTCCGTTGCTCTACCAACTGAGCTATTGGAGAATAAGCTATAAGTACTTGAGACCTTACAACGAGCTTTAACAGTCTCTAACGAGTTCTTGCTAAGTGGGGCGTATTCTAACAAAGATAAAAAATACGTCAAGCCTTTTTTTCGGGTTTTACGCATTTTTTGTGAAAAAAACAGGTAAGTGCTTGTTTTATTAAGCACAAAAAAGACGCCTCATTTAAGGCGTCTTTTGTTAATAGCACTAGATGAGGACACGCCCTAATGCAGTCTATAGGTTACTCAGCAACATCTAACTCAGCAACTGCTTGCTCGATACGTGACAATGCGTCTTTTAGGGTGGCCTCATCAGTGGCATAAGATATCCGCATATAACCACCAAGACCAAAAGCATCACCCGGTACAACGGCAACGCCTACTTTATCTAATAACCATTCTGAAAACTCAGTACAGGATGATAAACCAGCAGCTTTGATCAGTGGCACAATGTTTGGATACACATAGAATGCGCCATCAGGACGCAAGCAAGTGATGCCTTTGATTGCATTTAAGCCATCGACTACAAGGTCACAACGCTTCTCAAAAGCGTTTACCATTGGCTCTAGTACGCTTTGGTCACCGCTAATGGCCGCTTCTGCTGCCACTTGGCTGATAGAGGTTGGGCATGAGGTTGACTGTGATTGTACTTTTTTCATCGCGCCAATCAGTTTAGCAGGGCCACCAGCATAACCGATGCGCCAGCCTGTCATCGCATACGCTTTAGACACACCGTTTAAGATGATGGCGCGATCTTTTAGCTCAGGGGCAGCGTTCAAGATATTGTAGAATTTATCACCCGTCCAGCGAATGTGCTCATACATATCGTCTGAGGCTACATAGACGTGTGGATGCTTTTTGAGTACTTCAGCCAGTGCTTTTAGCTCATCTAAGGTATAAATCATACCCGTTGGGTTAGATGGACTATTTAATACCAGCATTTTGGTTTTGTCAGTAATGGCGGCTTCTAACTGCTCAGGGGTGATTTTGAAGTCTTGCTCAGCTGGGCATTTGACGATAACTGGCACGCCTTCTGCGATGATAACCATGTCAGGATAGCTGACCCAGTAGGGGGCTGGAATGATGACTTCATCACCAGAGTTGATAAAGGCTTGAGCAAGATTAAAGAAAGACTGTTTGCCACCGACCGATACGAGAATCTCATTTGGCTCATAGCTGATATCGTTGTCACGCTTGAACTTCTCAATGATGGCGGCTTTTAGCTCTGGTGTACCATCGACAGCGGTGTATTTTGTGAATCCGTTATTAATAGCATCGATGGCGGCTTTTTTGATATGTTCTGGGGTGTCAAAATCAGGTTCGCCAGCGCCCAAACCAATAATATCTTTACCAGCCGCTTTTAGCTC
The DNA here is from genome assembly GCF_016106655.1 of Psychrobacter sp. NG27. Classification (NCBI taxonomy): domain Bacteria; kingdom Pseudomonadati; phylum Pseudomonadota; class Gammaproteobacteria; order Moraxellales; family Moraxellaceae; genus Psychrobacter; species Psychrobacter sp. NG27. The sequence goes on from NZ_JADGIN010000005.1 coordinate 8,350, forward strand.
TTTTGCTTTATTAGTAATGGCTAGAGTCGGTGATGGCTTGATGTTATTAACGCGGTCAGATAATTGCAACTCGCTCATGAGAGCTCCTTTTTATATGGGAGAGGGGATATAAAATGTCTACTATTCATTGTATAACTACTGATGGTATCACGTCTTAACGGTCATCAGCACACACTACCAGATGGCACGAAAACAAACAGCCGTTTATGGGTATCACGCTATTTTATGACCAATGATGCGCTGTTAACGGTTTGTGTGACTGATTTTTCATTGTAGCATGTGTTTATTGGGCTGTCTTATGGTGCAAGCCACCAACATGACAACATAAGCGGTATGAGTGTCCCTACAATCAGTAGCAAAAACGTGAAGGTTGCAGGATTTGATAGCGTTAATAAATACGGCCAATTGCGAAGTCACAACAATAAACCTGTCACCGACCACTATAATTATTTAGATTTGTTAAATAAAATGGCTTATCGCTTAATGAAATACGACCAATGGTATCTGTAAAAAAATAATAATAAATAGTTGCTATCAAAGGTCTAAGGTTTCACTAAGCGCTCAGTTTAAGACCATTCATTCTATATTATAAAAATACTCAAAAAGGATATTTACAATGACAAACTCATCTAAAAAGCAACATATTCTCATTACGGGTGCCACCTCTGGTATTGGTAACCAATTGGCAAAAGATTATTTGCTGGCAGAGCATCATGTATATGCTGTCGGCCGTGATGATGAGGCATTGGCTGAACTCAAATCGCTAGGTGCAGAAACAATTGATTTGGACTTAATGGATCGAGACAAGGTCATTGCAGCTTTTGAGACATTAGAACATGTTGATTTGGCAATTTGCGGGGCTGGTATGTGCGAGTATTTAGACATGCCGAATTTTGATAGCAGTGCGTTTATGAAAGTGATGTCCGTCAATATGGGCACATTATCGCACGCGATTGAAGGCGTGCTACCCAAGTTAATCGCCTCAAAAGGTCGTTTGGTTGGCATCGGGTCAGCCTCTGCTTATGTGCCTTTTGCGCGTGCTGAGGCTTATGGTAGCTCAAAAGCGGCGATTCATTACTTGATGAAAACCTTACAGATTAGCCTCGCTCCGCATGATGTGTCAGTTAGCTTAGTCGTGCCGGGTTTTGTAGAAACGCCAATGACCAAACAAAACGACTTTCCTATGCCGTTTATCCAGACGACAGCGCAGGCAAGCCAAGCCATACGTGATGGCATTGAGAATGGTCATGACGTGATCGAATTCCCCAAAAAGCTGACTGTGCCATTAAAGGCATTGGGGGCGTTGCCTGATCTGGTTTGGCAGCAAGTAAGCGAAAAGCTCAATAAAAAATAATTTATCAGCATTAACAGACATATCATTTACCATAAAAATACCAAAGGAAATGCTTTTATGCCGTTTACTCGTTTCAAGCGTGCAAACCGTCAAACGACTGCCAACAATGAGATTAGCAGTAGTGAGACTGCGATAAACTCCAAGCAAACCACAGACCAAAAGCGTATCGCCATCATTGGCTCAGGTGTCTCAGGATTAACCTGCGCGCATTATTTAGGAGCGCAGCATGAGGTAACGGTTTTTGAAGCGGACGATTATATCGGTGGGCACGTAAACACGATCGATGTGACCTTACAAGACGGTAAAAAGGCCAAGAGTAGCAAGACAGAAAGCAGTGCGATAGATACAGGGTTTATTGTTTTTAACGAACGTACTTATCCTAACTTTTTCCGGTTGCTACATGAGTTGCAAGTGCCGTTTCAGGCAACGGATATGAGTTTTTCTGTGAAAAACACTGCCCGTAAGTTTGAATACAATGGCCATACGCTCAACACATTGTTGTCTCAGCGCAAAAACGTGCTAAACCCAAGATTCTGGCGATTTCTCAAAGATGTATTGCAGTTCAATAAGCACATAAAGCAGTTACGCCAAGACTATGATATAGCACGGGCAGAAGGACAAGACGTCAGTGGGTTTACTGAGCAGACCCTAGGTGACTATCTCACACAGCAGAAGTATGGTCAGTTGTTTACCAATAACTATCTGCTTCCGATGGTGTCGGCCATTTGGTCAACCAGTCTCGATGAAGTGCAAGATTTTCCATTGGTGTTTTTTGCGCAGTTCTTTGACAATCATGGCCTGCTCGATGTGGTCAATCGTCCGCAGTGGTTTACGATAAAAGGCGGCTCAAAACAGTATGTCAATAAACTGGTGCCGCGTTTTATTAAAGCGGGCGGCAAGGTGCGAATCAACAGCCCTGTACACTCTGTGGTTCGTGATGGCGAGCAAGTAACATTGACTGTTCAGAATAAAGTTAGTGCTGACAATCATGTTGAGACGCTTGTGTTCGACGAGGTGGTCTTTGCGTGTCATGCAGATACTGCGCTGAACATTTTAGCAGATGCCAGTACTGAGGAGTCTGAGGTGCTCAGTCACTTTCGCTTCACCAAAAACACAGCGGTGCTGCATACTGATACCAGCGTGCTACCCAAAAAACCATTGGCATGGGCAAGCTGGAATTACTTAATAGATGAATCGGACTCAGGCAGTGTTAAGGGTAAGGAACAAGCAGCTAGAAACGGACAGATACCTGCAAAGCCAGTACTAACTTATCATATGAATATATTGCAGCGCCTGACCAAAAAGCACAATTATTTGGTCACATTGAATCACGATATTGACGATACGCAAGTCGTTAAAAGTATTGATTATAGTCATCCAGTGTTTGATCTAGCGATGATTGACGCTCAAACCAAATGGGACAGGATCTCTGGCAATGGCTTGCACACCCATTTCTGCGGGGCCTATTGGTTCAATGGTTTTCATGAAGATGGTGTGCGTAGTGGTCTGCGTGTGTGTCAGGCACTCGGGCATGACATTGCGATAAAGGACGAGGTTGATCCGGCACATTTGCCTGATGCCGATAGCGCGCATACGCCATTTCGCTATAAGGACTTACCCATAAAAGCTGATACAAAGTCGTGCCAACTCAACAACCGTCAAGTGACGATGGCAACGATCAACCAAGAGCTCGTTGAGTATGCTGAGCGTTTGCAAAATACGGCTATCGATACCAATCAAAAGAAAAAACGCAGTTTGTTCGGTCGTCGTCATGCCAAATAAAAAAGCGGCTCAATCCTCTAGTGCTATGCCGAATCACAAGCTGGCTGACGAGGCTGTATTGCCGCATCAGTTATTTGAGGGCACGACGTGGCACAGTCGGCTACTGCCTAATGTGAATAAGTTTGTCTACCCTTACCGCTACTGGGGTGTCAATATCAGTGCATTGGCCACAGGACAAGCGCTGCCAGAAATAACTACAGTAATAACCACCACAGCGTTGGGCGAGAGTAGCGTCATAAAAAAATGGTCAGTGAAAAAAATATTGCCAAAGACGCTGCTAGTGAAAGGTTTGCCGCTGTTTTCGACAAAGAGAAAGGCATTGCAACGATTTTGTCCTGATGACTATTTGCAAGGAATACGCCTAGATAAATCAAATAGCCTAAGCGATTATGATATCAAAGTTGATATGACTCAGAGCGATTTACCATCTGTTCAGGCATTGAATCATCGCCTTAAACAAGCATTTAATCAACATACAGGTAGTGTGCCGACAGGGGATATGTTGGGTCTACTCGTATGCCGTAATATCGGTGTGTACTTCAGCCCAGTCAATTTTTATCTGGGGTTTGATGAGCATCATACACCAACGCATTTATTGGCTGAGGTGTCCAATACACCATGGGACAAACGTCACTGCTATGGGTTTTTGCTAGATGGTGCTGAGACGGAATTTTGCCATGACAAGGATTTTCATGTGTCGCCTTTTAATCCCATCGATCAGCTATATCGCTGGCAAGTTAAGGTAAATCGGCACTCAGATAACTGTTTACAAGTTCGTATTGCCATTAACATCAGTGACGAGCGCGGCGAAGTGTTAAAAACGGGCATTAAGATATCAGGTGTGCCGATGACTGACATGACTGTCCGAAAAAGCTTGCGTCAGAATCCATTGATGAATATGACGTCTGTAATGCGTATCTATTGGCATGCTTTTAAACTCTATGCCATCAAAAAAGTCCCTTATATCAATTACGATGAAAAGCTTGCTGACAGTCAGCAGAAAAATACCGATGCGTAAGAAGCGAGTGTTGGATCATTGAGAAGACAGAATTGAAAATGTAAATCAAGAAGTAGAAATACGTAAATAACAAGTTGCCAGAATTTTTATCTTTCACCCAAAATATAAAGCACTTAGACAAGGACAATCATACGATGTCAGCAAGACCGACCGACCGAGCACCCGTCACCACATTAGCAAAGCTAACCGCCCGCGTGAGTAAAGCTGTGAATCAAAGCACTGTATTGCAGCCAGTGAGCAATAGTGCGAGCCATGTGGCTAGAAAACTGATATTTCGGGCGTTACATCACATTCAATTTGGTAGTCTTACGCTAATTGAAACATTTGGCAAGCAAGCTCCTAAGACCAGTAGCTTTGGTCCTGTGGCAGATAGTGTCATCAGTAGCTCGGCTGTGGGTCGCCATTCGCTACATGTGACGTTGCAGATTCACGATAGCGCTGTCTATCGCCAACTATTACTTGGTGGCTCTATCGCGCTTGCTGACAGTTATATCAATGGCGAATGGGATACGGATGATCTGACAGGGCTGATTCGACTGGCAGCTCGTAACTTAGCAGTATTGAATAAGTTAGAGAACCGTTTTGCTGGCGTGAGCAAAGCCTTTGAAAAAGCCAAGCATCAGCTGCGTAGCAATGATAAATCTGGCTCAAAATCAAACATCCTAGCGCATTATGACCTCGGCAATGAGATGTATGAGCGCTTTTTAGATGAGACGATGATGTACTCTTCTGCGGTATATAAAACGCCTGATGTGAGTTTGAGCGACGCACAGCAGCACAAACTGTCGCTGATATGCCAACGACTACAGCTCAGTGCTGAGGACAACGTAATTGAGATTGGCACAGGGTGGGGCGGTTTTGCGATTTATGCAGCCAAGCATTACGGTTGTCATGTCACCACGACCACCATCTCTGATGCGCAGTATGATGAGGCGCAGCGCCGAGTCGAAGCAGCTGGACTGTCTGACAAGATTACGCTGCTCAAGCAAGATTACCGTGAGCTGACAGGGCAGTACGATAAACTGGTCAGTATTGAGATGATTGAAGCCGTTGGTCATGAGTATCTACCGACATTCTTTGCTAAGTGTAATAGCTTACTCAAGCCAACAGGGCTGATGGTATTACAAGCAATTACCTTTAACGATCAGAATTATCAAGACTACGTAGGGTCGGTCGATTTTATTCAAACCCATATCTTCCCAGGTGGCTGTCTCCTCTCAAATCAGGAGCTGACCACACAATTTACCGAACAGACAGACATGGTCGTCAAGCAGTTGCATGACTATGGCTTTGACTATGCCTACACACTGCGTGATTGGCGCACTGCTTTTATGAAGCAGCGTAATGAAATCAAAGCACTTGGCTACGATGAGGCTTTTATACGCTTATGGGAGTTTTACTTTTGCTACTGTGAAGGGGGATTCTTGGAGCGTACCATTGGCGTGGTACAAGTGACCGCAGTTAAGCCGGACAATATCGACACACTACATTTTTCTGACTTGCCAGCAGCTGTCTAACCATTAGGCCGTTTAGATCATTGATTTTATTTTCAATGAACAGAGCAGGGCGAGACAGCTGCTCTGTTGGTGTCTGAGTTTTCAATGCTCGTATATCAGTGGCTGTATATTTAGTACTACTATATTCACGGTCTCTATTTTTAACACTTGTTTTCAGTAATTATGCTTGGCGGCTAATTGATGTGCTGCACGTTTGTCTAACATACCTGAATAACGCGTAACGACAAGTGCCAGTAGACAGATAACAGCACCTATCCAAGCAGTGTCTTGCAATGACATGTTTTCAACCACGCTGCCACCGATGATAGAACCCAGTGCAATACCGATATTAAATGCAGCAATATTTAAGCCAGAGGCGACGTCGACGGCGTTTGGGGTATATTTTTCAGCTTGCTTGACCACGTAGATTTGTAGGCCAGGTACGTTACCAAAGGCAAATGCACCCCAGACCAGAATCGTCAGCACGGCGGCGACTTTGGATTGCATGGTGAAGGTAAAGATTAGCAAAACAATGCTCAGCGCGCTAAAGATAATGCTAAGCGCACTAATAGGGCCGCGTTTATCTGCAAGCTTGCCGCCCCAGATATTGCCGATAGCAACAGACACACCATATATCATCATGATAAGGGCAACAGCCGACGGTGCAAATTTGGTTTGCTGCTCTAGAATAGGTGCAAGGTAAGTAAATGCGGTAAAAGTACCACCATAGCCAAGGATAGTCATGAGATAAACCAGTAGTAATTGTGGTTTTACAATGACCTGTAATTGCTCTTTGAACGTAGCAGGGATAGATTGTTTGAGGTTTTTTGGTACCAATAGTGCGCTGCCAATTAAAGCGATTAAACCCAAGACCGACACTACTAAAAACGTAGTGCGCCAACCGAAATGCTGTCCAATCCATGTGCCAAGGGGTACACCAGTGACAAGTGCAACGGTAAGTCCGGTAAACATAATGGCAATTGCGCTGGCTTCTTTTTCTTTACTGACAAGACTAGTGGCAATCATGGAACCAATAGAGAAAAACACACCGTGTGCCAGTCCGGTTAAAACACGCGCCAGTATTAAGGTTTCATAACTGGGTGCTTGCCATGCTACCAAGTTACCAATAACGAACAGACCCATCAGGCTCATGAGTACTATTTTGCGATTCCAGCGGCCAGTGAGTGCTGTGAGTACAGGTGCACCAATGGCCACACCCAGAGCATAAAGACTGACTAGCAGCCCAGCTGAGGGCAAGCTCACGCCCAAATCGGCGGCAATGGTCGGCACCAATCCAACAATGACAAATTCGGTTGTCCCGATTGCAAATGCGCTTAAGGTAAGCGCCCATAAAGCGAGTGGCATAACGACATCCTGATAATTAAATGATGTGCGCAGTTTGCCGGATTTATAGTTTGCAAAAAACAGCATAAATGACAAAATATATTTGTCGATTTTGTAAAGGTTAAGATGATGGGGCATGCTAAAACAGAAGATATAGAGATATTTTTGACCGTGGTAGATACGGGTAGCTTTACTAGCGCTGCCAATTTACTGAATCAGCAGGTTGCCAAAGTCTCTCGTGCTGTATCTAGGCTCGAAGACACGCTGCAATGTACGCTGCTCAATAGAACGACACGGCGATTGGAGTTGACGGAGGAAGGGCATGTTTTCATCAGATATGCGCGTGAGAGTTTAAATACCTTATATACAGGTGAAGAAGCGATCAAGCTGCTAAAACAAGCGCCGAGCGGGCATCTACGTATTGATGCTGCCAGCCCGTTTGTGTTGCATCAACTGACACCCTTGGTCGGCGAGTTTTTGTCGCACTATCCACACATTACACTTGACCTAACCTCTCATGACAATATCATCGATTTGCTTGAGCACAAGACCGATCTGGCCATTAGGATTGGCGACTTAAAAGACTCAAACCTGCACGCGCGTCTGTTGGGACAAAGTAAGCTGCGATTGGTTGCTAGTCCTGATTATTTGTCGCGATATGAGGCTTTGACTCAGATAGAGGATTTAGCCACTCACAAATTGATTGGTTTTAACGATGCCTCCAAGTTGAATAAGTGGCCTTTGACAAAGGCTGTCATGCTTGATTTTCACATGACAGCCAGTAGCGGCGAGACCTTGCGTCAGCTCTGTTTGTCTCACCAAGGTATTGCCTTGCTCTCGCATTTTATGATTGGTGCTGATTTGGCATCAGGACGACTCATAGAGGTGTTGCCTGAAGCAATTGTCAGACCGAACCATCGTGAATCGATACAAGCGGTATATTACAAAAACAGTGCCATATCATCGCGTATTCTGGCATTTTTGGACTTTATTCAACCACGACTGACGCTATAACTTTTATTCATTGCGCTTACTTTATTAAGGATATCATTATGGGTTACGTTTTTATTTATCTCGCCGCTGTGGTTATCTTTTTGGGTGTCGATGCCGTTTGGCTGACGACCATGAAAGGGGCTTTTTATGAGTCACGTATCGGGCATCTGTTGGCTGATGAGCCAAATATGATGGCTGCCGGCGTGTTCTATATGTTTTACATATTGGCACTCTGTATTTTGATTCTGTATCCACAAATCAAAGCAGGCGCATCTGTTGGTCATATTTTCTTGCTTGGTGGTTTGATTGGACTGATGGCATATGGAACGTATGACTTTACTAACTTGGCACTGTATAAAGGCTTTACCTTAGATACGGCGTTGGTAGATTTTGTTTGGGGCGGTGTTTTGACAGGTTCAGTGAGCGCGATTGTCGCATGGTTGGCTTATCGTTTTCACTGGTTGAGTTAAAATGATATGGCAGGTATAAAGAGCTTCAGCTTATACTGTATTCCCTTAAGCGTCTCTTATTTGTATAGCCTTGATTACACAACCTAGACTATTTACTGACAGAGGTCTGTTTGTGCTATCCCATTACCTGCTGTATAAATGACATATATCATTAAAAGTCTTAAGACCCAATAAGCCCAAACCATCAAGGGATCGTTATGCCGCAATACAATACCAGCTCATCCGCTCAAAAAGCTCCTTTAAACAGCGAGCTATATATGTCGATACTCATGACGCCCGATATGGCAAACTTCATTGGCAATGTGCATGGTGGTGATTTACTCAAAATGCTTGATCAGGTTGCTTATGCCTGTGCTAGCCGGTATAGCGGTAACTATGTGGTGACACTGTCTGTCGACCAAGTGATGTTTCGAGAGCCTATTTATGTGGGAGAGCTAGTGACCTTTGCTGCCAGTGTCAACTATGTGGGAAATACGTCTATGGAGATTGGCATTCGTGTTGAAGCAGAAGACGTTCGTGCTCGCACAGTGCGCCATACCAACAGCTGCTATTTTACGATGGTCGCTATCGATGATAAGGGTAAGCCAACTGCAGTGCCACCACTTGAGATTAAAAATGATCTGCAACAGTGCCGTGCTGATGCCGCGCTAGAGCGCAAAAACTTGCGTATGCAAAGCTCACATCGTCCAAGCTGCGACTTTGGTGGCATGATTAACGATATAGATAAAAAGGAAGATGCTGAACAAAAAAGTCAGTAGTCTGAGTACCGTCGCTATCAATGGCACTATGTAAGGCCTGACTAAAATAAGGCTGAGCCAACATAGAGCATATCTGAGAGCATTTATTTACAGTCAACCTATGTCATATAGTCAGTCTAATATTAAAAAGAGACAGCGAAACTGGGATGCGTTTTTGTGGGCAAAGCATGTAGATAGCATACTGCAGTCGCTTGATGTCATCAAACGTATCTGTTTTATTTGAAATTGACTATATGCACCTGTTCCTTTAGTGAGTCTGGTATGAGCTTAAAACCATCGATTGCCAATCCGCAGCAGCATCTAACGCCTTCTCGTAGCACCTCCGCGCCTCGTGCGCGTGGGGCTGGCCAGACTGCCAGTATTAGTGATGCTCATTCTGCTCTTACTCCTGGCCCTGACAAAGACCAAAAAAATAGTGACGACGACCATTCAGGTTCGCTTGTTACCGTGCTCATTGCGGTTGGTGCCAATTTTATCATCGCGATTGCCAAGACGGTCGCTGCTTTTATGACCGGTTCGGCCTCTATGATTGCTGAAGCAGCGCACTCATGGGCGGACACGGGCAACGGCACCTTGTTAATTGTCGCAGAAAAAAAATCTATCAAACCTGCTGATAAAAGTCACCCGCTAGGCTATGGTAAAGAGTCTTATGTTTGGTCAATGATTGCTGCTTTTGGTGTGTTTACCGCAGGCTCTATTGTGTCCATTTATACGGGTATTAAGGAATGGAATGCTGCTGAATCTGAGACCAATTACACGATTGGTTTTATTGTCTTAGCAGTGGCGTTTGTGCTCGAAGGGTTTTCGTTAATTCAAGCGTATAGACAGAGCAAAAAACATGGTGAAGCGCTTGATATTAGTGCGCTTGGGTATGTCATGGATACCTCCAACCCGACACTGCGAGGTGTGTTTTTTGAAGATTTGGCCGCCGTTATTGGCTTGGTGATAGCGGCCATGGCAATGGGCATGCATGCTTATACAGGAGAGCCGTATTGGGATGCGCTTGGCTCTATCATTGTCGGCTTGCTACTTGGTGTGGTCGCGATTTTTTTGATCAGTCGCAACCGAGATTTTTTGATAGGATATCGGGTAACTGAGCGCATGCATAATTATGTCTTGGAGGAGCTGCTCAATCACCCAGATATCGATAGTGTGTCCTATCTACATCTAGAATGGGTGGGCCCCAAAAAGATATTTATGGTGGCGGCAGTAGATATTGCTGGTAATCAAAAAGAGGCGCATATTGCTCAAAAATTTGAAGAGATAGAGAATCTTTTTCGTAGTAACCCCACGTTTCAAGAAGCCATTTTGACACTGTCTGTACCCAATGCAGATATTTTGACTCTGTCAGATGTTCAAATAAAGTAATGACTCGTTAGCAAATCCAAAAACGGGGTCACGACAGTTTGCTATTTAGCATAGTATTGCCTGTCAATGCTTCTTACAATGTTCCTTAACCCAAAGCACAAAAAAGCCGTCAATAGTGACGGCTTTTTTTATGTCATCCTACTGTCTGAGGACGCATCATCTTGTACTGCTATTATTTACTTGGGGCATTAGCACCAATGAACCATGCATCTTTGTCAATGATACGGCTAGCTTCTGTGAATAAATCAGCAGTATCTTCATCACCTGCATCGCCAGCAGCAGCGATTGCTTCACGCAACGTTTCAGCTACTTTCTTGTAGCGGCTGGTCAACTCGCGAACATGTTGATCGACTTCAGTAATGTCTGTTGGGTAATCGTCTAGGATAGATTCTTTTACCACACGACTGGCTAGACCGTTTGGCTGACCGCCCAAAATTACAATACGTTCGGCGATAGTATCTGACACTTCAAGGATACGATCTGACGTGTCATCTAGTAACTGATGTACACCGATGAAACCAGTACCCTGCAAGTTCCAATGGCACTGCTTGCCATCTAAAGTCAAATCAATCACGTTTGCCAAATTGGCATTTAACAGGTCGATCATTTTTTTGGCGGTGTCGTCTGAAATTCCACTTGCGTAACGTTCTCTCATATCTTACTCCATTTTCTATTATTGAATATTTGATTTGTTGTTATTTGACATTCTTTATATGAACTACTTGTTGATTCGTTATGAATGATAGCACCTTAAATCACTGTTGAAACCCTTGAGTGTTAGGCTTTGTGAGGTGGTCGTGTAAAGAGTTTGTTAACCATGAAAAACTTTGTAAATATAGCTAAAATCCTGTGAGTTTTTTATAACTGTCTTAGACTTTTTGCCAAAACAGGCGTATACAATATCGGTCTTATGCACCTCTATATAAGCTAAAACTGGTACCCGTTAGCATCGTATCCAGCCCATGATTGTCCTTTAAAAACCATCACTCAGACCCCATATTGTTATAAACCTTACCTCATTATAAAAATTAGGAAGAAAGCCATTATGCGTATGCCTGAACCGCGTTCATCGCGTCAGTTAAATCAATTGGCCACTCAGCTCCAAGGTGAAGCTGAAATCAGTGGTGTCAATGCGTCAGGGACGCAAATATCGAGCCGCGCCTTTGAGATGGTCACGGATTTTGAGCCAGCAGGCGATCAGCCGCAAGCGATAAAAAAGCTAGTCAACGGTATTAACTCAGGTATGGATGAGCAGTTGCTATTGGGTGTGACGGGTTCTGGTAAGACGTATACTATGGCGAAGGTAATCGCTGAAACCCAGCGTCCAACCATTATCATGGCGCACAATAAAACGCTTGCCGCTCAGCTATATGGCGAGTTTAAGTCGTTCTTCCCTAACAATGCGGTTGAGTACTTCGTCAGTTATTATGACTACTATCAGCCTGAAGCTTATGTTGCAGCGAGTGACACCTTTATCGAAAAAGACAGCGCCATCAACGATCATATTGATCAGATGCGTCTGTCAGCCACGCGTGCGCTATTAGAGCGTCGTGATGCGATTATCGTGGCGTCAGTATCTTGCATCTATGGCTTGGGTGATCCTGAAAGCTATCTAAAAATGCTATTGCATGTGGTTGTAGGCGATAAAATAGACCGTACGGCGACGATTAAGCGCCTAGTTGAAATGCAGTATATGCGTAACGAGTTGGATTTTGGCCGTGGTACGTATCGCTTGCGTGGTGAGCTGCTAGATATCTATCCGGCTGAGTCTGAGCAGTTAGCGGTACGTGTGCATTTATTTGATAATGAAGTGGAAAAGATCACTTGGTTCGATCCATTAACGGGCAAGACTGTGCGTAGCGTGCCACGTATTACCATTTATCCAAAATCACATTATGTGACGCCGCGTAATAAGTTGGAAGCTGCTAGCCATACTATACGCGCGGAGCTAGAGCCACGATTGGAATATTTCCGCGAGAATAACAAGCTGATTGAAGCACAGCGTCTCAAAGAGCGTACTCAGTATGATCTTGAGATGATACAGCAGCTCGGCTACTGTAACGGTATCGAAAACTACTCACAGCATCTCTCTGGTCGCCCGTCAGGGGAAGCGCCGCCGACGCTGTTTGATTATATTCCAGAGGACGCACTGCTGTTCCTTGATGAATCACACGTGACTGTCTCACAAATTGGCGCGATGTATAAAGGCGATAGATCACGTAAAGAGAACTTGGTCAATTATGGTTTTCGTCTACCAAGCGCGATGAACAACCGCCCGATGAAGTTTGAAGAGTGGGAGCGTATCAAGCCGAAAACCATTTATGTGAGTGCCACGCCAGCCTTATATGAGTTAGAGCACAGCGAGCAAGTGGTCGAGCAAGTCGTACGTCCGACTGGTTTGATTGATCCTGAGATTGAGATACGTCCTGTACTGACTCAAGTCGATGATGTGCTATCGGAGATTACCAAACGTCGTGAAAAAGATGAGCGTGTATTGATTACCACGTTGACCAAGCGCATGTCAGAAGATTTGACCAGTTATCTCAAAGAATATGATGTCAAAGTCGCCTATTTGCATTCTGATATCGATACTGTCGAGCGTATGCAAATCATTCACGAGCTACGGACTGGCGTGCATGACGTACTGGTCGGCATTAACCTATTGCGTGAGGGTTTGGATATGCCTGAGGTCTCGCTAGTAGCGATATTTGATGCCGATAAAGAAGGGTTTTTGCGTTCTGAGCGTGCTTTGATTCAGACCATTGGCCGCGCCGCGCGTCATATTAATGGTAAAGCCATACTATATGCCGATCGCATCACCAACAGTATGCAAAAAGCGATAGACGAGACCGACCGTCGCCGTGAAAAACAAGTCGCGTTTAACCTTGAGCACAATATCACGCCTAAAGGTGCGCGTCGTAGTATCACGGATAAAATCGATACAGGTGACGATCAGAATGCCAATGACAATCAAGTGATTCCAATCAAGAGCAATCTGCCTGATGTAGACATTAGCATCTTACGTAGCCCTGATTTGCTTGCCAAAGAAATCAACCGTCTTGAGAAGCTCATGAAACAGATGTCGCGTGACTTGAAGTTTGAAGATGCTGCGAAAACGCGTGATAAAGTATTAGAGTTAAAAGCACATTTAATCTGATAGGTCAGCACAGATATAGCAAAGGTGAGGTGATTAAGAATTGCCTCACTTTTTTTATGGTTGATTAAATACCAGAGCACACAGGATGCTTGTAATACCGAGCAATGCCACTTACCATATCGGGGTCAATCTCATCACTCACATAGCATTTTAAAGGTTTGAGCGGCAATAATGTTCATGCGAGGAAAATCTCTAACTAAGCTGAGTATCTTGCCATAGCAAATCAGATCTTTAAAATGAATACAATCTAGGCGTATTATTCACTGTGCTTACCAATAATTTAATAGAATTAAACTCTAACGAAAACTCACTGGGCATGGCAAACTCTGCCAAGCAAGCAGTCATAGATTCTTTAGACATCGGTTTTCGTTATCCAGATGACCAGCGTGCAGCGCTGATTACCAAAGTCGCAGACATAAACGGCGTTACAGAGAGCCAAATCTCACTAGGCAGTGGCTCTAGCGAAAACATCCGTACGGTCATTCAGATGCTACAAAACCAAGCATTAATATCAGGTAAAAAGTTCCAAGTCATAGTACCGCATCCAACCTTTGCTTATGCTGAGCTGTATGCTACCTCCATCGATGTATCTGTGGTAAAAGTACCACTAACAGATGAGAGCTATGCTTTTGACTTGCAAAGTATGCAAAAAGTAGCTGCTGACTTCGATGGTATCAGCTTGCTTTATCTGTGCAACCCAAATAACCCAACGGCGACCATTACCGATACCAAGATATTGAAAGAATGGGTAGGGAGCGCGCCAGACAATCACTACTTCTTATTAGATGAAGCTTATTCAGAGTATGTGACAGATCCAAGCTTTGAGAGTGGTGTTACTTGGATAAAAAAGCCGCATTCAGACAATATCGTCGTGGTGCGGACATTCTCAAAATTATGCGCCCTCGCTGGCATGCGTGTCGGTTATGCAGTCGCTAGCCCGCAAATGATTACTAAACTAGAGGCATTTATATCAATTGATAATACCAATTTGTCAGGGGCTGTGGCTGCGTTAGCGACCTTAGATGATGAGAAGTTTTTGGCATTAAGCTTGCAAACTGCCAATCAATCACGCCAGTTAGTTGAGCAGACGTTAGATGAGCTTGGCCTGCGCTACTTACCGTCGCAGGCCAGCTTTATATTTCATGAGATAAAAGGTGATGTACAGACCTACATTGATAGAATGCGCGAACATGGCATTGCCGTCGGTCGTGAGTTTGCGCCTATTACGGGATTCAATCGCTTGACGCTTGGCAGACCTGATGAGATGGCAGTATTCGTTGAAGTGCTCAAGTCATTTCGTGAGAGAGGTTGGGTTTAATCAAGCTAGATAAGACGGTTTGATAATATAGAAGGGAAGTTACTGATTGGCAGCTTCCTTTTTTAATCACTTGCGATTGAGGTCTCATGTTAGCCTGTCATTTTTACCAACACTAAACGCAGTTTTACATATCGTACCTTAAAAAATCTATTCCTATCTTATAGGATACGTGAACGAAACAAGCATCATTACGCACGCAAAAAAGTACTGAACAATAATCATAAAATTAAGCGTGCTAACGTATCTCATAATTCTAAAGCTAGGGAAGTAACTATGTTCGATATCAAATCATTTTTTAAACGAGAAGTAGAAAAAAAGCTCATCAATGTTGATGACTATATTTTTATGCCGGAGCGCATAGAGATGGAGCTTGAAGGTGGTTTATTGAACTGTGTGTTAAATAGCGACGGGCGCGTGGATATTTTTTATAGTAAGCAAGGGGTGACGGAAGTCGGTTCAGCTTCTCGTAAGCATCCATTTACCGCATTTGAGACAGAGTTATATCATGGTGTATACGATGATGTGATCAATGACTTGACCAAAGAAGTAGATAAGATCATTGATAGCTCTTCTAAGTATTTTCGCCGAGGTAGAGTGTTACCTGTTACAGCTGCCTTATCTTCATCGCCATCTGGTACGGGTAAGTTATAAGTCAGTTCGCACGACCAAACCTATTAAATGACAGAGGCCAATATTTAGTGATAAAAAGTTTGGCAATAAAAAGGGTGCGTTATAGATAACGCACCCTTTTTATTGGTTTACTGATTCTGTTTAGATAACAACTGAATCTATTTGGCAAAACTTGTATAGCAACTCTGGATAGATTTTGCGACGACTTGCGCCACCAATTGGGTGCGGTAGCTTGAGTCAATCGCCGCATTACCCAATTCAACGAGAGTGACCTGTTGAGGTGCTTGCTCACTGACACAACCACAAACATTGGTTTTGACAGATTCTTGCTGTGCTTCAGTCATCGCCACACTAGCAACACGCCAAGCAGTTTGTTTTTCGATTTCGCTACGACATTGGTTGTCGATTGCAGCTTTAAATACGTTCATACCGATACCACTTGCGGTCGTTATGGCTGTATTAGCGCTAGTACCAGCAGTCGTACCAGTGCCTGTTGATGTACAGCCAGCGAGCGCAAGAGTGGCAAGCATAGCAGTCGAAACGAGAAATTTTTTCATATATTAGTCCTTTAATGGGTTATCGGCTCTGCATTTTATCAGTAAAGCATATCAATAACATCACTAACCAACACGCTACTTTTTTATTATAAAGGTGATCCATAAAAAGAGCTGGCCAAAACAGTGTCTTGGCCAGCTCTTTACATGTGTATTTGCTTATTTTTCTAAACGTTT
Source organism: Psychrobacter sp. NG27 (assembly GCF_016106655.1). Lineage (NCBI taxonomy): Bacteria > Pseudomonadati > Pseudomonadota > Gammaproteobacteria > Moraxellales > Moraxellaceae > Psychrobacter > Psychrobacter sp. NG27. The sequence goes on from NZ_JADGIN010000005.1 coordinate 24,769, forward strand.
TTGCCGTGTTCTTTTTGCTGAATATCTTTTGCGAGTTTATAGCATTCATTGATATGGTCAGTGGCGATTTTCTTAAAGATCGTGTAACCCATGGTCGCTGCGACCAGTTGACCACCCAGTGGAATGAACTTAGTCACTTGCTTGGCTGCGATACGACCACCAAAGCCTTGAATAGTTTTTTTGACGATACCACGTGTCGCCATTAGACCAGCAAAATCGACAGTACGGTCTTTAACAGCACTCCAATGAACTTCACGTGATTCTAGATTGATGGCAGACTGGCGGTCTTCAATTAAACCAAATCGTTCACTAATCTCAGGAATCAATTGTGTCAACATGCCAGCATCAACTGCCACATCAAAGAAAGGCACAGGAATGATAGCAACACCAGCAGATACTCTGGCACGTTTTTTTACCATTCCAATGCATTCTTTTCGGACTTGCTCAAGATCTAAGCTAGGATCGATAGTGTTTGGTAGTTTTTCAGCAGCTGGTGTGGTTTTCATAAAGAATCCTTATAAATAATTAACATGTAAACAATGAAAAGTTCAATAAATAGCAAGTCTCTCAGTTGCCTACTATTTTATGGATTTCTGAGAGCCATACAATCATTGCTTTGTAGCAAAATGCAGAAAATTAGGGTACCTATGCATCCTTTTTGTAAATAAAGGACTGTATGCAATAGGTATGTACTAAGGGCATTATTTATTAAAGGTGCTTATTAAACTAAGGATTCTTCAGAATGAATACAACATTGAATGATGTACAGAGATGTTATAGATTGCCGTTGTGGCACTCAGTTAAAGCCAGTAGAATACACCCATGCTAAATTTAACCCCCCGTTATACCAGTACTCGCATCGACGAGTTGCCTACCGCGTTGCAACCACTTGCCGCCCAATCATTGACCCTTGCTCGCCTATACGCGGGGCGAGGTATCACTGTGCCTGATGAGCTTGAGACCAGTCTATCGGGTCTATTGCCGGCTGAGGCGCTGCACGGTGTCACAGAAGCAGTGCGTCTATTGGACGTCGCTATCGATGAGGGGCAGCGCATCTTGATCGTTGGCGACTTTGATTGCGACGGTGCAACCAGTACGGCATTGATGGTGCGCGCACTCACAAAAATGGGCGCTGTTGCTAACTTCCTAGTGCCAGACCGCTTTAAGTACGGTTATGGTCTGACACCAGAGATTGTCGAATTGGGTATTAAAACCTATCAGCCAGATATGATTGTGACCGTAGATAATGGTATCTCAAGTCATGAGGGTGTGGCTCGCGCCCAAGCTGATGGTATCGCCGTGATCATCACTGACCATCATCTAACAACCAAAGAGACGCCACCTGCGGAAGCCGTGGTTAATCCCAATCAACTCGCTTGCGATTTTGCTAGTAAGGCACTGGTCGGAGTCGGAGTGGCGTTCTATGTGCTTGGACGTCTAGCCAAGCTACGCCGAGAGGCTGGTAAGTCTACTGTACAAGTGAGCCAGTATTTAGATCTAGTGGCGCTTGGGACGATTGCCGATGTTGGGGTATTGGATAAGAACAATCGCATCTTAGTCCATCATGGGTTAGCTGCTATTCGTCAAGGCCGCTGCTGTATGGGGATACTGGCGTTGCTTGAGCAAGCGGGCCGAGATCCCAAGCAGTTGCATGCACAGGATTTTGGTTTTGTCTTAGGTCCACGTATCAATGCTGCTGGGCGCATGGACAATATGCGCATTGGTATCGAGTGCTTGTTGACGGAAGATTGGAGTACGGCACAGCGCTTGGCGCAAGAGCTTGAGCAGCTGAACCGTACTCGCCGTCAGGTAGAAGGCGAGATGCGGACGCAAGCAGATAGCATTGTAGCCACATTGGCAGTGGAGACTGATAATGATATAGATGAGAGTAGCGATATCATTATTCACAGTAAGCCTGAAAAGAAGGCTGTTAATGGTGCTAAAAGAAGCATTATTTTGTATCAAGATGACTGGCATCAGGGAGTCATTGGTATTGTCGCTGGTCGCCTAAAAGAGAGCCACTATTTACCTAGCATCGTTTTTGCACCAGCAAATACTGAGCGCACTGATGAAGACAGCGCCATTAAAGGCTCGGCACGTTCTATCGCTGGCGTGCATATTCGTGATGCGATTGAGCAAGTGGCTGAGCGTTACCCTGAGTTGATTACTCACTTTGGTGGACATGCGATGGCAGCAGGTTTAACGATTAAGCGCGGTAACTTTGAGGGATTTGTCACAGCTTTTAATGAAGTCATGGCGCAGATGGATGATGAGGTATTTGCTGAGCAGAAATTCACAGATGGGGCATTACAGGCAAGTGACTTTAGCTTATGGTTCGCTGAACACTTGGCGAATGCCAGTATCTGGGGTCATGGCTTTGCACCGCCGATATTTGATGGTATCTTTGAAGTATTAAGTTTTAAAGTATTAAAGGATAAACACCTGAAACTCTCGCTGCGTTATCCAGATGTTCAGTATCCGATTGAGGCAATTTGCTTTAACTTTGATAATGATGCTTGGGATTATCGTGCCAAAAAAGTGCATATACTGTTTCAGCTAGACATCAATGAATGGAACGGTAAACAAAGCTTGCAGCTAATGGTAAAAGACTTGGCTGTAGTAGAGCACGGTTAAAATGTAAACGCTGAACGCGCTCAAATACGGGCGCGTTGGCATTCTTAATGCTTATCTAGGCTAATATCAGTATTTCCACTCAAGCGTCGGGAACTGCCAGTCATAGCGAATAGCGAGCATACGCAACGTAAAGATCGTCGCCATCGTGGATATATCTGCAATCCAGTCTGTCACGCCTAAATTGGTCAGCGCAAAGTAGAGAATACCACCAGTTAGCGCTGCTGTGATATAAATCTCATGCTGTAGGACTAATGGAATCTCATTGCAGATCATATCGCGGATGATACCGCCGACGATGATGGTAATCACACCGAGCAATAACGCCACGGGTACATTGGCACCCATGCTATCAGCGACTTTAATACCGATTAATGTAAAAGCAGATAGACCGATAGTATCTGAGAGTTTAAGAAACTTATCAACGCGTCTAGAGTTGGGATGAAAAAATATCTGCATGACCAATGACGACAGGGTAATAACCGTCAAATAGCTCATATCGACCATCCAAAATAGTGGATGACGATCTAGGATGACGTCGCGTACTGTCCCGCCACCGATAGCAGTAACGATAGACACGAGTAGGCAGCCAAACACGTCAAAGTTTTTGTGTTTGGCTAATATCGTGCCTGACACACTACAAGCGATAATACCAATCATGTCAAAAACGTATATCAAAGAGCGTGGGTCAAACGTAGTAATCAGTACTGTAGGATCCACTGAGAGGGCCAACATGACAAAGTCTCACAAATTTTCAATGGTTATCAATTGATAAGGTAAAGGCTAATACAAAACCTAAAAATTCGATTAGCCATGATTTCCATCTTAAGCAACTAAGCGGATAGAAGGCAAGTGCCAGTCGAATCTAAGGGCTAGCATACGCACGAAAAAGATAACAAAGAGCATAATAAACTCATTGACCCCAGCACTTATCCCAAAGTACTGCAACACCAGATAAGTGACCGATCCTGCAACGCTGGCCGTGATGTAAATCTCTCGCTGTAGCACCAGTGGTATCTCATTACAGATGATATCCCGTAGCAGACCACCAAGAATCGCAGTCCATACGCCCATCATCACAGCGATAAGGGGTGCCATGTCTTGTGTCAATGCAATTTTAAAACCAATCACACTAAATGCTGCGAGGCCAATGGCATCAAAGAGTTTGAGCGCATTATCTATTTTATGATACAGATGAAAAAATATTTGTAAAATAAGAGACGTCACAGTAATAACAATCACGTAATTGAGGTCAGTCATCCAAAACAGCGGATGACGATCTAGCGCCATATCTCGTAGCGTACCACCGCCAATCGCATTGACCATCGCCACTAAGATACAGCCCGAAATATCGAAGCCTTTATGTTGAGCAAGTAGCGTACCTGCTATCGCGCACGCAATTACGCCCACCATATCTAACAAGTACAATAAAATATCAGGAAAAATTAAAGCATGAGCCATGGTTGTATTACCAAATCTAAATCATCAAAAATAGTAGAATGTTAAATAGCTGAATATAAAACCGCTGGTCATCAAGTGGCCAAACGTTAGGTCGTAGGGTAAGACACTTTTTGGCCATTTCTAGCCCAGCTAGATAGCTATCGCTTGAATTGAGAATATACCCTAGCCATCTTTTGCAAATAGAATCAGGCCTATTATGATCAGACCAATACCGAACAATCCCATCGCTGATGGCAGGGTGTTATTGAGCAGTATCATACCGCCAATCAAAGCAAAGATTACCTCACTAGCCTGAGTGGCATCGACACCAGCGACTTCGCTTGAGGTCTCTGCTTTTTCACGGGCATATAAAAAAATACTGGTAGCTGCCACGCCAGCTAATAAAGCAACCAGCAGCGTATTAAATACCTGCTTCGTCTCTGGCAACTCAGGATGAACGATCAGACCCAGCACTATCCAAAATGGTACAGTACCCAATGTCATGAGCCATACCTTGTTAAAAGCATTTTGCAGTAAGGTGGTTTGGATAGCGGGAATATTTGCAATTAAGCCTTGCAGTAGAGAAGGGGTTGGTTCGGCTAAGGCAGCGTCTGTCGTATGAGCAATACTGATCGAGTCTGCCGGATAGTGAGTATCAATAGCCGACAAAGGCGGCAGTTCAGTTTCCGCCGTCTGGTCAGTCGCTTGCGTCAGAGCTTGTGATTCAGTATTTTTCTGTTTGGCATTATAAGAGACCTGCCAAACCAACTGGTTACCAATGGGATAGCTAAAGGCTGCTACTAACGCAGGCAACGCACCGTAAAGCAGCATGTCTTTCATAGGAATGGCATCAGCACCCAATACAGAGGCAGCGTGTATTCCTTCACTAATGTTAACCAGTACTACACCGAAAAACACCAATAATGCATAAGCGATGAATTTCTTATCAAAACGCTGTCCAAACACTAGTAAAACAAGCAGGCTTGCGACGACGGTAAACATAAAGGTTGCTGCGACGACCCAGCCCGCAGCATGATCAGCCGCGTAGCATATGCCCGTATAGAAAACACCAAAGCCAATACTACCGGTAATGCACCAAAACTTCCAATGGTGGCTAAAGATAGCGAACAGCTCTCTAATACGTCCAAAGCCATGCTGCATGACGATAATGGCCGTAAGAATCAACCACATAAATAAATAGCGAAGGCTGGCTGACCAAAACCAATGTCCACCAGCAGCACTCATCAGCTCATTTAGGACAAACGTCGAGCTAAAAAATGCGCCCGATAATAAGCCTAATAAGATGAGTTTGACCATATCTTTATCTCTATTGATGGTTTGCTATTTGTTTGTATAGTCGAATCACTCTTGAAATGTTACGGCGTTAGACTCGCTTAGCCTACTACTGTAGTACTTGCGCTCGTCCGCCTTATACCATTTTTAACATTGATTGACTATATGTTCAGACGTTAGACTCGCTTAGCCTACTACTGTAGTACTTGCGCTCGTCCGCCTTATACCATTTTTAACATTGATTGACTATATGTTCAGACGTTAGACTCGCTTAGCCTACTACTGTAGTACTTGCGCTCGTCCGCCTTATACCATTTTTAACATTGATTGACTATATGTTCAGACGTTGAGGTGTTTATTTGCCTTTGGCATCTGCCCAAATGATTTTGTGCAGTTGCAATTGGAAACGTACAGGTAGCGCATCTGCCAACATCCATTCTGCAAGCTCACGCGCCAATACAGGTACTTCAGGGCTGAACTGTTCATCGACATCATCTGCGACATTGAACATCGGAGAAAACCATACCGTACCAACTAACTCGTGCAGCTTATGCTTGGTTAACATAGCTTTTGCCCAGTCATAATCGGTACGGTTCATGATGACAAACTTGATTTGATCATGCTGAGTGAGGTAGTCGAGGTTTGACCATAGATTTTTATCGACTTCACCTGAGCTTGGCGTCTTGAGATCCATCACTTTGCTGACCGCTGTTGGCACGTTTTCTACCGTGAGCGCGCCTGCCGTCTCAAGCGATATCTCATAGCCATCGCTCAGCAAACGTTTCATCAGTTCAATGGCATTCGGCTGCGCTAATGGCTCTCCGCCAGTCAAACAGATGCGTTTGCATGGATAGCCTTTGATGGTCTCCATGATGGTCTCTAATGACTGACGCTCGCCGCCGGTAAAGGCGTATTCGGTATCACAGTAGACACAGCGAAGCGGACAGCCGGTCAGGCGAACAAATATTGTCGGTAAGCCTGACGTTATCGCCTCACCTTGCAAAGAATAAAAAATCTCAGTCAGACGTAGACCCGCTTCAGGATCAGTGACAGGGATGGCGGCGGTGCGTAATAGCGATTCACTCATAATATGTCAAATACAGTTATAGGTTGATAATGGGATTAAGCATTTATCAATCGTAATAAAGAGGCAGGTTCTAGTATGGGAGTTTTGCGTTTGGATAAAGCCAAACCAAAAAAACGGATTATAACGCACCACCCTCTATTAAGCTGTAAAAAAGACGCTGAAGTTTTCTTCAACGTCTTTGATAAAGAGGAGCTGTCGTTATCCGTACTGTTTGGGTACGAGACTACAAATGCTAAAAATATTAGGCTAAGCGTAATAGCTCATTGACTGATGTTTTTGCACGAGTTTGCGCATCTACTTTTTTCACGATGATAGCGGCATACAAGCTGTGTGTGCCATCTTCTGACGGTAAGCTGCCAGGTACGACAACTGAGCCAGCTGGTACACGGCCACGATGAATCTCGCCAGTTTCGCGATCATAAATGCGGGTAGATTGACCGATGAACACACCCATAGAGATGACAGAACCTTCTTCAACGATTACGCCTTCAACGATTTCAGAGCGTGCACCGATGAAGCAGTTGTCTTCAATGATAGTCGGGTTGGCTTGTAATGGCTCTAATACACCGCCGATGCCAACACCGCCTGATAGATGGACGTTTTTACCGATTTGCGCACATGAGCCAACGGTCGCCCATGTATCTACCATAGCGCCTTGATCGACATATGCACCGATATTGACGTATGAAGGCATTAGTACTGCACCAGCTGCGATGAAAGAGCCTTTACGAGCAACGGCTGGCGGTACTACACGTACGCCAGCTTCTTTAAACTGTGCTTCTGTCCAGTCAGCAAATTTAGTCGGCACTTTGTCATAAAACTGCACATGCTCACCAGCTGCCTGAACGTAGTTGTCGTTTAAGCGGAAAGACAATAATACCGCCTTTTTCGCCCATTGGTTGACGATCCACTCACCGTCTTTCTTTTCTGCAACACGTAGGCTACCGTTATCTAGTTGCTCAAGCACCTGCTCGACAGCATCACGTACGTCTTGCGGCATAGTGCTTGGGCTATATTCGTTACGGTTTTCAAAAGCTTGTTCGATGGTTTGTTGTAATGACATAAAAAATCCTAACGTTAGTTAAAGGTAATTAAAAAATAAATCGTACTTATAGTTAAATGTTTGCTTAAATTTGGACTGAAAAATTACTTGCCGTATTGTCGCTAATTTGACCGCTTTTAGCAAACAAGTTCAGTGTCTCATTATGTCTGTACTAGAAAAAACATGAATAGGACTGCGTAAAACGACTCATGCATCATGGTTTAAGCGTCCGGTGTGGTGCTTTTTATCCATGCTAACAGATCTTGATAGACTATTTTATGGTCTGTTTCGTGCAGTACTTCGTGACGCATATTGGGATAAAGCTGAATATCAACTCGGCTAAATGTTTGCTTATTCAAGCGCGAGACAATCTTACGGATACCTTTACCCATCTCACCAATTGGATCATCTTCTCCGCTCACGAATAGCATCGGAAAATCTTTGGCAATCGTTGTCGCCCAGCCCTTGTTTAGCCCTGTATTCATTAAAGTAAATAATGTCATAAAGCCGTTGTTGGTAAAATCAAAGCCTGTTTTTGGGTCGGCTTCATAGGCTGCAATATTGGCCGTGTTTTCACTTAACCAAGCAAACTGTGATGAGGAAGCTCGGTCAGATAATTGACTGTTAAGCACCTTATTCATTACGTTGGAAAATATCGTATTTGGCTGTCTTGGTGCCACTTTTGTAAGCAACTTATTAATGGGCAGTAAAACTTTGGTTAATGGGTTTGCATCCGCAGTGCCCATCAATATCGCCCCTGAAAAATTACGCGCGTGATGCTTGAGCACATTGCGTACGATAAAAGAGCCCATAGAGTGTCCCAGCACGAAGTGTGGGACATTAGGATGACGCATTTTTAGGCTATCGGCCATGACTATCACGTCTTTTAGCAATGACTGTACAGGATGCTCGTCTCCAAAAAACCCCAGATCTGCCTCGGTCTTTACTGTTTGCCCATGACCCAAATGATCATAAGTTGCCACCGCGATACCGTTATCTGCCAAAAACTGTGCAAAGTCGCTATAGCGCCCACTGTGCTCTGCCATGCCATGTACAATCAATAACGTGGCACTGATATCAACGCCTGCATCGCTTGGTTCAAAAAATTCATGGTGCAAGTAGTGAGTATTGTCGGAGGAGAGAATATGGTCGTTACTGGTACTCATGTAGTATTCCTTGACGGGTTTTCAGTCGTTATAATTTTGATGAATAAAGAGGCAGTCTACCTGAAATATGCTAACAGCCACTATAAATGATATGTCAAAAAATTAAATAATTATAGGGCTTTAAAGAGTCTGCTTCATTGAATATGAGTGTATTTTACCTGCTTTTGCTAGGTTAAGTGACCCACTCGGACAGATTATTTTTAGTGTTATGGTCAATCCTATATAAAAGAGCGGAAGCGTTAACCTCGCTTGGAGTATCTCAGTTACCTCTGAGCTTAGTTGCCTTGAGTTGCCTTGTTTCCCTTTTAAAATGAATCAGCTATATAAAAATTAAGTGACTTTTAAACGGCTGAAGGTGCGCAGATGCTAGTAGATAACATGCCTGCTTCAACACTGTAAATATTATCAAGCCTGAGTGCTCAGGTGGCATCGTTTAACACGCATTGTTTACGCCATTAAGGTGGTCATCGCACGTCTACAACAGAGCAATCTTAAACCTGTTTCATTTGTATGGTACTTTTCTATAGAACACCAAAGCGCGGCTTTAATCGCTTAAGTGATTAAAGCCGCGCTTATCGGTAAAAAACCAGCACAGCTTCTTTTCTATATTAAACTGACTATACCACTGACTGATACAAAATAACCTATGAAACGTTTATCGAAAAAAACACTATTATTAGCAGGAGCAGGGCATGCTCATATCGGACTGCTGCGCCGAATCAGCGCTGATCGTTCAAAAAACAACGCATCGAATGCATTGATAGATACGGATATTCATCTGATTAGTGAGCAACCCCACACGCTTTATTCTGGAATGCTGCCTGGCTGGATGGCAGGGCATTATCAGCTCGATGATATTAGCATTGACACAAAATCTCTGTGCTTGCGAGCTGGCGTGCGTTTCATTCAGCAGTCAATTACCAAGATAACGGCCGCATCGAATACGGTAGACACCAGTGGCAATGAGCGTTTTGATTATGATGTGCTGTCCCTAAATACGGGTGCCGATACTGACTTGCGCGGGTTAAGCCAAGCAGATGATTATAAGGGCAATGATAACCGTGATGATATGAGCAATGACTTAAGAAATGAAGTCATTGCTATCCGTCCATTATCGACGTTTACCATACAATGGCAGCAGATTTTAGATGATGCTCGGCAGTCTGATCAGTATCGATTGGCTATCGTTGGCGCAGGTGCTGCCGCCACTGAATTGGTGATGGCGGCACAGGTTGCCTTACAGCAAATCAATGGCAATCATCAAGTGACACTGATCTGCGGTGAGAATCTGCTGTCTGGATTCGTACCGAGTTTTCGGCAGCGAGTGATCAAGCAGTTGCACCGCCACGGTATTACTATGATTGAGGCACGAGCGACAGCGTATCGTGATGGTCAATTGTCAACATCTAATGACTCGTTTCCGGTGAATGCGGTTATCGCTGCCACTGGCGTGAGAGGCGCGGCATGGACAGCGTCAACTGATTTGGAAACGGTAGATAATGGGTTTGTCGCGGTCAATAGCCAGCAGCAGAGTGTCTCGCACCCCAATGTATTTGCAGTAGGGGATGTGGCAACACGAGTAGACCAATATGTCGCTCACTCAGGTGTCCATGCGGTGCATGGCGGCGCGATAGAAGCGGGTAATCTACTGGCTTACTTGCAAGGTGAGGCGCTAACAGAGTATCAACCAAAAACACGTACGCTGTATTTATTATCTTGCGGTGATAAGTATGCCATTGGCAGCTGGGGGAGTGTGAGCCTCCAAGGGCGCTGGGTATGGTATCTTAAACGTCAAATCGACAAGCGTTTTGTGACATCTTGCGCAGCATAATATTTAATTTTCATAATTATAAAAGGCCCAATATTTTATTTGTCACTGTTCATTCACAATAAGGTAGTATTAGTTAGATAATATGTAAAGTTAAGAGTTTTGAAGTATGATACTTTAAGTGATATAACAGTAAAAAAGCCATTGCTTACGTTGAAGCATTTACATTGCAATAATGCTTATCTATACGCTGTTTCTACATTGTTATTTTCTTTAGCTGTACAACTAAAAGGATTTTGTACCACTATGAAATCGACTATTGAATTACTTGAGCATACGGACTTTCCTGCTATTAAACGCCAACAATTAACCATATTGCAGGTCAATATGGGTTACTTGTGCAATATGTCGTGCGTACACTGTCATGTGGCGGCCAGTCCTTATCGCACTGAGATGATGTCACGAGAGTTGGTTGAGCTGATACCTAAAGTGCTACAAGCGCAAAATATTGACACGCTTGATCTCACGGGCGGTGCGCCTGAGATGCATGAGGACTTTAAGTATTTGGTAGAAGCGGCTCGCGCACTCGGCGTCACAGTAATAGATCGCTGCAATTTGACCATTCTCATGGAAAAGGGTTATGAGGACATGGCGCAGTTTTTAGCAGACAATCAGGTAGAAGTGGTGGCCTCATTGCCATGCTATTCCCTAGAAAATGTAGACAAACAGCGTGGCAAAGGTGCATTTGATGACAGTATATTGGGGTTACAAAAGCTCAATAGTTTGGGTTATGGCAAGCCTGACTCAAGCCTGACACTGAATCTGGTCTTCAATCCGCAAGGTGCCACACTGCCGCCCAATCAGCAGCAGTTGGAAGCCGACTACAAGCGGGAGCTAAAAGAGCATTTCGACATCGAGTTTAATCAACTGTTTGCACTTACTAACATGCCGATCCAACGTTTTGGTGCAGTGCTATTGGCCAAAGATCAATTCCACCCCTACATGACCCTGCTCAAAGAGAACTATGTCGCTGCCAATCTAGCTGGGGTTATGTGTCGCTCGACCATTAGCGTCAATTGGCTAGGAGAGTTGTTTGATTGTGATTTCAATCAGCAGCTAGAGATACCAGTACCCAAACCCTCACGTCGACATTTGAGCGATCTGTTGACCCAAAATCCTTCTGGCGATGACATTGCCATTGCTGATCATTGTTACGGTTGCACCGCAGGACAGGGTAGTAGCTGCGGCGGCGCACTAGAAGAAGAGCTACAATCTCATATCGTAGAAGATACGATCGTTTAAAGCGTGATTAGCAGTCGCGTGTATAAGCTCTACTAGTTTGCAAAATCTACTAACAATCACGTCTAAAAGCTAACCACGTCTAAAAAATATATCAAATAGCTATGTCTTAGCAAAAATCATCGATTCAAATGGAGTCAACCTTATGCTCAAATCTAATTTTTCAGTCAAAAACCTAGTGGTACAACCAGTGATGGCGACAGCAATTTTATTATTTAGTGTTGCTGCTTATGCTGATTTTAACCATCAAAGCTGGGATAGCTTGTTAAATAAGAACGTAACCATGACCAATGGTGGCAAAGCTTCTGTTGTGAACTATGCCGGTATGAAGGCAGATAAAGCTAAGCTCACCAGTTATCTCAATTCAGCCAGTAAAGTATCGCAGTCAGAATTTAATCGTTGGAGTAAAAACGAGCAGTTGGCATTTTTAATCAATGTTTATAATGCTGGCACGGTCGATTTGGTACTAACAAAATATCCAAATATTAAGTCTATCAAGGATATTGGCAGCGTTTTGAGCTCACCATGGAAGCAAGAGTTTATTCCATTATTGGGCAAAACACGTTCGCTTGACGACATCGAGCATAATCTTATTCGTGGCTCTAAGCGTTACAACGATCCGCGCATTCACTTCGCCGTTAACTGCGCCAGTATTGGCTGCCCTGCATTACAAGATGATGCTTTCACTGGTAAAGGTTTGGACGGGCAATTAGAGCAAGCTACCTCGAAATTTTTGGCAGACAGTAGCCGCAATCGTCTAAAAGGTAATACGCTGAGTGTATCGCCAATATTCAAATGGTACAAAGAAGACTTTGCGACCAATTGGCGTAGTACCAACGATTTAGAAGGGTTTTTGGGTCGTTACTCTTCATCGTTGGGATTGAGCAAATCCCAAACCGCTGACTTAAAGCAAGGCAAAATCAAAATCAGTTATACCGATTACAATTGGAACTTAAATAAAAAGTAACTCTAGATTTTGGTCGATACAGGTGCTGATCTTTATCAAAGATAGGCGAAACTGATGATGATTCATCAAAATGGTGCATTTATTGAATATCTCTATCATCATTCCGTTGCTCAATGAAGCGGACAATATGCCGCAGCTCATTGCTCATATTAATGGTCTATATCCACCGCCATCACAAGTGATAGTGGTGGATGGTGGCTCGACGGATGATTCGGTTGGCATCGCTAGACGTTTATTAAACGATTTATCAAGTGTGGCGCAGCCTACTATCGACTGGCAAGTGATTGAATCCGTAGCAGGACGTGCTCGGCAAATGAATATGGGCGCTAGGCAAGCAACAGAGGATGTTTTGCTATTTTTACATGCTGATACCGAGTTGCCAATTGATGCGATAGATAACATTCAGCAGGCAATGACTCAGTATGACTGGGGACGTTTCGATGTGCGTCTAGACAGCCGTGATCCATTATTAAAAATCGTCGCCATGATGATCAATAAGCGTTCACGCTTAGTGAGTATCGCCACGGGTGATCAAGCGATTTTTATCAAAAGGTCTTTGTTTGAGCGAATGAATGGCTATGCCGATCAGCCATTGATGGAAGATATTGAACTTTGCAAACGTCTAAAAAGTATTGCTAAGCCTGCTTGCCTAAAAAGTAAAGTGACGACCTCAGCGCGGCGTTGGCAGCAACATGGTACGTGGCAGACGATTTTCTTGATGTGGCATTTGCGCTTTGATTATTGGCGTGGCGTACCCCCTGAAGTATTAAGGCAGCGCTACTATCGTTGAATCCAAATGACTTCGATATAAGAAAGTCGAGTGCAAGCTATACATTTGCACTCGGTTGCCCTGACTTTCTTTTAAACCGAATCAACGATATAAATATTAATATCCCTTAGATTAAGGATGCGGCCTGGTATGACTGAGTATTCAAGTCCTCACACAACCCGTACGATAGCTGATGCACAACACCCAGACACTTGTGTCATATTGTTTGCCAAATATCCGGCGCGTGATATGGCAAAAACTCGCCTGCAACCAGCATTAGGCGTAGAGGGTGCTGCTCGTATGGCAAGACAATTGCTGTTGCATAGTGTTGAGCAAGCCGTCGCTACTGATTTTGCTGTTGAGTTATGTGTCAGTCCAGTAGCGACAGACCCTTGCTGGCAAACTCTTAATTTGCCTGACTCATTGCAATGGTCGACTCAAGTAGAGGGCGACTTGGGCAAGCGTTTAATCACAGCAAGTCAAGATGCCCTCAAAAGATACCAAATAATCGTATTGATAGGGTCTGATTGTCCCTGTCTGACGGCAGAACGTATTCAGACAGCGGTAAAGCAGCTCGATGACCATGATGCGGTTATGATTCCAGCGACTGATGGTGGCTATGTATTACTCGGGTTTAAGCAAGTTGATGGTAGTCTGTTTTCGGACATTATCTGGAGTACAGCTAGCGTGGCCGCTGTGACCCAGCAGCGTGTGGCGGATTTGGGTTGGACATTGGCATTGTTAGCGCCGTTACATGACATTGATGAGCCTCAGGATTTAGAGCATCTGCCACCATATTGGCTTAAGTTTGCTCAATATTTATGACCATACGAACGACTAGGTGACTCTCAGCACACGCTTGTCATAGATGTATTTATATCATATCGCTTTACTTTTATGATGTTTACTCAGATTTTACTCTCAATAAGGATGTTGTTATGCATGACGTTGTGCAAAATTACTATGGTAAAGAGTTACAAGGCACTGCCGATCTAAAAACCTCAGCGTGTTGTGATGTGAGCAATATGCCGGAGTGGCTCAAGCCATTACTGGCCAATATCCACGATGAAGTGCTGAGCCGCTATTATGGCTGCGGGCTGGTATGTCCTGCACTGCTTGAGGGTTGCCGAATTTTGGACTTGGGCAGTGGTTCAGGCCGTGATGTCTATGCATTGGCACAATTGGTAGGCAAGAGTGGACATGTGGTCGGCGTCGATATGACGGATGAGCAGCTGGCCATTGCCAAAGAGCATCAGCAATATCACATCGACAAGTTTGGTTATGACAATGTGACTTTTTTGCATGGCTATATCGAAAAGCTAGATGAGCTCAATCTTGCAGATGACAGCTTCGATATTATTGTCTCAAACTGCGTGATCAATCTCTCACCAGACAAAGCAGCAGTCATGGCCAGTGTGCAGCGTTTGCTTAAGCCTGGCGGCGAGTTTTATTTTTCTGATGTGTATGCTGACCGCCGTATTCCGCAACATCTGATAGATGATCCAGTCTTGTATGGCGAGTGCTTGAGCGGTGCATTATATTGGAAAGACTTTATCCGTTTGTCACAAAACGCAGGGTTTTTAGACGTACGTTTGGTCGAGGATCGTCCGCTTGAGATTACTGATCCTGCCTTGGCGGCAAAAATTGGCGATATCCAGTTTTTCTCTGCCACTTATCGTTTGTTTAAGATTGTAGCGCTCGAAGATGCTTGCGAAGATCATGGTCAAGCGGTTATATATAAAGGATCTATTGCGCAGTCACCGCATCGTTTTGATCTTGATAAACATCACGCTATTGAGGCTGGCCGCGTATTCCCAGTCTGTGGCAACACGTTTAGGATGTTAAACGAATCTCGCTTTGCACCACATTTTGATTTCATCGGTGATGACAGTCGTCACTATGGTATTTTTGCCGGCTGCGGTGAGTTGATGCCATTTAACCAGTCTGTGATACCAACCTCTGGATTAGGCAGTTGTTGTTAAAACTAGAAGTGAATAACTGATTTGCGTTCCAGATATAGAGATTGCCATTAGCAAAGGCCATTAATTTACTTAATGGCCTTTTTTATGAGTTATTCGTTGTTGATGTTTGTATATTGGTAGACGCTATAGAAATAGCGTTTTACTGTTTGAACGATTGATTTTCGGTTAAATACTCATTTATCGACATGTTTATCAATGCTTAGGAAGCAGCGCCGCCAATCGAGTTTTTGTTGAGTCGTCCATCATATCTACTGACGTCACCAGTGCTTGAGAAAGCGCATCATGTGCAATTGAGTCAGGCAATTCAGCGGCAATCAAAGCGACGGCTTCCTTAATCACTTTTTGAGCATTGTCTGCATTTTTCATAAGATTTTTTATCGCATAGTCTGCACTGACGGCTTCTTCAGTCGGATGCCAACAATCAAAATCTGTCACCAGTGCCAAGGTCGCATAAGCCATACTGGCTTCACGTGCCAATTTGGCTTCTGGCATATTGGTCATACCGATGATGTCTGCCTGCATCTGACGATACCACTGGGACTCTGCACGGGTTGAGAACTGTGGACCCTCGATACAGACATAGGTCGCTTTTGGGTGGCTGGTGCCTTCTGCAATATCTGCATTGTCATAGGCACGCGTCAAGATTTCTGCGAGGGCAGGACAAAGCGGGTCGGCCATTGATACATGAGCGACTGCGCCCGCGCCAAAGAAAGTACTCACTCGCTGCTTGGTCATATCAATCATTTGATCTGGAATGACCATATCTAGTGGCTTAAGCGATTCTCGTAGAGAGCCTACTGCTGACACGGACACGATGTAGCGCACCCCAAGCGTCTTTAGCGCATAAATATTGGCACGATAAGGCACTTCAGACGGCGTCAGTCTATGACCTTGACCATGCCGCGTCAAAAAAGCAACGGTCACACCTGCCAACTCACCAAGGACAATATCATCAGAGGGGCTGCCAAAGGGCGTATCAATAGTGATATGACGCTTGTTGATGAGCGCATCCATTTGATACAACCCGCTGCCGCCAATGATAGCGATATCCGCAGAGAGTGATGCTTGTTTTGTAGGGGTTGTCATGAGTGTTATCCAATTTTAGTCGTCAGAGACAACCTTGCTAATATAGAAGAATTTTCTTGTTATTGAAGCTGATTAATATTTAAAGAAAATATCTTAAAATCACATCTCAGACAAAATATAGCAGAAATTGAGTGGTGATAGAAAGCAATCAAAAATAAGTATTTGGTCAGGTTTCATACACTATCTATAACAATACTTTGTCAAAGTAAAAATAGATACTACATCAAATATACAGTATGCGTAATCGATTCTGGTGGTGATAAAGGTTTACAACCCCTTAAAACTCTGCTTAAATAATTAATAATCGAAACTAAGTTCCACTTCGCGGAACTCTGTATATGTTCAATTATCAGTAATAAAACGTTGCTATGTCCTTAAACGGCTTTGAATATAAGGTATTGAAAGTAAAAGAGAAACCAGTCTACGGTTTATTTTTTGCAAAAATTGCTATATTATTACTCGTCTGTAACGTGTTTATGTATAAATACGAATATTATTAAATGTATTAAATCGATTACTTCAAGGATGAATTCAATGATCAGTTCTTTAAAATCCCCATTACTTTTGTCAGCAATGCTGAGTGTCACACTAGGCCTCACCGCATGCTCGTCACCAAGCTCAGAGAGTAGCGATGCCGCTGCTACAGATAGTACCGCAACGGATAGCGCAGCGACTGACACTGCTGCTGATAAGCTAGATACCAAATTCCTTACCATCGCGACTGGCGGTGCATCAGGCCCTTATAACATCATCGGTACGTCATTGTCTGAAGTCTATGTCAAAACCTTTGGGGTTAACTCAAAGACGCAAACCACAGGTGCTTCAGTTGAAAACGTCAATCTATTGACTCAAGGCAAAGTCGACATGGTATTGGCGCTTAGTGATGTGGTCACAGATGCTGTTGAAGGTAAAAACAACTTTGAGAAGCCAATCACTAACATTCAACAGATTGCGGTTCTGTACCCTAATGTTGTGCAAATCGTGACGACGAAAAAATCTGGCATCAAAAATATTGAAGATTTAAAAGGCAAGCGTATCGCTGTCGGCGATCAAGGCTCTGGCACAGAGGTCAATGCTCGCACCTTATTAGAAGGGTTCGGCATTACATATGATGATGTGACAGTTGATTACCTAGGCTTTGCAGAAGCGGCTGATGGCATGAAAGCGGGTAAAATTGAAGCAGCATTCTTTAGTAGTGGTCTACCAAATTCATCTTTGATGGAGTTAGAGCAAGGCTTAGATTTACAGATTGTCACGATCAACCAAGACAAGCTAAAAGAAATCATCGCGACCAAGCCTTATTTCAAAACCTTTGAAATTCCTGTTGGCACCTATGGTAACGAAGCTGCTATTCCAACTGCTGCCATCATGAATGCGCTATTGGTCAGCTCCGATTTGTCTGAAGCTGATGGTTACAAATTAACCAAAGCATTATTTGATAATTTAGACGGTCTAAAAACTGCTCACCAAGCAGCCAACGACATCAGCTTAGCCACTGCTCGTGAAGGTATGGTTGCTCCAATTCATCCTGGTGCTAAAAAATACTATGACGAACAAGCAGCCAAGTAATTCATTAGGGCTAACAGCTGGCGCGGCATTGATTGCCGCGCTGGTTTTTTTTACGTTATGGATGGGCACCGCTTATCAATCTGTCGTCGAAGTACGAGTTGTGGGTTTAGAAGAAGATGATAAGGTATGCTATTTTGTCGAACCTGACTTTCAACTGCGCTGGATACATTCCGTAGAAAAGCAGTGGTGGGAGGAGCAATACCAACGTATTGACGAAAGCGGTACGGAAAAAGGTGCATTGCTACTGACCACTACGTATTTTGAAGCATTTGGTGCAGGTACTCCTTCCACTGAAATGCTTGCCCCTATACAAAAGCCTGGCTATTTGGGCTATCAAATTAACGAAAAATTGCCAAATCTTAACTGGGTCGTCTCTCGACTGACCAAAGGCGAGATTGATTATGGCAACCATCGTTTTTTGATTCACCAGTGGGTGCCAGACTATTCTGAAGTGGTGATCATGCCTAAGACGTATGGTTTAATTGATAGATTTAACAAGGACTTTTGTCATGACCTCCCAAGTGACGGATCACGGTAGCGTAACTACCATGCCAGACGCTCATGTTGATATAGACGCTGAAGCGGCGGCGAACAACAAAGCGGTATTGGAAAAATATGACCGAGAGTCAATCACGCGTCATATTACCCAAGGACCAGTGAAATATTTGATCGCTGGAATTTGTATACTCTATTCGCTATTTCATCTTTATATTACCTTTAATCCAATGCCAGCATTGCTACAACGCTCTGTACACGTGGGCGTCGGTTTTGCATTAATATTCTTGATTTTCCCTGCTAGCAAAAAAAGCAGCCGAAAAAGTGTGGCATGGTATGACTGGATTTGGTTTGCGCTGTCATTATCTGGCATGGGCTATCTAATATATGAGTATCAAGATATTGTGACCTCGCGTGGCGGCATGGCCAACCAAGTCGATGTGATATTTTCACTGATTACTGTGGTCTGCGTGTTAGAGGGCAGTCGCCGTATCACTGGTTGGATTTTACCAATATTGGCAGGGATATTCTTGGCGTATCCATTTGTTAGTCATTTGGATTTTATGCCCGATAGGCTGCTGACGCGTCCTTATGACATGGGTGATATCTTTGGTCAATTATTCCTAAAAACCGAAGGCTTATACTCTGTTGCGATTGGTGCATCGGTCACGTTTATTTTCCTATTTATTCTCTTTGGTGCATTCTTAGCACGCTCGGGAATGGGGCAGCTGTTCAATGACTTGGCATTGGCCATTGCGGGTCACAAAAAAGGCGGGCCTGCAAAAGTAGCGGTTATCTCTAGTGGCTTTATGGGTAGTATCAACGGCTCTGCATTATCAAACGTGGTCAGTACTGGTGCCTTCACGATTCCGTTGATGAAAAAGGTCGGCTATCACAAAGATTTTGCTGGTGCCGTTGAGGCAAGTGCCTCAGTTGGCGGGCAGATATTACCACCAATTATGGGCGCGAGTGCCTTCATCATGGCGGAGACAACAGGACTGCCTTATAGCACGATTGCGTTGGCCGCGTTATTGCCTGCGATTTTGTACTATTTGGGTGTGATTGCACAGGTGCATTTTCGCGCTGGACGCCGTGATCTAAAAGGTATCGCTAAAGAAAACCTGCCAGCGGTAAAAGAAGTGCTAAAAGCCCGTGGTCATATGCTACTACCGATTGTCTTTTTGGTTTTCTTGTTAATCAAAAATGTCCCTGTTGGCTATGCAGCGGCTTATACCATTGGCTTTACTGTTGTGATCAGTATGCTACGTGCCGAGACTCGCATGGGGTTGTCTGATATTTTGGGTGCATTAGAAGATGGTGCGCGCCAATCGCTAGCGGTAATGGCAGCGTGTGCGGTCGTCGGTATTATCATTGGGGTGGTTAGTCTGACCAGCTTTGGTACAGTGATGACATCCTCTATTGTGACATTAGGTGCAGGGTCGTTATTCTTTACGCTCATCTTAACCATGTTAGCATCTATGGTTTTGGGCATGGGTCTACCGTCCATTCCTGCTTATATCATTACGGCGACGATGGCAGCACCTGCACTAGCTGGCTTTGATATTCCGATTTTATCAGCGCACATGTTTGTTTTCTACTTTGGTATCTTTGCCAATATCACACCGCCTGTCTGTCTAGCAGCCTTTGCGGGTGCGGGTATCTCTGGCGGCGATCCGATGAAGACAGGGTTCTTGTCACTCAAACTGGCACTTGCCGGATTCATCGTACCGTTTATGTTTATCTATAACCCAACGATGTTGATGATTGATCCAACAGGCTTGGCAGTCACAGCGAAAGAGTTCCCATTACCACCTATTGTAGATATTATCACCGTAGTAGTGACGTCAATCACTGGTGTGATTGCACTCAGCGCTGCGCTTGAGGGATATTTTAGAGGTAATATGAATACTGTGACTCGTATTATCTTAACGATTGGTGCGTTGTTATTGATTTATCCTGAGATGATGACAGGTATCGTTGGAGGCGCTATTGTTCTCGGTATTGCAGTATTTAATATTAAGACGAGTGAAGCACCGACGCCGACGTTAAGTGTCTAGCTTTTAGGTATGGATATTTAATCAAGTTACAAAAAAAAGGGTGAATAACAAATCTGTTATTCACCCTTTTTCTATTCTTAGTAGCTTTTCTTAGCGAATGATTTTATATCCGCTGTATCGTCAGCTTAGCAGCCCAATTTACCTTCTGCTGCCAATGCTTTTTTGCTACGGATTGGTGCAGGGCAGTCTTCACCGTAATACTGACGATCGGCAAAGTAACTTGAGCGTACCATTGGGCCTGCCCAAATATTAAAGAAGCCGATTTTTTTGCCATAGTCCATATAGCGTTGGAATTCATCTGGATGGACATAACGATCAACAGGCGCATGGTTTTTACTAGGTTGTAGATATTGACCAACCGTAATCATATCCACATTATGTGCCTTTAAATCATCAAGCAGCGCATAAATCTCTTCTTCGGTCTCACCAAGGCCAACCATAAAGCCACACTTGGTCGCGATATCAGGACGGCGCTCTTTATATAGCTTGAGTAAATCAAGTGAATGCTGGTAATCAGAACCCGGACGGAATGCTTTATACAGACGTGGCACCGTTTCGATATTGTGGTTAAACACATCGGGCGGCGTTTCCGTTAGTAAATCTAACGCAACATCCATACGACCACGGAAATCAGGTACCAATATTTCAATTAAGCAGTTCGGGCTAAGCGCTCTAGATTCATTGAGTACTTCGACGAAATGCGCTGCGCCGCCATCTTTGAGATCATCACGATCGACAGAAGTGATAACAGCATATTTGAGTTGTAAGCCCAAGATGGTTTCAGCAGTATGGCGTGGCTCATCAGCATCTAGCTCATTTGGACGACCATGGCCGACATCACAGAACGGGCAGCGACGCGTACAGATATCACCCATAATCATAAAGGTCGCCGTACCATCAGCGAAGCACTGCGGCAGGTTAGGGCAGGCGGCTTCTTCACAGACCGTATAGAGCTTTTGCTCACGCAGCGTTGACTTGATACGAGCCACTTCAGCAGGTGATGACATTTTTACCCGAATCCAATCTGGCTTTTTCTTAGCCTCAATGGTGGGAATCACTTTAATTGGGATACGGGCAACTTTGTCATAGCCTCGCAGCTTTTCGCCTTGAATGGCTTTTTTTGGTTTGGCTTTAGCAGCAGGTACATGCGTTTGTACGGCAGTTGTCATAATGGAATTATCTCTTAACCCTTTATACTATAAGGGTTTATGGAATTATCAGAATGTTTTATTAATGGCGATATTATAGCAGAAATTTGGCAGTCAATTTTGGAACAATATCGTTAAGATTACTACGATTGCTCTGACAACCATAGTTTTAAATATCTATGTTAATCTCTAACTCATTCAGTATATCTATAGCGGCGCGAAACGCTTCTTGGGTGGCGGGTGCACCGCAGTAGGGCAAGCTATGCATCAATACTTCTCGAATCTCAGCGACACTGGCACCATTATTAATCGCGCCTCGAATATGGCCTTTTAACTCAGTTGGGCTTTTTTGGGCAATCAAAAAAGCGATAGTGATTAATGAGCGATATTTGCGCGGCAGTACTGAGTCATCTTGCCATGTGCTGCCCCAAGCGTGTTCAATGATCCAGTCTTGTAGCGGCTGGGTAAATCCTGTGGCAGCATCAAGTGAGCGCTTCACGTGTGCCTCACCCATGACCTCAGTGCGTACTTTTAGCCCATTGTCATAGTTGGTGCTATCGTCCATATCGGCATCCTTAGTATTTATTGAAGGTATCTCTTACAGAGTTGCATAACAGTCATATGGTGACTGTATGCTCATAAAGCAAGTAATCATTATTAACAATAATCAATGGGACATCACTGATAATGGGGCATGCAACGCTATTGTAGAGGGCACTATTTTTATAATAAATGTTCGATATGGCCTTACTATCCGCCTTTTACTGGCTGAACCATTAACATTTAGAGCGTTTTAAGCTATGATTGCACCAATAATTATTCCCTATAGTATATCGACGCAGGCAGTCATGCTGACTACCCACGTAATGTGCTAAACCCCAACTAACGAGGACGACTATTGTGTTAGAAGCTTATCGTAAACATGTCGAAGAACGTGCTGAGCTAGGAACGGTTCCGCTACCACTGAACGAAAAACAAGTAGTAGAGTTAGTTGAACTCCTAAAAACGCCACCTACAGGTGAAGATGCGTTTTTGATGAATCTGCTAGAAAATCGTATCCCTGCTGGTGTTGATCAAGCAGCATATGTTAAAGCAGCATTTTTGGCCGCTATCTTGAAAGGTGAAACCTCATCACCACTTATCAGTAAGCAAAAAGCGGTTCAAATCTTAGGCACCATGCAAGGCGGCTACAACGTTCAGCCATTAGTTGCTGCATTAGATGATGCGGAAGTAGCACAAGACGCTGCTGAAGCATTAAAAAAGACTTTGCTAGTATTTGACGCGTTCAATGACGTGACTGAAAAAGCAGAAGCGGGCAACACTATTGCAAAAGAAGTGGTTCAGTCTTGGGCTGACGCAGAATGGTTCTTGAACCGTGCTGAAGTACCGAAAAAGACCACGTATACGACATTCAAAATCACTGGTGAGACCAACACCGATGACTTGTCACCTGCGCAAGATGCGTGGAGCCGTCCTGATATTCCATTGCATTCACTAGCCATGCACAAAAACTCTCGTGACGGCATCACTGCTGATGACGAAGGCGTTGTTGGCCCAATGAAGCAAATCGAAGAACTGAAGAAAAAAGGCCATCAATTGGCATATGTTGGTGACGTAGTTGGTACGGGTTCTAGCCGTAAGTCTGCGACCAACTCAGTACTTTGGTTAATGGGCGATGATATCCCTAACGTGCCAAACAAACGTGGTGGCGGTCTGGTATTGGGTAACAACATTGCGCCTATCTTCTTTAACACGATGGAAGATTCTGGTGCATTACCAATCGAAAAAGTAAATGTTGATAACCTAAACATGGGTGATGTATTTGATATCTATCCGTACGAAGGCAAAATCACTAAGCATGATTCTGATGAAGTACTATCAACGTTCGAGCTAAACTCGCCAACATTGCTTGATGAAGTACGTGCCGGTGGCCGTATTCCATTGATCGTTGGTCGTGGTCTGACCAATCGTGCTCGTGAGTACATGGGTCTTGGACATTCAGACATCTTTGCGAAGCCAGAAGAGCCAGTTGATACTGGTAAAGGTTTTACGCTAGCACAGAAAATGGTTGGTAAAGCTTGTGGCCTGACAGGTGTACGTCCTGGTATGTACTGTGAGCCTAAGATGACTACGGTTGGCTCTCAGGATACGACTGGTCCGATGACCCGTGATGAGCTAAAAGACTTGGCATGCCTAGGTTTCCAAGCGGATCTCGTGATGCAGTCATTCTGTCACACTGCTGCTTATCCAAAGCCAGTTGACGTTGAAACTCAGCACACCCTACCTGACTTTATCATGAACCGTGGCGGCGTCAGCTTGCGTCCAGGTGATGGTATCATTCACTCATGGTTGAACCGTATGCTACTTCCAGATACCGTTGGTACTGGTGGTGACTCGCATACTCGTTTCCCAATGGGTATCTCGTTCCCAGCGGGTTCTGGTTTGGTTGCTTTCGCAGCTGCGACTGGTGTGATGCCACTTGATATGCCTGAATCTGTCCGTGTTCGTTTTGTTGGTGAGCGTCAAGCTGGTATCACGCTACGTGACCTAGTACATGCTATCCCTTATCAAGCGATCAAAGAAGGGTACTTGACTGTTGATAAGAAAGGCAAAATCAACGAGTTCAACGGCCGTATTCTTGAGATTGAAGGTCTAGAAGACTTGACTGCTGAGCAAGCGTTCGAGTTGTCTGATGCCTCAGCTGAGCGTAGTGCTGCTGGTTGTACCATCACGCTATCTGAAGCGTCAGTGACTGAGTATCTAAACTCAAACATCACGCTGCTTAAGTGGATGATCTCAGAAGGCTATGGCGATGCACGTACGATCAGCCGCCGTGTTGAGCAAATGCAAGAGTGGCTAGCTAACCCAAGCTTATTGCGTGCTGATGCTGACGCTGAATACGCGATTGACATCACTATCGATATGTCAGATATCAAAGAGCCTATCCTTTGCTGCCCGAACGATCCAGATGATGCTAAGACACTAGCAGACGTGGCTGGCGATACCATTGATGAAGTATTCATTGGTTCATGTATGACCAACATCGGTCATTTCCGTGCCGCTGGTAAATTGCTACAAGATGTACCAGCAGGAAGCCTAAAGACTCGTCTATGGATTGCGCCGCCTACTAAGATGGATGCACGCCAGTTGATGGAAGAAGGCTACTACAACATCTACGCTCAAGCCGGTGCTCGTACCGAGATGCCAGGTTGTTCACTATGCATGGGTAACCAGGCGCGTATCGCACCGAAGTCTACTGCGGTATCGACCTCAACCCGTAACTTCCCGAACCGTTTGGGTCAAGGCGCTAATGTATACCTAGCATCAGCTGAGCTTGCTGCAGTTGCTGCAGTACTTGGTAAATTGCCTACCAACGAAGAGTATCAGCAGTACGCTGGTATGCTGGATAGTATGGGCGAGGAAGTGTATCAATACATGAACTTCGATCGTATGTCAGACTATACTGAAGAAGCAGATAAAATTAACGTTGCTCAGTTGAGCTAACGTTAGTCAAAGTGTAAGTTAAGTCTTTTTACGTTTTAAAAAACCCCGTACCGTGATGGTGCGGGGTTTTTTATTGATGACTCTAAGATAAGCAGTATTCATTTACAAACTTTTATTGAGTATCTATACTCAACGTTGTGACTGTTCAAATGTACGACTTTCAATACGCGAGACTTTTGAGGACAAATATTATGGAACGTAAAGTTATGCTTGATAAAGCGACACCGCCACCATTACCCAACTCCGTTATGGCTAATAATAGTGCTGAGGCAAACTATGGCATCATTGACTGGTTTAAAAAGTGCTTGCGTAATTATGTGAATTTTTCGGGTCGCGCTAGGCGCAAAGAGTATTGGTACTTTTTTCTAGTACAGATGGGTGTGGTCATCGTTGCTATGTTGCTAGATGCCATCATATTCAGCTCAGAGACAGGTTTATTCTATATAGTCGCGGTGCTTGGTTTATTTCTGCCTGGTCTGGCTGTGACTATCCGCCGCTTGCATGACACTAGCCGCTCAGGATGGTGGTTTTTGATAGGTGTGGTGCCACTGATAGGCTCTATTATATTACTGGTATTTTTAGCGAGTGACACCAAGCCTGAAACCAATAAATGGGGTCTGCCAGCAAAATAGTCTGGCTTAGGGCAAGGTTAAATGGTTAATAAAATTGCTTACGCCTGTTTACAAATGTGCTCACTGATTTTTTACGCGATCTTCTGTATAATATAGGGGCAGGCGGAAACCGTGGCTCTGCACTATATTTATCTTTTCTATCTCGGGACGGACCGATACTTTGATATGCACTTAGGTGCTTTGGAGTCTTGGTTGATTACTTTATCACCGTTCAAACGTCGTATCGTCTATGTGATTGCATTTGAGATTATCGCAATTATTTCCTCTACCTTTGTGCTCATGAAGCTAAGCAATAGTGATGCATCGGACTCTCTCCCTGTCGCTTTGATGGTATCTCTAGCAGCGATTATTTGGAACTTTTTATATAATACAGCTTTTGAGACTTGGGAGGATCGTCGACAAATAGCAGAGCGCACGCTGCTTATTCGTAGTGTTCATGCATTGATATTTGAAGTCGGTTTGGTTTTGATCTGCTTGCCGTTATATATGGTTTGGTATCATGTAGGTTTGCTTCAAGCATTTATGATGGAAGCGGCTTTGCTGGTATTCTTCTTGATTTATAACTTTGTGTTTACCTTTATCTTTGACAAGATATTTACCTTACCTTATCACTATAAGACCGCATCTACTGCTTAGCTAATGTCTGTCTTTCAATGAGTAATGGTGATGTTGACCACAAAAAAGCTGCCTATCTATGGGCAGCTTTTTCGATGATGCTATTCAATAGCAGCGGGGTAGTTATTCAAATTTATTATGCCATAGCATTATTTACTTACCTTGATAAACAGGTTTACGCTTTGCTATGAACGCGCTAACCCCTTCTATAAAGTCATCGGTTTTTGCCATTACCGTCTGTTGTTCTACTTCCGTATCTAGCGCTGCGCTCAAACCAGCGAAAGCATGCACGTTAAAGCTCTCTTTCATAGCGGCCAACGCTTTGCCTGGTAATTGGCTCAATCGGAGCGCCAATGCTTGTACGGTGGCATCTAGCTCGTCCACACTAACCACGTTGTTTACCAGATTTAAGCGCGCCATATCTTCTGCTTTTAGCTTATCACCCAGCATCACAAGTTCAGTGGCTTTTGCGGCCCCAACCAATTGATTCAACAAATAAATACCGCCAGCATCTGGCACTAAACCAATATTGACAAACGCTTGCACGAACTTTGCATTGTCTGCCGCAATACGAAAGTCACAAGTGAGCGCCAAGTTCATACCAGCACCTGCCACAGCGCCTTCTAATTTGGCAATAATCGGTTTATGGATCTGACGTAGCTTCAAGCTGACTTCTCCTGCGCCTTTTACCATACCTCTCAATTTGGTGGAAACAATGTCCTTATCTAAGCCTTCAGACAACATCTCTTTGATATCACCGCCGCTTGAAAAATTACCACCAGTGCCTTGTAAAATAATCACTCGTACTTGGTCATCAGCCGCTGCTTTATCGAGCGCTATCAATACGTTGTTTTTTAGGGGGGTACCAAAAGCATTCAGGCTTTTTGGATCGTTAAAAGTAATGGTCGCGATGTGCTGGTCAACTTGATATCCGACTATAGGCTGTGACATCTGAGATTTCCTTATTTTAAATGACTGTTTTAATATTTTGTATCAATGAGAATGGTACGAAATAAAGGTAAAAATGATTCAATGCCAATTACTATAGCAGCTTGCTAGGATTATAAAAGTGCATTTTATGAGCGCTTAAGACACATCTAAGCACTAGTCAGTTTTTTAGATTTATAATAAAAAATGAATAGTAAAATAACCATGACTAAGTGGACAAAAATTTTGTATGAATAAAACGACTGGTACGTAAAAATGTTACTCACTAAACCATTGTTGGACTATGCTAGTATTCTAAGGGTAGCATCAGAAATTATCTGATACAGCGCTTAATGTATTTAACCAAACAAGGATGTGGTTATGCCAACTATTAATGTCAATAATGCTGATATCTATTATGAAGACAGCGCACCAAATGATACGCAAAAACCGGTTATCGTGTTTGCCCATGGTCTGCTGTGGAGCTCACAGATGTATGACAAGCAAGTAGAGTATTTTCAAACAGACTATCGCTGCATTGCTTTTGATTTTCGTGGGCAGGGTCAGTCACAGATTACCAAGTCTGGCTATGATATGGAGACGTTGACCGAAGATACGCTTGGATTGCTTGCCGCACTTGATATTGATAAATGTCATTTTGTTGGATTGTCAATGGGCGGATTTGTCGCGCAGCGTATTGCGCTTAAGCGACCTGAGCTTCTGCTGTCTTTGACGCTTTTGGAGACATCTTCTGATCCTGAAGATCCAAAAAATATACCCCAGTATCGCAAGCTTGTAAAAGCCATTCGCTGGCTTGGCATGAAGCGTGTGAGCAATAAAGTTATGCCGATTATGTTTGGCAGTACCTTCTTGGCTGACAAACAGCGTAAATCTGATCGCAAGCAGTGGCTCACGGTGCTTCAAAGCAATCGTAAGGGTGGTGTCGTCAAGGCAACAGCAGGTGTCATTGAGCGAACAGGTACTTATGAGCAGCTGGGTGATATTATCACGCCAACACTCATCATCGTAGGTGATGAAGATGCAGCAACGCCTTATGCAAAATCTGAGCGTATGCACTTTGCCATTGCTGGATCTAAGCTTGCCATTATCAAGGGTGCTGGCCATACGTCGACAGTGGAAGAACCTGATCAAGTGAATAAAGTGCTCAGTCAGTTTTTAGAAAGTTGTGCTTAATATAGATAGGTATTGACGAGGGGCTTTGAAGTTATACATCGATCAATAAATATCGTGTGAAGAGCAACATCAAAAAGCCGCTATCTATGAAGGATAGCGGCTTTTTGCATAGTTTGAATAGATTAAATAGCTGAGGGCTACATTCGTGAGCTGTACTGGCTATGACCGTCATCAATCGTTCCAAATGCTTCGGCACGGTTGACGATTTCGGTGGCCCACGCACGATGCGTCGCAGGTTCTAACATCGTATTGTTATACTTAAATACTGCTTTAGCCTCAGAGTGTAGGATCGCTTGCGCCTCGTCCAACGTACTCAGTGGCACGCAGTAGGCTTGCTGTACCAATGCGATTTGGCTGGGGTGAATGACGGTTTTTCCCACCAGACCTAAGCTGACATCTCGGTTTAGCTCTTGCATAAAGAGTGTCGGCTGATCCAAATACTCAAATACGGGCGCGGTGAGATAAAAACCATGCGGCACAAAGCAGCCAAGTAGCTGATAGGCAAGGGTGCCGATAGGCGTGTCATAGACAATACTGTTCTTCGGGCGACGCAAGCGCAGCGCAGCAAATAAATCATTACCACCGATACGCAGCGCAAACACTGGCTGACTAAAGGCTTCTTTAAAAGCAATGGCCAGCTCTTGGTTATGATGCGGATTGAATAGGGCAGCCGTTTCAAGCGTAGGCATCAACAGATGGTCTACTCTCAGATTCTGACATGCCATTCGCCAATTAGATAAGCTGTACATATCGACTTTTGGCATGACAAAGCCATCAATCAGATCGATATGGGCATAATCAGCCAGTTGCTGTAGCATCATCGGACTACGCGGACGTATAAAGACCAGCGGGCGCGTTGGATGCTGGGCGTGAATGGCAGCGGCTCTAGATGGGTCATTGATGCTATTGACATGCTCAGCCCACGTATCGAGCAGCGTGCGCAGACGCTCAAGTGCTAGCTCAACATCCTCATGACTGACCGCATCCTCTAGACAAATAATAATACTATTGATCGTCGGTAGCTTGTCTCGCTTGATCACTTGCCAAATATCTTGGCGAGTGGCAGGCATGTATAAGCTTGCACCCAGCTGATATGGATGGTGCGTGTGCGGTCTGACCATCGCATGACGCTCAGTGATCAGATGTGTATAAGACTGGGTATCATGGTAAAACTCTGACTCGTGGTTTTTTATATCGGACATAATCGGCATCATAAATAGAGGGATGAAGGGCAAGCGTTCAATAATGCTAGATGTATCAATGCTAAAGGCATTAACTGTCTTTGGAGCGTTGTTTGATAAGCGTGATGGCTTGATAGGGAAGTATTTTATCACCTAATACACTGATTGTGATGTTTCGTTGTGCACATAAATGACGCAGTAGTATGGTATCGGGATGATCAGCAGTAGCGAGCAATATACGCTCTGGATCACGGCGTAATATGGCTCGCGTTGCCTCGGCAATCGTTGGCTTTATCCGATTGCGATTGGTGATGCCATAGTCTGCTGCGAGCGTATCTATCAAGGCTGCCGTTTGATAGCGCGGCTGCTGATAGGTTGGCAGCCGCTCTGGCAGAATAGCCAATGAACGCCTCGCTGCATCGATATGATCGATAAATGCCAAGCTATGATCTGTGTCTAATAAATCATCATAAAAGACACTGCGATGCAGGCCTGATGACGGCTCTGTATATAAGCTGCGCGAAATCAGTCCTGATACCGTACTATTTAACAAACCCGATGGGATCAACCAGTCTTCTTCACTAGCAGCCAGCCAAGCAACGCCAGCCGGATCAGCAAGGGTCAGTAGGGGTATGACGTCAGCACCTTGGTGAAAAATATTGGCAAAATTGGCATGAGTCGTGTCGCTAAATGTCTCTAAACTACGAGCCAGCTCTTTATAAATCGCACCTTTACCTGTCCAGCCATCGACGAATACAATCGGACTGTCTGGATAAGCATCCAGCAGCATTTGCAAAGCCACTGGGTCAAGGCCACGATCACGAATGATACTGATACCATAATGCATGCTTGGTAGAGAGTAGTCCCTATCCGTATCCGACAGCGCACGCTGCAATAACACCCCAATCGGTAGGCCTGCCCGCACTAAGCTCACTAAAATTAATGGATGCTCATCATTCACTTTACGTTGAAAAACATGATGTAGCGTATGTGCCAAATGAGCGATATCAGTTGCGGCTCTCTCAGTACCTTGCTCTAGTGCCTGCGTGTATAGCTGCTCATGCATGGCAGTGGGCGCTTGCTCTAAGGTCAACATATCAGAATAATGACGTTGTCCACTTTGAATAAGCGCTTCTTTTTGACTGACCGGCACATCGGCAACGGCGTCTTTATCGACCATATTGAGTAGGACAGTCACATCGCTCGCAAGATAGCTGCCTGAGCCATAGTTTTTTAGAGTAGCTCTTTTTGTCTGTATATTAGGTAAAGTCATAGTATGAATAATAGCACTCGTAATGATAACAGTGGGATTGCGTGGCTGTTGTTTAAACTCATGATTTAGCCTGACGATTTAGACTGGTATTGCTCATGCAGTTGACCGTGATTAGGCATACCGTACCAGTCTAGCAGTTGCAAAAATGGCAAGTCAGCTAAACTGTCACCAAAGCCAAAACTAGGACGCTGATGGTCCAAATGATTCTCTAATAAAAACTGCACGGCATGACGCTTATGCACAGCATGTGGCAAGATCGCTAGATTATTGGCATTCACATGCACATAAAAATCTTGATCAAAATCACGTATCAATGTTGGCAGTTTTGCTGCTAGATCCACTAATGCTTGATGGTCTTTTTGCGCATGTTTGATAGCCAGATAAATCGTTAATTCTTCATCCACAGAGCCATTGCTAAAGCTATCGATATGCGGTGTGAATACTAGATGACTCTGCTCGCTTTGACTGTGATTAGCGAACAATTGGCTCAGCTGGTTAAGCTTATCCTGCAATGGCGCAAGCTTGCTATACATATGCTGCTGCCACGCGCTTAGTAGCTGCTCATTAGACGTCAAAATAATCGCCCCATGGGTCAATACTTGCCAGCTATCAAAGGGCAGCTTCACGCGTTTGATTTCACTACGGTCACGTGCCGTTACCACTATCAGCTCAGTGCTAGCAAGTAACCAATTAAAAAGGGTTGCTTGGCGCTGACTCATAAAACTTAGTGGCTCGTTTTGCTTATTGACCGTTGCACACACTAAGTTTTCAGACTCAGTAGTGGGTAAATCCCAAGCATCAATTTTGCGTTGAGTTTGGAATAGCGTATCGTCTAAATCCATGAGTGCATAAGGTTTTATAATATCTGGGCTGGGCTTAAAAAATGGGGTAGTCATGACATCGTCCATACATAATAGGGTTAAAAATTAAAGAGCAATTTAAAGCGTAGGACTTACTACCAATACATTATCCAAACCTCGCCATATAGCATCCACGCTATCAGCACCCGTCTCCACGCACAGCACAATCAAGTCCCATTCTGTTGGATCGACATTATAAGAAAAATTGGTCATACCAAGCCCGTAATTATCGCTAAAGCTCAGCAACGTGGTGATGGCACCGCCAAGCGCAATCGGTGAACGGGTTAACGCACTAAAATTAACGATAGAATCTATGTTGGAGTTGAGATTTTTAGATTCTGTCTCAAGCCATTCAGCCAATAAAAATGGCAACCAAACAAACTCATTACTACCCAATACTAAGATTCTTTTTGGCAACTGAGTAACATCAAAGCTTTCTTGGCCATCAAGACGCGTAAATGCAGTCTGAAAACTCGAAAGATAGTTATCAAACCCATCTATACTATTGAGCGTTGGAAATCGGCCCCAGTTGCCCGTATCGCCGAGAGTCTGACTACCAGCTGCGGTAGTATCGACCGATGGCATCGTAATGGGCTCAGGGTTAGGCGCATCTGTCCACTGCCATGCGCCAGACAGTAAATGATGACGATGAAACTCAATACCAGTTAAACGATCTGACATTTTTGCAGGCTTAACGCCATCTGCTTGCTGGTTTGTATCTTCTTGATCTAATGACCAATCAACCAAAGTCGTCAGATGCACTTGCTCTAACTGAGTGAGTCCTGCTTGACGTAAGGCGGTGACGACATTGACGCAGGTATTGCCTGTTGAGGCCTCATCATCGACCATAATCAGCGTTTTGCTGGCCAGTAGCTGCTCTTGGGTGACAGTATCTTGACTTTGATAAATCAAATGTTGGCTGGCATGGCTGTGATCTTCACAAAACGTCGTTAGCAAAGCATCCGTACCATTAGCATCACTTTTCTCATCGTGCTGTGCATGACGAGTAGAGTTTAACAGGAGAGCCTGCGGATAGCGTGTTTGTAGCGCTTGATGGACACCAGCAGATAGACCGACAGCAGTCTCTGCCATACCAATGACCAAAACTGGTTCAGGCAAATCGCTAGGGATTAAGTCAGCCAAGTCAGTAAATGCATGTCGCATGGTGCTGGGTGCGACGGGGATATGACGCCCCAGTACTTTTGAGACAAACAAAAACGCACGTTTTGGGTTAATACGCTGCGCAAATCCAAGCAGATCTTCTAGTTGATAATGGTCATCCTGTTGTAGGCCATTTTTGGTCGTTGCTGAATTGGTCTGATAAGTTAGGTCTAGTGTGCCACGGGGTAGAGTGATGGTTGTGCTGTGTTGCTCATTTAACATTTATATTCCTTGGCGCTTTTAATTTTATATAGGCATAGATTTCTTAACCCTGACAGCCAACCAACCATAAGGCACTGCGACTTTGCTTGCTTAGTTGAGGTGTAGTCAGAGAGCTAGCGCTTGACAGGTCAGTCATGTTTTCCAAACTGATTCCAGCGCTTGCTAATAGGGCAGATAATAACTGAAATTTCACCGCATAGTTCATATTTTGTGCATGTTCATGATTCAGGCTAGCCGTCACCATACCGATAACCTCGCCAGTCGGCAATAATAAAGGGCTGCCGCTAGAACCGGGCTGAATAGGTGCAGTAAATTGCATATAACGGATATCATCATTTAAGCCTGTTAACCCTGAGATGCAACCTTGCGTCACTTGTAGCTGACTACTTAGCCCTGACAAGGGAAATCCCAGCGTGGTAACAGTCTCACCCAAGATATCACTACATCGTTGCACCAATGGAAGGTAACTAGGCAGAGGGTCGCTGACTCTGATAATGGCTGAATCACTACCGATATCGCTGAGCACGACTTGTGCTTCAAGATCGGGTTGGCCTTGCTGACGTATACCAATCATCTGAGCCGACTCAATCACATGATAGCAAGTCAGCAGATGGTGTGAATCGATAGCAAAGGCTGTTCCTGTCCACGTTTCACCTGCATTGACCTGACGAGGAGGGCGAGCTTCATTATTTGGGTGAGTGCGTTGCTGTTGCTGCGCTGCTTGTATACGTGCGTGCGTATCAGGATGACGAACATCCAGACTGACTTGTACGCGCTGCTCAAGGCTTGCCAAACCTTGGGTTGAGGACTCTCCAAGCGCTCGACATTTTAGCTGTCCATTACGTTGGTATATCTCCAATATGATGGCAGCTTTGACATGACGCTCATTTGCCGTAAAGTCATAGCGCAGCTTACCGTCATCTAGTATTAGACAGACATCGTTTAACGCTATCGAGGGCGAGTGGGTACTTGGGTCGCTATAAACATAAGCGATAAGCTGTAAAAACATGACACCTTGTTTTTCAAATAACTCCGTTAGGTCGAACAGCCATATGCTGGGACTGCCTGCGTTGTCTATCTTAGCCCACTCTTTAGGCTCATGCAGATAGGCAGGACTACAAACTGCCTTGCGATTTGCGTCTAAAGGCAAACATAATAATCCAAGCTGTTGACCAAACTTAAGCTCATTATTTGTAGAAAAATCGACCGAGCATTGCGCGCTTGTAAGAACCGTGTTGGCACCTAATGCCAATGTCGTTTGTGTGCTCATTAGTCCTCTTCAAATCAATTTTCACGTGATTATAGTTATTTTATTCCTTTCTCAATATTAGCCTGTGTTTACCGTTTAATCGATGATTATTTAATAATGAGAACATGGGTGAACATCATTGAGAAGGTCTATTTGGCTCTTGTAATTGGTTCCAATTTCAGATGCTCTATGGTTTGAGATTATATAAGCTTAAAGTGGTAAACACTAAGTAGGTAGTATAAAGTGAGTAGCCGTATGAATAAGCCGCGCAAAAAATCGCATAAATTTTTTACAATCTAAATTTCACATTATTTCGAGTTAACTAAGTAAACATTTTTTTACTAATTTACCACCTATCGGACAATGCAACCACCTATCGGACAATGTTTGGTAACATCTTGCTAGAAGGGACAAATCTAGCGATAATGTAGCCAATATCCACCACTGTTTAATGTTTTTATTGTCATCTTTGAGCAGTATGCGAACCAAGCTTTATCAGCCTCTTTAAGTATTGTGATTTTTTGCCAATTGATTTAACGACTGACCATATATTCGTTTAATAATAAAAACTACTGGCAAGAGTATGAATGGTCTTTTAGACGGTCAGTAATTATCGCATAGCTAGATTCAAAAACTATTGATAAAAATGTGTTCTACTTCGCAAATATAACAAATTTGATGTTCTCAAATACGGTGTTTCTAACAGTTATTAAATAATAACCCATATAAATAATAACTTATCTATCAAAACAACCTTAAAAACTTTGTCCATATTCATTATTTGGTCTATCGCAGTGGCTTAGTATACCTATGCTTAGCACTAATTTAGTAAAGGAGTGACCTTTGAAATTCTCTTGTGCACTAGAAACGTCTTCTGAACGCATTCGTTTGGTGAATGTTATCTCGCCACTTATTAAAGCCGGCTATCAACTGATTTCTCAGAAACAAGAGTCTTCCGAAAACGGTGGCAACATCATCCGTGTGGTTGCCAAAAGCCAAGAACCTAAGACGCAAGCAGATCTTATCGAAGACTTGTCTTCAATTGAGGGATGTACCCTCTTTAATCTAGAAATCGATGAAGACGATAATGCAGCTTCATCATCAGTACCAGCAAAAAAGGTGCTAGATGAAAAAAGCGTGTTGTCAGCCATTGGCGCCTATTATCCTAAAATCGCAGATATTGTCAGTCAGTATGAGGCCAGTTTGCCTGCTGATCGACGTATGACAGCATTACATGAGTTGGGACGTAAGGTTGGGGGCGGTATCTATCAACGTGACTATGCGCTTGGTAGTCCATTAAAGATGCCTAAGACGATCAGTCGTGAGCTTGTGCCAGCACTAAAAGGGCTTTCTAAAGTTAAAGCCAAAGACAATATCATCTATTTAATAAAATGCCCGTTCTGTAAGTCGTCAGATCATAATCACTCAGGATGTCATTTTGTTGTGGGCTATATAGAAGGCTTCTTGGCAAGCAATCCTGCCGTAGACATGATTCAGGTCGAAGAGACCAATTGCGGTGCTGGCAGTACCAATATTTGTGAATTTACCATCCGCTAAAAAATAAATCATAGACTCTTTAACGTCTATCAAAAATGAACGAGTGTGCAAGGTATCGCGGTGCGCCCCAAGCAGTATTGCTACGCTCAATTTTATTACGTTTTTATGGAATATATAAGGCAAAAAAATGATCGAAGTTGAATACAACCTACTACTGGTACTAGTCTCATACGCCATCGCAGTGTTTGGCTCTTATGTTGGCCTAAACCTTGCCATTCGAGTGCCGTCTGCAAAGCCGGGAACTGACCTATACTTTTGGGTTGCGCTATCTTCTATCGCGATTGGCGGTGCTATTTGGTCGATGCACTATATTGGTATGATGGCAGTTGATATGAAAATGCCGGTCACCTACGATCTAGGTTTGACCATTGTTTCAATGCTGCTAGCCGTTTGTTTTGTCGCGGTCGGTATCGTGATCGTTGGACGCGGTGAATCAAGCATTGGCAAGCTGTTAGGCGGTGGTGTTTTGGCTGGACTTGGAGTTGCAGCCATGCATTACACTGGTATGGCATCAATGCAAATGGACGCAACCATGTCGTACAACATACCACTTCTGATTGCCTCAATCGTTATCGCTATTGTGGCTGCGATTGCAGCGCTCTGGTTGGCATTCAATCTACGTGGCACGTTACAGCGTTTTGGTAGTGCGTTCATCATGGGTATTGCTGTTTGCGGTATGCATTACACTGGTATGGCGGCTATGGAAATGACGATGACGGATCATGTGATGTCTATGGACTACACACACGCAGGTGCCATCTCTTCATCGATTATGATTTTTATCGGCTCAGCGCTTGTATTAAGCTTACTATGGGTCATTGCCTCTAAAAATGCACCCAAGCAATCAAACCTTGTATTTGGTGAGTAGGTATCAGTGTTTGTTTTCTAATGATGTTAGCAAATGTTTAAAAAAAGGCTTTTAGATCATAATCTAAAAGCCTTTTTTGTGCCTGACAATATCAGTTATTCGTGAGGTGTATGCTCACTTATTTACCTACTCAGCAGCGTCTTCAATTTTGACGCTCATCATAATAGAGCGTACTTGGCAGGCTGTTATTTTCTGAATACTTGCGTCTAAGCTGGGTTTGTCTGTCAGGCCTAGCCAATAAGAAAAACCAGCTTGTGTCAAATCCAAACCGCTGTGAGAGGTATAGCCAATGCCGCCTGATGGTCGACTATTGATCTCAAGAACACGGTGTTGACCGTCATCGTCAGCTTTGGTTTGTACGCTGACAATACCATCACAGCCAAAGGCCTTAATTAATGGAATCACAACCTCCATAACAGAATGCTCATAGCCGATATGTTGGATTTTACCCGTTTTATGGCGTGTGATGGCGGCCAGTACTTCCCCATATTCGCAGACCACATCGATGGAGTATTCTTGTCCTGATAGGTAAGGCATCAACAGCATTGGAATAGGTCGCTCGTGTACCATTTGGCTGCTGGCGTAGGCATTCACAAACTGCGCGGTATTGATTTTTTTCTCTTCTGTGAAGTATAAGTGCTCAAAGCTATCGTAATGCTCGCCACATTCTTTACCGGAGTCTAATCGCCAAAATCCTTGTGCGAAAATCCCGACGACAGGTTTGACGCATAGAGGCTGATGCCCGTGCTCAGCCAGTAATGCTTCAAGCTCAGCGGTATTGTCAAAACGCCATGCATCCGCGACCGGAATATTATGCTGGTGACACTGCTGCATAAAGGCAAACTTATCATCGATTGACTCAAGGGCGGCGACGCTAGTAGCACCTGTCAACAAACGGATACCAGCCGCATTGAACTTTTCGCGGTGCGCTTCATAGTCAATGCCATTGCGCCCAGTCAGGAGTACTTTTACATTGTTCGTTTTGGCGTGCTCTAATACGAATTGCCAGCGTGGCATAACCGTCTCGCTTGTCTCTTGCGTATCATTCTCTATGGCAGCTTCAGACGGCTCGTAATACATCACGTCAGCAAATTCAAAAATCTCAGGTCTGTTATGACGGTGCGAAGCAATGACATCAAAAGGCTCGTCCGATTTACCCTTTAAGGCCTGTAAGCTCTCTAACATATCGCGCTGGCTGGATTGACCTTCAGCTAACCAAGCAGCGACTGGTGCCGAGTGCAAGCTATCGTTGGTAGGGTTGTTCATAATTTTCTCAGCATTATCATGGTTTATAGGGAATCGGGTCAGTTTATATGGTTATCGTAGCGCTAGTGGCAATATGTCAAAGCAAATTTTTAACAACAGACATTATATACAAATGGCACAGGTTATAAATGCCTCTGGCAAAATAGTCATCAGGATTTATACAAGTTTTTTTATGGCTTATAACGCAGTTGCTCGATTTAAAATTCTCATGATATCCATGCTACTATACAACGATAGTCAATCTAACAATCACAACGACATAATAAATAATACAGAGGATTTATGATGAGCCAAGCCCAACCTCAACCGTTAGTAGCAGGGGCTAATGCACCACTGCCGGCGGACAATATCAGCATTCGCATCTTAAGCCAAAACGCCATTGATTGTGCTGCGTATCGTCTGACAATAGATGGCAAAGTGCGCGGTGATGGGGACATGATATTTTATGGGCAGACACGCAGCGATGATGGCAGCGTCAGCTTTCGTGGTCATGACAGCGATGGGTTTTTTGATATCAATCTATCAGCACAGCCTGCGAGTATTGAAAAAGTCGCCCTAGCATTCTCCAGTGCGCAAACATTGGCGCAAGTCGGTGATGTGGATGTACAGGTATTGCAAGGCAGTCAGGTATTGATGACTTGTCAGCTCAGTGGCACAGGGCGTAATGAAAAAGCCATTATCTTGGCGGAATGTTATCGTCGGCAGGGCAGCTGGAAGTTTCGATTTATCGCTCAAGGGTTCGAGGGAGGGTTAAAACCTTTGTCTGAGCACTTCGGTGTTGAGATCGCTGATGACACGCCAGCCCAAAGCCAGCCACAGAGTCAAGCTCAAAACCAGCCACAGAGTCAAGCTCAAAACCAGTCACAGAGCCAGGCCCAACCTGTCAATACGCAGCGACCCATTAATACACAAAAAGCAGGTAGCACTGCTCAGGCGAGCACACCGCCGCCGATTCCTACTAGTCCTTCCATTAATCTTAGTAAAGTCACTTTAACCAAAAACCAATCTAGCATCAATCTGAAAAAGCGTGACGACTTTGGTAAAATCTCAGTCAATCTAAACTGGAATCAGCGACCGGATAGCGATAAGCCTACTGCCAAAAAAGGTATATTAGGCGATCTGTTTAAGCAGCATCAAGCAGGTGGTATCGATCTGGATATCGGTGCCATGATTCATCTAAAAAACGGTGAAAAAACGCTTATCCAAGCACTAGGCAATCGTTTTGGTAGCTTACCCTCTGCACCTTATGTTTGCTTGCGTGCTGATGATAGAACGGGGCAAGTCAGTGGTGGTGAGTGGCTCGATATCAATGGTCAGCAGTGGTCACAGATTGAGGAAGTGTTTATCTTTGCTTTCATTTACGAGGGCGCGCCGAATTGGGCGAAAACCGATGGGGTAGTGACCATTCATGTGCCCGAGCAACCACCGATTGAGACACGTCTGACGGAAGGTGCTGGTAACTTGCCGATGTGTGCTATTGCGCGCCTAGTCAATCAGCAAGGCAGTATCAATGTTGAACGTATCAATCAATACTATAAAGGTCATCAAGAAATGGACAAAGCATTTAACTGGGGCTTTAGCTGGAAGCGGGGCAGTAAGTAACAGTCGATTGTACCAATAGATAAAGTGTTATTGCTACAAACTGTCTATAGAAAACAGCCCGCCTATGAGTAATAGGCGGGCTGTTTTTTATAGGGTTTTACGCTATTTGCTATTATTCAAATAGTTTAGGCATGCGGTGTGATGGCCGGCATCAGGTCATGGAAGGTACGACCAGACGCAGTCTCACCAATGGCATGCATTTTCCATTCATTGTTATGACGATAGACTTTTGCCATGACCATAGCAGTATGTCCACCTTGTGCCGACAAATTATAACGTGCCACTTCGCTATTATTATTAGCATTAACGATACGGCAGAATGCGTTTTCTACGGTTTCAAACGTTTGACCCGTAAAGCTGTTGACCGTAAATACCAGTGAAACCACACTGGCAGGTACTTTTGAGAGATCAACATTAATGACTTCATCATCACCATCGCCATCACCAGTACGGTTATCACCTGTGTGAACGATGCTGCCATCTTTTGATTTAAGCTGACTGAACCAAATCGCATCGACGGCTTGTTTATTGGCATCGAACATGATGCATGAGGCGTCTAAGTCAATTGAATCACCGCCGCTACCGCCGCCGAACAGCTTGCCCAAAAACCCGCCTTTTTTGTTTTGTGGCCCTTGAGCAACGTCCCAGCCTAGACCCAATTTGACTTGAGTAAGCTCGCCGCCAGCTTCTTTGGTTAGGGATATTTTCTGACCCTTTTGTAGACTAACTGCCATGTGAGTGTCCTTATAATAATAGTGAGTAAAATCGTTCGAAAAAGTGCTATAAGATATTATTCAAAAAGCCGCCACCGCCGCCGCGTCCACCAGAGCTACTACCTAAAACGCTCTGTATCCAGCCTTGATAACTGTCACGATTACGCGAGCAAATGATGACTTTTCCGGTCCCTGAGAAATTTAAAACCATGCCTTCACCACTGGTGACGGAATTGATGATATTGCTCATGATGCCTTTTTTCTTACTGGTTGAAACGGACAGCTTGTACTCAAGGGTTGAATCCCAGCAGACGACATGACCATTATCAATAATGACGTCTTTGTCTGGTGTGACATCAATCTCAAACAGTGAACCAAACCCTGATACCACGACTTGACCTTGTCCTTGTGTCTGCATGACCATAAAGCCACCAGTATCACCAAATACTGCACCGCCTAGATTGCGCTGAATATTGGCTCTGATATCGACACCCGTCTGTGCCGCGACAAATGCACCATCGCTGAGTGTATATTGCTGCTTGCCGACATCGATGATTTGCATATCACCATCTAGCGTAGGTGCGAGCAGACAGTCACCTTCACCATGAGTCGCTTCAATCTGTTGTTGAAACAGGGACTCATCATTGGCAAAACGGCGCATCAAAGATTGCATCAGACCACCTTGCAACTTCCCTTTCAGCTCAAGATTGGACTCCATCATCACCATCGCATTGGCTTCACAATAGATTGAATCGCCTTTTTTGAGGTTGCAATGCAAAAAAGGTTCAATAGTACCAATTAAACTGAAGGTCGCTGCCATGGGCTTTACATCCTTATTCTAATATCTTTGGTTAATGCTTTTAGTGTATGTATCTCTACGTTCTCTATAATTTGTTATTGAGCGTCCAATTAAATTTAAAGCCATCAAATGCGTTAAAGGGGCACACTTGATGGCTTTTTAGATCATAACCAGACGTCTGGTTATGATAATTGGCTTGCTAAACGTTTACGTTGGATTAAACGTTAAACATTTACGCCATAAGAACCGGCTAATGGCCCAAGACCACCACTGAAGCCTTGACCAACGGCACGGAATTTCCAATCACCGCTATGACGATATAACTCACCAAAGATCATGGCCGTTTCAGTGCTGCCGTCTTCTGATAGGTCATAGCGTGCAATTTCACTACCGCCATTGTCATTGACGATACGGATATAAGCTTCGCCTACTTGACCAAAGTTTTGATTACGGGCTTGGCCTTCATAAATGATAGCGCAAAGTGCTACTTTATTAACGTCAGCTGGAATGCTCGCTAGGTTTACTTTGATCGCTTCATCATCACCATCACCCTCGCCAGTACGGTTGTCGCCTGTGTGCTCGACCGCGCCATTGTCTGACTTTAAGTTATTGAAAAAGATAAAGTCTTGATCGTTGCGAACCTTGCCTGCTTCATTGACCAAAAAGCCAATCGCATCTAAGTCAAACTCTTGACCGTCAGTGGCACGTGGATCCCAGCCTAGACCGACTGTTATATTGGTTAAACCTGGCGCTTCTTTTGATAAGTTTACGTTGCCGCCTTTCGTTAAGCTAATAGCCATACAAATATCCTTTGGATTAATAGTTAAGTGGATTGTGTTATAAAAAATTAAATAAAAGTTGTGCAGTGACTGATATATCAGGGCAAATAGCAAAAGACATACCTGTACGCCACGTCCTGCATATCATTACGTTTTACTATACTAAGCGTTTGCTCACTAAGCAAGGCGTATTTTGTGCGCTTACTATATGCTTACCAAGGGACATAGTTCTTGAGCATCTTTGATGGTTTTCAATCAACTTAGCAATAGTCGTTAAGGTATTGTTATGAAAACGTAAATTATTTGATGATTAAAAATGTTGGATAGAAACGCTTAGAGGTAGGGTGGGTAGCAGAGACGTATCACGACCAAATAGATGGCCTTAAACTAAAAAGGTCACACCAAATATATTGATATGACCTGTTATCAGCTTGTTAATTTTTAAAAGTAATACTGTGCCGAGTAATCAATCGAGCAAGGCATCTAGATTCTATCTCTAATCTCCAAAAACCGACCAGCCAGTTTCTTGTACAAATCGCTCTAATGCTCTTGTACCAAGCTTAGAGTTGCCTATATGATCCAGTCCTGGCGACCATACAGCGATTGAACCTTCGCCTGGTGCGATCGTTAAAATACCACCACCAACCCCACTTTTACCCGGTAGGCCGACACGATAAGCGAACTCACCAGAGCCATCGTAGTGACCACACATCATCATCAACGAATTAATCCGTCGAGAGCGCTGTGCATTAATCACCCTGACGCCTGTGTGCTCATTAATACCATTGGACACTAGATAAAGACCAGCTTGGGCCAGCTGTTGGCAATTCATCGCGATTGAGCATTGATGAAAATAAGTTCCCAATACTTTGTCCACGTCATGCTTTAGACGACCAAAGGATTTCATGAAATAGGCGAGCGACGCATTTCGATCTTTATGCGCCATTTCGGACGCTGCTACCTTGTGATCAAAACTGATCGAATCATCATCAGCAATAAAACGAACAAATTGTAGTATCTCACCCAATGTCTCTTTTGGCTCATGTCCCATCATAATCGCATCTACCACTGCAATGGCACCCGCATTGATAAAGGGATTACGTGGTCTGCCAGATTCATGCTCTAGCATCATGATTGAGTTAAAAGGGTCGCCGGATGGCTCGCGGCCAACGTGTGTCCAGAGCGCATTACCCAACTTACCAAGGCCAATGGTCAAGGTAAAGACCTTAGAGATACTTTGGATCGAAAACAGTGTACTAGCATCACCTGCTGTATAGACCTGCCCATCTGGTGTCGCAACAGCAATCCCAAACTGGTTCGGATCGACATGGGCCAGTTGCGGAATGTAGTCCGCCACTTTTCCGCGGTCTGTTTCATTTGCCATCTCTGTAGCAATATCATCAAGAATTTTTTGTATATTAATCATGTATTCGTATTTTTGAAGTGTTGTTAGAGGGTGGGGATTTTAACTGAATAAAAGGGGATAGTAA
This sequence comes from Psychrobacter sp. NG27, assembly GCF_016106655.1. NCBI lineage: Bacteria > Pseudomonadati > Pseudomonadota > Gammaproteobacteria > Moraxellales > Moraxellaceae > Psychrobacter > Psychrobacter sp. NG27. Next base: position 68,460 of record NZ_JADGIN010000005.1, read on the forward strand.
TCATCGAATTGTATTTTAATGATGGGTCAGTATCATATACCTATGAATGCCTCATATATTTATAACTTGTCGCTTTAACTAGGGGCCTGTTTAAATATCAAACAGGTCCTAGGGTATAAAAAAAGCAGGTCACATCTGATGATATGACCTGCTCATAACTATGATTGGATATAGAAGACGTAATACTGACGGTGTTTTTTAAGTCAGTTTTGCAGCTTCAGCTTTACGATGCTGTAGTGACGCTAGTAGCGCCCAGCCAATAAAGGCAATACCAATCAAACCAGTAATCACTTCTGGTACATGGAACTTCACAGACAGCAACATGATGAGTGCCAATGCACCGATGGCATAATGCGCGCCATGCTCAAGATAAATGAACTCGTCAAGCGTGCCTTTGTCTACTAAGAAAATAGTCATCGAACGTACGAACATCGCACCAATTGCTAGACCCAGCATGATGACAATGACGTCATTGGTAATCGCAAATGCGCCAATCACACCATCGAAACTGAATGAAGCATCTAGAACTTCTAAGTATAAGAAACCAATGATACCGCCTTTCATGATAGCACTGGTCGCAGCTGCGCCATTTCCTTCGTTTTCTAGGTCTTCTTCGAGATCACCTTCAAGCATGCCAGATACGACCTGTACACCAAGGTAAACTAAGATACCCCAAACACCAGCGATTAAGACAGCACTTGATTGTTCAGCACTGGCCCACGATACCGCGATCATCAAGACAATAAGGGCTACAAATACGCTCATGGCATCGACTTTACCTAGCTTGGCTAAACGGCTTTCCAACCAGTCAAACCAATGCACTTCTTTATCATCAAAGATAAAGTTTAAGAAAACCAGCAATAAGAAAATACCACCAAATGCTGAGATTTCAGCATGGTGTGCCATTAGTCTTGCTGAGTATTCTTTAGGATCGTTCAATGCCAAATCTATCACTTGCATCATACCAAGGTCGGCAGTAACAGCGACGATGACAATAGGGAAGACCAATCGCATACCAAATACGGCAATTAAGATACCGACCGTTAAAAATATCTTTTTCCAAAATTCATCCCAGCCCTTAAGGACTGAGGCATTGACCACCGCATTATCAAAGGATAACGAAATCTCCATGACGGCCAAAATAGCAGTAATGGATAGCGTGGTTATCATTCCACCCATACCGCCATGTGAATATCCCCACCATGCCGCTACTGCTAAGGCAATCGCGGTGAAGATAAAGTCTAAATAAAAATGTCTCATGACACATCCTGTCTGGTTGCGTAAAGCTAAGGCCGGTCTATTATAGACACAAGCTACAAAAAGTGGCTATGGTGAATCCACTACAAAAGAGCGACAGCATCGACCTTGCTTAAGGTAAGACTTATACCCTAGCACCCGATTGCTGTAACGCTCTTTTACATTGAATCAACGATATTACTAACCGCTTTTTAGGCATAATTTTAAACGAAACGTAGCGCATTACTAGTCATTTGGACATTAAAATTGTGACTATTTGCAACGGTACAGCCGCGACGTTTTAGATGTGATAATTGTGGTATGTAGAAGTCCAATTATCACAAAAAACAGTGCCTTAGATATCAACACCGTACTGCTGACACATTGCTTGCAACCCACCTGAATATCCTTGACCCACTGCACGGAATTTCCACTCTCCATTGTGACGATATACTTCACCAAATACCATGGCAGTCTCGACAGAGTAATCTTCTGCCAGATCAAAACGCACGACTTCAGTACCTGTCTCTTCATTGACGACACGGATAAAGGCATTAGCTACTTGACCAAAGTTTTGGCTACGCGCTGCCGCATCATGAATAGTCACGGTGACGACAATTTTGTCGACATCAGCAGGTACTTGGGTGAGATTTACCTTAACCAGTTCATCATCACCATCACCTTCGCCAGTACGGTTGTCACCAGTATGCTCGACCGCGCCGTTATCAGATTTAAGCTGATTATAGAAGATAAAGTCATGATCACCGCGTACTTTACCTGCGCCACTTAGCAAGAAAACACTGGCATCAAGATCAAATTCAGCACCAGAAGTCGCGCGCTCATCCCAACCCAGTCCAATCAGCAGCTTGGTTAGATTTGGATCTGTTTTGGTTAGCGATAAATTACCGCCTTTATTAAGTGATAAAGCCATGATGTTATCCTTGTTATTAGATATTGGAGGTTTTGTTAAATAAAAGGCGATAGGTTTACGCTATAACTGCGTAAATCCATCGCCTAGTAATGCTCTATCATAACAACAAAAAATGACCCAATCAAAGCCGATTGGGTCATTATTGTATTTCATCGTCATTGGGCAAAAAACCCAAATTTTGAGAAGCTAGACTGCTGAGATGAATTTCTCTATTTGTCTAGCACTCTTGTATCGATAAGCGCTTGATTACAGGCTTTGACGGTGACGAATCTCAAAACTTTGATGGATTGGTTTTTTGATATTAAAATCAAAACCAATCGTTTTTTGGGTAATATCAACGATATCGTAGCGTTCGATCAACTGCTCATCTAGCTCAAAGCGCGTAAAGTTGTTAGAGAAATACAGAACACCATCTGACGTTAGACGATTCATTGCACGGTTGATGATGGCAGCATGGTCACGCTGTACATCAAAAGTACCTTGAAACTTCTTAGAGTTTGAGAAAGTCGGTGGATCAATAAAAATAATATCGAACTGCTCGGTATTTTCTTTGATCCATTCAAAAATATCCGCCGCGACGAATTGATATTTATTGCGGCTGACATCTAGGCCATTGAGCACAAAGTTTTGCTTGCCCCAGTCTAGATAGTTCTGTGACAAATCAACGCTGGTTACTTTTTTGGCACCAGCAAGGGCCGCATGCACACTCGCCGTACAAGTATAAGCAAATAGGTTCAATACCGACTTAGCGCGACTATTGTCTTTAATGCGAGCACGCATATTACGATGGTCAATGAACAGACCTGTATCTAAGTAATCGGTAAAGTTGACGTAGAAATACGCACCGTCTTCACGCGCGACATGAAATTTGCCACGTTTTTCAGTGGTATTCTGCTTGCTATACTGATCGTTACCAGACTGGCGAGCACGCGTTTTGATAAAGATTTGTTCACGGTTAATACCGAACACTTCACGAATGCCCATCAATGCCAAATTAAAACGTTTTTTGGCAGTTTCAGGTGGAATGGTCTTTGGTGGCGCGTACTCTTGTACATGAGCGTAATCACCATATAAATCAATCGCAACCTTAAAATCAGGTAAGTCAGCATCATAAACACGAATGTTGCTGACATTGTCTTTTTTGGCCAGTTTTTTCAGCTTGGCAAGGTTTTTTTGTAGACGGTTGATAAAGTCTTGTCCATCTTCTACGTCGATCTCGTTCTTCTCGAAGCGACTAACGAGGTTGCCCGTTTGCCCAGCGATAAGCGTTCCGTAGCGGAAATAGACGGTGATAGCACCATTATGACAACGCAACGTCTTTGGTTCTTTAATCGGTAGAATATCTACTTGTTCGACATGAGAGGCCAATATGCCAAGCATAGGGTCAATGCCACTACCAGCAAAGCTGTCTTGCAAGATAAGACCAATCGCTTGATACAATGGTTTGATCATTTCCTCATCACCTAAACGCTCTCCATAAGGTGGGTTAGTGATGACTAAAGGATTGCTCAATCGACCATCACTCACCAAGGGTTTGAGCACACCACTGAGTTGGTCAAGCGCACGATGTTCGATATCGAGTAGCGGTAGTAGGTCTTGCAGGCCTGCTGCAATAAGGTTTTTTTCTGTGGCGATAATCGCGCCATTATCAGCATCAAAGCCCAACATAAGCGGCAGAGTATCAGGTTGCTCATTGGCAATCTCTAATGCATCACGAAAACGCGTTTGAGCATCATCGATCATCTCTTGCCATAGCACATCATCATGATGCTGCCATTGGTAAAAGCCAAATTGATTGGCAGCTTTGTCGATACCTACAGCATAGTCGCAATGCATCAGTAGGGCTTCGATGAGGAATGTTCCAGAGCCACACATCGGATCGATCAGCGCATTATAGTAAGGCGCATCGCCTGCTTCGTTTCTCTTGTGCCAGCCTGCGCTATAGAGTAGGGCGGCCGCCAAGTTTTCTTTTAATGGCGCTTCTGTCATGGCCACGCGATAACCACGGCGATGCAAACTGGTACCTGATAAATCTAAATATAGCTCGGCTTGCTTGTCGTTGATCGTCGCAAAAATAGAGAAGTCTGGGTTTTTACTATCGACGTTCGGGCGGCTGTCGTAAACTTCGTTAAACGTATCGGCAATCGCATCTTTAATACGTAGCATGGCAAACTGCTGACTGACGGCGACACGCTTATCGACAGATAGACGGATGGCAAAGGTCTGCTCTAAGCTGAATTGCTCAGTCCAATTAACTGATTTTGCCAAACCATAAAGTTGCTCTGCCACGTCATATTCAGCATTGATATTTTTACGTTTAATCAGCATCAAGACCCGTGAGGCCACACGTGACCACAAGCAAATCTTATATAGAACACGCAAGTCTCCAGTCACGGCTAGACGGCCTGTGCTTTTGATTTCGCTATCAATGCCAAAACTGGTCAGCTCAGTCTGCAGTGGTGCCTCAAGCCCATCGGCACAGGTAATAATAAGGTCAAGCGACAACGCTGGTGAAGCTGCTGTTGGAGATGCGGGCGCGGTTTGTTCGGTCATACGGGTACCTGTGGGCTAAATTGACAAAAAAGCAAATAATGAGATAAACGGTGTAACCGGTAATTTTACCATAATTCACGGTAGGATGGTTCAAAGTGGCCGTGTTTAAGATTTTAAGATGCGATAGCCTAATAATCAGAAATAGCGTCTCTACTTGTCTTTTGCTAGCGGTAACTCATCTGTTACGATTTGAGTAGTGGTTGCGAAAGGTTTGGTGGCGATAGGGTAGTCGACATCCTTTGGCATCAGTAGCCGCATATGGGGATAGGGCGTAGAGATACTGGCCGCATCAAATGCAATCTTTATTTCTTCCTGCAATACTTCTTTAATTTTGGGTATACGGGCAACGGCTGCTGGTTTGACCCAAAAACGTACGATAAAAAATACGCCATATTCTCCAATTTCTGCCACGGTTGCTGAGGTCTCAGGACGATTAAGCACCGCGTCAGTATCGCTGAGCACTTGCAAAATCTCATTACGAGCCGTTTCGATATCATCTTCGAAGGCAATGCGCACACGAATATCAAAACGTATAAAGTTTTTGGACGTCAGATTAATGACCTCAGAGGAGGCAACGTTGGAGTTTGGGATAATGACAGTGATGTTGTCTCGAGTGAGGATATGAGTAGTGCGCAGAGCGATAAGTACCACGCGCCCCTCATTGTCATTGATATGAATCCAATCACCGACCTGAAAGGACTGCTCAAGCAAAATGGTAATACCAGCGATAAAATTGGCAAGGGTTGATTGAGCGGCGAAACCCACTGCCAAACCAACAATACCCAAACCTGCGACTAAGGATACGATGTCAAAGCCAAATTGTGCCATGACGCTGGCTAGCCCAAGTACTAACAGGAGTACAGACAAAATGTTCTTGAGTAGCTGCTCTATTGAAGCATTGAGGCCATAGTGCTGTAGGACTTTGTGAATAATTTGTCCTGATGAAGCCCACAGTACGTAATAGATGCCTGCCCAAGTGCTGGCTTTGGCTGTGGCCTTAATGGTTTCTGGTTCAAAGTTTATCTGACTCATGATAGCGATTAAGCTGGCCACAATCCAAATGTAGCGTAGTATTGAGCGGGCGATCTTAGTACGGCGCTCGTTTAGGCGAATTTTTGCCCGACTGTGTTTGAGGATATAGTTGGCCAACCAATAAAAAAATCCCAATACAGCAAGCAGTATCAGGATCTTAATGCCAGTACTGGCCAGCTCTACCGCTTGAGAGGACCAGTTCATCGATTCTTCATCTATAGAACCACCAAGAGACAGATATAAACTGGTGTGCAAATCGCGAATGATTTCGCTAAAAAAGTCAGTAATACTAGCGATTGCCATGTTTGCATCCAGGTAAGCGGTGTTTACACAAATTGATTGGTACGAACAGTTTAATCATAAACAACCTCAAGTTATCATTGCAATGATTGCGTCAAAATAAGCATGACAACTTGAGTATGCAAATATTACTTAGTATTTATCTGCTAGGAATTATCTTCCTGAGCGTCTTGAGACTGAAAAGGTATCTCCATTTTATATTGGACGTCACGTAATGCTGTACGTAGACCCTCTAGTATCGTTGGGTGATAAAAAGGCGTATCGAGCAGCGCCTTAACACACAAGTCATTGGTGATGGCAGTTGCAATAATATGTCCGATGTATTCGGCATCAGGACCTACCATGCTAGCCCCTAAGATTCTGTCGGTTTTTTTGCAGCCATAAATGTGCAACAATCCACAATTGACGCCCATCACGCGACTACGTCCTTGATTGTCAAAGCTGGCACTGCCAATGACAAACTCTAAGCTTGAGTCCTGCTGGATATCTGGCAAAGATCTGCCAATATTGACGATTTGAGGTGAACAAAACACAATAGAAAAAGGAGTAGCAGGCGGCCTGATATAGGCAGCTTCTGTGTTCTCACAGACCATATTGCCTGCACTATAGCCCTCATCGCTCGCCACATGTAATAATGGAATGTTGGTATTGGCATCACCAACGATATATACGTTTAAGTCGCCAATTTGACCTGTCTCTTTACTTAAGTCTTTTGGGCGGTTCTTATCGTCTAGCTCGACGCCTAAGTTTTCGATACCTAACTGCTTAATATTGTTGCGACGACCAGTAGCCACTAAGACATATTCACCTTGCCATTGCTGAGACTCACCAGCACTGTCTTCATACTCAACGAAGGCACTTTTATTACCTTCATTCTTCTTTGTGCCAACATCGGTAATCTTACTGCCCAAGTGCATGGTCAGCTCGTGACTGAGGCAGTCGATGGCTTTGTTATTGATGTCATCATCTTTGAGCCCAGCGACGCGCTTGGCACGATTGAATATTGTGACTTCCACACCCAACCGCGTAAATGCCTGTGCAAGCTCCAAACCAATTGCCCCAGCACCGATGACGGCCATGGATTTTGGTAAGTCTGGAAGCTCAAATACCGTGTCAGAGGTCAGCATAGTATCACCAAGCTTGTCCGCCCAACCCTCTGGCATAAATGGCGAGCTGCCTGTGGCGACGATGATTTGCTCAGCTTCAATCAGCTCGTCATTGACTTCGATTAAACCTTGCTTATTAATATGAGCACGACCAGCGATTTTTTTGTGATCAGGCCAGCTATCTACCTGTTTTTTGATATAGCTGGCAAAATGATTGCGTTCATCACGCACGCGTCCCATCACTTGCTTACCGTCGATTTTTGCTGTTGCATGAATACCAAACTCACTAGAATTATTGGCATCGTGTGCACGATCAGCCGCTGCAATCAGTAGCTTGCTTGGCATACAGCCCACAGCGATACAAGTAGTGGTCCAAAAACCTTCATTAATAATAACGACATCGTCTTTGATTTTGCTTGCTTGGCGAAATGCATTTTGACCAGCAGTACCAGCACCGATAACGGCAACAGATACTTTGCGCGTGATTTTTTGCTGCGTATCGTCAGTAGTAGTGCTAGGTTGTTTGTTCATATTATTCTCTAATAGGGGAAGGATTATAGTCAGTAATAGACTGAGTTCTTAGCTTATATTTTTTATGGTTTTGATGACGGATACTGATTTAGTGATAGAGCTAATAACCAAGGCGCCAATAATTAAGGCGCCAATATGGCTAGTAAACGACTGGTATAGTCTTTGGCACGTAGGTTGCGCTGTGCATGAGTCAATGTGCCATCTTTATCAAATACGAATGCCGAACGGACCAGTCCCAAGCTAACCTTGCCATACATGTTTTTTTCTTTGATTACCTCAAAGTGCTGACAGAGCGTTTCATCAGTGTCACTAATGAGCGGAATTTGTAAGTCATACTTGTCGATGAATTTTTTGTGAGACTCAACACTGTCACGAGAGACGCCAACAATGTCGTAGCCTAACTCATCAAAATCATGAAGATGAGCGGTAAATTCTGTTGCCTGTGTGGTGCAGCCCGGTGTGTTGTCTTTTGGGTAAAAATAGAGAATAAGACCTTTATTCGTATTGGCGACCATCTCTTTTAAGCTGATATCATCGTGAATAAAACTGCCAGCAATCTTGCGTACAATGCTCACTGGAAAATCAGGTAGGTGAAGGGTTTCCGTCGTTGGCTTAGCCATGGTAAAGTCCTTGTTAATTTTGGTGTTATTGGTTTTAGTATTATTGATAGTGTGCTTATTATAGGCAGATTAATAGCAATAAATAATCACTTTTACATTTTGCGCATTCATTGACAACAAAAAAGACTGGCAATGGCCAGTCTTTTGTATATCAAATCAGTAATCAGTTAAGCAGGCTTGGTCGGTTGCTTAAGATCCAAACCATCTGTACATTGCTGCAATTCCTTCTGCATCGACTTCACGTAAGGTAGACCAGAGGGATCTTTTTTGTCTTTGGCATAGCTCTCGATCTCCCACATTTGACCGATGGTCATTTTGCTGCGGACGCCAATGGTACAATTACACAGTTTGGTCGCATCGCCTTTGTCAGCCACTTTATATTTGACCGCGCCATTCACGCAAGTATTGATATTGTCTTGTTTGATATCGGTCGCATTGGCTTGGGGTACCGCAAAGATGGCCGCTAAGGCTAGGGGTAATATTGGCAAAAACTTCATAAATGTCCTCTTACAGATGGCGTCAGTTTTGTAAATCTTAGTCAATAATCAAGTTATTCACATAAGAATAACTAGGGCGTGTCTTCACTTTAAAAAAAATTTAGACACGGACTAGCCTAGTTATTTATGCTTTGGGGTAGACATAATCCTTCATACAATAACAAGTATACGGATTAAAATACAATGGCGACGTGCTGTATTAATGCAAGCGCATGTTGCTCAAATGTTGATTGTATTCACCGCCCAATAATCAGTCTATCCTGCTTGATAGTGAGTAGGGTCAGTGACGCCAGCTTGAGCGAATCCTTGACGGCGTAGCGAACAGCTGTCACAAACACCGCAAGCAAGACCGTTTGCATCTGCCTGATAACAAGAGATGGTCTGACCATAATCAACACCTAGTGACAGACCAAGCTCAATAGTTTGTGCTTTTGACAACTGCTGCAATGGCGTTTGAATCGATAGACGATGACCAGTAACGCCCGCTTTTGTGGCGAGATTGGCCATGTGCTCAAACGCTGCAATGTACTCTGGACGACAGTCCGGGTAACCTGAGTAATCGACTGAGCTGACCCCGATGACGATATGGTTGGCATCAGCCACTTCTGCCACTGCTAGCGCATACGATAAAAATATCGTGTTGCGGGCAGGGACATACGTGTTTGGAATGGCATCGTTATCGATTTCGTCGCGATTTTTGCTAGGAAATTTATCCGAATCTCCATCTGGTACGATCATGCTGTGATCGGTCAGCGATGAGCCACCAAGTTGTGCGATGTCAATATCAATAATTCTATGGTTGACCCCTGCGGTATCGGCGATGGTTTTTGCCGCGACCAGCTCACTGTTATGGCGCTGCCCGTAGTTAAAGCTTACGGCGGTTACCGATGCATAGCGCGCTTTTGCCCAATATAAACACGTTACCGAATCGAGACCACCTGATAACAGCACAACGGCATTTTGGTTTTTATTAAGGATATCAAGGTCAGCATTGGATGCTGAGTTGGTAGAGGAGTTTTGCATAGTTATGTTTGTCATAGTGGTATCTATTATTGATTTACGAAAACGGCTATTTTAGCAAAAATACTGCTATTACAGAACCATGAAGCGCCCAATCAAGCGTCACTAAAGTGACAAAGCGCATTTTAGGGGCGATTTTTTATCAAATGCTATGTGCCAAAAAATAAATAACGTATTTCGCTCATCTTTTCAAACTGTTAGCAATATTTGTTATAATCGCAGCGTTTAAAGCGCCAGTCAGGTGACGTCATGGGCGATGCTTTATTGCAGACCGCTTTATAGTAAAACCACCCTTATAAAGATATTGAGTAACTTATGACCGCAGCAACGTTATTTACGCCAACCTCAACCGATCAGTTAAATGAAGCTTCTACTAACACGCGTATCGATAGTCTTGTCTTAGAAGCTAACAATAGTACTGACAATCATCAGTATGATGATACCGCTGAAGAGGGTAGTCATCTAGATAGCCTTATTGATCACTCTGCTAAGACAGATGCTCCGACAGATTTTGGCAAACTACAAAAAAAGCTGCGTCGTCAAGTCTCTTGGGCGATTCGTGATTTCAATATGATCGAAGATGGCGATGTGGTGATGGTCTGTGTCTCAGGTGGCAAAGACAGCTATACCTTGCTCGATATTTTATTATTATTAAAACGCATTGCCCCCATTCATTTTGACATCGTCGCGGTCAATCTCGATCAAAAGCAGCCAGGCTATCCTGAAGATATCTTGCCTGCGTATCTTAATGAACAAGGGATTGCTCACTATATCTTAGAGAAAGACACCTATAGTATTGTCAAAAGCGTGGTACCGGAGGGCAAAACCTATTGCTCGGCGTGCTCACGTCTGCGCCGCGGCTCGTTGTATGGTTTTGCCAAGCAAATTGGCGCGACCAAAATCGCTCTTGGCCATCATCGTGATGATATGCTTGCGACTTTCTTTTTGAATTTATTTCATGGCGGCACGCTTAAATCTATGCCTCCTAAATTGCTGAGTGATGACAAGCAAAACATGCTGATTCGCCCGCTGGCTTACGTCGAAGAAAAAGACATCATTGAATACGCCAAATTGAAAGCATTCCCAATCATTCCTTGTAACTTGTGTGGCAGTCAGACCAATCTACAGCGAGCCATCATCAATGACATGCTACGCGAATGGGATAATGCGCATCCACAGCGTTTGGCCTCTATCTTTAAAGCGATGCAAAACGTAGCCCCATCACAGTTAGCCGACCGTGAGTTGTTTGATTTTGAAACGCTCAGTCTTGATCGTGATGATAATGAGCGTTTGTTTGAAGGCGACAATATTCAAGCAGGGCAGACGGATGATTTGGCTGAAATGGGTTTGCCAGTATCACCCAAGACACAAACCTTTAATCCAAAATTTGCAAGTGATAAGCCGTATGCGCTCGCATTAGAAAATGCCGAGAGCAATGAACGTAGCGCTAAAAAGATACCAACGATTAATCCGGTTATTTAACGTTTTGTGTTTTAGTGCTTTGTGAGTCAATACTCAGTGCATGAACAATAAAAAACCAGCCATTCTGTCATGAATGGCTGGTTTTTTTTGAGTCTCAATATTAGGCTATAGCCTAATAAAGTCAACTTTTAGCAAATACAGGCAGTGGGTTAAAGTTAACTTCTGAGCGTGGCAGTTTTGCCACATCTTGCATGCGCCAGTCTTCTTTACCATCGTTACTGACTTGCAAGTAGTATTTGGCTTTTACCGAATCGAGCTCTACTTGCGCGCTGTACTTATTGCCCTCGACATGTTTCAAAACGACGTCATGGTCTTTTTTGACATCCGTGGCGTGTGAGATAGAGAGATCTAGCGTATCAGGATAAGTCAGCGGCGTACCATTTAGTAGCTTGCCTGATTGTAGGCTCTGCTCAGGATAATTCAAATAAAACACAATATCACCATTGTCTGAAAATTGCATTTTGCCATGCAAGTCTAAGTCGTAAGTGAGCTTGTCACGTGACACGTCATGATAGAGCGTTTTGCCATCCATATACCAGTCGTCTCGTACCACGCTATCACGAATTTGATAAGAGTAATAAACGAAATATATACAGGCAATGACCACAAATGCGGGCATGCCAATCACAAAGATAACCACCATATAGTTCTTGTACCATGGCTGAGTATCTTGATGTTTAAAGTTCGGTGCTGGAGTAGACATAACATACCTATTAATAAAATACTTGTTCAGCAGATACCTATTCAGAATATATTTATTCGAGAAGTATCTACAAACGGTATAAACGGTAATCTGACGGCCAAATGCTATCAGTTTAAGGATAAATACTCATCCAATAGCCTATAGCGACTGAAGCCACTAATGACTGCATCCGCGAACTATTAGATGAAAATCCATTATTAAATAACTGAAACCAAGCCACTGATTTCTAATAAGCCACTGACTTCTAAAAATTTACTGACCTTGGGTGGTAAAGACATTTTGTTTACTGACTTTGTACTTGCCATCTTCACTGGTCACATTCAACGTCACAGGGGTTTGACCAAACTCAATCGTATCAGGATTACCATAGATACTCACCGGCATATCAAAACTTTCACCTGCCTCTAAAGGCACATCATTGAAACGCAGCTCTAGACTGAGACCTTTTTGCGGTGCCAGCGTGATTTTATAGGCGTGAGGCTCTTGGGTTTTATTGGTCAGCTTGACGATGTAGCTGTTCTCAATCATGCCTTGGCTGTTGATAGAGGATAATTGGTTGCGGTCGCGGCGAATATCAATCTCTAGTGGCACGCGATCTGTTAACGCATATACAACACCGCCGCATAGCACCAATAATAATGCCAAATAGGCAAATAAGCGTGGACGTAATAATCGGCTGGGTTCTTTTTCTACCAGTTGACGCTCAGTCGTATAGCGAATGAGCCCGCGCGCATAGCCGACTTTGTCCATCACCTCATTACAGGCATCAATACAAGCGGCACACTGAATACAACCTACCTGCAGACCATCACGAATGTCGATACCAGTGGGGCAGACCTGTACACACATGGTACATTCAATACAGTCGCCTAGATGCTCAGGGTTCGTGCCTTTTTTACGAGTACCGCGTGGCTCACCGCGCTCATAATCATAAGAGACAATTAATGTGTCTTTATCAAACATCACGCTCTGAAAACGACCATAAGGACAGATCTGTACACACATCTGCTCACGCATGTATCCCGCATTGGCATAAGTGGCAAAGGTAAAGATAAACATCGATACCCACACCCATGTTGGCCAGTCAGGCACAGGAATCATACCCACCGTCTGCCAGCTATGGTAAAGCGAATCTGTCCCTGCCACATAACTGACAAAGGTCGCGGCTGTAATGATAGAGAGCAGCAACCAAATCGAATACACCGTCGTGCGCTTAAAGACCTTGCTCGTACTCATCGGCTCTTTATCAAACTTCATGCGCTTATTGCGATCACCAATCACCCATTTTTCGACATACTGGTACAGATGCGTCCAAATCGTTTGTGGACAAGCATAACCGCACCATACACGACCTGCATATACGGTGACCATAAACAACGTAAACGCAGAAATCAGTGCAAATGCCGCTATAAAATAAAAGTCCTGCGTCAAAAACGTCATGCCAAAGATATAATAATGCTGAGATGGCACATCAAACCATATTGCTTGTCTGTCGTTATAGCGTAGCCATGGTAAAACCAAAAAAGCAGCCAAAAGCGCATACATCGTGATGACGCGAATATTTTGATAAAAACCTGTCACAAACCTTGGGTGTATACGATGCTTGGTCGCATCAAGATCAATCTGCTGTACAGGTATTTTATTGGATGGTTGTGCTGACATAAACGTGCCTCTTTAAAAAAAGAATCAGTCTGCTGGCATGATGAACAAACATCTTTGATGATCAGATGTATGAGTGTGTGATGTTATCAATGTCAGTAATTAATGAATAAGGGATTGAGCACAGTTCGAGTCGATCCACTTACTACAGAATATTTCGGTTCATTTGCTAATTATAAGTTTTAAATCACCCGATAGAGTGCTATCAAAGCCATCTAAATCCGTTATTAGCAGTCTATTTTAAAAACAGTTATTCTAACATTCTCCCTACTAATAACGGGGGAATGCATACGAAAAAAATTGATATGATAAAGTGTTTTTGCGTGTTTATAATATTCGTTGTTGGTAAAACTAGGGTCTGTTTGATATTCAAATATTAGGGCTGCTGATTGCTAAAATTGCACCAAACTAGGCGCAAGCCGACGATAATGTCGAGACCTTAGCTAGGCTTACAACAACGTTTGGGGTGATTTTAGCATCAGCCTTTCAGGGCAGTACTCTTTTTTGCCAATATATGGCGAAATTGTTTAACCTAGAATGACTCGGCATCAAAAATTTCACTGCATATTGTCTAAAAAATAGTCACTGCCAGCACCATATTTGAATGTTCAACAGACCCTACATATGAATAAAACAAAAAGGGAGAACTGTAATGACAGTTCTCCCTTTATCAAATCTCATCCATATACAGCACAGTCGTAGTAATTTAGAGTTAGCCGATGCTTAGTTAGCAGTCGTTTCTTCAGTTGCTACTGGTTGAACCGCAGCAGCCGTTACTTCAGCCGATTTGCCAGTTCTGTCCGATAGTGAGTAGATATAAGCAGCAAGTAGCATAATACGCTCATTACCTAGCTTAGTTTCCCACTGTGGCATGACGCCTGCACGACCATAACGTAGTGTATTACGTACTGTCTCACGCTCACCGCCATATAACCAGATATTATCGGTTAGATTTGGTGCGCCTGCTGAGATCATACCTTTGCCGTTTTCAGAGTGACACAGTGCACAATTCTGTTTAAAGATGGCTTCGCCTTGGTTCACTAGGGTTTGATCCAGCTTACCATTGCTCTTGCTGCCATTATTAGCAGATAGTGACAGCACATATTCTGACGCTGCACGTACACCATCTTCACCGATCTGATCACGCCAAGCAGGCATACCGCCGACACGACCATTATGCAATGTGGTCAAAATGTTGGTGGCTTCGCCGCCATGTAACCAATCATTGTCAGTCAGGTTAGGGTAGCCAGTAGCACCTTTGGCATTAGAGCCGTGACACACCGCACAGTTCTGTAAGAACAAACGGCTACCCACTTTTAGCGCATTTGGATTTTCAGACAGTTTTTCGACATAAGGAGCAAGTTCTGCCACTTTACCATCGATTTGAGTCTGTAAATCTGCTGGTGGGTTTTCACTACGGCGCATGTTTGCTTGTAGCTCATTTAGCGTACCAAGTGTCGCCGTTGCGCCTGCTGCATTAGCTTTCACAAGAATGCTTTTTTCAAAGTTATCTGTAAATACTTTGTTATTGCTTTCAAGATCACTGAACAGCTCATTCTTAGAGGTCCAAGGGACAGTTTCCCCATCGACTTCTACGGTTGCGATACCTTCCCAATGCTTAGGAAACATGGCTGGGAAAAATATCCAATAAGCGACGCCCCAAACGATTGAACCAAAAAATATCACCAACCACCATTTAGGAAGTGGTTTGTCGTATTCTCGGATGCCGTCATATTCATGACCGGTCGTACCGTCTTCTTCTAAGCTTGGCTTGTATTTTATTACAAACAACAAGACACCAAGAATAAAAGCCCAGCAGCCAATACTGATTAGCGTGATCCAAGAACTCCAAAAAAATGTCATCATTTATCCTTATTGCGCTGCTCTTCAGACAGAGATTTTATATCCTCGTCATCAAGCGCAAGTTGTGCATCTTCTTCGAAGCGTTTTTTGTTTTTTGGCGAATACGCCCACCATGCAACGCCTACGAAGGCAATAAAGGCAGAAACGGTCGCAATTGTTTGTAATTCACCAATACCCATTAGCGCTGTCCTTCCATTGCAGTGCCCAGCTGCTGTAAATAAGCAACCAAAGCATCAAGCTCTGTGGCACCTAGGACAGCATCAGGAGCGCCTTCGATGTCTGCTTCAGTATAAGGGACACCAAAGCGATCGCGGAATAGGCGCATTTTGTCTTGAATGTTTTCGCCATCCACTTCGTTTTCAGCAAGCCAAGGGAAACCGGGCATCACTGATTCTGGTACGAGTGAACGTGGATTGATCAAATGTTGCTTTTGCCAATCTTCAGAATAGCGACCGCCAACACGTGCTAAATCAGGTCCAGTACGTTTCGAACCCCATAAGAATGGATGATCCCACGTAGACTCAGCAGCACGCGAATATGGTCCATAACGTTCAACTTCTGCACGTAGTGGGCGAACCATTTGAGTATGACAAACATGACACCCTTCACGGATGTAAATATCACGACCTTCAAACTCAAGCGCTGTCCAAGGCTCCATTGCTGGAAGTGGCGCATTCACACCACCATCTTCAGGGCCCTTGTTATCATATATCAGTGGTACGATTTCAACGAGCGTTGCAAAACTAATAGCAATCACGATACCAATGACTAACAGGCCTGTATTTTTTTCAATAATTTCATGCGGTGTACCAGCCATGATCGCTCCTTATACGTTAGCTGTCGAAGGTTTTTCGACACTAGGTTCATGATCCGTTGGATCAGCGACATCTACAGGCTTACCTTCTGGCATCTTGAGTGTTTTATAGCAGTTATAAGCCATAATAAACATACCCGACACATATAAGAAGCCACCAAAAGCACGGCCAATATATGGGAAATGCGAGAATTCAACAGTATCAACGAAGCTATATACCAAAGTACCGTCTGGGTTCGTCGCAAGCCACATCATGCCTTGGCCAATACCTGAGATCCACATAGAGACGATATAGAAAATCGTTCCTGCAGTCGCCAGCCAAAAATGCGTGGTAATTAAGCTGATAGAGTACATCTTTGGTTTGTTATAAATACGAGGTAACAGTACATATAGAGAACCAATCGTGATCATACCAACCCAGCCAAGCGCACCTGAGTGTACGTGACCAATAGTCCAATCGGTATTGTGCGATAGCGCATTGACCGTCTTAATAGACATCATTGGGCCTTCGAACGTCGACATGGCGTAGAACGATAGTGCAACAATCATAAAGCGAATGATCGGATCGGTACGTAACTTATCCCAACTGCCTGATAGCGTGAGTACACCGTTGATCATACCACCCCAAGACGGTGCAAATAGGATGATTGAGAATACCATTGCTAATGACTGCGTCCAATCTGGAAGCGCTGAATAATGCAAATGGTGACCACCAGCCCACATATATGAAGCAATCAATGCCCAAAAGTGAACGATAGACAAACGGTAAGAATAAATAGGGCGGCCAATCTGTACTGGAACGAAGTAATACATCATTCCAAGGAAAGCTGCCGTTAGATAAAAACCTACTGCGTTATGCCCGTACCACCACTGCACCATCGCATCAGTTGCACCGCCAAATAGCGAGTAAGATTTAAAGGCACTAACAGGAATCGCCATGCTATTTACGATGTGCAGTAGTGCAATCGTAATAATGAAAGCGGCGAAAAACCAGTTAGCCACATAGATATGTGAGGTTTTACGTTTGATGAGCGTACCAAAAAAGACGATGGCATAAGAGATCCAGACCAACGCGATTAAGATATCGATAGGCCACTCAAGCTCAGCGTATTCTTTAGTTGATGTCAAACCTAGTGGTAAGGTAATAACGGCAGAAACGATAACCGCTTGCCAACCCCAAAAGGTAAACCAAGCCAAATACGGCGCGAACAGGCGTGTTTTACAGGTACGCTGAACGATATAGTAAGACGTTGCGAACAGGGCAGAACCACCGAACGCAAAAATCACCGCATTGGTATGCAGTGGTCTCAAGCGACTAAAAGTCAGCCATGGAATGTCAAAGTTGAGTGCTGGCCATGCTAACTGTGAAGCAAGGAACACACCAAGACTCATGCCGACGATGCCCCATACTACGGCCATGGTCGTAAAGAATCTTATGACTGTAATTTCATACTCACGGTCATTAGGGTTGGTTGCTGTGTTTTGTAAACTCATTGGATGATTCCTTTACAGCCCGAATTATCAACAGAATTAACCAATAATCCACACAATCTTCATTTGAGATCTCAATTATAGCTATGTATAAGCTGATAATTATCGTGGCACATATTGCTTTTTGGTCTGTTATCACCGTGATGTCATTAACTGTTAATCTAAGCTTTTGCTATGTATCAGTAAACACCAATAAATAGGAGTAAGCGCTTTGTGCGCTATTCTCAAAGCCAATTGACAGTAGGATTGTTAATATATCATCAAGGTAAATAAGAAGACGCGCCGTTTTTGGACATCAAACATCTAATGAGGCTAAATATGTATCTTAATTATTACGAAGAAATCTGTACTAATGAAGATAGATACCCTTATCTATAGGGCTATAAAACGCACTAACTATAGATGGATGCTAGCGGCAGCTGACAAAAAACATGCTTATGTAATGTTTGGTTAAAACTCCCGACTCTGTTTAAGGGTATTGTAACGCAATCCTAATAAAATATCATCAGAACTATGCGGCAAAATACAAACTCTTTGGTATAAATGTGAGCAGGCAACTTATTATTGCGGTGCCACTCCTGTATTTTATACACAATGTTGTCACTATTCTAGCTGCTCGTTTCAAACCCTTACGGTAAAAGCCAACTTCTAAAGGAATTTTGTAACAGGGCTATTGCTTGGCCTATAAATAGATTTTACTTATTATCAGGTCGACCCTTATAATGACCTTCGAGCTAGGGATACCCCAATAGACCAATCACTGGTATATTGATGAATAGTGTCCGTACAATAAAATACCAATTAAGGATAATAAGATGGCAGTTTTTTTGAGTAATGAATGGTTTGAGCAAGTAGAAACAATGGGTAATGAAGCGGGCGAGTTGAATCTGCCGCCAGCACTTGCCAATATGATCGTGAATCTAAAAGTCTCTGACGCTGAGCAGGATATTGAGGCAAATTTCACCAATGGCTTGTTGCATCGCGGCTTGAATGATGCGGCAACGACTACCTTGTTACTTGACCGCAGTATTTTGCAGTCTATCATCACAGATTTTGATACTAATCAGATCATGGGTGCCTTTATGAGCGGTAAAATTCGCGTCGAAGGCGATATGTCACAATTGATGGCGGTACAGACTGCCCGCCCAAGTGCTGAGCAAAAAGAGCTGTATACCCGTATCAAGTCAATGACCACAATGGCTTAATTTATTTTTAGTCGACTGTTTGATGCATGTGTCATGCGTAACAGTCGCTGAGTTAATAAGTTCATGAGATGTAAAAAGCCTCTAATACAAATTAGAGGCTTTTTTATTGATAAATGCGACGGTCACCCAGTCGTTATTTGATTAGCTGGCTTTTGATGACTGTGAAACGGTTTTTTGATTTTCTTTATATATGGCCGCCTGTAGCCAGACGTTGGCTTGTACATAATCATGTACGTTGATACTGGCAGTTTCAGGTGTATTAAGCGCGCCAACACGCACAACGAACGGATCTGCATCTTGCTCACGTAATGTCACGACATCAAACAAAATAATAGACTTGCCATTAAATACGGTTTCTTGTTTGCCAAGCACTTGACCTTGGCACCATGCTTCGTCCTCTTGACCCAAGGTATCACCAAACAAGTACGCGCACATGTGACCCAAATTGATTTCGATGGGTGCCATTTGCTCTTTGGTTTCAGATTTCCACTTGGCTATCTGCTCTTGTAAATCATCTGGGATATTTCCGTCATTCGCCGCAACAATATCATTAAAGGCACGGTGATAGCGGATGGATTCTTGATCCTCCACCATAATGACTTCGTTCTGCTCACTGAGCTTAATCTCGTGCGCCCATGCGCTAAAATTCACGTAATAATAGGCGTCACGCTGATATAAGTGGCGATTGGCCGTGTAAAGCTGATCAAAAGCATAAATGATACTGCCATCAGCCGTACGTAAGCGTAAAACGGCATCATGAGAGTTGTCATTGGCGATGACACGCTCAATTTTACAATTGAGCCCATAAGGGCTGTCCACACAAGGGTAGGCATTGATAAAGCATTCAGGCTTACCATCTTTCATCGCCAGTACTTGATTGATGTGGCAGGGTTGATCTTCTGACAACAACAAGCAGCTGTCTTGCGCGCTCACATTGTTGTTGAGACCTTTAGGCATTGCTGCGACTTCAATCATTTTTTGTAGCCATTCTGGCACATCATGACTCATGTCATCGGTCAGGATACGCCAGTGATCACCGTGACCGGTAGACTGCTCATCGGTCAGCGTGATCTTGGTGGGCGCTTGAATGTTTTTATATTGATAGTTTATGGTCATGAAAATACTCAAAATTAAGTCAGCTTGGGGTTTTAATCTAATACGGCGGTCGCTTATGCATTATCCAATACGCTGAGCGCTTGGTGTATGAGGGTCAGCAGCCTAGCTCGCAAAAGATCAGAAACCGCAATGAGGGGTTAATGACAATTGTCTTTAGCCTATAATATATAGGTATTGACACACCTAATAGCAAGACCTCTATAAAAAATAATAACAACAAAACCCAGTTTTTTGGTGAATAATACGCTCAGTTTTAGCTAATGACTGGCACATATCCGCCAAATTGTGTCAAACTAGCTCCCTTTTGATGGCCGTTTTTGGCTCGTCTGAACCCCTGTTTTTGTGTTCGATTTATATGTGCGTAAGGCAAGCGCAGGCTTGTGATGCATTTGTTGCTGCTCGTTTTGTAGCCTATATAAAGTCGTACGTAGATAAGATAAAGAGTTTGAATATGTTTCGTCCTTTAGCGTTATTTATTGGCTTACGATACACCCGAGCAGAGCGCAGTAATGGCTTTATCTCATTTATATCACTCATCTCAATGATTGGTCTGACGCTTGGGGTTGCCGTATTGATTACGGTGCTATCGGTGATGAATGGTTTTGATCGTGAATTAAAAACCCGTATTTTGGGCATGGTGCCGCAGGCGACTGTGGTCTCAAGCGAGATCATCAGTGATTGGGAACAATTGGCTGACAAGATTAAAGAAGATCCAGAAGTGGCGGCGGTTGCCCCTTTTATCCAATTGCAAGGGATGCTGACATCAAACGGTCAGGTCGCAGGGATTATGGTGACAGGTGTCGAGCCTGAATACGAAAAAAATGTCTCTATCATCAATGAGCATATGGTCGAAGGCAGCATTGATACCTTACAAAGCGGTGATTTCAGTATTGTGTTAGGCGAGGAGATGGTACAGTCTTTAGGCTTGCAGATAGGGGACAAGGTAACTTTAGTGTTGCCAGAAGCGTCACCATCACCCGCAGGTGTGATACCACGGTTTAAGCGTTTTACCTTAACCGGTATCTTTACCATCAGCCCCGAAGTGGATAGCCTCATGGCATTTATCCCGATGGGTGATGCGGCAAAACTGCTGCGTTTGCCAGAAGGGGCGCAGGGCGTACGTATGAAGCTCAATGATATCTTCACAGCGCCAATGGCTGCAGAGAAAGCGGCTGCCATTGCACCTCAGCAGTTGTATCCTAATGATTGGACGCAAACGCATGGCAATCTATTTGGTGCGATTCAAATGGAAAAAGCCATGGTCGGCTTGCTATTGTTTTTGATTATCTTAGTGGCTGCTTTTAACATTGTCTCAAGCCTAGTGATGCTCGTTACTGACAAAAAAGCAGATATTGCGATTTTGAAAACCTTTGGTGCCTCTCCTCGATTAATTACTCAAGTGTTTATGGTCCAAGGTGTGGTCATCGGTGTCATCGGTACCGTTGCTGGCACGATATTGGGTGTGATATTTGCGCTCACGGTCAGTGATATTTTGGGTTTTATCAATCAAGTCTTTAACCTGAACCTATTTGATGCATATTTTGTGAATTATTTACCGTCAGAATTGCGTTTTTTAGATGTGGTATTGATTACAGGTGCATCGTTTGTACTGAGCTTTTTGGCCACTATATATCCAGCGCGCCGAGCGGCTAAGATTCAGCCAGCTCAAACACTACGCTACGAGTAATCCCAAACGTCTAAGCATGCAATTAAGTATCAAACCAAATATTAAAATAAGTATCGAAATAAATAAAATAAAGGAAGCGCTATGTCTGCCATTTTAAAGGCGACCAATATCAATAAGATATATGATGAAGGGGCGGTCAGTACACAGGTATTGACAGGCCTTGATATTACGGTTAATGCCGGTGAGCGTATTGCCATCGTTGGCACCAGTGGTTCAGGAAAAAGTACCTTGCTACATTTGCTTGGCGGACTGGATACGCCAACGAGTGGTGAAGTCTGGTTACATGGTCAATTATTAAACAGCATGAATGAGACTGAACGCGGTGCCATGCGCAACAAGCACTTGGGTTTTATTTATCAGTTTCACCATTTATTGGCTGAGTTCACCGCAATTGAAAACGTTGCGATGCCTCTGCTAATGCGTCCAGAAGTATCGACGAAAGACGCTCGTAAGCAAGCCATTGAGATTTTGGAGAATGTCGGCCTTGAGCATCGATTGATGCATAGACCTGGTGAGTTATCAGGTGGTGAGCGTCAGCGTGTCGCCATTGCGCGTGCGCTAGTGACCAAACCATCGCTTATTTTGGCAGATGAGCCAACGGGTAACTTGGATTATGACAACGCGCAAAGTGTTTTTGGTCTATTGTCAGAACTACAAAACACCATGCAAACGGCGCTATTGATGGTGACTCATGATCGCAATTTAGCGGCACTTGCTGACCGTCAGTTATTGCTACGTAATGGTCATTGGGAGCAATATTAACACTTTTGTGTACAGAGAATATAAGGCTGACATAGATGTTGTTTATTAGCACTTATGATGTCTTTTCTCATGAAATGTATTGTTGTATGATTAAGTAAATATTCCATAGCAACAGATATAAAGGCGGCTATCAATTGGCCGCCATGTCCACTTTATAGGAACACATGCAATGACTGCAGATGAAAATCCAATCGCCGCTTTTGGCAGTGCTGAAGAAGGTGATGAGCCATTAAAGCCATATATCGATCCGAGCCTGTTTGAAACCATTGATAGACAGTCGCAAATGGATCTGCTTGCCCCTGTATTTGACGCCATTACTTTGGCTGGGGTTGATTTTGATCTGAAGGTTCAAGACAGTGCCACTGGCAAGCGATACACCTTATGTAAAAACGATAAAGTTATCGAAATTGTACCGATGGATATGGATTTTACTGACAAGGTATTGGCTGCGATAGAAAAAAACAAAGAAATATGACTTGTATAGGCGTGTCTGAGATATTCAGTCAGAGCGCCGATTGCTAGTTTTAGACACTTAACCGCATTGAAGCCTGATCCTATCAAGAAGTAGGCGGTTCAACCGAAGATTTTTTCTGGCGCTTTTGCCAACTTGCGACAGTTCTATAACGCCAAACAGCCTTAAATACCAGTCCGCAAACAATACTGGTCACCACTGCCAAAATCGTCAATCCAATACAAAATGCGGCAATCGAGACAGTGCCGCGATAGGTAATAAATGGATTGGCACCATTTGACAATACCCATAAACTAAAGTCAGCAATCATCCTGCCGATGAGTCGCAAACTGATCATTGGTGCATCTAAAATCTTTGCACCAATATAGTATCCGGCATAAAAAATAGGCAAGCTGGTAAGCGGATTGGTAATCCACGTCAGACCAAGTGCCATCGGGACATTGGCTCGAAAAATAAGCGAGCCAATCAAGGCCAGTAACATCTGTCCTGGTAATGGGAAAAATGCACTAAGCACACCAATATAGACCGCTTTATTTAGGCTGTGACGATTGAAATGCCATAATCGTGGATCTGCCAAATGCGGTGCAAATAATTTTAAGGTGCGACTTTCTAGGACTTTTTCTGGTGTAGGAAGTAAATCTTTTAGACGTTTTTTGGGCACAAGATTGCCTTTAATCATTAACGATAGCCCGCTCAATCAGTTTGATGGACTGCTATAGAGTAATATGATGAATAAAAATGGTGAATAACGATAGATAGGATACTGATGTCAGACAATCAGCCTCTCAATATCTGTCATCAGTATAGGGCAATATAAATATAAATGCTATTGAACGATGTGCCAGTTATTGTTATTGATAGGGTGCTGTATTCATGCTTATATCTATAATCAAAATATTAAAATCTAGGGTGTGTCATCAATTAACACATGAATACATTTAGTGGCTTTAAAATGGCTAAATTTTGCTAAACATCGTCAGTAATTTTTTCAATATGTTCATATTAACGGCCATTTCTTCCTTGTTTATCTACAATTTTTCTCATTTTAAGCCTCACAATTTAATTGATGACACGCCTTAGCTGACTCGTTATAAAGTTGATACCGTCTTATGTCGTTAAACCATCAAGCAAGGAGTGCTGGTGTACTGGTTAATTGGCAGCCTAATAATTATCATTATGATGGGCGTTTTGGCAGTCGCAGACGATGCGTTGGTGCCAGTCGACCTGTTTTTATTAGACATGGTCAGTGTCTCTAAACTCTCTCTGCTACTCATCGTATTAGCTGTTATTCTGATGGTCAGCGCTCAATTTAATACTCCACCAGTAGTCATTCAAAAAGTCGTCAAAGACCACGCCACATACCTGCCTTATAACAATAACCTTTCCTTACGCATCATCAAGTATTTACTGTTTGCTATTTTGACGATCGCATTGGTAATCGGTAGTGCGTTACAAGCCTTGGTCAGCCATCAACAGGCAGAATCTGCCAAAATCATCGACCCAATACGAGTACAAGCCTTGGTGCGTATTGAGGGATTAAGCGACAGTGTTTATGATACCAGTACAGATAGTGGCTATCGACAAGTTGCCGTGGTCACAAACTTATCACCATTGATCGCTGAGCTAGATGCTCAAGACTTGGCGGAGAGTACGTCAAACCATCTAGAAAATAAGCAAAATAGCCTAAGTGATAATACTCTAAGTAATAATGGCAATATCGAATATCGGGTACTGCTCAATGCTTATCCAAAACCATTATCAAGTAGTGACTCACTGGCAGCATTGAATGACCTACAGCCCGGTGATCAATTGTTTATGAGCTTGGCGCTGACACCATTGGCTAGCTCTGAGCAAGTACTTAACAATCCTTCTGGGTTTGATAGCTATCGCTGGTTACGAGGTCGCCAAATTGATGGTGCTGCTAATATACTGGCGGTCAGTACATCTACCATCAGTTATGAGGCACTGCCAAAGCAAGTAGTGACCTCTCAATCGTATCTCCAACGCTTCCGTACTTATATTGACCGAGGACGTTGGCAACTGCGTCAGCATTTTTATAAAAACTGGTCACTACATTCTACCGCGGAGCAACAAGCAAAAGCGGTCACATTGAGCTTACTTACTGGTGATCGTAGTTTAATCAGCCTTGATACCAAAGACTTGTACCAGTTGGCAGGTATCTCACATTTGCTGGCTATTTCAGGGACTCATGTGCTGTTTTTAGCCATTGTTATGGCGGGTACAGTCGTACTGCTATTCAATCGGTTTTGTCCGATAGGTTATCGCTATATTCCGCGCTGGCAAGTGCGGTGGTGGGTAATGATTGGGGCTGCTTTTATTTATGCGCTATTCACAGGATTTGATGTGCCAGCTGCACGGACAGCTTGGATGCTACTGGCAATTGGTCTAGTTAGATTGACAATGTTGCCTACCAGTACCATGAAGGTATTATTGGCATTGGCCATACTGATGGCATGGCGTGATCCTTATGTGTTATGGCAAGCAGGATACTGGTTGTCCTTTATCGCAGTGGCGCTATTGCTGAAGTACGATGATACGTCATATCAGTACAATACTTCTGCATCAGCACCACACCGTGTCCATTCAGGCACGAATAGCAACAATGTCCGTACTAAAAACACTGTATTGAACCACGCTTGGCAAGTTGTGAGACGCATCGCCAAATTACAGTTTTGGCTATTTATTACGTTACTACCAACCACATTGCTCTTATTTGGCAAAGCATCATTATGGGGCCTTGTAATCAACCTATTCGCTATAGGTTTGTTTGGATGGGTGATCGTACCGCTGAATTTATTGGCAGGGCTGTGTTATCTGCTATCCCCTACGATAGCAGACGGTATCTGGATGTTGGTCATTGCAATCGTTGGCGCTTTGCATGATTTCATCACGTGGCTAACATCGTTGCCATTACTGTCAGGTGTTTGGCTGTATACACCAGTCAATATAGCCATCGTGCTCATGGTGTTTTTGTTTATGCTGCCTTGGCTATTACCGCGAGGTTTTATCAGTCGATGGCTGGCGCTGACCCCTTTGACGCTGTTAATAATGACGGTGTACGCCAACCAACAGTCGCTCACAACCGTACCGACTTTATATGTCTTGCCCACTGGGGATTCGTATATTAGTGCTTCATTATTACAATATCCTATTGCTCATAATGCGGCTCGATCAGGCATAAATAAGCGTCAAAAAAGCACCCATTGGCTATTTTTGGCAGATCATAGACCGAAAAATGCGCGCACGATGACCAGCAGCCTGACAGCAGATGCATTATCTGCAATTTTAGAGCAGCAGCTGGGCAGTTTATCAGTCAATAATTTAGAAGGTATCATTGTACAAAGTAATAGTATCGGACTGACTGATACGATTAATACTAACGATCAGCGCGTTGATTTTGATATCGGAACGTCCGAATTATTGCCAATGACCATGGCTCAGTTAAGTCAGAAATTACCTGTCAGTCAATACTGGCAAGCGGGACGCTCTGATAGATGGACGCAACTACAACAAGCTTATCAAGTCACCAGCCAAGCTGATAGGGCATCGAATATCAGTGCCCAGCGCTGCGATCAGGGTAAAATATGGCAATTGCCTAGTGGATGTTTGACGATACAGGTGTTGACGGGCTGGAGTACTATTAATGATGCCAGTGTCTGGGACTGTAGTATCGCTATCGATACTGATTTGCCCATACAAGTGCTAAGGTACAATGCAGCAGACCCCCTTCAATCATTGGATATGACAGCTCAGATGGATATGGAACATACGCATTTGGCAGATACTAAGCTGAAGAGCAGTAAAGTGATTGAACATCAGGAAACGCCTGCAGTATCACGGCTCATACTAAATACCGATACCCATCAACGGGTCTGGCAGATGTGGGAGTTACTGTGCTCGGATGAAGGGTTTAATGAGATCATCGCCTCAAGCCAAACGAAATGGCTTGGTCATAGTGCCTCACATATAACCGCTGATATAATGCGTCATCAAAATATTGATAATGTCATAACCTTGGATGATAAACCTTTAGATGCGGCATCATCTCTAAATAAGCATGACGATGTGGTCAATACCAATACCAATACCAATACCAATATCAAAAGTCCTTAAAATATCGCTCATCCAATCGGCGTTACAATATGGTGATATTTCACAGTTATACTATTGAACCCTTATTAAAATACCACCATACTTAGCAGCCTATTAATACCGGTGATTGATATCGTCAGAAAGCATCTGACTGTTTTTATCATCTTTTATTGTTTTAGATTGTTTCTGACTTAGGAAGTTATATGCCCAACTGGCCACCAGACCCTAACAAACGTCCCGATAATTCGGCCAATCAGCCAACACAAATACAGCAACCAAACTCGCCGAGTGGACAAGAATGGAAGGTGCTTGAAAACACCTTATTGGCTAGTGTGGTTGAGCAGCGCCGCGCTCGTCGCTGGAGCATCTTTTTTAAACTACTGACCTTTGGTTATATCTTATTGATATTTTTGACCCTTGGTCGTGGGTGCAGTAGTTCGCCGACAGGTATGGATGCGGTCGATACCAGCGAGCCACATTTGGCTGTGGTTGAACTGCAAGGCGTTATCAGTAGTGACGATGTGGCCAATGCCTATGATGTCAATGAAGCACTGAGAGACGCTTTTGCAAACAGTAATTCAAAAGCGGTGGCACTAGATATTAACTCACCTGGTGGTTCACCGGTACAGTCTGATGAAATCTGGCAGACGATGATGGACTTGCGCGAAGAGTACCCAGATAAAAAACTGTATGCGGTTATCGGTGATATCGGTGCCTCGGGTGCTTATTATATCGCGTCTGCTGCAGATGAGATTTATGTCAATCCATCAAGTTTGGTTGGCTCTATCGGGGTCATTATGCCAAGCTACAATGTCAAAGGCTTAATGGATAAAGTTGGCGTAGAAGATCGTACTATCACTGCGGGTGAGTATAAAGATATCTTAAGCTTGTCACGTCCATTGACTGACTACGAAGAAAACCATGTTGAAAAGGTGTTGGCGAATACGCACGAGCATTTCATCAACGCCGTAAAAGAAGGTCGCGGCGACCGTCTTAAAAATCCTGAACAAAACAAACTGTTTTCAGGATTGTTCTGGACAGGTGAGCAATCTATCGAGCTAGGGTTGGCTGATAAAAAGGGTAGTATTACTAGCCTTAGCAAGCAGCTGGAGCTGGATACGATCATTAGTTATAGTCCGAACGATCCGTTCCAATCGTTTATGGACCGTTTTGCCGTGCAACTGGGTGCAGGCATTGGCTCTAGCGTTAGTCTTGATGGTTTTTTACCACAAGAAGAAGGTAACGTAAAGATGCGTTAAGCGTTTAATGTTTTAGATATACTGTGTATGATTGTTGGGGCTGAGCATATAATTGTGCTCAGCCTTAATTGTATGTAATGCTAAATAAAATCTTTGTTTGAGACTAAGTCGCTATCAATGCCGCGATAGTTATGAATGTTGCTATCTTAGCGACGTTTGGCTAAATGATGCTACAAGGCTCAATGATTAAAAATAATATATCACATAAACCCTTCCACGAGAGCCTGTTATGAGTGATGAAATAAATTTGCAGACCTTTGCTGCACTACCTGTCTCTAAGATAACCAATAAGCCGGTGCTTCATTTTGCCCATGCCAATGGAATGCCAAGTGCTGTCTACGAGCCATTTTTTGAAGGTTTGTCAGAGTTTTTTACGATTGAGTATATTGCGATGCTGGGCGATACACCGAGCTATCCCGTAGATGACCATTGGCGCAGTCTGACGCAACAAGTCATCGATAGCGCAAAAAGTGCCTGCGAGAAGCATGGTGTTGCGCAGGTGTTAGGGGTAGGTCATTCGCTGGGCGCTATGTGTACCTTGCAGGCCACGTATCGTCAGCCTGAACTGTTTGCTCAAGCAGTACTCATGGATCCACCTTGGCTGTATGGCAAGGTCAGTTTAATGTGGCATTTAGCAAAGACAGCAGACAGATTGCCCCTCATGGATAATCGTCTGATGGATAAACTGTCACCCGCTGGCGTGTCCAAGCATCGCCGCGATGTATGGGATAGTCGCGCAGACGCGTATGAGAAAATGCGTCATAAAGGGTTTTTCAAAAACTTTGATGAGCGTAGCTTTCAAGGGTATATCGATCACGGCTTGCATGAGCGTGCGGATGGCAAGGTGACATTGGCTATTCCTAAAGCCAGTGAAGTAGATGTATTTCGTACCAATCCTTCTTGGTATTGGCTGGCACCAAATCGGGGGCCCAAAGTACCTGTTACATTGATTATTGGTCAAGACAGTATCTTTTTAAAGCGTCGTTTTCCGCAGCAAATCAAGTCACGTTTGGGTATTGCTTATGAAACGCATGAAGGGGGCCATATGTTCCCACTTGAGCATCCACATTCTGTCTCAATGCAGGTGCTAGGCTTGATCAAGCTGCAACTGTCAAAATAAAAGCAGCATATCATTAGTCATGCTTGTAATGGATATGAGCTGCCAGAGTATTTTTTAAGTGATACCTTTATGCCAAAAAACGTAACTGCTCCATCTGATATGACTGCCTCACCTAAGTCTCCGCCGATATTTTCTCGCTTGGGTACATTTCTGCTAACAGTAGGGATGGTGTTTGCATTTTTTGTCAGTCAGTTGATAGGCATCTATGTCGCGGGCAAGCTAGTATTACCTGCTACCCAAAACGCATCGATAGGGAATATATTCTTTTTTGGCGGTAATGATGGAACGGTTGTGAGCCTCTCCATAATAGTGGGTTGTGTGCTGCTATTGGCAGTCAGCATTTTTATCATTCGTTTGAGGGGTGGTAGTCTGCGCCAGTATCTAGCCTTAAAGCCGTTCTCACTATCGGTAGGTATGGGAATGCTTGGGCTGTTACTGATCTTCATGATTGTCAGTCAGGCGCTCACGTATCTGCTGGATATGACGCCGCTGGACTTCGTAGATCCTCTCTATCAGTCAGTCAGCTCGGTATGGCTATTGGTTTTTGCGATGGTCATCGTTGCACCCATTTATGAAGAGGTGGTCTTTCGCGGTATATTATGGTCAGCCATTGCAGAACAGTTTTCATCTGCATCATATTCAGAGAATTACGGTGCGATCGTCGCGAGTATGATAACGAGTTTGATATTTGCCATTATTCATGTGCAGTACGGCATTTATGAAATCAGTACCATCGTTGTGTTGGCATTGATATTTTGCTACGCACGTATTAAGTCAGGCTCGCTACTACTGCCAATCGTGTTACACATCGTCAATAACGGTGCAGCGATGTGGCAGTATGTCGCGCAAGCAGCCTAAGGTTTGAATATCAAGCAGACCCTAACTAAGATAAATGCCAATATGATGATTGGCATTTATCTTAGTTAGGGTCTGCTATAGTCGATTCAATTTAAAAATAGTACAAGGCAACCGAGCGTAGATGTATATTTAATACTTCAAGCGAGTTTAACGCAGTAATACTTTTATAGTGGAATGACTATACATGTAGCCAATAATAGATAGAGATTGGGCTAGGCATCAGGATTGAGCGCCAATACTTCATCGGCCGCTCGTTTAACATCATCAAGTGTTAGTTGAGGTTTACCACTCAATGCTTGTCGCCATTTGCGCGCACCCGTCAGTCCTTGAAATAGTCCTAAGTAGTGTCTCGTCATCGTGGGTAGCGCTTCACCTTTCTCGATTTGCTCTTGCATATAAGGATAAAGCCGCGCCAAAATATCCGAGCGTTTGGGTGTGGCCTCGCCCCATAAGCTGTTGGCTTCTGCTAGCAGGTAAGGATTATGATAAAACGCGCGACCAATCATCACACCATCGACATGCTGCAAGTGTGTTTTGATGGCTTCAACCGTATCAATGCCGCCATTGATTTCGATATCCAGTTCAGGAAAGTCCTGTTTTAAGCGGTACACATCCTCATAACGTAGTGGTGGTATCTCGCGGTTTTGCTTGGGGCTGAGCCCTTGCAGCCATGCAGTACGCGCATGTACTGTGAATCGCGTACAGCCCGCGTCTGCCACTGCCTGCACGAAATCCACCATAAACTCATAGCTATCAAAATCATCAATACCAATACGATGCTTTACGGTCACTGGTATGTCGACAGCGGCTTGCATATGCTTGACCAAATCAGCAACGGTCTTAGGCTCTGCCATCAGACAGGCGCCTATCTTATTATGCTGGACACGATCGGAGGGGCAACCAACATTGATATTGACTTCATCATAGCCGTGTTGCTGAGCAAACTCGGCGCACTGTGTCATCTCATCAATATCAGCGCCGCCAAGCTGCAAGACAAGTGGGTGCTCAAGCGTATCAAAGCGCAAGTGCCGTGCGCGATTACCATGAATCAATGCACCAGTGCTGATCATCTCGGTATATAAATA
Source organism: Psychrobacter sp. NG27 (assembly GCF_016106655.1). Lineage (NCBI taxonomy): Bacteria > Pseudomonadati > Pseudomonadota > Gammaproteobacteria > Moraxellales > Moraxellaceae > Psychrobacter > Psychrobacter sp. NG27. The sequence goes on from NZ_JADGIN010000005.1 coordinate 99,975, forward strand.
CGTATACGGGTTAAACAGTCGCGCAAAGTAACGATAGTCTGTTGTAGTCCAGTCGATCATGGGAGCGACTGAGAGGCGTTTGTTGGTCATATCAACCATGGTTATTGAGCCTTAATATTCGTGTCTTAAATAAATGGGTAAGGTGCAATGGATGAGCGATACCATTGCACCTTAGTGTCAATCATTGTATGTATACCGTCTGATATTTATGTGACGACGTGATCAATCTTTTTGAATTCAGGAAGATTGTAAAAATACATGCCCATAATGATACCGACAAAGCCAATAAACACAATGTAGAGTGCAGGTGAAAAGCTGATCAATGTGGTGGCATAGCCAAGGCCAAAAGGTATCAGCACCCCAACGATACCATAGGTAATATTATAGCAAAAAGCGATACCCGTCAGTCGTACATTGGTAGGAAACAATTGTACTAAGATGGCTGGCACCATACCAACGATACCTGAACAGAATCCTAAAAGTGCATACATGATCAAGATATAATCGCCGCCTGCTTGTAGATGATAAAAGAAGGCTAGTATTTGGACGATTAAGAGAGTAGAGCCGATGACCAGTATTTTGCCAAAGTTTTCGTGGTTAGAGATCATTCCATAAAATATGCAGCCGATAATCATGAATACGATACCCAAGCTATGGGAAAACCCAAACAAATCACTGTCTAAGGTAAAGTTAAGCTCTATCAGATCCGGCAGTAGTAGCACGATGACAGAAGTCACGCTGGATATCACTAAAGTGAGCACTATGCCAACAAAGATACTGTGCTTACAGCGTTTAAAAAGCATGGTGAGCGGTTGGCGTGCCGCTTTGCCAAGCTTAGGCTTATCTAATGCAAGGAAAAATGGTGTCTCTCCAACCAGTTGCCAGAACGCTAGTGGCAAAAAGCTCAATACCGCAGCAACCAAAAACGGTAAACGCCAGCCATAATCAGCCAGCTGTACCGACGTCATAAAGCTAGACAGCCACATAAAAAATGCATTAGAGAAGAGCACACCTACCAAAAAGCTGGCCGTCACGTAGCTACAGGCCACCGACAGATACTGCCGAGGTACGTGCTCTGCGACAAACACCCAAGACAAGGGCACATAAAGACCAAATGCCATGCCCTGTATGATTCTGAGTAAAATAAATAAAATGGGTGCAATAACGCCCCACTGCGCATAAGTTGGCAACGCCGCCATGGCGAGCAAACTACAAGCGGTTACGAGTATGCTGAACAACAGTGTCGGTTTTCGACCAATGATATCGCCATATCGACCAAATAAAATACCACCAAAGGGACGTGCCAAATAACCGACGACAAACAGTCCCAACCCTTGTAGCTTGGCCACATTTGGATCGGTATCAATAGGAAAAAACGCGGCCGACACAATATCTGCAATGTACAAATAAATCAAAAAATCAAAAAACACCACAGCACTGATAGAGCTAATAAACAGTACCGTGTTTTTGTCTTTGGTCGACATTAACGCATATTGAGAACGAGATGGCATAATAGATTACGTATCCACAGAGTAAAGTGGTCATTAAATCGGTGGCCGCTTGGACAACCGATCATGATAAAAAACTGGCAAATCATTCGGTTATAAATAATGACTTGCCAAAACAATAGGTCTAGAAATAGTAAATTTTGGTGTTTTAGACTGAAGTATGTCTGAGAAATGGTTGACGTATTCAGTTCAATACGTGCAACTCAACACTTCCAATTTAATATAATCAGGACAAATAAGATCTGTGCACTATAAAAGGAAACTGAGGTATGTTTTCTGCAGTCTTTAGCAATATAGATACAGCATGCAAAAAATGTACCGCATTCGCATGTCATCGCAAAATCTCTGATTAAATAAGTATTATTTGCTTAAGTAGTGTCAACAGGGATAGCGTTTTGTCATTAAGAATATGGCAGGTTCATGGGGTTATAGTAACCAGTCAATCGGCAACCACGACATAATGGTCAGCCAAACATGGTCACTTATACCGACTTTAGGTTCTGAGTCGTAGACGACTTCTTTGTCATTTTCCATGGTGTGCCATTGCAAGCTGCCGTTATCTAATAGTTTGACTTCATACGCTTGATTCAACAAATCATCGCTTAAAGCACCATGTAGCTGCTTGGCAAGTTCATCATCATTGATAATGACACCCATTTCAGTATTGATGTTAGCAGAGCGAGGGTCAACGTTGTATGAGCCAATAAACACTTGATAGTCATCGACGGCAAACGTTTTTGCATGCAAGCTGGTCGATGACTGACTACGTGCGCGCCACAGTTTATTATCACGTTTTTCTTCAGCAGCGGTTGATTTTAGCTCGTATATTTTGACGCCTGAGCGCAACAGATTCGGTCGCCATTGGCTATAGCCAGAATGGACAGCAGTGACATCGGTTGCATCAAATGAGTTGGTCAAAATCTTAATATCGACACCCGATTCAGCCAGTTTTACCAAGGTGTCAACACCATCTTTGGTCGGTACAAAATAGGATGAGATAATCGTTAGTTTCTTGGTTGGACTACCGAGTAACGTCCGCAATTGGTGTACCAAGTTGCTGTCGGTAGGGACGCTTTTGCTCAGTTTGCCAACGTCATCGCTCAAGAACTGCATATCTGTCCAGCGAAAGGGTACCCGTTTATTGATTAGATCACTGTCTATCGTAGAGTCTTTGATGGCCGCTTTGTAGACCGTCAAGCTACTGCCTTCATTGTTTTCTTCATCAAGCCCCAACTTGTCCAGTGCGGCTGGAAAGTTAAGGGTCACATCCTTATCAACTTTGGCCAATGTCTCGATATCAAACGACAAATAAGATGACCAATAACTGTCGAAGCTGTTATCAATATCAGCGACTACTTTACCGATTAGCAGCACATCCAAATCTGCAAACTGGCTACTTTGGTCATTACTTAGGTATTCATTGCCAATGTTGCGACCACCAATGATAGTAATCTGCTTATCAAAGGTCATGCTCTTGTTGTGCATCCGGCGATTGATTCGTGGCAACCCTGTGACGTAATTCAACGTCGGAATTTTACGGTGCATCAGCGGATTAATAATGCGTACAGCGATATTAGGATGACTGGCAAAACGTAATAGGTGCTGGTCAAACTTGGCACTGTTATTAAAATCATCCAACAATAAACGCACGATAACACCGCGCTCGGCGGCATCCCATAAGTCTTTTAAGAGCAGTTGACCGGCCTGATCGTTATGCCAAATATAATATTGCGCATCGATACTGCGCGTGGCCATATCAGTCAAGATGCTACGAGCGGCAAACGCGTTCGCGCCAGTCACTATCGGATGATAACCTGACAAATCAGGATGGATATCACTCTGAGCACTGATGGCGGACACCAGATCCGTCTGAATCGTTTCGCTGTTATCGTTTTGATATAGCTCATGTACACGTTCTGATAATGCTTGGCTTTCAGGCAGATGCGGCTGCTTGGGCAAGCTTTGGCATGCACTCAAGGCCAAGGTCAGCCCTAGCGTTAGACTCAATGATAAGTGGCTTGATTCTAGACTGAACAGTGACATAACGAATTTACCTTAGTGAGCCTAAACATACTGATAAACAACTTATTAAAGGGTTTGCGCAATTTTCAAACATGACAATGGTGAAAGTTCTACCATAATATCAATTAAGGCTGTACTCAAATCGTCGCTAGCTTAACAGCTGTTGTGATATCTGCCTATTATAAATACGTTATTTTTGTTAGATTTGACTCATAAAACCATTGTTTTTTAAGTATTGTTTAACTATATATGTGGCGACATTTAATCGTAAGCATTTAGGGTTTTTAGGTATGCAAAAATAATATTTAGGTGCTATCTGAAACCAGCTGTGCGGAATAAGTCGACATGATATGATAACGCTGATGAATTCGGTCGATAATCAGAAGAATAAGCAGTCATTTTATCTTAATTAAAATATCACCCAATAACATACTAACTAAAGTAACGGAACGTTTATGAGTCAGTCGCAAAACCATGATGAGAGCAGTTTGAACCAAAAAAATTCAAATGATGGGTTAGATCCAAACTGGCGCAACGATGCGCTAGATTTAGATCTGGACTATGGCATGCAAACCATTGCAGTGCGGGCAGGTCAACATCGCACGGATGAGGGCGAACACTCAGAAGCTATTTTTACCACCAGCTCTTATGTTTACACTTCAGCTGCCGATGCCGCCGCGCATTTCAATGGAGAGAAGACGGGCAATGTCTACTCTCGTCATACCAACCCAAGCGTGCGCACCTTTGAGCGTCGTTTAGCCGCACTAGAGAACGGCACGCGTGCGGTGGCGACTGCTTCTGGTATGGGTGCAATTTTGACCATGTGCTTGGCATATCTCAAAGCGGGCGATCATCTGCTCGCGGCCAACCAGTTATTTGGCTCATCTATCGGTCTGTTTAACAATTATATGGCCAAATTCGGTGTTGAAGTCAGCTATGTTGATTGCTTCGACAATGAGGCATGGGCCAATGCGGTTCAACCAAATACCAAAGTGATTTATTGTGAAAGTCCAAGTAATCCATTGGCGCAGATTTGTGATATCGGTTATCTGAGTCAGCTATGCAAAGCCAATGACATATTACTCGTCGTCGATAACTGCTTTGCGACACCAGCCTTGCAGCGCCCATTAGACTTAGGTGCGGATGTGGTGATTCACTCTGCGACCAAATATTTAGATGGACAGGGTCGAGTGCTAGGCGGTGCACTAGTTGGTAGTGATAAACTGATGCAAGAAGCGTTTACTGTTGTGCGCTCAGGCGGTATCAGCATGAGTCCGTTTAATGCTTGGGTATTTACCAAAGGGCTTGAGACACTTAAATTACGTATGCAAGCACACTGTCAAAATGCCAATCAAGTCGCAGAATTCTTGGTCAATCATCCTAATGTGAGCACGGTACATTTCTCAGGCTTGAGTGATCACCCTGCGCATGAGCTTGCTACTCGCCAGCATCATATGAAAGGTGGCTATGGCGCTATCATGGGTTTTGAAGTTAAGCCATCTGCTAGCCTTGACCCAAAAGCGGCTGCGTGGCACGTGATTGATTCAACTCGAATGGTTTCTATTACTAATAATTTGGGTGATGCTAAGACCACGATTACCCATCCTGCGACGACCACTCACTTTCGCCTGACTGCTGAGGCTAGAGCAGAAGCTGGCGTTAAAGATGGCCTGATTCGTCTGTCGGTAGGTCTAGAAGATGTGGACGATATTATCAAAGACTTAGCACGTGGTTTAGACAGTTTGTAAAGATAGCGGTATAATGCTGTCAGTATTTTATTTTAAACTTTAAAGTATCCCATTTATTATTATAAGACAAAGAGGCAACTATGAACATTCAAGCATTGATGCAACAAGCACAAACGATGCAAAAGAAAGTAGAAGCAAACGTTGAAAATGCCAAAAAAGAGCTAGGCAACAAAGAAGTGCATGCAGAATCGGGTAGTGGTCTAGTTAAAGTAACGATGACCGGTCGCCATGTGGTCAAGCGTTTGACTATTGATCCAAGTCTGCTAGAAGATGAGCCAGATATGATCGAAGACTTAATTGCTGCTGCGATCAATGATGCGGTTCGTCAAGCGGATGCACTATACGAAGAAACAATGGCTGGCGCGACTTCAGGCATGGGTCTGCCACCAGGTATGCAGGGCATGTTTTAAGCGTTAAATACTTCATACTGAAGACAAAAATGGGGTTGTTATCGACACGATACGACCCCATTTTTATAGCTACGATTTATAAATTCAGTTAGATAAAGTCAACTAAAGGAAGCCACTTTGCTTACAGCCAAATTTGATCAGCTCGTCAAACAGCTGCGTATCTTGCCTGGTGTCGGTCAAAAAAGTGCCCAGCGAATGGCATTGCATCTACTCAGCAAAAAACGCCCGCAAGGATTGTCACTGGCCCAAGCGCTTGATGATGCCATGCGTGATATTGTTGAATGTCAGCGTTGTCATAGCTTCAGCGATGATGCGGTTTGTCCACTATGCCAAGACCCTAGGCGTGATGACACTTTATTATGTGTGGTCGAGACCGCAGCAGATGTGATGGCAATTGAGCAAACCGCTGGCTATCGCGGCCGTTACTTTGTGCTGGGCGGGCATTTATCGCCGATTGACGGTATCAGTGCTGACGACTTAAATATTGATCAGCTGGTCTGGCGAGTCAAGCAAGAGCCTGTGGAGGAGTTGATATTGGCCACAGGGACGACCGTTGAGGGGCAGACCACCGCTCACTTTATCCGTGAGGCAGTGAGTCGTCATGTCAATAAAGTGACACGTCTGGCGCAAGGCGTGCCGATGGGCGGCGAGCTTGAGTATCTGGATAGTATGACGCTTGGTCAAGCCATGCAAAATCGTTCTTTTTTATAATGTTTTGATTGCTTCAAAGTCTTACCCAATTCATTTATTGAAATTGTTATAATTGCTTTATTATTGTTTATCTTTTAATTTTATTAAGGCGCAGTTTAGCGTTTTATTTTCTCCTATTAATGCAGGTATCTGCCCGTGTCCAACAACACTTCAAACGCTTCAGCTTATTCAAACCCTTCTGATATCAATGATGGTTTATTACAGGAAGTAGCCAATACTGAGTTAATGTCAGCATCACCATCAGAGCCAGATGTTCATACGCCTGATATTGCGGCGCTTGATCTTGATGTAATTGATATCGATGCATTATTGGATATTGCTGATGACGTTGCTATTACTTGGGTACGTAAGCAAAGTGAACTGGCTGAGGTCATCGATGCCTTGGCCACTTGCGGACGAGTGGCATTGGATACTGAGTTTATCAAGCGCGATACCTATTATCCACGTTTGGCACTTGTACAGTTGAATACAGGTGACCATGTTTATTTATTAGACGCTCCGCAGCTGCAATTGGCTGAGCTATGGGAAGCGCTACGCAAAGTAGATGTGGCGATTTGGCATGCTTGTGGTGAGGATTTAGGGATTTTTTATCTGCTATCTGGTTGTCCACCGCTGACCAACATCTTTGATACGCAGATTGCATTGTCTTACTTAACAGGACAGTTGCAAATGGGCTATCAGCAGGCATTGGCAGATCAGCTAGACATGCATATTGATAAAGAACATAGCCAGTCTGACTGGCTCCAGCGTCCCTTATCAGAAGAGCAAGAGCAATATGCGATCGATGACGTGCGTTATTTGCCAGCGTTGTATCTGAGTATCGAGCATGCCCTAAAATCGCAAGGGCTATACGAGTATGTATGGGCTGATTGTCAGCTTTATGCCAGTGATTTGTATAACACGCAGCATATTGAAGATGAAGCGGTATACCTGACGATGGCAGATTATCGTTATAACTCACAAGAAATGGCAATACTAAAAGAGGTTGCCACATGGCGTGAGGAGCTGGCACGCGCGACCAACCAGCCACGTACGTTTGTGATTAAAAAGCAAGCCGTCCGTGAGATTGTCACCGAAAAGCCAAACAGCATGCGCGAGCTGTCACATAAAACGACCATGCACCGTAGTATGCTGCGAGTCTATGGTGAAGAGTTGCTTAAGATTGTCAGAGCAGCCAAAGCGTTGCCATCTGCTGAGCACCCAGCTTGTCTATTGCCGCCATATCGCTCAAAAAATAAAGTACTCTCAAAAGCGGTGCAGCAGGCGATTGATGATCGTGCACAAACGATCGGCGTACCTGCCAGCGTATTAATGCGCAAAAAATGGCTAGGACAACTGTATGAAGTCATTGCTTTTGATAAAGATGTTAGTGAACTACCGCAAGGACTCAAAGGTTGGCGCAATGATTGGGTAATTCATACTTTGATTCCAGTCATTAATGAACACAAAACTGAGCTACAGCAGGGTATGGGCATCCATGCTTGATAAGGCAAAGATCAATAAGATAACACTTGATAAGAGTGAGCACCTCTGTCTAAGCGTCTTTTCAGGTTTTAGCGTTTAAATCGTCCATGTTCTAAAAAGTATCTGGTCTGCTCAGCGACCTCTGGGTTCACTAGCATCCCAGTATGCGAGACGAGCAGGATAATGTGGTCTGCTGCGGCCTCAATCTTGGTTTCCTCTATATATACGGTCCCGTCATGTGCAAGCTGCTCGTTAAGTGGTGGCTTGTCAGATTTGCGCAGCTTGCTATTATGATATTGCAAAAACAGTTGACCCATACCATAAGGACGGTTGCCAGCAATCACGCCTAGCGTAATATGAGCTGGTAAGGGCGCAACGGTTCCATCCAAAGCATCGACATAGGATCGACCTACGACAGCAGGAGTCAGTCGCCAGATATAATCGGCACAGACACTGCCTACGTGCGGCGTCCCTAGGGTCACACAACGTCCAATTTGCCATTTAGGGTACTGAGCGACAAAGTCACGAATAATCAAACCGCCCAAGCTGTGTCCGACCAGATCTATGGGCTGATCTGGATGATGGTTCTTTTCTAGCCAGCTATTTAGGCGTGCGCTATTGGTTTTGATACCATCACGCATACTACGGTAGCCAAACTGATGAGTATCAAATCCTGCTGCTTGCAGGCGCTTAGCCAATGGCCGCATGATCCATGGGGTTTGATGCAGACCATGTATCAGAATGACGCGAGTTTTTTGTTTAGGCGCTTTTTGTTGCATAAGAATGTCCAAATAATGGCTTCAGAAATTTAATAAAAATAGCTTATTATCGATACAAGCTTTTATTGCATGGTTTTCTTATCATTTATGCTACTCATAATATTACCTGCTAATGTAGTAGATAAAAAGCCGGCAAAATAAAGCCTCCAAGTCAGCTGCTGACTTGGAGGTTTTTTACCACAGAGAATAACTATCGAAAATGATAATTACAGATAGTTTTCGATACTTGGGCAAGAGCACATTAGGTTCTTATCACCATACGCATCATCGACACGCGCCACGCTTGGCCAGAACTTGTTTGCACGGATATAAGGCAGCGGGAATGCAGCCGTATCACGGCTGTACGGATGCGTCCATTCGCCACTAGTAATCATGGCAGCCGTATGCGGCGCATTGACCAATGGATTGTCTTCTAGCGTCCAACCATTTTCGCCAGCTTTGGCTTGTAACGCCTCAGCTTTGATAGACTTGAGCGCACTGATAAAACGGTCCAACTCTTCTTTTGACTCAGACTCTGTCGGCTCAATCATCAGCGTACCAGCAACTGGGAAACTCATGGTTGGTGAATGGAAACCATAATCCATCAAGCGCTTGGCAATATCGCTTTCACTGATGCCAGTCTCTTCTTTTAGCGGACGAATATCGATGATACATTCGTGAGCCACACGGCCGTTTTTGCCAGCATACAAGACAGGGTAATGGCCTTTTAACTCAGCAGCGACGTAGTTGGCGTTCAATAATGCCAATTCAGTGGCTTTTAATAGACCATCGCGGCCCATCATAGCAATGTACATCCATGAGATAGGCAAAATGCTCGCTGAGCCATAAGGTGCTGCTGATACGGCTGAGCAGTCTTTTTGTGCATTATGCACAGGGCTTAGCGTATGGTTGGCCATAAATGGTGCCAAATGCGCCTTCATGCCGATAGGACCCATACCTGGGCCACCGCCGCCATGCGGGATACAGAAAGTCTTGTGCAAGTTCATGTGCAGTACATCAGCACCAACATCTGCAGGCTGCATCATACCTACCTGAGCGTTCATGTTTGCGCCGTCCATATAGACTTGACCACCATGCTTGTGGGTCAAATCACAGATATGACGGATGCCTTCTTCAAACACACCATGCGTCGATGGATAGGTAATCATTAAAGCACCCAAACGCTCGCTGTGCTCTTCGCATTTGGCGGTCAGATCAGCAATATCAACGTTGCCGTTTTCATCGGTTTTGACCACGACCACTTGCATGCCCATCATCATAGCAGTTGCAGGGTTGGTACCGTGCGCTGACATAGGGATCAAGCAAACGTCACGATTGGTCTCGCCCAGTGATTCATGATAACGACGGATAGCAAGCAAACCCGCATACTCACCAGAAGCGCCAGAGTTTGGCTGCATAGACACATCATCAAAACCGGTAATGGCTTTTAGTTGGTCTTGGAGACTATCAATCATCGCGATATAACCGGTGACTTGATCACGCGGTGCAAAAGGATGCACGTTGGCAAACTCAGGCCAAGTGATGGGTAGCATCTCACTGGTGGCGTTGAGCTTCATGGTGCAGCTGCCCAGTGAAATCATGCTGCGGTTCATCGCTAGATCTTTGTCTTCAAGCGACTTTAGATAGCGCAGCATCTCGTGCTCGGTGTGATGCGAGTTGAATACAGGATGGCTCAAAATATCGTCAGTACGCAAATGCGCGCTATCGAGTGAGATACGAGCGGTTTCAGGCAAGTCATGTGACTTATTAACGAACAATTGAGTCAAGGTATTAAAATCTTGCTGATCACTGGTTTCACTAAAAGCGACGCTCAATTTGGTGTCGCTGATGCGCCATAAGTTATAACCAACATTGTCTGCATTTTTGAAGATTTGTGTGGCAAGTTTTTCTGAACCACAATCAACAACGACGGTATCAAAGAATTGATTATGTACCACATTCAAGCTGCTGTCATTGGCTGCAGTGATGGCATCAGCAAAGGCAGTTGCAAACGCATGGATACGAGTGGCAATACGTTTGACACCGCTTGGGCCATGGTACACAGCATACATACCAGCGAGGTTCGCTAGCAATACTTGTGACGTACAGATGTTTGAGTTGGCTTTTTCGCGGCGGATATGCTGCTCACGAGTTTGTAGTGCCATACGCAATGCAGTATTGCCTTGCGAGTCTTTTGAGACACCAATGATACGGCCAGGTGCTGAGCGTTTGGCTTTGTCAGAGAACGCAAAGTAGGCAGCATGCGGACCACCAAAGCCCATTGGGATACCGAAACGCTGCGTACTACCTAATGCTACATCGGCACCCATATCGGCTGGTGATTTCAATAGCACCAAGCTCATGATGTCACTGACGACACTCACGTAGGTCTTGTTTACTTTTACCGCAGCGATGACATCTGTTAAATCTTTAACATCGCCTTCTGCGCCGACATACTGAAACAGCGCACCGAAATAGTCACCAGATTTGGCGGTTTCAAAATCACCAACGATGACTTCCCAACCAAAGTATTTAGCACGGGTATTGATAACATCTAGCGTCTGCGGATAAACACGTTCGTCGACGAAATACTGCGTTGATTTGCTTTTGCTCACACGCTTTGACATCGCCATGGATTCTGCCGCTGCCGTGGCTTCGTCAAGTAGTGATGCACCCGCTAGCTCAAGACCAGTCAGGTCGATACAGACTTGTTGGAAGTTAAGCAAGGCTTCTAGACGACCTTGCGCGATTTCAGCTTGATAAGGCGTATAAGCAGTATACCAACCTGGATTTTCAAGGACGTTGCGCTGAATGACAGCAGGCATACGCACAGGCGAGTAGCCTTGACCGATGTAGCTCTTATTGACGGTGATGTCGTCTGCCATCGTACGCAGTTTGGCAAGTGCTGCATGCTCACTCATCGCCAATGGCAAATCCAATTCTTTGTGCAAACGTACTGGCTCAGGTACCGTGTCATTGATAAAGCTTTGCATGTCTTTATAACCAACAGCACTGAGTAGGTCAGCTTGCTTGGTGTCATTTGAACCTAAATGGCGATAGACAAATTCAGCTTCGTTGAACAAGCCTTGAAAGGTATCAAACGATGGGTTTTGAGAGATAGTCATGACAATCCTTGGTTAGGGGAGTAATAAAGAAAATAGCAGTTACAGCCAATCCTTTATGAATTAGATACGGTGTCAGTCTCGTTTAGTCTACTACTTGTAGTACTTTCACTCGGCTTCCTTGTATCTAAATCATATTGAACCGACTATAAAATCATAGTTTGAGTTGTGAGTTATACGTAATGTACAAACTGTGTCTGATCAAAGCGGAATTGGCTGTTATAAACACCGTTATCAGCACGTTCGCCAGCACCAATCATCATAATGATATGTTGATCGCTGCCTAACTTTAGCAATCGCTTCATGGCAGGCTCATCGAAGCCGCCCATGGCACAGCTATCAAACCCATGAGCGCGTAGTGCTAGCATCAGGTTTTCGGCGGCAAGCGAGGTGTTGTTGGTTGCCCAGTTTTTGGTGTCTTCAAAGGTATAGTAAGGCGATTTTATTGGGCCTTTTACCCGTCTAACCACTTGCGTCGCGCCCCATTTTGCGGCCGAAACTACATTGGCTGGTCCTCGCAAAAAGTCCATCATGACGACTTTGGTGTAGTAGTCTTTCACTTTCTTAGGCACTGGCTGGTCAGGGTATTCGCGCAGTACTTGCTGGGCGTGATCCTGCCAAACATCGGTACGAGCAACGATTGCGATTAAGCGTGCTGCTGTTTTTGCAGCGTTTTGATTCATGCAGTTCTTCACCGCACGTTTGCGATTGTCAGCATCATCGATAACATAAAACTCCCACGGCTGTAGGTTGCTAGAGTTCGGCGCTAGCATGGCCAAACGCAGACAGTCTGCCAATACATCGTCAGGTATTGGCGTATCAGTGAAGCGGCGTACTGAGCGGCGCGACTCTACAATATCGCGAAACGCTTGAAGCTGCGGCGTATGATTGGGCGTGGCAACGCTGTCTGTATTATCGGTGTTGGTGGTCATATTGGGATCCATGCTGGGAGTTGGGTTATCGGTATGAGATCGTGTTTTCAGATTCACTATGACAAATGCCTGTTTAATAGGCTTTGCACCAGTGGTGACGATTCAATGTGACAACGCTTGAGAGCAATAACATCGGGCGATAATGATTGGTGACGATCTATATATAAAGCTGCTTTCAAACAATAAGCGTACCCAATGAGCAAACGCTTTTGATAAGAAAGGGTTTTCAAATAGGGGGTATGGATACCAGTCAGTACCAGTATCCAAAATAATTAGTTAGGTCTCATATCTTATAAGCGCTAGTGTCTTATCAGTACTAATTTCTGACGAGTGCTAATTTCTTACAAGTGTTAGCGCATCGGCAAATAGCGATGTACTTTGATTATCACTATTCGCTGAGAGCATACTTAGCTTATAGGTCGCTTTCGTACTCATCAGCAGTCAACAGTGCTTCGTAATCAGCAATATTGTCAGGCTTCATTCTGAAGAACCAACCTTCGCCGTATGGGTCAGAGTTGATGATTTCAGGATCGTCTTCTAGGCCTTCATTGATAGCAACCACTTCACCTGAGATCGGTGCATAAACGTCAGAAGCCGCTTTTACTGATTCAACAACAGAGATTTCGTCATCGACAGCGATGATATCGCCCACATCTGGCAATTCAACGAATACCACATCACCCAATAGGTCTTGAGCATGGTCTGTGATACCAACAGTGATCGTACCGTCGTCTTCTAGGCGCAACCACTCGTGGCTGGCAATATATTTTAGATCTGCTGGGATGTTGCTCATGGTCTCTCTCCTAAGTGATAGAGGTTAATTAACAAAAGTAATGGAAGCCAATAATAGAATTTATAGTGCCTACGAGTCAAACTGCTGTTTGCCATTACGGACAAAAGGCAGCTTAAGTACGCGTACGTCAACGAATTTACCTTTGCCGCGTAGATCGACCTGTACGTTATCATCGTCTGATACGCTGGCAGGAACACGGGCAATCGCGATTGAGTTTTTTAGGCTAGGAGAGAATGTACCACTGGTGATAATGCCAGTTTGTTCATTGTCTGTGCCTTGATTGATAGTGACTGTCATGCCTTCACGTAACACGCCGCGTGTCGTCAATAGCAGACCCACTTGCTTCATAGCTGTGTTGTCATCTTTTGACTGCTTGCGTTTGCTGACTAATGCTTCGCGGCCGACAAAAATGCGCTCGTCTTTTAGTGCAAGCGTCCAGCCCATGTTGCACTCATAAGGACTGATGGTTTCGTCCATATCATGACCATACAGGTTCATACCTGCTTCCATACGCAAGGTATCACGTGCGCCAAGACCAGCAGGTTTGATGCCATTCTCTTTTAATTGCTCAAAGAAAGCAGGCGCATCATCGGCATGCATAATGACTTCGACGCCATCTTCACCCGTATAACCTGTACGAGCCACGAACCAATCAGTGCCTTCGATATCGGTCAAGTCAGCCCCAACGAAAGGCTTAAGTGCTGCTAAGGTATCGGCCCAGCTTGGTTTGGCTTGAGCCAGTTTTGCAATAGCATTAGGGCCCTGAACCGCAAGCATCGCAAGCTCTGGACGCTCAGTAATTACGATATCAAAGCCTTCAGCGACTTTAGTAAACTGTGCTAAATCTTTATCACGAGTGGCTGCGTTAGAGACGATGCGGTATTCAGTCTCATCAGCATTGGTCAAATAGACGATCAAATCATCGATGACACCGCCTTGCTCATTGAGCATACCAGAGTATAGTGCTTTACCAGGGGTGGTGAGTTTATTGACATCGTTGGCGAGCAGTTTTTGTAGCCATGCTTTGGTATCAGCGCCTTCGATATCGGTCACAACCATATGTGAGACATCAAACATACCTGCATCTGTACGTACGGCTTCGTGCTCTTCAATTTGTGAGCCGTAATGAATCGGTAATTCCCAACCAGAGAAGTCGACCAGCTTGCCCTCACTATCAATGTGAGACTGGTAAAAAGGGGTGCGCTGAGGGGCTTGGGTTTGCTCGTTTTGAGAAGTGATGTCTTGAGAATAGGTATCAGTCATAACAAATCCTTATGTGTACATCAGCAGTACTCGGTAGAGTAGGCCGCGATGCGCAACGTAAAAGTAGCGAGAAGCAATATTGCAAGGTGCAAATATTACATCAAAGGGTGACACAGAAAACAAAGATGAAGACATGAGCCAAACAGACGCTAAACGTCGGTTTGGGCAGTAGCCCTATCTGTCCTGTGACCTGAGATTTTCAACACGAATCATCATTAATGGGCAGTTGTATGAGCCCTATAGTTGATGATAGCGTATTTTCTCCCCTTCGGTGGGTAAGACGTCGTCCGTGCTTACCACTCTCCAGATTTGTTATGCCTTATGTTTGAGAATGTAGTGCGCCTATAGGCATCAGACTACCAAACAAAAATGACATGCGTTTTTCAGTCCTTTTACCTGAGCGATTGGCAGGGTAGATGCGCCTTCGGTGGCTTGTAGCAATTTATTTTTTTTGTATGACCAATGCGGTGTAATACAAAATCTATGCTTACAAACGCTCTCCTGAAAAACGCTTTTATTATGAAAGGTTCAAAGCGCTTTTACAAGTCATCAACGCCATTAAAATAAATAAATTTGGCAAAAATAACGTTTTGCTAGGATAGTCCGCTAAATAAGATGTATTTTATAACAGTATTTTCTCTCTTACATCAGCATGTCACCTGCATTTTTTGACAAAAATTACGATAGCAAAACGCAAAGCGACTACTGGTATTTGCGTGAAATATGCTAACCTACGGCCATAGTTTCTGATAGGTGGTTTTTATGCATTGTGATATTTATAAGTTTCCCAAACATGACGATATGTACGTCTATATCGCGCGTCCCGATTATCCTAATGATACCGATGAGATCAAGGACTGGCTTGGCGTGTTACCAAAAGACTTTCGTGCAGGCTTAGGTCGTAGCAAGTTTGTCATGCATCTGGATTTGGCGGCAACGGCTACGCTTGCTCGTGTCAATAAGGAAGAGGTACTGGCCAAGCTACAATCACAAGGCTATTTTGTGCAGATGCCGCCGCAGGATGTCATGCGCCGCCAAGCTGAGCTACGCGCCCGTGAAGCGCAAGATAATATTTACGACTAGTAGCGCTATCGCCGAATCAGTAGGTTTATATGAGGTGTGTGGCAAGTTGGTTTTGAGCGTTGTCGATAGACTGAGAAAGACGCTATAGTTGATACAGTTTAAAAGAGAGTCAAGGCAACCGAGTGTAGATGTATAGGTGATACTTCAAGTGAGGTTAACGCTGTCCTTCTTTTATAGAGGATTGACTATATAACACATTTGGTCACATGCATTTAGGCATAGAGTCATGATAAACTGGCAGTCACGAAATCCATATAGAGACGTGCGTCATGTGCGCGTCGATGATGTATTCGGTCTTATTTGAGTGCTGTAAAACGTACCCTATGCCGCTTGGCACACAACGTGTCACCGATGACAAACGCAGGTAATTAAATACGCATGGACTGGTTAAAAAATATCTTACACAGCTTACCGTTAGAATCTATCAGTGACATTCTCGGTGAGATTGCCATTTGGTGGGGCCAGATGGTAAAGGATGTCCCACCTGCCGATCTGCCAATGTATGCTTATCTTGGCGGTGCTATTTTGGTATTGGTCTTATGGGTGCTGGTCGCTCGAGTATTGCCCAAACCGCTAGGCGGAATGAGTTGGATGATTCTGTTTGCGGTGTTATTGGCACCCGGTACGGCACTTGGTGATCCAAGTGAGCTGGCACCAGCCAGTATCAGCGTGGTATACGGCATTATGATGAAAGACTATGCCGGCGCGATAGCCAGTATGTTGCCTATCTTGGTGGTATTGGTCGCAGGCTTGTTCGTCGGGTTTGTATGGCAGCTGATACGTAGCGCATTTGCTTCTAGCTTAGACAAAGCCCGTAGCCGCAGCGCAGAAGACACGCAAGCAACATTGCAAATGACGACAGGTAGCTATTTACCAGAAGGCGCTACCGTAACCGAACAGCCTGAAACCAATGTGAGCTTAAAAAAAGAAAGTACATTGGCCAAAAATCCTAAGAATGATATGTCTAACAAGCAGTAAAAAAATGCTAAGCATTTAGAGAGTATTGTTATCTTAATAGACTTTAATACTCAAATAAAAAGACACCAATGCGTGTCTTTTTTTATGTCGCAAGATTTATCCACTATATAAAAAACTGAGGGTTGTCCGCTATACATAACATTTGTTAATAATGGCGAACGCATGAGTATTTTGGCAATGCGTCAGGCTGTGCTAATCTAATTTGATAACCCGCTATTTCTAGATGATTACTTCGCCTGTTTATGACCCATTTATCTATAACAATAACTCAACCATAACTGAGATTTGACTATGAGTACGACTGACACGACTAAAAAAATCTTCACTGGCACACAAAGCTATATTGCCACAGATGATTTACAACTGGCAGTCAATGCCGCTATTACGTTGCAAAAGCCGCTACTGATCAAAGGTGAGCCGGGCACCGGTAAGACATTGCTGGCCGAAGAAGTTGCCGAGAGTTTAGGTATGCCACTAATCACGTGGCACGTCAAATCGACGACTAAAGCTGAGCAAGGTCTGTATGAGTACGATGCAGTATCGCGCCTGCGGGATTCGCAGTTGGGCGATGATAAGGTCTATGACATTGCCAACTATATCAAACCAGGTAAGCTATGGGATGCGTTTACCAGTACAGAGCGTACGGTATTATTGATTGATGAAATTGACAAAGCAGATATCGAGTTTCCAAACGATCTGCTGCATGAGCTAGATAAAATGTCGTTTTATGTGTATGAAACGGGCGAAACCATCACTGCAGCGCAGCGTCCAGTGGTCATTATCACTTCGAACAATGAAAAAGAGCTACCAGATGCATTTTTGCGTCGTTGCTTCTTTCATTATATCGACTTCCCTGAAGAGCAAACCATGCGTCAAATCATTGAAGTGCATTTTCCTGATATCCAAGAAAAACTGGTCAATAACGCACTCGATATCTTTTATAAGCTGCGTAATATTCAAGGTCTTAAAAAGCCACCATCAACGTCTGAATTGGTCGATTGGTTGACCTTGTTACTCGCTGACGATATGGCTCAAGAAGAGCTAGAAGAAAACTTGCGTGGTGAAAAGTCTATTCCACCACTGTATGGTGCACTGCTCAAAAACGAAGCCGATGTGAGTCTATTGCAGCGCTTTGCCAATATGATGCGTCGCTAGCCTGTCAGCATTAGAGGGCAACTCAACTGCCTTGTCATCATGGCTTGAGCCTATCAATACTAGGCTCAGTCATAACCCAATCAGCCAATAAGCGATGCGACTCTTATGTTTATTAAACTGTTTTATACCTTGCGTACTTACGGCGTGCCAGTCAGTACGCGTGAGCTGCTCGATCTCAATGCTGCGCTTGAGCAGGGTTTGATGATGCAGCCGCACCCAGAAGACCCAAGCCTGACCACCTTTGCCAGTCGCGAAGACATGTATCGATTGATTCGGCTATGTATGGTCAAAGATGAGCGCCACTTTGATAAATTCGATCGGGCAATGGCGGATTATTTCGAAGGTGTCGATAGTTTGGATATGGATGAGCTATTGGCTAAGCTGACGGACGTTCCTAAAGAGTGGTTGGATTTAAAACTAGACCCCAAAAACTTAACGGAAGAGCAGCGTCGACTACTCAAAAAATATGGCTCGCTAGAGGAGCTGATGAAGGCGTTAGAAGAGCGTCTGAAAGAACAAAAAGAACGACATCAAGGTGGCAGTAAATGGGTCGGCACAGGTGGTACATCGCCATTTGGTGCCTATGGCGATCATCCAGAAGGCGTTCGAGTCGGCGGTGAATCTCGTAAGCGCAGCGCGGCCAAAGTCTGGGAGCAGCGTAAGTATCGAAATCTCGATGATGATAGTCAGCTCGGTACTCGTCAAATTCAGATGGCGCTACGCAATCTACGCCAGTTTGCCCGTACTGGCAGTGCTGATGAGCTTGATATCAAAGAAACCATCAGGCGAACCGCAAAAAAAGGCGTGCTCGATATTCATATGCAGGCTGAACGCCGAAACCGTGTCAAAGTGCTGATGCTATTTGATGTGGGCGGTAGTATGGATGTCCATGTCGAAGCGCTTGAGAAACTATTCTCTGCGGCAAAAAACGAGTTTAAAACCTTAGAGTTTTTTTATTTTCACAACTGTCTTTATGACTATGTGTGGAAAGATAATAACCGTCGCCACAGTGCGCCGATGCCAACCTATGAGCTGCTGAATAAATATGGTCGGGAGTATCGCGTTATATTTGTTGGCGATGCGTCTATGTCACCCTATGAGTTGATGACGGTAGGCGGTAGCGTTGAGTATATGAATAATGAGGCGGGTATCGTATGGCTGAAGCGAGTACTTGATCATTTTGATAAAGTCGCTTGGCTCAATCCGGAAAATCCTACATATTGGCAATATACTCAAACCATCGTTGAAATCAAAAAACTCGTGGATAACAAGATGTATCCCATGACCTTGCATGGTGTGGAAGAGATGACCGGTTACTTAGCACGGTAGTTTTGACATCTACCCTAATTTATAAAGTCTATTAGTTCTGATTGAATCTTTATGAAAGCAGCCATTATGACAACATAATGGCTGTTTTTTTTGTTTATAAATAAGCAATATGACAATTCGGCATTGGTATGCTGAGTAAAACATGATAACATTCATTTTAAATGAATCTTATAAGTGTTCTTATTTAAGACATTTACTTAAAGATTCTTATCTCCTGTTTTTTAATATATCCATTCGACCACTCACTGAGAAACAACATGGCTTCACCAAAAACATTAGAAATCGTCACCGCAACCGTTCCTGTACTTGAACAACATGGCGTTGCGATTACCACAGTATTTTATAGAAACATGTTTAATGAGCATCCTGAGCTGTTAGATATTTTTAATGAGACCAATCAAAAACTAGGACGTCAACAGACCGCATTGGCTACAACAGTATTAGCCGCTGCTAAGCATTTGGACAAATTGGCCACGCTATTGCCGCAGGTGACCCAGATTAGCCATAAACATAGAGCGTTACAGATATTGCCTGAGCATTATCCTATCGTCGGTAAATATTTGATCGGTGCGATAAAAGAAGTGCTAGGAGAGGCAGCCACTGACGACATCATTACCGCTTGGACAGAAGCCTATGATGAGATCGCTTCGGTATTTATTCAAATTGAACATGGCATGTATAAAGAGGCGATGTGGAAAGGTTTTGCGCCTTTTAAAGTCACCGAAAAGATAGCAACTGCTACGGATATCGCAGCCTTTACAGTAGTGCCAGTGAATGATAATGAAGATAGTAATGAAGATATTGACCTGAATAAATTGAAGTTAACCGCTGGTCAATATATTACGGTGAAAACAGATCCAACAGACAGCGATCATATTGCGCTGCGTCATTATTCTTTGTACTCTGCCAGTACCGATGCAGGCATTCAGTTTGCTGTTAGACGTGACAACCGTAATGAGCATCATGGGTTGGTCTCTAACTATATGCATGACCAATTAGAAGTCGGTGACACAGTTTTATTGTCGGCTCCAGCTGGTGATTTCGCGCTTAATCAAGATTTGGTACAACAGAATGAGATTCCGTTGGTATTGATGAGTGCCGGTGTCGGGGTAACACCTGTGCTGTCTATGTTAGAGGCGCAAGTACTGGCCAATCCTAAACGACCTATTATCTGGATTTATGCGTGCCAAAATGCCACACATCATGCTTTTTCTGATCAGGTAGAGGCCTTACTCGCAAAAGCTGAAAACGTAGAAAAGCATATTTTTTACTTTGAATCGGGACAGCTATTAGATGCTGCATGGCTTGAAACATTACCAAAGCCTGCCGATATCTATGTATGCGGATCAATGCCATTTATGGAAAGTATGATTGATGGGTTAGTGGGATTAGATCATGGTGTCGATAGTGTCCATTATGAACCGTTTGGCCCTAAAATGAGCTTGGGCGGTTAAGTTTTTAACATATAGTTGGTGAACTACTAAACCGCTACGGCGTTACCCATCCTTAGATGTACTACTTGTACAATCTGCAGTCGGCTACCTTGTACCCATTTTAGAGTTCTTTGACTATAATATTAAAAATAAACGTTTATAAAAAAGCACTTAGCGTGAAATAATCATGCTAAGTGCTTTTTTAATCTTAGTTGACAATAAATAGTATCAGGGCACATTACTCTTTATTTTCAACCACACCAATCATGACGCCCATCTCTTTTTTATCCTGCTTATCGATGCTAGGCGCATATAATGCCGACGCAATCCCACCATCTAAAAACAGTGCATTCGGGCAGTTTAAATTGTCTCTAAATAGGGATGCAAACTGATAAAACGTGACTGGTTCATCGCTATTGACGAACTGTATCGTGCCATCATCACACACGCCTGCACCATTACGAATCTTGAGTGAGGTGCTATCAGGTTTGAATTGTGGATGTATCTCATTATTAATGACCAGCATAGGGCCTGATTGAGTGGCATACCAGGGCTGCGCTTTGTCCTCTGACAGTAACTCACTCAAAGCATTACTTTCCGTAATCTGTACCTTGCCAGCTTTATCCCACCACATGACCCCATTAGGTAACAGATGAAAATTGCCACCACCTTCTTTTAAATTTAATGACTTGATCTCTTTACCTTCGATAACCGTATAGCCAATCGGTGCGTATTTTTGATTGTACATCCCAGCATTCATCGCAAAGTTGAGTGTCTTATCTGTTGGTAATGTTGACAACAACGCATCAAAGGTAAGCATGGGCTGACTACTATCAGATGACTGCCAAAATAACTTTAATGCGTAGCGTTCATCAGTCAATGCTTCCGCTGTAATTCGGCACGCACTGTAAGAAAATGGCATATCCTGAGACTGGCACGACCAGCTGTCTGTATCGCTGCTAGCCGTGTCAGTATTTGATTGCTGGCAAGCGCTAAGGCTTAGCACAAGCACTATCGTTGATAGAGCTAAGGTAAAAAGGGAACTTGGCATTAATCACGCGTCTTTTAACATAGAGGTTATTTAAAGGTTGCTACTGCTTGCTGCTTAATCGCATCTTTATCAATCATTCTCGAGGACTGTTTTTTAGTCACTCGTCGGTGGAAAATCACGGAATGTATTATTGACGTTACCGATCATGATACCAGTAGTATTATTGTTTGCTTTATCGTCCGTTGCTTGATCACCTGCTTTTAAAGTTGGCGCTTCGGTTTGTTTACCTGTATCTCGCGAGTCTTTGTTGTAGGCAATCAGCGCATCATTATCGGCAAGGAAGCTATCCGCTGTCGACATCACCCACATCTGATTGAACACGTCTGCCCGGGCACTTTGATCAAGTAAGGCGCCTCTATCTGTAAAGTAAAAGAACTTCGACAGTAGTTTGATTTGTCCATCGTCTAAGCGGCGTGCGATGTGATAAGGCTGTAGTTGACTTGGATGCTGTAAACCAACTGCGCCTACGATGCTAGCAAGCGATTTTAGCGTGTTTTTATGGAAGCTGGCAACGCGCTCGGCTTTACTTGGGACATCAAGCGCTTTTTGGCGATATGGATCTTGGGTAGCGACACCTGTTGGGCAAGTGTTGGTATGACAAGAGCGCGACTGGATACAACCGACCGCAAACATAAAGCCACGTGCTGAGTTACACCAGTCTGCACCCAAAGCAATCATACGAGCAATATCAAAACCAGAGACGATTTTGCCACTTACGCCAAGCCTAACCTTGTCACGAATACCTGCACCGACTAAAGTGTTATGAACCAATAGAAAGCCATCAACCATCGGCATGCCGACATTATCCATAAACTCGACAGGTGCGGCACCAGTACCACCCTCAGCACCATCAATGACGATAAAATCAGGATAGTTATCCGTCTCTATCATGGCTTTGACAATCGCCATAAACTGCCACGGCTGACCAATACAAAGTTTAAAACCAACAGGCTTGCCACCAGATAGTTCACGTAACTGCTGCCAAAACGCCACGAGCTCACGCGGGGTACTAAATGCAGTATGCGAAGAGGGTGAGATGCAGTCTTGACCAAGTGGTACTTGACGCGTATCAGCAATCTCTTGGGTGATTTTACTAGAGGGTAGGACACCGCCTTTACCTGGCTTAGCGCCTTGCGATAGTTTGATTTCGATCATTTTTACTTGTGGATCAACGGCTTTTTCTGCAAAGGATTGTGCATCAAAATCACCATTGGCATCGCGGCAACCGAAATAACCCGTACCCAATTCCCAAATCAAATCGCCACCAAATTTTCGATGATGAGGGCTGATCGCACCTTCGCCCGTATCATGCGTAAACCCGCCTATTTTCGCGCCTTGATTCAGCGCCATAATAGCGTTGGCAGACAAGCTACCAAAGCTCATGGCAGAGATGTTAAATACCGACATATCATGTGGCTGTGTGCAACGCTCACCGCCCACCATGATACGAAAATCTTTGTTTTCAAGTGGTGCACTAATAGCTGACTGCAAAAACCATTCTTTGCCATGCGTATATAAATTGTCGAGCGTCCCAAAGGCATTGGTATCACTGACGTTCTTAGCACGCTGATAAACAAGGGCTCGCTGCTGGCGTGAAAACGGTACTTGCTCTTTGTCATCCTCGAGCAAATATTGACGAATCTCAGGGCGGAAGTCCTCTAATACATAGCGGACATGACCCGCGATAGGGTAGTTATTTAGGATGGCATGCTTGGATTGAATGACATCGTAAATGCCCAAAGCCACCCCAAAGCCACCAATAAGAATCAGCCACCAGTTCAATAATAACAACCCTGCTAAAAACAGAAAAACGGCTGCACCAAAGGTGCTATAGCGCAACAGTACACCGGTCAAATAGGGCGAGTTACTTTTTGGTTCAGGGTTTAGATTGGTACGAGATTGGGGCATAGCGAGGCTCGGTAATAAAACATGAAAATTAAAAAACGCGGTAATTATATATAACAGATAAAAAGAACATGTCTCAAGCATCAATACGTATGATGTCGACGACAGATAATATTTATCTTAACTTATAATTAACGCGCATATTGTACGGTTATGATATCACGGCTTAGCGGTAATTGAGTAAGGGATGCTTGTGCCATGACTTTCTCAACAAATCACTCGCACCAAAGTTTTCTGCTCATCAATGGCCTCAAACTTAATGTCAACGGGCAAAAACTGCTCAATCAACCATGCTTGAGTTTCAGTATGTTGGCTGATAATTCGTGCCGTAAATTCGCCACCACCAGATAGCGCCAGTGGCAATAGCAACTGGTCTGTTAAGTATTCATCGACCAACGCATCAGTTTTGAACAGATAACGTTTAACCAAGCCTGCTAGTCGATTGCCCATTTTCTCAGCTGACGTGCGTTTTTCGCCCAGTAGCGTAAATATTTCATGATGCAGATGATCGCCACATTCATGAGTAACCTGTGCATAGCAAGTATTGCCTTCACCGATACCGTCCAGCTTATTCGCTTTAGTAGTAATAAGTGACTCATCTACTCCGCTTTCAAGCAGTACGGCTTTAGCGCTGGCAAGCTCGCGTTTGCCAATGTCATATTCTAAATTTAGGACACTGGCTACTAATGCGATATTTGTCAGCGCTCCACGTTCGGTTAGGTGTAGTGGCTTGGAATCAGCACGGCGCATGAACGGTGTAATGGTCGTCTTAATCAGGCCGCCACCGATGGGCGCAAAGCCTGCTTGCACGCATTCAATATTCACTTGCATGCCTAATTTCGCCAGTGCAGGGACGAATGCGTACTGCAAAAAGTCCGTGGTTGGCGCTAATGGATTATGCGTACCGCCTTTTATACTCAATGTTGAGTGGACACTTTGATCTGTATTAGCAAAAAGCAGAGCAGGAAGTAGCGTTTGTAGCACCAAACTGGTACTGCCAGCCGAGCCAATATCAAAATGGTAATCACCTGATCGAATCGCACTCGGCGCAAAGCGAAATGATGAGCTGCCTAACACTGCGCCTGATACGCTAGCGTTCGATATCTGTTGTGACGCTTGTACACACATTAAGTGCTGACGCATCAACCCAGATTTGGCTCGCCCAGCGCGGATATTAAACATTTCAATAGGTATGCCTGTCAGCATCGATAATGAGAGAGCGGTACGAATAATTTGTCCGCCACCTTCGCCAGTGCTGCCATCTATTTTTAGGATTGCGCTCTTGGTGCTTGCAGTATGGGCGTTGGCATTATTGGCGCTTTGGTTGGACATAAAGCTCATTGATACACTCTCAAATTTTAATTTTTTGTAAGGCGGTATGTGATTATTCTATCGTGCGTGCTTAAGTTGCTATCAACTACTATCAACTACTATCAGATAAAAGAGCCTAAAAAATACGTTATGACGCATATTTTTTAGGCCCTGTTCATCTATCTATCAATCAAAATTTAGCTTTAGATATCAACGTTTAGCTGTTGAATTTTTTCGCTAATAACTCTTTGATAAATGTCACGACGGCTGCGCTGTGCTCAGAGTTTTTGATTTCATCTAATAGCTCAGCTTTTGACATGCTTTGGTATCTCTGTATGTCTTCGCTGCTGATGTTTTTTGCGCTGTCGATCAAGCCTGATAGGCCATTGTCATCGTTATCACCGCCTGTTACAGCGCCTAACATATCGTTCATATTTAACATCGGTATTTCCTCATATAAAAGTAATTATCAAATGCTTCAATGTGAAAGTCATTATAAATCTGTGCCGTGGTCACATACCACGCACATCTTAGTCTACCGTATCTATATTCGTTTAGGGGTATTAAAGTCGCTCATGCAAATGATTTGCGCCAACTTCTTTTGCATATCGCTACGGATAATTAGGGCTTCTGCGAGTTTCATTTTGGTTCTCTCTTATTATAATCAGGATTCAATATCGCCCCAAAAATCAATATGATTTGGCGTATCGATTATTGGAAATTTATCTGACAATTCAAAACGAAATTCATGAGCAAGATAGTTTGATAGATCGTATCCATAGTAGATAATATCTGTCTGATAGATAGAAAAGACAGGGTTACCAGCTTTAAAAGGTTTGTTAGCAATATAGCGATGTGAGCGAATAGGTATCATTCTGGAATAAGTCTTATAATGACGTTTAGCAGTAGCTATGTTTTCGCTAACATTATCAGACTTTGTGCCCCATTCCTCTATCCAAAATCCATTTTTCTCTATATCAAATGCTATGCCATCAAAAGGCCAGCCCAGTTTTTTGCGGATAGCAATTGCCTCAATTTTTGACTTTAGACCTAATCGCCAGTTAACAAAATCATTAGATACAGGCAGCTCTTTTTGCAAAAAATCTCGTAGATCAGGGGGAAACTTTAAATTGAATTTACTTTCAATTTGTTGAACTTCTTCATCAGATAGTCCATGTTCAAATTTGACTTTTTTGCTTTAAGTTTTCGTATGATTTCTATAGTTTGAGCATGTTTCATGATGTTTGCTTCCAATTTTAAAAGCTGATTTCAAAATAATTAAATGAGGCACTTATTACCAATCTTTTAATCTTCCCAATAAAAAAGCCCATCGTAATAAGAGAGATAATTATCAACCAGCACAGAAGGTATTTTTTCAGCTATTTCCAATGATGTAGTCAGTGCAAGTGTATTCAAACGAATTAAGCCTTTGCGAGTCAAAATTTTTTCTACTTTCTGAGCAAGATTCTTCACCGCACTATTGGTCAAGTTATCTAGCATTTTACGGCTTGGTAGATAATGAGAACACATTGAAGGGTCATGAATAGGCCATGACTTTGAACCTTGCATAAAGACATAGTAAGGTAGCATTCGATGAAATAGAATTATAAGCCCTTCATAGCTCTCAAGACTTTCGAGAGGATCACTAGTAAAGTCAGAAGTCTGCTGGTAAAACCATGCATCACAGTAAGAGGCATAACCTGAACCATAATGATCTACTTCTAGTTGAAATAGAGTTTGAGTATGACTTTTTATCTCTTCACAGAGGCCTCTATAATAACCTTCTATCGTAGACTCTTCTCCTGTATTGAAAGGATGCCCGTGCCAAACAATCTCTTTTTTTTCAACATGAATTTGGTGGATCAAATCATATAGATTAATAGTTTGTTTCATAATAATCTCCTTTTAAAAGTTTAACCCTTCACACACACCACCTGACGCAAAGTATGTACCACTTCTACCAAATCACTTTGCGCTTGCATTACGTCATCAATATTTTTATAAGCCGCTGGAATCTCATCAATCACATCCGCGTCCTTTCGGCATTCTACGCCCGCAGTCTGCGCAATTTGATCGGCGACCGTAAATACCTTTTTGGCTTCAGTACGTGACATGATACGACCTGCGCCATGCGAGCAAGAGCAAAACGATTCTTCGTTCCCTTTACCGCGCACGATGAATGATTTGGCACCCATTGACCCCGGAATAATGCCGTATTCACCAACGCGGGCACGGACAGCGCCTTTACGGGTCACAAATACTTCTTCGCCGTAATGTTGTTCTTTTTCTACATAGTTATGATGACAGTTCACCGCTTTTACGGCTGCATCAAACGGCTTATGTATGATTTGGCGTAGCGCTTTGATGGCTTTTTCCATCATGATTTCGCGGTTTTTAAAGGCAAAACGCTGCGCCCAGCCAACGGCAAACCAATAATCATCGAAATGCTCTGTACCCTCGGCAAAGTAGGCCAAATCTTTATCTGGCAAGTTGATAAACCACTTGCGCATGTCCTCGCGTGCCAGCTCAATAAAGTAGCGACCGATGGCATTACCCACACCGCGTGAGCCTGAGTGCAGCATGATCCAAACTTGGTTGGTCTCATCAAGGCACACCTCGACGAAATGGTTCCCCGTACCCAGCGTACCCAAATGATTAAGGTTATTGGTGTTTTTAAGTTTGGGGTGTTTTTGGGTTATATAATTAAAGTCATCAACCAGCGTTCCCCAACCGTTCATTACCGTGTCATCAGGGTTTGCCCACGCACCCACATCACGGCGTGACCCGCGACCACGCGTTTTACTACGACCATGTGGAATTGCTTTTTCCAATTCGGTACGCAGACCAAGCAAACTGTCTGGCAAGTCGTTCGCGGTTAGCGTGGTTTGCACTGCCATCATTCCGCAGCCAATATCGACGCCAACGGCAGCCGGAATAATCGCTTCTTTGGTTGGCAATACCGTACCGATAGTCGCGCCAATACCAACATGCACATCGGGCATCACCGCAAGCCATTTATATACAAACGGCATCTTTGAGGCTTTGATCAATTGATCGTGTGCTTTTGGATCAACAGGCACGCCCTTAGTCCAAAGTCTAATAGGCGTTCCACCGTCTTGAATGATGTTATGAGTAGTTGGTTGCATGTTATGTTCCTTAGCATTCCAAAGTTTGTTTATTATGAAAGACAATTCTTACTTTATATATTGCTAAGGGCGTGCCAAGTTTTTAGAATAGTTTGAATTTATTTATAAGTGTTTGATAGTAAATGGTTTAATTCTTACGTGTTTTTCAAATAGATGAATTTACTTAACTATAGGTTAAAAATATATAGAAATATATCTAACTAGATAGAAAATAATATACTATTTATAAATGATAATCAGTGATAAGTAATATTATGAATAGTGATTCGAACAACAAAACCGCCGTCATTGGCTTCCTCGGCACTACTTTAGACAATGGCTTTAATGAAAAGCGTTGGCAAAGATGGCGTCCAACCGTCAGTTTGGGTCTACATGATGAGCTGTTTGTTGATGAGCTGCATATCTTATATAGCAAGCGCGATAAGCGGCTATTTAAAATTATTGCTGATGACGTAGCACAGGTTAGCCCTCATACCACTGTTATTGGTCATCACGTGGCGTTGACCAGTCCGTGGGATTTTGCCGATGTTTATGCTGAGCTGTATGACTTTGCCGCAAGGTTTGATTTTCAGGACAATACCGATTACTTGCTGCATCTGACCACAGGTACGCACGTGGCGCAGATTTGCTGGTTCTTGTTGGTAGAGGCGGGATTTATTCCCGCTAATTTGATTCAGACTTCTCCTTGCCCAAGACCTGACCAAGCTGATCCGCAAGGGCGCTATCAAGTGATTGACTTGGATGTCTCACGCTACGATGGCTTGCGTGAACGCTTTGAAGCAGAAAAACAGCAACATTGGCAAACTCTACAAGCCAATCTAGTCACCCAAAACGCCGCTTATCAAAAGCTCATCTCTGATATTGAAAAGGTGGCCACGCGCTCAACCGCATCCATACTATTGATGGGCGCAACAGGGG
This sequence comes from Psychrobacter sp. NG27, assembly GCF_016106655.1. Taxonomy (NCBI): domain Bacteria; kingdom Pseudomonadati; phylum Pseudomonadota; class Gammaproteobacteria; order Moraxellales; family Moraxellaceae; genus Psychrobacter; species Psychrobacter sp. NG27. The sequence continues at coordinate 129,015 of NZ_JADGIN010000005.1, forward strand.
CGGGCAAGTCGCAACTGGCAGGCCAAATTTACGCGCTTAAAAAAGCCAAAGCCAGCAGTGCGCAAGGCAAAAACACGCTTGAACAATTCATTGAGGTCAACTGCGCCACGTTGCGTGGTGACACTGCCATGAGTGTATTATTCGGTCATGTCAAAGGGGCATTTACAGGCGCTGCGACGAGTCGGGATGGGCTGCTAAAATCAGCCGATGGTGGATTGTTATTTTTAGATGAAATCGGTGAGTTGGGGCTTGATGAGCAAGCGATGCTATTGACCGCACTGGAGGAGCAGCGCTTTTATCCGCTGGGCAGTGATACGCCGATTAGCGTGTCGTTTCAGCTAATGGCAGGGACGAATAAAGACTTGCGGCAAGCGGTCGCTAATGGCGAGTTTCGAGCGGATTTGTTTGCGCGTCTTAATACATGGACGTTCTTTTTACCATCGTTGAAAGACCGTCTGGAAGACTTACCTGCCAATATCGACTATGAGCTAGCGCGCTTGGGCAGCGAGCAGCAGCAGCAATATCGATTTACCCCAGAGGCGAGGCAGTTGTATGAAGCTTTTGCAATGAGTACGGATGCGACATGGCAGGGGAACTTTCGTGATTTGACTGCTAGTATGATTCGTCTGACCACGCTGGCTGAGAGTAAAGTGATTCGCAATGATGATGTGCAAGCGGAGATTGAACGCTTAACGCATCTTTGGGAATTGCCTGATAGTTTTAATGGCTCTGATGGCTTAAATAGCGGTAATGTTAGGACTAAAAATAGCCTAAGCAATAATAGTACTTTAAATAGTGAAACCATTGAGAAGGGTAGCCATAATATTTTAATAAAATATCTCGATGAAGACATGCTGACAACTATTGATCCGTTTGATGCAGTGCAATTGGCATATGTGATTGAGGTATGTATTAGCCATAAAAACCAAGCAGCGGCTGGACGCTATCTGTATGCGAATTCGCGTGATAAGCTAAAAAGCCCGAACGATAGCGATAGATTGCGTAAGTATCTGATGAAGTTTGGTCTTAGGTTTGATGAGCTAAAATGAAGTATCTCTCATAAGATAAAACCCGTCAATTAAGTCAAGATACTTATACTATAGTTTTATGGTTTATTCTCTTTTAAACGCCCGAACCAATCCGCTCAGCCAATGCCTGCAATTTTGGCACTATCATCGTCGCATAGTTATCAGCTTCCCAGTTGGCACTTGGCACACTGGCATTGAGCGAATAAGCATACTGTCCAGTGGCGATATCAAACACGCCAATCGCTACCGCCAATATATCGGTAGAAAACTCCCCATCAGACACGGTATAGCCGTATTTTTCATAATGCTCAGTCGCGCTGGCTAGGGCAGTTTGCGCATGGTTATAATCCTCTGTAGATAACTGCTCTTGTAAATTACTATCAATTACAGCCTGTCTCGCCTGTGAGCTTACCGTATAAAAAGCACGTCCGATAGCAGTGCGTGCGACGGGTACGGCGGAGCCAACCTGTAAGTTGACCGATAGACGAGCAGGACTACGGCAGCAGGCGTGATATCGCATTTCTCCTTCGACTTCGGTTGCCAAATTCACCGATACTTCGTTTTCACTAGCGAACTGACGTAATAGTGGTTCAGCTGCTGCGACCATATCGTGGCGACTCCATGCGGTCGCGCTTAGGCGTACAGCACTACTGCCCAATTGATACTGACCATAATCATTCGTTCGTAAAAAACTAAGCGTAGTCAAAGTATGGATAAGGCGAGTAATGGTTGCTTTTGGCAGTTTGGTCATCTGACATAGCTGTTGATGGGTGAGCCGCTCATTATGCTCAAAAGCCGCTAGTATGATCAGTCCCCGTCCCAATGCCGTCACAAACTGTCGGTCATTCTCTTCCTTATTTTGACTCATTGTTGCATGCATGCGTTCGAGTAGTGGAGTAGCTGTTGATAAGGGTTTCGTCATTTTATACTCATATTTTTTTGATAAAGGTTTACAGCGTGGCTAAAGTTTGGTTAAATGGTTTTAAATTATGAAACTAAGTTTCGCACAGCGGAATAATGAAGTCAATGACTTGTTAGACCAAATGATGTATCAAACACTATTAGTCAGTCAGGATGACTGATACCAAGGAGATCCACATGGCAACATCTACTAGCCCACGCTTTGATTGGGAAGATCCTTTTTTACTACGTGACCAGCTCACTGAAGAAGAGCGCATGGTCACCGACAGCGCGCGTCAGTTTTTTCAAAAAGAGCTGATGCCTGGCATTATCGAGGCCAATCGCAACGAGAATTTTGATCGTAATATCATGCGTCAAATGGGTGAAATGGGTCTGCTTGGTGTCACGATTGAGGGCTATGGTTGTGCAGGTCTATCAAGTGTCGCCTATGGTCTGATTGCCAAGGAAGTGGAAGCCGTTGATTCGGGCTACCGTTCAGCGATGAGCGTACAATCAAGCTTGGTTATGCATCCTATTTGGGCGTATGGCACAGAAGAGCAAAGAGAGCGTTATTTGCCTAAGCTTGCTTCGGGTGAGTATGTCGGCTGCTTTGGTCTGACTGAGCCAGATTCAGGATCTGATCCTTCATCGATGTCTACTCGTGCGCGCGCTGTGGATGGCGGTTATGAGCTGACGGGCAATAAAATGTGGATTACCAACAGTCCTATCGCTGACGTATTTGTCGTGTGGGCAAAAGATGATGCGGGTGAGATTCGCGGTTTTGTTTTAGACAAAGGTATGAAAGGATTATCAGCACCGAAAATCGAAGGTAAGTTCTCATTACGTGCGTCAGTCACTGGTGAGATTGTTATGGACAAAGTATTCGTTCCTGAAGCCAATGCTTTCCCAGATATCCGTGGTCTAAAAGGGCCATTTGGCTGCTTGAACAAAGCCCGTTATGGTATCGCTTGGGGTTCGATGGGTGCGGCAGAATTCTGTTGGAAAGCCGCTCGTCAGTACACGCTCGATCGTAAGCAGTTTGGTCGTCCGCTAGCCGCAACGCAGCTGGTACAGTTGAAGCTGGCCAATATGCAGACAGAAATCACATTAGGTCTACAAGCGGCACTACGTGTCGGTCGTCTGATGGATGAAGACAATGCAGCACCTGAAATGATTTCACTCATTAAACGTAATAACTGCGGCAAGGCGCTTGATATCGCTCGTATCGCTCGTGATATGCATGGCGGCAACGGTATCTCTGACGAATTCCATATCATCCGTCACGTGATGAACTTGGAAGCCGTCAACACTTACGAGGGTACACATGATATTCATGCGCTTATCCTAGGCCGTGCACAGACAGGCATTCAAGCGTTCTTTTAAGCGTTTTTAGCTAATAGTTTTTGGTACAAATGTATTTTATGACGTACGTTACTGCTTGGCTTTTTATCAAAAGAGCATTAACAGTAGCGTACGTTTTTCAGTTGTTCTTCATGATTTAACTGCTTAGCAATTACATCTTGAAGAACAATTTTCTAATCAGAAAATCGAAAAATACGCCACAGAGTAAGGGAATCTCATGACAGATATGATTGATATGGCTAACATGCCAAGGGGCGCATTGCATGGTATCAAGGTGCTCGATTTATCGAGAGTGCTGGCTGGCCCTTCTTGTACTCAAGTACTTGCTGATCTTGGTGCCGAAGTCATCAAAGTTGAGCGTCCTCATATCGGTGATGAGACGCGCCATTGGGCACCGCCAACATTCAGCGATGATACCTCCGCTTATTATGCTACGATTAACCGCAATAAAAAATCACTGACGGTAGATATCACTACGCCGACAGGACAAGACATCATTAAGCAGCTAATCGCTGACAGTGATATCTTGGTTGAGAACTTCAAAGTCGGTGGTCTGAAAAAATACGGCTTGGATTATGACAGCTTAAAACAAGACAATCCGCGGCTGATTTATGCGTCATTGACAGGCTTTGGGCAGACAGGTCCCGATGCCGCGCGCCCTGGTTATGATTATATTATCCAAGGGTTATCGGGGCTGATGAGTATCACAGGCCCTAGTGATGGCGAGCCGCACAAAGTTGGCGTGGCAGTCGTCGATTTGTTTGCAGGTTTGCAGCTAACGATTGGTATTCAGGCGGCACTATTGGCGCGTCAAAATACGGGTGTTGGTCAACATGTCGATGTGGCATTGCTCGACAGTGCACTGGCTATGCTGGCCAATGTCGGCATGAATCATTTGGCATCCGATAAGATACCGCCAAGGTTGGGTAATCAGCATCCTAATATCGTGCCGTATCAAGTATTTGCGGGCGAGGGCGAGCAGCACTTTATTTTAGCCTGTGGTAACGACAGTCAGTTTGCCAAACTGTGTGAGGTGCTCGCAGTTGATTGGCATACCAAAGAGCGCTTTGCGACCAATCCACAACGCGTTGCCAATCGCGAACTGCTGTGCGGGGAGCTGACTAAGTATTTTGCTAATCAGCCACGCGCCTATTGGCTAGAAGTGCTAGATCAGGCAGGTATTCCATGCGGCGCGATTCATAACGTGGCTGAAGCCTTGGCCATGCCGCAAGCGCAAGCACGTGAGATGATCGTTAATTTCACCGAGCAAGGCAGTCCAGTACGTGCACTTGGCAATCCTATCAAATTATCCGCATCACCAGTCAGCTATCGTACGCCGCCACCGCAGTTAAGCGAACATACTGATAGTACACTTGCTGATTTGGGTTATGACAGTGAGATGATCGCTAAGCTAAAAGCTGATGGTATTGTTTAGTGCGTCGTTTGCAGTAGTATACTTGCAGGAATAGATGCTCAAAATAACAGCTAGAAAATGGAACTTCTTAAATAAAGTAGTGTTAAATACAGCAGTATCACAACAAATAATGCAAAACCAAGTAGTGTCAAACAAGGAATGTTGAGCATGAAAATATACAGCCATGAAAATTTAAGCCTGCATAGACCGCTGCCATATTTTTCTTATGGAAAGATGCATGAGCCGTTAGAGATACCAGAACGTATGGTCGAGTTTTTGAAAGCGCCAGCTGCATTGGGCTTAGAGGTGACGACTGCTATCGATGTTGGCACCGGGCCTATATTAGCGGTACATGATTTTGGTTATGTTGAGTTTCTTAAGCATGGCTATGATGAATGGATGGCAGTAGGGGAAGACTTGGGTGCGCAGGTGCAGACAGGGATTTTTGTACCGTATGATAATCCTGGTATTGGCATCATGGCAAAAGCAGCTAAGTATCAAGCAGATGACAGTGCGCCCATTAGTGAGCATTCTTGGACATCTATCTATTGGTCAGCGCAAACAGCACTTAACGCAGCCGAAGCATTGCTAAATGATAAAGTAACAGACGCTGAGCGTGCTGACAGTCATATACAGCTTTGCTTTTCACGGCCGCCTGGTCATCACGCGCGTAAGAGCGCTGCGGGTGGGTTTTGCTATCTTAATAATGCTGCCATCATCGCCGAACATCTACGGCAGAAATACGCAAAAATCGCCGTTATAGATACGGACATGCATCACGGACAGGGTATCCAAGAAATATTCTACGACCGCAAAGACGTGCTTTATACTTCAGTACATGGTGACCCCGTTAATTTTTATCCAGCAGTGACAGGGCATGCGTTTGAAAAAGGCATAGGCGAAGGTGAGGGCTACAACATCAATTTCCCGATGCCACATGGCACCGATGAAGTGGGATTTTTTGAGTATATTGATAAGTCTATCGAGGCAATGATGCTATTTGACCCTGATGTTATCGTTCATGTCTTGGGGTTTGATGTTTATGAGAATGACCCAGAAGCAAGATGTGCTGTTAGTACCGAAGGCTTTAAGATATTGGCACAAAAAATGAAAGCGCTAAACAAGCCATTGATCGTCTTAGTCGAGGGTGGCTATTATATTCAAAAGCTCAATGATAATCTGCAAGCATTTTTATCTGGGCTTATCGCTGAAGACAGCAATAATAGTTGAAGTTATAAGCAACTAAAGTAATATAAGTGATCCAGCTAGTTGAATGCTCAGTAGTATCAGTCAAATTAAAAACAATCAAATAGGTCACAGAGTTTACCGTCACACTCTGCGACCTACTCTCTACAAACTTCTATCATTTATCAATTCGTAGTAAAGCCTAAATGCTGCTCAATTTGCTCGGCCAATTCAATCAATACCGCACTGACCTCAGCCCGTTTAGACTCATACTCTCCTTGCAAAAAACTCACCGCCATACCAGCGACCGCATTGCCTGATGCATTACGGATATAAGTGCCCAAGCAGTACATCCCATCTCGTAATTGACCGTCATCGAGCGATACTCGGCTTTCTTGTATCGCCGCAAGCTCAGTTGCCAAATCGGTAAAATTCTTGACCCCATGCTGGGTCATAGGCGTTGGAAACGCATCTTTATACAATGATTTGATACTGTCCATCGACAACGTCGATAGCATGGCTTTGCCTGTCGCAGAAAATACGGCAGGTACGCGAACGCCTGCTCGAAAAGTAAATCCAAGCGGCGCAGGGGACTCATGACAAGCCAAAAATACCACTTCGCCCAAATCAAGTTTTGACAAGGTAACTGTGTGCTGAAGAAGTACCGGATACTGCACAATCAAATCTTTAAACAACTGCACCACGCCTTGCTGCTGCTCATACTTGCCTGCCCAATACATCAAATATGAACCCAAATAAAAACGGCTTTCAGGGTCTTTGTAAATGACATGCTTGGTCAATAGACTCTGCAAAATGTTGTGAGTGGAGCTACGCGGTAGCCCAAGCTCTTTTGCGATATGAGCCGCTGTCAGAGGCTGTGAGCTATCGGTAATCAAGTCCAAAATCTGAAATGTTTTGTCTAGCGCAGGTACGGCAGTCGAGCTCATAAATAACCTATAAAGTGAAATAAAAGAAAGAAGTACAAGATAATTTTTAAAATAATGAGATTAAGGGTTGCAAATCGCGTCATATCGTTCTTATAATGATGTCTCGTATATAGAATACCTGTTCAGTATATTGAACAAACAACGAATTATCAATAATTATTTACGACTTACCATTGTATCCATTCTTATAAATACATCCTATATGACAAGGAGCGTCAACATGTCACACACGCTGCAGTTATCGAATCCAGATTTACTCAAACAATCTTGCTTCATCAAAGACGGCTGGCATGCTGCTAGTGATGAAGCTGTACTTGATGTCAACAACCCTTTTAATGGCGAGCTCATTGGTACTGTACCAAGCCTCACCACAGAAGATGTCAACGAAGCCGTTGCTTATGCTCATGATGTCCAAGCAGACTGGGCAGCAAAAACAGCCAAAGAGCGTGCAGAGTTATTGCAAAAATGGGCTGATCTAATCGATGCCAATAAAGAAGATTTGGCCATCATTATGACTGCTGAGCAAGGTAAGCCGCTGACTGAGTCACGTGGTGAAGTGGGTTATGCCAACAGCTTTATCCGCTGGTTTGCAGAAGAAGGCAAACGCGTCTATGGTGATGTGATTCCTGCCAATAGCGCGCAGCTACGTCATGTCGTTCTCAAGCAGCCAGTCGGTGTTTGTGCCGCTATTACGCCTTGGAATTTCCCAGCTGCGATGATCACGCGCAAAGTTGCTCCTGCACTAGCAGCAGGCTGTACGATTATCGTCAAACCTGCTACCGAGACACCATACTCTGCATTAGCACTGGGTGTATTGGCAGAGCAAGCGGGTATTCCTGCTGGCGTTATTCAGGTTGTAACCGGTAAGTCTTCTGTCATCGGCGACATCCTAACGGGTGATGCACGCATTCATAAACTGTCATTCACAGGCTCTACAGAAGTAGGCCGTACGCTGATGGCACAATGCGCGCCAACTATTAAGAAGCTATCGTTAGAGTTGGGTGGCAATGCGCCATTTATCGTCTTTGATGATGCCGATCTAGAGAAAGCCGCTGCTGGTTTAATCGCTTCTAAATATCGTAATGCTGGTCAGACCTGTGTCTGTGCCAACCGTGTATACGTGCAAGACAGCATCAAAGATAAATTCTTAGACGTCTTTGTCAAAAAAGTCGCTGAATTAAAAGTAGGTAACGGCCTAGAAGAGGGCGTCGATATTGGTCCTCTTATCAACAAAAAAGCGTTAGATAAAGTCCAAGCCTTGCTAAAAGACGCGCTAGATAAAGGCGCAAAGCTGGTCACTGGCGGTAGTATCAATGATGCTTCAGAACTGACTTATAACCCAACGGTTATCACCGATATTAGTAGCGATATGGATATCGCCTCTGAAGAAATCTTTGGACCAATTGCGACCATCTTTACCTTCAAAGACGAAGCAGAAGTTATTCATGCTGCTAACGATACGATTTATGGCTTGGCCGCTTACTTTTATAGTAGCGACTATGCACGCTCATGGCGCGTTACCGAAGGTCTTGAGTACGGCATCATCGGTCATAATACTGGTCTAATTTCTACCGAAGTTGCCCCATTTGGCGGCGTGAAGCAGTCTGGATTTGGCCGTGAAGGTTCAAAATATGGTATCGAAGACTATATCACGACCAAATACTGGTGCTCTGATATCACCTAATAGCCATAACCTAATGAGTTGGCTTAATGGTTAGCACAGTAACAATTAAAAAAGTATCAATTAGCATAAATTTTTAGATATCTGTGGTGTTTTGGGTCAAACAAGCACCATTTGATATCTAATGAGTACAAAGACAGACATCAAATAAACCGCCAATCTCTAGATGGCACTTATGTTACGAACAAAGAAAAGGACATTCCCATGACGACTACCAATCAATCATTACTTGAGCGCCGCAAAGCTGTTTTACCAACAGGACTTGGGGTTGCCTTTCCTATCTTTGCAGAAAAAGCAAAGAACTCAGAAATCTGGGACATCGAAGGCAAGCGCTATATCGACTTTGTCGGTGGTATCTCAGTATTGAACACCGGTCACAGCCATCCAAAAATCACCCAACGTGTCCATGAGCAGTTAGACAAATTTACGCATACTGCGGCGCAAATGATTAACTACGAATGCTATGTGGATTTGGCTGAAAAGCTGTGCGAAAAAGCACCTATCAGCGGCGATACCAAAGCATTCTTTTTGACCACTGGCGCAGAAGCCGTTGAAAACTGCATCAAAATTGCTCGTGCTAAAACCCGTCGTCCAGGCGTGATTTCTTTTGTTGGCGGTTGGCATGGTCGTACCATGATGTGTATGAGCCTGACAGGCAAAGTATTGCCATACAAAAAGAACTTTGGCCCGATGCCAGGACCTGTGTTCCATGCGTTGTTCCCTGCAGAAGAGTTGAACGTAACAGAAGCGCAAGCGCTACATAGCCTTGACATGATCTTCCAAGCAGATATCGATCCTAGTGAAGTGGCTGCAATGATTATCGAGCCAGTCCAAGGCGAGGGTGGTTTCCATCAGGTAACGCCGTCATTTGCCAAAGCATTGCGCGAGATTTGTGATGAGCATGGCATCGTGCTTATTTTTGACGAAGTACAGTGTGGTTTCGCTAGAACCGGTACCTTGTTTGCAGGTGAGCAGCTAGGCGTTGAGCCTGATTTGATGACAACTGCCAAGAGCTTGGCTGGCGGCTATCCTATATCAGCAGTAGTTGGTCGTGCTGACATCATGGATGCGCCGCAAGTAGGCGGTTTGGGTGGTACTTATTCTGGCAACCCACTGGCTTGTGTTGCGGCACTTGCTGTTATGGAAGTTATCGAAGAAGAAAACTTACTTGAGCGTAGTGTGGTGATTGGTGATACCATCGCCGCGTTCTTAAAAGGCTTGAACCTAAGCAGTATCGGTCATATCCGTCATAAGGGCGCGATGTTAGCGTTTGAATTGATTGATAGCGAAGGCAAGCCTGATGCCGCCGCCGCAGCCAATCTAAAAACAAAATCATTTGAGCAAGGCTTGCTACTAGCGTCTTGTGGTATGTATGGCAATGCCATTCGTGTGATGGTGCCATTGACAGTTGAAGATGAAGTGTTACAAGAAGGCCTTGATATCATCAAAGGTATTCTAACGGCATAAGCAATACTGAGTGTCATTTACTTTAGCGATGGATCGTTTTTAACCAAGTACATCTAGTTCAAGTACCGATATTGGTTAAAAGATTGTATGAAAGATAACGGCAAGGTTGCCCTTATGACACTCCATTTGAGTATGTTGTTAGACGGCGCCTTGCAAGTCAAGACGCCGTTTTTTTTGTGCCTGAATATTTGTGCCTGAATAGCCAAATGGCATATAGGCGGTCTGATGTGAAACAACGCAAACAGTAAATAGGATGAGTGCTGTCGCACGACATAAACATGGTGTAACCGTAAAAGGTTCACACGGATGATACAAAGACAAGGAGTGGGTTATGTCTGAATTAAAAAAAACGTTAGGGGTCTTTGATATTATTGCGCTGGCATTCGGGGCAATGGTTGGTTGGGGCTGGGTCGTACTGGCTGGTAGTTGGATCATCTCGGCAGGTATATGGGGCGCAATTAGCGCCTTTTTGATAGGCGGTCTGGTGGTGGTTTTGATCGGTGTGACGTATGCTGAACTGGCTGCATCCATGCCTATTACAGGGGGCGAGCATACGTATACTCACCGGGCACTGGGGGTGAATGTCTCCTTTATCTGCTCGTGGAGTATTTTGTTTGGTTATTTTTCTGTCGTCGCTTTTGAGGCAGTGGCATTGCCTACTGTTGTCGAATATGTCATTCCGAACTATAGCCAAGGTTACCTTTGGAATATCGCTGGCTGGGATGTCTATGCCACGTGGGTGGCTGTCGGTATGCTCGGCTCAGTGATTGTCACATGGCTCAATATACGCGGGATGGAAGTGAGTGCTTGGTTCCAAAAGCTCGCAGTCGTAGGTATTTTCTGTGTAGGTATACTGCTGTTCGTTGGGGCGTTGATGTTTAGTCCTGAGACCTCTAATACAGTACAAGCGCCTAACTTTATCGGTGGTATGGGCGGCATTATGACGGTGATGGTCATGGTACCGTTTTTGTTTGTCGGCTTCGATGTCATTCCCCAAGCAGCAGAAGAGATCAATCTATCTCGTCCAAATATTGGCAAATTTTTGATAGTCTCTATTATTATCGCAGTGCTTTGGTATGTGGCAGTCGCTTGGAGTGTGGGTAAGACATTGCCATTATTACAAGCGCAAGATTCGACACTGGCGACGGCTGATGCGATGACCAACGCTTGGAATGGTAAATGGGCGGGTACGTTGCTCGTTATCGGCGGTGTACTGGGTATTTTATCGAGCTGGAACGCGTTTCTTATCGGTGGTAGTCGCTTGTTATACGCTATGGGCAAGACGCACATGTTGCCGCAGTTTCTATGCAAGCTGCATCCGAAATATAATACCCCAGTCAATGCGATCTTGTTGATCGGTGGCCTTGCGACACTCGCGCCACTCTTTGGTCGCAAAATGCTCGTGTGGATTGTAGACGCAGGCGGGTTCGGTATCGTTATTGCTTATACATGTGTTGCCCTGTCATTCTTAGTGCTACGCTACCGTGAGCCTAATATGGTACGCCCGTTTAGAGTACCAGCAGGTAAATTGGTTGGTGTCATTACTATTATACTTAGTCTGGGTATGTTGGCACTATATCTACCGGGTATGCCATCGGCACTCGTTGCGATTGAGTGGTGGATTTTCCTTGGCTGGACAGTGCTAGGTGCTGCATTATACGGTTATGCCACGATGAAGAACCCTGGTAAGAGTAAAGAGATTATGGATCATGAGCTGCATGAGCTTAAAATCGTTAACCAGCAATGGTTAAAAGAAAATCCATATAAAAAGTAGACTTACTTTAATTACCTTCTAATAAAAAAGCCTAACGTCAAACGTTAGGCTTTTTCGTTATCTTTGTTCTGTTCGAAAATTAGTTGATATATTGTTAATAATCAGCCAGCATAATATTCGTATATTGACATTTAATGATAAAGAGTTAAAATAGATAACTTTTGTTTGCTATCATCATTATTGTGGAAGTTGACTGTATGATCAGAAGTGGGGATAAACTAAAATGTACCTGTGGCAACGATTTTTTTGTGGAAGGTTCGGTTTACACTGTCGGTAATATTATAAGCAATAAGTTTTTTCAAATAAATATTGGTGCAAACGACGAGTATTGGTATGCAACAAAAGACAGTGAAGGTATATACGTTCGCTTCAATGAAGAAAACCATCTAGTCAATGATGCTTTTTTCGCTTTAGAAAAATAATAGTATTAGCATCTCATTGAGAAAGCTGTGAGATTCAAGCATCAGACGATTGATTGAAGTATTGCGACTGGCTGACACCATAACCAATAAGCAGCAAGACATTTTTCTAGACTTTGGCAATGTACTCGACATCGCATCATCTAGCTATATAAAGACAATTTAGCATGAAAATACTGCATAAGAATTTTCCAACAAAAAAAGCCTAATATTCGATATTAGGCCTTTTTTTGGCGTTAGATATCGCCAGCTAAAAATAAGAAAAACATGTATTGAAGATATTTTGCAGAGATGAATTTTCCTAGCTAATTTTGTACTCTATAAGCATTATAGAACTCATCTCAGCATTACTGTGCTTTTTTGGAGTAAATAGATAATAGGATTAAGATCTATCGCGAATCAGCTTATAGTTTAAGAACTCGGTGATACCTAGTGTACCAAGCTCGCGACCAAAGCCTGAGCGCTTGACCCCGCCAAATGGGGTATTTGCTTCACTACCAGACGGTGAGTTGATAGTGACCATACCCACTTCTAACTTGCTAGCGATGTCTGCTGCTAGGGCGGGATCTTGTGTCTGAATAGACGCACCTAGACCGAATGGTACATCGTTGGCAATCTTGATCGCGTGTTCGATGTCATCTGCTTTGTAAATCACAGCCACCGGACCAAACAACTCTTCACGGTACACATCCATTGATTCAGTCACATCTGTCAGTACCGCAGGCGCAAACCAAGCACCCGGCTTGTCTTTTACCATACCGCCTTCTACGAGCACGGTTGCTCCTGCTTGAATGGCACTATCTAGCTGCGCTTGTAGATTGACGGCAGCGGCTTTTGAGGACATGGGACCCATAAATGTCTCTTCGTTAAGAGGATCGGTTAAGGTGATGCCATTTACCACAGCGGTGAAGCCCTCAACAAATTTGTCATAGACAGACTCAATGATAATCAAGCGTTTGGCCGCGTTACAGGCTTGTCCTGTGTTACCAAAACGACCAGAGATAGCGCCTTGAATGGCCTGTTCGATATCAGCATCGGCTGCGACGATAAAGGCATCTGAACCACCAAGTTCTAGCACGACTTTTTTAAGTGCGCCGCCAGCTTCTTTTGCCACTGCTTGTCCAGCACGTTCAGAACCTGTTAACGAAATACCTTGTACGCGTGTATCGTTGATGATGGTCGCTGATTGCTCATTGGTCGCAAAAATATTGTTATAAACGCCCTCAGGTACGCCTGCGTCTTTGAAAATATCGACGATGATTTCTGCTGTCTTAGGGCACTGCGGCGCGTGTTTTAGAATAATGGTATTACCTGCCATAAAGTTTGGCGCGACAAAACGAGCTACTTGGTAATGCGGATAGTTCCACGGCATGATACCTAATAGCGCGCCTACAGGGTGTTTCTCTACCGATGCTGATCCGGAGTCAACATCAATGGTGCTAGGCGCTAGTAGCTGTTCAGCATTGTCCGCATAATAGCGATAGATATCAGCCACCAGACCAATCTCGCCTTTCGCTTGTGCGACTGGTTTGCCCATCTCATTGGCGACGATACGGGATAGCTCGTCTTGGCGCTCAAGATAGCTGTCGGCGATTTTGTGCAGTAGTGCGCTACGCTCACTTAATGAAACGTGACGCCAGTCTTGATAGGCATTGTCAGCCTTCTCAATCACTTGTTGGATATCTTGCTCAGTGGCGGTCGGGTAAGTGGCTTCTACTTCACCAGTGGCTGGGTTATTAACTTGATAATCGCTCATAATTTGTCCTGTAGTTTAAAATATTATTGGGTTCAAAATCCGTTTTGGGTTGTTATTGATACTACATGGTTCTAGTCAGTGTTGCTGTTATGACAAGTGCTTTGTCATCATAAGTATTTTTTAAGACATTACTTTTTCATTGCTGCTGGCTGCTGCTGAGTAATACAGTGAATATTGCCCCCACCAAAAACAATCTCTCTCGTTCGTACTCCCACTACCTGATGCTGAGGAAAGATCCTTTCAAGCTGCTCGATAGCGAGAGCATCATTTATATCATCATATTGCGGTACAATGACAGCGTCATTACAAATTAAAAAGTTGGCGTAGGAGGCGATACAAATATCGTCCGTATTACGAGACTTGGCATCGCCAGACTGGGTAATATCAGCATTGTCAGGCAAGGTGACAGGATGCTTGGTACAGCACAGTTTATGAACTTTTAACTTTCGGCCTTTGGCATCCGTCATCTCTGAGAGCTGCTGATACGCCTTTTGCGTGGCTTCATAGAATGGATGCTCAGCATCATCCGTAAATAAGCAGACCACTTCGCCAGGTCGCGCAAAGCATGCAATATCATCAATGTGCCCAGTGGTTTCATCGGGATCGATACCATCATCAACCCACAGCACTTTTTCGACATTGAGATGCGATTTCAGCATGTCTTCGATTTGTGCTTCATTTAAGTGAGGGTTGCGCCCAGGACTGAGCAAGCACATGCGTGTGGTTAATACCGTACCTTCGCCATCGACATGAAAGGCACCGCCTTCTAGTACAAAATCGTCAGTACGATAGCGCTCAATATTCAAATGTTCGCACAGTCTCTCAGCAAGCTTGTCATCGTCATCCCAAGGCGTATAAAGACCATCGTAATCACCGCCCCATGCATTAAATGTCCAATCGCACGCACGTATATCACCAGCATCATTGATTAAGAATGTAGGAACGGTATCACGCGCCCACGCATCATTGCTTGGCATCGATATCACATCGATATTATCGGGCAGTTGCGCACGACAAGCATCAAAATCATCAGCATTGACCAAAACACCAACATCACAGAACTGTCTGATGGCAGTAGCAACATCTGCATAGGCTGCTTGCGCGGGGACGGCTTTCTGTCGCCAATTGTCTTCTCGATACGGCCATACCATCCAGACTTTTTGCATCGGTGCAAATTCTGCAGGCATATAAAAACCATCTTGTTTGGGAGTCGAACCTGTCAGTAATGTGAACATAAAGTCACCTTATCGAACTCAAGCAGTTATAGAAATTGGGAAAGTGGGTTAGCCGTGCGTGAGCAATGTGCCATACATTGATGGACGACGGTCGCGGAACACGCCCCATTGGCGACGCTGTTCTGCCAGTGCATCCAAATCAAAGGTGGCCATGATAAATTCGCTTTTATCGGTTGAGGCTTCTTGTATAATTTCGCCGCGGCCATCAGTGATAAAAGAACTGCCATAAAACTGCATGGTGCTGCCCGTACCATTTTGGCTGATGGTTTCTTCACCAATACGGTTGGAGGCAATAACTGGCATGAGGTTAGCCGCAGAGTGTCCTTGCATACAGCGCTGCCAGTGGCCAGTTGAGTTGATATTTAGGGTTGGCTCATCACCAATGGCGGTTGGATATAGCAGTATCTCTGCCCCCATCAATGCCATGCTACGCGCGCACTCAGGGAACCATTGATCCCAGCAAATACCCACACCGATTTTGCCGTACTTAGTGTTCCAAACTTTAAAGCCAGTGTCACCAGGTGTGAAGTAGAATTTTTCTGCATAAGGGATACCATCTGGAATGTGAGTTTTGCGATAAGTGCCTAGTATCTCGCCGTCAGCATCGATGATGGTCACACTATTAAACATCGCATTGCCTGACTTTTCATAAAAGCTAATAGGCAGTACCACTTCAAGCGACTTGGCCAGTTCTTTGAAATGATTGATGGCTGTATTGTGCTCGACTTCGGTAGCCAGATTAAAATACTCAAAATCATGTACTTGGCAAAAATAAGGAGTTTCGAATAACTCTTGTAGCAAGATGATATTGGCACCAGCTTTGGCAGCTTCAGTGACCAATGCGGTAGCTTTATCGATGTTTTCTTGTTTGTCCCAAGAGCAGGCTATTTGAGTGCTGGCAACAGTAACGGATCGCATGGTGTACTCCTTGATTATAATTTATCTTTTGTATGAATAAAATAAAGCGTAATAAAAGCAAAATTTGGTCATAGTAACGGCTTAAATAGTGATGTATTTAAACCGTATTGTAGTTAAGAAGTTATTTAGCAGTGAGAGTAGCAGTAGCAGCTTCTTTACTCACTATCTAGCGTTAAGCCATCATAAAACCAAGTCCTAAGAAGGTAGCAACCGACAGCACAGCACCAAGCATCGCATAAGGGAACTGCGTGAAGGCATGCTGCATGGGTGAACACCCAGCACCTTGTGCGGCCAATAATGATGAGTCACTAAAGAAGCAAGCATGACTACCAAATGAAGACGCTGATAACAAAGCACCGATGACCAATGGCGTACTAACACCTAGTGCGGCTGCTACTGGGAATACAATCGGCATGGCAAGAACATATAGACCCCAGCTTGATGAGGTCGCAAAAGTTAAGAAAGCCATGACAGCGAAAATAACAGCAGGGAAGATAATAATCGTCATGTGCGGTGAGATAGCGTCAATGACATACATAGTCATACCAAGCTCGTCGTTAATGGCTTTCAAAAAGAAACCACCAATAACGGTCGATAATGGGTATAACATGACTTTAAAGCCTGTAAAAATAGACTCTACTTGGGTCTCAAAACTCAAAAGACCTTGTGCCCAATAGACCATAACGGTCACAAAACAGGTGAGCAATGCGCCTCTTAATAAATCCACTTCAAAGTAAATAGTTGAGACGATAAGCAAAATCATTGGGAATGCAAAGTTAAAAATATTGGCTTTGAATGATAGCGTACGTTTGGCTTTAACATTTGAAACCAATTGCTCATCGATAAAGTCTTCTGGAACAGGATTCCCTTCTTTCGCGCGTTTTTCTGCACGTTTCATTGGGCCCCAATCACCTATGATACCGTAGGCCACCAAAAACACGATAAGTAATGCAAACCAAGCGTAAGCCATGAATGGTATAGAGCTGATATAAAGCGACATACCAGCACCGTCTGCTGCCACGCCGTTTTCTTCTAACAGGCCTGAAAAGTAGACTGCCCATGTAGAGATAGGAACGATCACACACATAGGGGCAGCGGTAGAATCGACAATATAAGCAAGCTTTTCACGTGACACGCCATAAGTATCCGTCAGTTTTTTCACTGATGTCGAAACGGCCAAACAGTTTAGGTAATCATCAATGAAGACCACAACGCCCAATGCAAAAGTCGCCAGTAACGACTGTCTACGTGATTTAATGATTCTTTTGAGCCATTCACTAAAGCCATCTAAGCAACCACTCACTTCGAGAAGCTGAATCAGACCACCCATGAGACCACAAACAAGCACGATCCAAATAATGGTTTCGTTACCGAGTACGGCTGAGATATTATCTGCAAAAGGGGAGACTAGATCGAATGGGTTGAGCATGACAAGGCCAGCAACACAGCCTGCGATCATTGATTCAAAGGGACGTCTCGACACGATGGCAATGATGAGTACTAGCATGGTCGGTAGTAGGGAGAGGATTCCCCAAGATTCTGATGGATCTCGGGTGGATGATAACCAGACAAAGGCAAGATAGATGGCTATTCCCACTACGACAGTGAGAAAAACTCGCTTGTTGTGATACTGTCCTTCGACAGCATCCTTGAGCTTCATGTTCATGGTGACGTTCCTTGTGTGACATTATGGCTTATATAGAGAAGATCCTGTTTTAAGATAATGATCGATAGGAAGTGCGAGTGGACTTCCTATCGAGTTAGTAATAACAATCTGTTGCATGAATAGCTTCAAAGTCTTGCTTATCATTAAGCAGAAAATTGAAGCCATCACATTATTTATAAGCCAGTCGTGTCTTTTAGCGCATACCACCATGAGCCCATCATGGAGTAGGGCACGCGTAGCGCGCGGCCACCTGGGAAAGGAATCCATGGGATTTGTGCAAAGGTGTCGAACTCTTTGGTATTGCCGTTGATTGCATCAGCCAATATCTGTCCGAATAGATGTGAGCCTGTCACGCCATGACCACTATAACCATGGGCGAAATATACGCGATCATGTAGCTTACCCATTTGCGGTACGCGTGAAAACGACAATGCAAAGTTACCACTCCATGCATAGTCAATTTTGACATCGCGCAGCTCTGGAAAAATCTTATTCATGTTTGGTCTGATTTTGGCAGTGATATCAGAGGGATCTTGACCACCATAGACCGTACCACCACCAAACAACATGCGTTTATCTGCTGAGAGGCGATAGTAATCCAAAATATAGCGGACATCTTCGACACAGACGTCAGTTGGGAGCAGCTTATCTGCTAAGTCACCTAATGGTTCGGTGGCGATGATTTGTGTCGATACTGGCATGACTCGGTCAGTCAGCTTAGGAATGACTTTGTTTAAGTACGCATTACCGCACATAACGGCTTGTTTACAAGTGACCGTGCCAAATTCAGTGATGACCTTGATATGGTCGTCAGCATATTCAACATCAACGACTAGGGTGTTTTCATAAATAGTGCCGCCACGTGATTCAATGGCCGCGGCTTCGCCAAGCGCAAGGTTGAGCGGATGAAAATGTCCACCTGAGTGATCGATAACCCCGCCTACATAGGCCTCTGACTTGATATGCTCTTGCATACCGTATTTATCTAGCATTTCGCGATCGTGCATGCCGTGGCTTTCCCACAGTGCATGCGTTTTTTGTAAATCTCTCAATTGCCCATTGTTTAAGGCGGCAAAGATATTCTTTTCTTTTAAGTCGCAGCTGATGTCGTAGTCTTGGATTAGTCGGCGAATAATTTTGCCACCGCGTGTCACGAGCTGACCGACAAAATCGGCGTTTTGTTGACCATAAGAGCTTTTGATTTTTTCTAAGCTGGCATTTAGACCGTTGACAATCTGACCACCATTGCGACCTGAGGCACCCCAACCAATCTGTGCGCCTTCCAGCACGACCACTTCGTGATCTGTCTCCATGAGATGCAGTGCCGTTGATAGACCACTATAGCCACCACCCACCACGCAAATCTCAACATGAATATCATTTTCTAGCCTTGGTCTATCTGGTTTAGGATTACGACTGGCAGCATAGTAGCTATCAGGATACTGTCCTTTGTCTGAATAATGCGGGATATTGCGCGTGTTGTTAGACGGCTTGCTATTTGACATATTAGACATCCTGTAAATAGGTGAGGTATTCAAGGTTGGTGACTTGCTGAGAGAAGCGTTTGGCTTCTTGTTTTTTAACCGCAATCAGCAGTTCAATCATCTCGCTTGGGAATAGTGCATCAATGACGTCACTGTTTTCAAACTGACGAATGGCTGATAGCCAATCTAACGGTAAGGTTTTGAGATCTTCTTCGTTATAAGTAATGCTATTGATGGGCTCGGGCGCCTCTAACTTGTTTTCGATACCATATAACATGCCTGCCAATACTGCACTACAGACCAGATAAGGATTGGCATCAGCACCTGATACACGGTGTTCGATACGGCGTGCTTTTGAGTCCCCACCAGGGATACGTACAGCGGCGGTACGGTTCTCATAACCCCATGACACGTTGTTTGGTGCCAAGGTACCGGGTGCAAAACGGCGATAAGAGTTCACGTGTGGCGCAAATAATAAGGTGCAATCTGACATGGTTTTCAATAGTCCAGCGACCGCATGACGCAGCATATCTGAGCCTTCCGCTGAGCCATCATCAAAGACATTGTTGCCGTCCTTGTCTAATAAGCTGCAATGTACATGGAAGCCATTACCTGATTGTAGGCCGAACGGTTTTGCCATAAAGGTCGCGGTGAGCTTGCGACGAGTGGCCACTGCTTTGACGACTTGCTTAAACAAAATCGCATCGTCGGCGGCTTTTAGTGGGTCATCTACGTGTAGTAGGTTAATCTCAAACTGACCACAGCCATTTTCAGCCAATGCGGCATCGACAGGAATGTCTAGCTTTTTGCACTGGGCATAGACTTCGTCTAAAAACTCATCGAATTGCAATAAGTCATTGATGCTTAGAATAGAGGTTTTGTTTAATCTCAGACCACTCTTGGGGCGAATAGGTGGTTTTGGCGTCTCGCCTTCTGTGTAGTCAACCAAATAAAACTCAAGCTCAGTCGCCATCACTGGTGTCAAACCAAGCGCTTTGAATTTTTTGCTGATAAAGTCTAAAACGTGTCTGGCATCACCGTAATACGGCTCATTGTCTTCGGTATAGAGCCAAATAGGGAGTAGCGATGACGGGGCACTGGTATTGAGCAGAGGATAAGCGGCACGGCCAGTAGGGCGAGCAATGGCATCGATATCACCATTACACTGAGAGGATTCAATCACGTCAGCACCCCAGATGTCGACACCCAAAATAGACAATGGCAGTCGTATCGCTCCGTCTTTTGCCTTCTCCATTTGATTGGCGGGGATGCGCTTACCACGAAGTAAGCCATTGATATCACCTGCTGCCACATAAACGTACTCTGTGTCGTTTGCAGATTCGCCCATTCCATTGGTTATCGTCATGTCTATTCTTCCTATGAATTTGTAGAATTACCGGGTTTGTTACTGCTGCTACGTTTTGGATGTTGTGTCTAAATTTTCTATTAGTGGCATTTATAACTAACACTTGAAAGATAAGCATTTGATAAATGACTGGTTGAATAGGGCGTGTTTTTATTTTTTATCAACGATATTAGTGACTTATAGACTGTGCTCTTAGGCGTTTTTATTCAGGCTAAAAGTTAAACTATGTTGGTTATCATTGCTGCTGACTTTTAATATATGGATGAAAACTATAATTGTCAATTTTTATTTAAAATTATCTTAAAATAACTCAAATGCGGGTTTTTAGTACAAATACCGATATTAATGAAGTTTATAGTTTACATTTCGTGAGGCGCTGTGTTAAATTTTAGCTAAATAAGGGATTAGACAACATAGACAGCCTAGGTCTATTTGCTATAACAAGAGAAAATGATATGAAAAATTCCAGACCTATTATTGCTATTGTGTCTTGTCATAAGATGGTTGACGGCCAGCCCGCACAGGCGGTATATCAAAAATACATCGATGCTGTAAACTTCTATGGCGGTAACCCTATACTGCTGCCAAACACAGCTGCCGATAGCGAAAACTTTGATGCATTGCTCGAAATGGCAGATGGAATTTTATTGACAGGTAGCTACAGCAATGTCGCACCAATGCGTTATGGCGCGACGCATACCGAAGCAAAACAGGATCTAGGCCGTGATGAGCTAAGCTTCAAATTGTTGGCTTATGCAGACAGAACAGCGACTCCGCTATTGGCCGTTTGCCGAGGCTTACAAGAGATGAATGTGTATTTTGAGGGGACGTTGCATCCTGACTGGCGTGAGGTAGAAGGGTTTTATGAGCCCCATCTGGAAGACAATACCCAACCGCTTGAGGTGCAGTATCAGCCAGTACATGACGTTATCATTCAACCCAAGGGTAGGCTGGCGGCGTTCGGTGAAACATGGCACGTCAACTCACTACATAAGCAGGCCATCAACAAAGTTGGCACACGTCTATTTGTCGAAGCGTTAGCACGTGATGGCTTGGTAGAGGCTATCAGCTTATTACAACATCCATTTATGATTGGTGTACAATGGCATCCTGAGTTAAATTATGCGCAAGACAGCTTGTCCAAATTTCTATTCACGGAATTTATTCACCATGCCAGAGAACCACAAACCGAATAGCACGACTAAAAGTAAGGCAGAAACTACTGTCACTGATATTGATAACATTGAGAATGATGTTGATAATGTCGATGACAAAGAGGTAGCTGATATTGAAATAGATGATATCGATGATGATGAACTGAATGATTCTGAAACAGCGTCAACTTCTGAAGCAGATGAATCGTTGAAGGAAGACATTGGTAAAAAGATTAACCAGCTGCGTCTAGCAAAAGGTTACTCGCAACGTAAGCTGGCAAAACTGTCAGGATTGACGAACACGTCTATCAGCTCGATTGAGCGTAACAAGGTCAGTCCAGCGGTCAATACGTTAAAGGCGATTTTGACAGTATTGGGTTCTGATCTGACCACGTTCTTTAGTGACGAGTGGAAAGAGCCAAAGGCTAGAGTGATCGTAACGCCAAAAGATCTATTAGAGCTTAATGAACCCAATAGTAAAGTGTCGCTAAAGCAAGTCTATAACTGTAGCACCACCAGAAACTTGGGGTTTTTGATCGAGACCTATCAGCCAAATAGCTCAACCGAAGAAAAAATCGCTCATGAGGGTGAGGAGATTGGTACGGTCATCGAGGGCAAGATTATTATCCGTATTGAAGACAGTACTTATTTGCTTAACCAAGGTGATAGCTATGTGATTGATACCATTCAACCGCATACCTTTATCAATCCTACCGATAGTATTACTCGTATTGTCAGTGCACACACACCGACGACTTATTAAACCTAAGCTTGGCTTCGGAGTGTGGGTATATTAAAGTTCTAAATCGTTAACAAGAAAGGCGACTTCAATGAGAAGTGGCCTTTTTTTTGATTATAAAGTTAGGTATCGAATAAAATGCTTAGCTTATGGCTGTTGATTATTTTCAGTTGTATCTATTGTATCCGCTGTCTTAGTTTTTTCTTTAGTGAGCTTTATTTTTGGATTCTTAGCAACAGGCTCGATATTTTTCACAGCGACGTTTAGGGCAGGCTTCGCCGCTTTTTTGAGGCTTTTTTGGATTCTGCGCACGGCCAATGCATCGGCCTGTGCTTGCTCTTGTGCCAATGCCATATCATGCAAGTTTTGATAGACCTCAAGTGTTTTGTCAATCATTTCACGCATCGTGAATTTATTGGTCATCTCAGGCCGAGTCACACTCTCTAGCTGGTTTTTGACCGCTTTACAAAGCGAGCTGGCATTATGCTTTTTGACCAGTCCTTGTGGATAGAGTGGTTGCAGAATTTCACTAAAGGCTGCCTGATCCCAACCAATCACTGGCGTACCTAGATGGATGGCTTGCAGCGCATTAATACCGATGGATTCAGGTTCATTGGCGAGCGCCATCACAATATTGGCCGCTGATAGCCACTCACGCATGTCATTACGTTTGCTGCCCACATAAGTAATACGCTCAGCGAGTCCCAAACTATTGCTACGCTGACGAAAGTCTTCGTGAGCGACATCGCCATCTTTATAATCATCATCCATAATAATGACATGAATATTTGGGAACTGTTCTTGCAGATTGCCTAAGATGTCAATGAGCCACTCTTGGCCATACTCATTGCCAATGACGGTTGGGAATATCAGCCATTTTTTATGCTCAAGCTCAGGGTATTCAGCAAAGGTATGACGGAGCCAATAGACAGAGGGGTTATGCCGATACGGGTAGCGCCGAGTATCGATACCGCGATAGATACGCGTAATGACTTTGGGGTCAGCATCTTCAAGGCGTAGGCCTTTTTTTAGATATTGAGTGACGCTGTCTGACACGGTGATAATCGTATCGACATTGAGTAGCGCTTGGGAGTATTTATTAATGGGATAAAAACCATACATGGTCGAGACGATTTTTGGCAGACGCTTGACGCGGGCACGGCGCAGTGCCAAATGCAATATCCATGCAGGGGTGCGCGAGTGTACATGAATGACATCAGGCTCATATTTTTCAATCAGATGCCGTAGTGATGAGACTTGTAGCAATGACAGCCAAGATTTTTTGTTCATGTATAACTGATGGTAGTGATTGCCGTCACGTTTTAGGCGTCTGACCAAATCATTATTTTCATCGGCGCTAGACACAATAATGGAGGTGTGGCCGTTTTTGACCAACGCGCGCCCAAGATGAAAAATGCCGCGCTCGGATTCATCATGCTTCAAAGACGACAGTAGGCGCATAATTTTCATAATAGCGAGGGTCACCAGTTAATATTATCAAGCTGCTATTGTCAGTGAAAAGCGATTAAAACTCAACCATCAAGATAAAAAGAGGAGACAAGGACTGGAGTTTTTTGAAGACACAGCAATAAGCACATTCAATGGCAAAATCGATAGAGTGTGTTAGCGACGTTTTTGTAGGTGTTCGGCATTGGGCAGTACTTGTTTTTCACTTAAGTATTTCCAATATCGCTGCGGTAGATACTGTTTATGCAGCTTAGGGTTTTTGCGCTCTTTGATATTGACGTTGGTAAAATACCCTTGCCAAAACTTCTGATAACGCTGCTCATCAGGACTGTGAATACTGGCAGGATTACGGAGTACCGCGTCATCAAGATCAGTGATGGTTTGCAGCGCAGCAGGACGCGTAGGTGTGCTGGTACTCTTATCATAATAAATGCCGTAACCACGGGTCAGATCGTAGATGGCCCAATGCTGGTCTTGATAACGCTGACGAAAATGCTCCCCGATGAGTGGTAATACATTAAAGTCTGGCTCAACGCGCGCAAAATAAATATCATCAGTAGTATGCTCAAAACGTACAAACGCTTCCATACGGTGCTTCTCACGCCCGACAGATTTGACCGTTTGTACCAGCTCAAGCACGTCTAAATTACCCAAATCCTGCATGATTTGACGATTGGGATAGTCGATGGCGTATTTGACCACACGAAACAATGTCGTGCCGATATCGTCCTTCTCTGATAAAAATCCCCACAAAATATTGCGCATACCTGAACGACCCAGCAGCGTGTTTAGCTTTACCAAGACACGCTCGGCTTGTTCTTCATCAGTTGCCACGCTAGTCGCCTGAGCAATCAGTGACGGCACATAGCAATCCTGCGCCGTTAGCTTTAGCGCCACATCGTCTTGTAGTTTGTTGGCATAAACATAAAATACCGCACTCAGCCAGCCTTCAAAGCTAGGCTCATACAAGATGATACTAGGCGTTAACTGACCGACAGTGTAAGCGTTGTTTTGGATAAGTGCTGACATGTTTTATCCTAGATTTCTATCCTGTATTTCTATATTAGACACAGGTGCGAGGTGGCAAAGTTTTTAGTATGTGTTTAAGCGTCATTTTAAAACAAAGCCAGCTGCCCGCTACGCTGATCTTTAAACTTGGTCTGCGTTTGCGCCAGTACATACTGACGGAAATTATCGCGAGTCAAATGGGCAAGATGCTCGTTTTTACCCGTCATTGCGATAAAGTATTTGGCACGATTAACCGCCGCGCCCATCTTCTTTAGATGATATAGCGTCAACTGATTGAACTTGCGCGCTTTGACAATCTTTTTGGCCGTTTTAGTACCAATACCGGGTATGCGGACAATCATCTCGTATGTTGCGGTTTGAATATTGACAGGAAAGTGCTCGCGATGCCGTATCGCCCAAGCAAGCTTTGGGTCACAGTCTAAGTCCAAAAAAGGCGACTCCGGCTCCACAATCTCATGTGCACCAAAACCATAAAAACGCATTAACCAATCTGCTTGATACAGACGATTCTCTCGCATTATCGGCACCGGTGTGCCAATCGCGGGCAAGCGACTGTCAGAGAGCATAGGCACATAGCCTGAGTAGTAGACGCGCTTGAGATCATAGGTTTTGTAGAAGTGGCTCGATAGCTGAATCACTTGCAAGTCGGTCTCATTGCTGGCGCCCACAATCATTTGACTGGTTTGACCTGCTGGCGTAAATTTAGGCGCTTTTTTGTGAGTTTTACGGCTCTCACGGATGGTGATGATTTCTTCTTTTACCGTTTCCATCGGCGCTTTTAATTGGTCATGTGATTTCTCTGGCGCAAGCAAAGCGAGTCCTGATTTGGTCGGAATCTCGATATTGACGCTCAAACGGTCAGCATATAATCCTGCTTCTAGTAGCAGTTCTTTTGAGGCGCCGGGTATGGTTTTTAGATGAATATATCCATTGAAGCGCTCACGGGTGCGTAAGAGTTTGGCGACTTCGACCAGTCGCTCCATCGTATAGTCGCCACTTTTAAAAATACCAGAGCTGAGGAATAACCCTTCAATGTAGTTACGGCGATAAAACTGCATGGTCAAATCAACCACTTCTTCGACGCTAAAAGCAGCGCGTGGGGTATCATTGCTTTTACGCGAAGTGCAATAAGCACAGTCATAAATACAATGATTGGTCAGAAGAATTTTTAATAAACTGACGCAGCGGCCATCTTCGGTATAGCTGTGACATATACCGGTCGCTGAGGCATCGCCTAGACCGCCACCTTGGTTTTTGCGAGTACCAGCGGAGGATGAGCAAGAGACATCATACTTGGCAGCATCGGCCAAGATATTGAGTTTGCCCTGTAATCTTTCATAATTGATGTTTGCCATAAGTCGCGTATTACCAATGAATGAACAGGATGTTATTTTATCAAAATACACAGTAAGCTATTGTATTTATTGATTAAATATAAATAATAAACGACAACGGTTGTCGCCCGATCTATATGATTTTAGGATGGATGTAATGAGGGTTTTTAGAAGTGAGTTAGGACAATCTATTAAGAAGATAGGGTGTTTTAAGAAAAGCCAACGCTGTCAGTATTAGATAGCGAGTCACTGTTTAATATATGACTGTCTAAACCTATAACGATATAAATATTTGCTAGGCTAATAATCTCATGACTAAACCGCCAATTATAAATGCACCGCCAAGCAGTATTAGTGGAATAGATAGTATCGTTAGCACCTGTGATTGGCTTTCTCTAATTTCAATAGAGTAATGGCTCAAATCGATATCTGCCAAAGGTATGGCACCTCCTATAATCGCTTGCAATCTAGAAGTGCTCGAACCCGATATTAGCCTCAATTCGTAATTACCCATTTCAGCTCTAAAGGTAAATAGCTCCATTCTACCAGTAGCAAAATTATTTGAGCGCGGAGATAGGAGTGAGCTGTGAAGTTTGCTTTCTTTATTGGTAGACGTATTTAGAATGTGAGGGCGAAACTGTGCAAGTGGCGTTCTTTTAAACAGAGGGCCTTTGTGCCAAACGGCATAAACCCCTGATTTTGAGACCGTAAAACGCCCTATATTATCCTGATACGGCAGCGTTAATAATACATCGCCATTGAAGGTGTTTCTCAACAGTTTAATCGCTTTAAAAAAGACAAATAGGCCTATCGGAATCAGGCAGAATAGCAGTACCCTAATAGACAATATGCTCATGGTTTGTTTTACGCAGATATTGAGTTTGCGATAATTTTATAATAAAAAGGACGTATAGAGTATGACTATCTAAAAAGTGAGTTTTTTGAGGAAAAAATGCGGGCAGGCGTGGATCAGAAAAAGGTCTTGCCAACTATTAGAACAGAGGACAAGACCTTTTATAAAATCTGACGGATTTTGAGCTTAAAAATCAGCTTTATGCTTATTTATCCTTACTGAACTTTGGCGCGTATGACCACCGTTTGAGCACTATTGGCATTAATATTTGCCAAGTCCCACTTAAGTCCAGAGTAGCTTTCTTGCACCATCACGGTATTGCCAACTTGACCGATGGTCTGATAGTTGTCGCCACCCATGGTCGCAAACGTCGGTAATGAGCTGTTTAACGACACCATTTGTACACCACTTGGTAGTGATACGATGGCATTGACACTGCTGACAGGTTGCGCTGTGATGTTGGTATAGGTGGTGTGATATTCAATGATGTCACCAGGGGCGATATGATTGGCAGGTACGGCCACTTCACGTCCATCGGCATTTTTTAGAATTTTCATGACTTTGGTATTTGCATTGACGACACCAGGTGTACTAAAAGTAGGGGTCAACTGTAAGGTATCTAAAGTCGTCGTCGTGATTTGGTTGGTTACAGGTTGGCTTGTGATGACAGTCGTTGGTGCGTTCATTACAGGTAACTGAGTCGCAGTGGCAACAGGCAATATTTGCGTCACGGTGCTAATAGGGGTAGTAATCACGTCTACTTTGGTGACACTGTTGGTCGCTCGATTGGTCACCGGCACGCTAGTGACAGTGGTACTACCTTGAGTGACGACAGCACTATTAGCACCCTGACGAACGACATATCTTGGCACAGTGGTCGTTTGAGTCACCGCATATGGCATGCCATCTTGCATCGTGATACCGCTTGACGTCGCAGTAATAGTGGCTGTTTTGCCATCAGAGTATTGCTCGACCACAGTGGTGCTACCACCAGCCGATGCGCTAACGGCAATCTCGGGCGCTGCGTGAGCTGAAGAGGCCGCAAGTATCATGCCCGTTAATATGGCAGATAATGTAGTATGCAGTGCTGTCGGCTTATAAAACATCATGGTCATAAAATATTCCTCAAAAATAGCAGTAAGTGAAACGACAAAAATACAACGCTTAGATATAAAAAATCCCCGCTAGATGACACCAAAAAGCATGCCACATAACGAGGGTATATCAGTACTGACAATAGCTAGTGTCTATGATCAGATAATCATTATTTTGAGTAAAAGTGCGACAGAATTAACTGACCTCAAATCGCCTAATCTTAAAGATTTTTGGCAGCAAGTTATTTCTTACCAAAGCCCCGTTGCACTAAAAACTAAAACGATTATGCGCCAAAACAAATCATGTATAAAAGCAGCATTATGTAACCAGAACGGTATAAATGCTACCAATACGTAATACCGATTTTATCCAACAGATTAAGGGCTTAGGTGATCAGTTGTATATAATCACTGTTAACATCATTGCCGTTTTCAAAACATTAGCTGATTAAGACAGCTGTCATTTATAGGAGCAATTGTTCAAAGTTGCCGCTATTTAGAGAGTCTGTTATCTAGAATGCTATGATGTA
Organism: Psychrobacter sp. NG27; assembly: GCF_016106655.1. Taxonomy (NCBI): domain Bacteria; kingdom Pseudomonadati; phylum Pseudomonadota; class Gammaproteobacteria; order Moraxellales; family Moraxellaceae; genus Psychrobacter; species Psychrobacter sp. NG27. Next base: position 157,817 of record NZ_JADGIN010000005.1, read on the forward strand.
AAAGGCTGCTTATCAAACTGTCTATTATTAAGAGTATCAAGTTTATAGAAGATCAAAAACAGCACATTCTACTAATCGTAGATCACTTTCATGACTTCATACTCAACCACACCTTTTGGCGTTTCGATACGTACTTCATCGCCTTCAAACTTACCAATCAGACCACGAGCGATCGGTGAGTTGACTGAGATTTTGCCAGCTTTAAAGTCAGCTTCATCATCGCCAACGATTTTGTACTGTTTTTCTTCTTCGGTGTCCATGTTTTCGATCACGACACTGACGCCAAACACGATACGGCCTTCTTTGGTCAATGTCGCAGGGTCTATGACCTGTGCGCCACCAAGCTTGGCTTCGATATCACGGATACGTGCTTCACAAAACCCTTGTTGCTCACGGGCAGCATGGTATTCAGCGTTTTCTTTTAGATCGCCGTGTTCACGTGCTTCAGCAATCGATGCGGTGATGCGTGGACGGTCAATACTTTTTAACTGTTTTAATTCGGCTTCTAAAGCCGCGTGTCCTTGCGGAGTCATTGGATAACGTTGCATGTTTTTTCCTTAAACCAATAACACCACACCACCTCATAAGGAGATGGTGTCAGTGTTATTGCAATGGGTATGAATATAAAAAGAATGATAATTAAGATGGCGAAATGAACAAATAGGTTGCCATGAATCAGCAGGCCTCACCTTAATACAAAAATAAACGCATATAATCTTACGTAATAAAAAGCATAGTCGCAGTTTAGCCACTATGCTTTTTGGGTCTGTCAGGTTTGAGTCTATTACAGTAAAGGTGTCGCAGATTTCGCATCACTGAATCACAAATAAACAGTGATGCTTGAATCGGCGTTTAGGCAAGCCTAATGGTTATGCCTAATCTACTGAAATTATTCAATCAAGTCAATAGAACTACGCAATAGTCTTTGCTTGTTCATGTAAGTCCTGTAGTTTATAGACTTCAAATGGCAATTCAATCGCATAAGATTTACAGATGGCATCAGCCGCACCTAACGTGGTGACGTAGAAAACTTTGCCTTGTAGCGCGCTACGGCGGATAGAGAATGAATCCTCTTGCGCCTGTTTGCCTTCAGTCGTATTGATAATCAAATCAATGTTACCGTTCTTTAAAGCATCGACAATATGCGGGCGACCTTCGGTGACTTTGTTGATTTGCTTGCACTCAATACCAGCGTCGCTCAGTACTTTTTGCGTACCCGTGGTTGAGACGATGTTAAAACCAAAGTCGGCAAGCTGACGAGCGATAGGGGCAATTTGCGCTTTGTCACTGTCACGAACTGAGATAAAGACCGTTTTGGTCTCGCCTTCAGTTGGCAAGCCTGGCAAGCGTTCGTTACTACCGATAATGGCTTTGTAGAATGCTTCACCAAAGGTTTTGCCCACGCCCATGACTTCGCCGGTTGACTTCATCTCAGGACTCAAGATAGGGTCAACACCAGGGAACTTAGCAAATGGGAATACCGCTTCTTTGACCGCGTAGAATGCAGGAACGATCTCAGTGGTAAAGCCTTGGTCTTTGAGCGAGGTGCCAGCCATACAGCGAGCAGCAATCTGTGCCAATGAGGTGCCAATACATTTAGAGACAAATGGCACGGTGCGGGCAGCACGTGGGTTGACTTCAAGAATATAGACGGTTTCGCCTTTTACAGCGAACTGTACGTTCATCAGACCGATAACGCCTAGCTCTTTAGCCATAGCAATAGTCTGTGCGCGCATCACATCGCATAACTCTTTAGATAGCGAGTAAGGCGGCAATGAACAGGCTGAGTCACCAGAGTGAACACCCGCTTGTTCGATATGCTGCATGATACCGCCAATCACCACATCGGTGCCATCGCTCACGCAGTCGACATCGACTTCGATGGCGTCATCTAAGAAGCGATCTAGTAGGACAGGCGCTTCGTTAGAGGCTTGTACCGCAGTACGTAGGTAATGTCTTAGCTCGTCTTCGTTATAGACGATTTCCATCGCGCGGCCACCGAGTACATACGATGGGCGTACGACCAATGGATAACCAACGTCTTTTGCTTTGACCAAACCATCTTCTAAGCTCGTCGCTAGTGCATTGGTTGGTTGAACCAAGTTCAATTGCTGAATCATGTGCTGGAAGCGTTCACGGTCTTCAGCACGGTCAATCGCATCAGGGCTAGTACCAATGATTTTGACCCCAGCGGCTTCGAGGGCGCGAGCCAGTTTCAGTGGAGTCTGACCACCAAACTGTACGATCACGCCATCAGGGTTTTCGATACGGACGATTTCTAGCACGTCTTCTAGTGTGATTGGCTCAAAGTAGAGACGGTCAGAGGTGTCATAATCGGTTGAAACCGTTTCAGGGTTACAGTTGACCATGATGGTCTCGTAGCCGTCTTCACGCATTGCAAGGGCAGCGTGTACACAGCAATAATCAAACTCAATGCCTTGACCGATACGGTTAGGACCGCCACCGATGACCATAATTTTCTTATTATTGGTCGGGTTGGCTTCACATTCGCTGTCGTACGTTGAGTACATATAAGCGGTGCTGGTGGCGAATTCTGCTGCACAAGTATCCACACGCTTATAGACTGGATAGACGTTTAGATCCCAACGCTTTTTGCGTAGCTGTTTCTGAGAGACACCAAGCAATTTGGCCAAACGTAAGTCTGACAAACCTTTACGTTTAAAGCTACGTAGGTTTTTCTCGTTCAGTCCACCAAAACCAAGTGATTTCACAGTGGATTCTGTTTTAACAATGTCTTCGATTTGTACCAAGAACCACGGGTCAATCTTGGTGAAATTGAACACTTCATCGACACTCATACCGATGCGGAAGGCATCTGCAATATAATAAATGCGTTCAGGGGTTGGAATGGTTAAACGATTAACAATCTCGCTGCGTGCTTTGTCAGTACTAAGATTACCGTCTTTGATAGCGGCAAAGTCAATTTGCTCATCAAAACCATCATTGCCAGTTTCCATACCGCGTAATGCTTTTTGCATGGACTCTTGGAAGTTACGACCAATCGCCATGACTTCACCAACTGACTTCATCTGTGTTGATAGCACATTGTCTGCTTGAGCGAATTTCTCAAAGTTAAAACGAGGTATCTTGGTCACGACATAATCAAGCGCAGGCTCAAAGCTGGCTGGCGTTTTGCCACCAGTGATGTCATTTTGCAACTCATCTAGCGTATAACCAATCGCCAGTTTTGCCGCGATTTTGGCAATTGGGAAACCAGTGGCTTTTGAGGCTAGGGCAGATGAGCGTGATACGCGTGGATTCATCTCGATGACGACCATGCGACCGGTATCAGGGTTGATACCGAACTGGACGTTTGAGCCGCCCGTTTCCACACCAATCTCACGTAGTACTGCTAATGACGCATTACGCATGATTTGATATTCTTTATCCGTCAAGGTTTGTGCTGGCGCAACGGTGATTGAGTCGCCTGTATGCACACCCATTGGGTCAAAGTTTTCGATGGCACAGATGATGATACAGTTGTCGTTTTTGTCACGAACCACTTCCATCTCATACTCTTTCCAACCGATTAATGACTCATCAATAAGCAATTGATGGTTTGGAGACAAGTCAAAACCGCGCTCGCAGATTTCAATGAACTCATCACGGTTATAGGCGATACCGCCGCCTGAACCACCCATCGTGAATGACGGACGAATGATACACGGATAGCCCATTTTTTCTTGAGTAGCAAAGGCTTCTTCCATCGTTTCAGCCGTTTCAGCGCGTGGGCACTCAAGGCCGATACGCTTCATGGCTTTATCAAACAAGTTGCGATCTTCTGCCATCTCGATCGAGTCTTTGGTCGCGCCAATCAGCTCGCAGTTATACTTAGTCAGTACGCCATGCTTGTCCAAATCTAATGCACAGTTTAGCGCGGTCTGTCCGCCCATGGTTGGCAGGATAGCATCAGGACGCTCTTTGGCAATGATTTGCTCAACCGTCTGCCAAGTAATCGGCTCGATATAAGTCGCATCAGCCATGACAGGGTCAGTCATGATGGTCGCAGGGTTTGAGTTGACCAAGATGACACGGTAGCCTTCTTCTTTTAGTGCTTTACACGCCTGTGCGCCTGAATAGTCAAACTCACATGCTTGGCCGATGACGATAGGGCCGGCGCCAATGATAAGAATGCTTTTTATGTCGGTACGTTTTGGCATAATTAGAGCTACCTTCGTTTGGGTGATATTTTGAGTAATCTTTATTTTTGATAACGCTCGTGGCGTTTTATGCTTACCGTGCTTTATTTAATGCCGCTTGAACCGCTATGGGCGATTCAAGCGTTTACTTATTATTTAATTATAATCAACCGTTTACGCTTGGGCAGTTTTAGACTGTGCCATCATATCTGCAAACTTATCAAACAATGGCGCGCAGTCATGTGGACCAGGGCTGGCTTCTGGATGACCTTGGAAGCTAAAGACTGGCTTATTGGTCAGCTCGATACCTTGGTTGGTACCATCAAATAATGAGCGATGAGTAGATTTAACGTTGTTAGGCAGGGTATCTTCATCAACCGCAAAACCATGGTTTTGACTGGTAATCATAACCGTACCAGTCGCTAGATCTTGTACTGGATGGTTGGCACCATGATGGCCAGTTTTCATTTTGATGGTATTTGCACCGCTAGCCAGACCAATCAGCTGATGGCCTAAGCAGATGCCAAACGTTGGCACATCAGTTTGTTCAATGATGTGGCGTACCGCATCGATAGCGTAATCACAGGCTGCAGGGTCACCAGGGCCATTTGATAAAAAGATGCCATCTGGGTTTAACGCTAGCACATCAGCGATAGGGGTTTGTGCTGGCACGACAGTTACATGACAACCGCGGTCAACGAGCATGCGTAGGATGTTGGTTTTGCTACCGAAGTCATAAGCGACGACGTTGTATTTAGAATCGATGTGAGTGCCGAGTTGCTTAAAGAAGCCGCCAGTACCGCTATCATGACTACCAGGAATATCACGGTTGAGTAGGGTGTCTGACAAATCCCATGTACCCGCTGTCCATTCGAAGCTCTCTTTAGTACAGCACTCTTTTGCCAAGTCCATGCCTTTTAAGCCTGCAAACCCTTGTGCCAGCTCAATCGCTTTTTGCTCATCAGCAGCGCTGATCGTCTCGCCGTCTGAGGCAGTCATGATACAGCCGTTCTGTGCACCTTTATCACGTAATAGGCGAGTCAGTTGACGCGTATCAATTTCAGCGATAGCCACTGTTTCGTTACGTTGTAGATAGTCGCTAAGTGATTCAGAGTTACGGAAGTTAGAGGTTGCCATGGTGGCATCACGGATGATAAGACCGTCTGCCCATACTTTGTGGCCATTGCCAGATTCTGTGTCCTCGCTATTGGTGCCTGTATTACCGATATGAGGGTAAGTCAAAGTCACCAGCTGGCGGGCATAACTTGGATCGGTTAGAATTTCTTGATACCCTGTCATGGCTGTGTTAAATACCACTTCACCAATACGATGACCTAGGCTGCCGATACTGACACCGCGAAAGATTGTACCGTCTGCTAGTGCCAAAATTGCTTGTATTTCTGCCGATGAATTCAAGGATTGCCTCCGCTGTTATTGGTGAGTGCCATCGTGTTTTGTTGGTCTAAAATTGCTCCGTATCCTTTTATTTACGGCATTTGACTGTTGTCATATAAAGGTAGTAAAAGGGCGATACACAAAAATTTTCCACAAAAAAGCGAGAAGACATTATTGATGAAAACTACAAAACCCACTAGATAGTGAATAGGTAACTTGCATCATGTCCGCTCGCTTAGGCACAGATTTTGCGTATTATATACAAAATAGACGGTTATAGCTAGCCGATTTACTGGATTAATAGTCATTTCATGGCTAATAATAAGGACTTTATAAAGATACTTACTTTATAAGAATAGCCTAAGCAAATATAAACCATCTTTTCTTTTATCGAATTCGACATCGAGCGTATATTAATAGCGCTGGATTTTCGCAGTTGGCTTTGCCACAATGGACAGCGCAGCGCTAAACCCACTTTTTATGATCGTTTGTTATAACGATAATGAAGATAACAAGGAGTCGTTATGATTTATCAGTATTTAGACAAAACCCCTGAGTTTGCTGTGCCATTCAACGGTTGGGTAGCAGATTCAGCGCAAGTGATGGGCGATGTATATTTAGGTCATCAAGCCAATGTGTGGTTTGGGGCCGTGATACGCGGTGACAATGATCGTATCCATATTGGTGACTATAGTAATGTCCAAGAAAACAGCGTGATTCATACCGATGCAGGTGTCAAGGTGACCATTGGTAACTACGTCACTATCGGCCATCTGGCTATGCTACACGGTTGTGAGATTGGTGATAACAGCCTGATTGGTATCGGTGCTGTGGTACTCAATAATGCCAAGATCGGTAAAAATTGCCTGATAGGGGCGAAAGCCTTAATTACTGAAGGTCAGGTTATTCCTGATAACTCGCTAGTGATGGGCGCACCTGCAAAAGTGGTCAAGACGCTGACAGATGAGCAAGCAGCGATGCTAAAAATGTCAGCGCTACATTATGCTGAGCGTTGCCAAAAATTCAAAACAGGCTTAACAGCAATAGCGATGCCTGACTAAGGGTAAGCAAACGAGTTGATTTTAAACGGACAAGCTACAAGTTTGAATAGATAGACGATAGGGATCATACTTGTTTCATTGATACACTATTCAATTAATACCGTCAGCCTTAATACATAACCTACCCAACTTTATTAAACGATTCATATTTTTTCGCAACCAACGATAAGGTCTCATCATGCAGGCAAATCAAGCACAAACACAACAAAAGCAACTGGCATTATTTGATTTAGATCATACCTTACTTGATGTCGATAGTGATTATCTCTGGGGCGAGTATATCGTAAAGCATGACCTTGTCGATGAGGCGCAGTACCGCACTGCCAATCAGAAGTTTTATAATGACTATATCGAAGGTACGCTAGACGCGACAGAGTACAATGAGTTTGTCGCACAGTTTTTGAGCAGTTTGCCGCTTGATAGACTTGATGAGCTAAGAGAAGACTATATCAAAAGCGAAATCGAGCCACATATTCGCCCAAAAGCGATGGAAGTATTGTGTCAGCACATTGAGCAAGGACACGAAGTCGTGATTATTTCTGCGACCAATGATTTTGTGGTCTCTGCCATTGCCAAACGTTTTGGTATAGAAGCCGCCAATGTGTTATCAACACCGCTCGAGATAAAAGACAATCGCTATACAGGTAAGTTAGCGGACAAGCCCAATTTTAAAGAAGGTAAGATATATCATCTAGACAAATGGGTGAATAAGCAGCAGTTAGCTGGTGTTACCTTTGAAAAAACGTATGCGTATTCAGATTCTAAGAACGACATCCCATTGCTCGAATGGGCAGATGTGGCCGTTTGCGTGTCACCTGATGACGCGCTTCATGCGCATGCCTTAGCACATCGCTGGGCAGTAGAAGATTGGTCAATCTAGATTATTTAATCTAGTAATGGTAGCAATATTGGCAATAGCGATAATTAGCGAACCATTTAGCCTCAATCTCATTTAAAATAGCGCCACATTCGTTATTTATTTTTATTAGAAAAACAGGAATATTTATGGAAATCAATCCGTATCAAGAACAGATTAAAGATTTATCAGAGCGTGGGCAGGATTTGCGGAGGTATCTTTGACTTCGATGGTAAGCAAGAGCGCCTAGAAGAAGTCAATTTGGAGTTAGAAAACCCAGAGCTATGGAACGATCCAGAGCGTGCGACCAAGATTAACAAAGAAAAAAGCCATCTTGATGGTGTCATCGATGTAGTGGTCTCTCTTGAAACTACGCTAGAAGATGCATCTGCTATGCTAGAGCTGGCGGTAGAGGAAGACGATGAGTCACTGCTCGCCGATGTGCAGACTGAGCTGGACAATGCTGAAAAACGTGTGGCTGACCTAGAGTTCCGCCGTATGTTCAGCGGTGAGATGGATCCAAACAACTGCTACCTAGATATTCAGTCGGGTAGTGGTGGTACTGAGGCGCAGGATTGGGCAGAAATGCTATTGCGCATGTATACACGCTGGGCAGAAGCACATGGCTTCAAAGTAGACGTGATTGAAGTGTCGTCTGGTAGTGTGGCTGGTATTAAGTCGGCAACGATTGAGATCAAAGGCGACTATGCGTTTGGTTGGTTGCGTACCGAGATTGGCGTTCACCGTTTAGTGCGTAAATCACCATTTGATAGTAATAATGGTCGTCATACCTCGTTTGCTGCGGTGTTTGTCTCACCTGAAATCGATGACAACGTCGAGATTGATATCAATCCAGCAGATTTGCGTATCGATACTTATCGTTCATCTGGTGCAGGTGGTCAGCATGTTAACACCACTGACTCTGCGGTACGTATTACTCATGAGCCAAGTGGCGTTGTCGTTACTTGTCAGAATGAACGTAGTCAACACGGTAACAAAGCCACCGCGATGAAGATGCTACGTGCTAAGCTCTATGAGCTTGAGATGCAAAAACGCATGGAATCACAGCAAGCGGTCGAAGATGGGAAGTCTGACGTCGGCTGGGGCAGTCAAATTCGCTCGTATGTGCTCGATGACTCACGTATCAAGGATTTGCGTACCGGTGTTGAAACCTTTAACACCGGTGCTGTATTAGATGGTGACCTCGATCAGTTTATCGAAGCCAGTCTAAAAGCAGGATTGTAAAGGCCGTTTTAAAGTAGTAATCAATATTTAATTAAGGAAAATTATGCCAAGCGTTAATAATTATTTTGATGATAAAGTAACTTCTATTGCCTTTCAAACGGCGACTAAACCTGCGACTGTCGGTGTTATGGAAATTGGTGAGTATGAATTTGGCACCAGTGAGTTTGAAACCATGAGTGTGGTGAGCGGTGCATTGACGGTTAAGCTACCAGAGAGTGATGAGTGGCATACGTTTAACGCTGGTGAGCAATTTACCGTTGAAGCCAACCAAAAGTTCCAAGTAAAAGTAGACGTCGAAACCGCTTATCTATGTGTATACGGCAAATAACGACCTCTAAGTTATAGCAGTATTAGAATAATGAACGCCAAGTATTTTATGCTTGGCGTTTTTTTTGTGTCATATTTCAGATGAATTTTAATCTACTATCCTAAAAATTATGTTTTACACAGCATTACACTTTGTCTGTGCCAAATAAACAGCAAAAATTATTGTCATTAACTATGCTAAAACCATGAATTCTCAAAGGTGTATGACTTTATGGCAAAGGTAAAAGTAAAGACAAGCGAGCAGGCGAGCACAAGAGATGTGCGCCATGATTATGAGCATCTCGCACGCCGCGCCAATTTACGTTATGTGAGTGACGACGAACCAGGCTACGAGCGCAGACGTTGGGGTCGCGGCTTTACTTATCGTGATGCGACGGGCAAAACCATAAAAGACAAAGCGCTGCGTCAGCGTTTTGATGCGTTGGTGATACCGCCTATGTGGTCAGAGGTGTGGATATGCCAAGATGAAAAAGGCCATCTGCAATCGACCGGAAGAGACGAAAAATCTCGTAAGCAATACTTGTATCATCCGTCATGGAACAATATTCGTGACCAAGCAAAGTTTGATGCGATGATAGGATTTGCAGAGGTGCTACCCAACCTACGCGCACAAGTAGAGATAGATTTAGAGACTGAATCCCTGTCACGTACCAATGTGTTGGCAGCTATCGTTAAGTTGCTTGAGACGACACTGATTCGTATCGGTAACAGTCGCTATGCCAAGCAAAATAAAAGCTATGGCCTGAGTACGCTACGCAGCAAGCATGTCAGTGAAACCGACAATGGACTGGCGTTTGATTTCGTCGGAAAAAGCGCAAAAGAGCATCATATTGAGCTACAAGACGAGCGCTTGATTGACATCGTGCAGGCATGTTCTGAGCTGCCAGGCTATCAGATATTCAAATATCTAGATGACAACGGACATAAGCAAGTCGTCGACAGTAGCGATATCAATGACTACTTACGCATGCATACGTGCGGCATGAACTGTGAAAGCAAGCTATACAGCGCAAAGGATTTTCGCACATGGATGGCGAGTGTGCTTGCGGCAAGCTACCTATATGACGAGCTACAAACGTCTGCAGGCGCTAGCATACTAGATAGTGCACCAGAAAGCACTGAGCGACAGCAATTAGTTACTGATATGGTAAAAAGTGTGGCAGCAGAGCTGGGTAACACGCCGACCGTATGCCGTGCCTCTTATATTCACCCCATTGTCATTGAGCGTTTTTTGGCAGGGCAGTTTTTTGAGACTTACAAACAAGCACGCCGTGGACGAACTAAGAAATACCAAAGCTGTGAAGAGAAAGCATTGTTAGGTTTTTTAAGAGATGATGTTTAAGTATAGGGTCTTGGGTAGTAATACTGGTGTTCAGGTATTTTAATAGAAAGTCGAAAACTCTCTGTAACGCATTGGCCATTGTAGATATTCGCTGTAACGCATTGGCCATTGTAGATATTCGTATTGGCTTACAGTGAATTAATGATAATTAGTTATAGATTGTCTTCATTTCTATAAAATAAAAATGATACGTTATGTATTGAAATAAACGTAAAAATACGTTACTAATAGAGCATGATAAATACGAACCTATGAAACGGTCTATAGGATGTGACCGTTTTACAATCATAAATACCATTTTACCAGTTACCAGTTACCAGTTACCTGCTATTGCTAAAGGATTAGCTTATGAACACCGCCTCTCAAACCCCGACGAATATTGATACAGATACTACCGTAGCACCAAAAAACTATACCGATTACTATAATAATTTTGATATGAATACACTGCTGTCAGAAATATTTGGCGAGCATGTGGACGATCGTTTAAATGCTTATATGGCTTGTTGTGGTCGTCATGTACGTGATGGCCGCGCTGACAATACTGCGCTAGTACACGAAGATACCGCAGGCAATATAACGCGCATGACTTTTGGTGAGCTTGACAAAGCGAGTGCTCAAATCGCTAACTTGCTACAGTCGTATGGGGTAAAAGCGGGCGACAAGGTAGCGACGATGCTACCGCGCACGCCAGAGCTGCTGACCGTTGTATTGGCGACATGGCGTATCGGGGCGGTATATCAGCCGCTATTTACCGCATTTGGCTATGACTCAATCAAATATCGGATGGACAAAGCCGATACCAAGGTCGTTTTTACTAACTTAGAAAATCGCAGCAAGTTTGAAGATTTGGCTGAGCAAACCAAAATGGTATTGGTCGGCAGTATAGAAGATGCTCAAACGTGGGGTGACGATCACTATATCCAGTCTATGGAAGTACAGTCGCAAACGATGAAGCCAGTATCACTTGATACTGATGCGCCATTCTTGCAAATGTTTACCTCAGGTACGGTTGGTAAATCAAAAGGCGTCAGCGTTCCATTGGCTGCGTTACCTGCTTTTTACCTATATATGCGTTATGCCATCGACCTACGCGAAGATGATCAATATTGGAACATGGCGGATCCAGGCTGGGCGTATGGCTTGTACTATGCCATCACAGGGCCTCTGTTACTGGGCATCACCACTTATTTTAATGAAGCAGGATTCGATGCGACCCATACCCGTGAATTTATGGTACGTCATCAGATTACCAATTTGGCCTCTTCACCAACCGCATTTCGAATGATGAAGTCTAGCGGTGTGTTCGACAATGTTGATGAAGGCGCTCACAATGATGCCAAGGCCAAGCTATCTTTACGCTGTGCCAACTCGGCAGGTGAGACGCTAAACACCGAAGTGGTCAGCTGGCTAGAAACCTATCTGGGCTGCCAAGTCAAAGACCAATATGGGCAAACAGAAACTGGCATGACTTGCTGTGCACATCATGCACTGGCGCATGATTGTCCTGTTGGCTCGATGGGTATGGCGCTACCAGGTCATACGCTAGTGGTACTAGATGATGATATGAATGTACTGCCGGATGGTGAACAAGGACAGCTAGCAGTTGTGGTCAGTCAATCACCTGCATTTTATTTCCGCGGTTATAGTTGGAATGAAAAACAAGCCTTTGTAGATGATTACTATCTGACAGGCGACGTGGTTGAGCGTCATAGTGATGGCAGCTACTGGTTCTCAGGCCGTGATGATGACATCATTATTACCGCAGGTTACCGCGTAGGGCCTACTGATGTCGAAAATACCGTCTTAGAGCATGAAGCAGTCGCAGAATCTGCGGCAGTAGGCGTGCCAGATGAAGTGCGCGGCCATACCATCAAGTCTTATGTGGTACTAAAAGATGGCATCGAAGGCAGTGAGCAAATCGCCAAGGAAATCCAAGAGCTGGTACGCAAACGTCTATCCACTCATGCGTATCCACGTGAGGTCGAGTTTGTGACAGAACTGCCAAAAACGCCAAGTGGCAAGATTCAACGCTTTTTGCTGCGTAGTCTGTCTGCCGCATAAATAATTTGGTAAAGCTTACATAAATTTAATAGAAAAATGTCTAATAAAAAGTAGAAATTCAAAGGAATAATTATGCAAGTTAAAGAAAATAGCTTTTTGGTCACCGGCGGTGCATCAGGTTTAGGTGAATCAGTGGCTCGGGCGATTGTGGGTCAAGGTGGTAACGTCGTCATCGCTGATTTAAATGAATCTGCTGGGCAAGCATTAGTCGCTGAGTTGGGTGACAATGCGCGCTTTGTACGCTGTGATATTACTAACGGCGATGAAGTGCAATCAGCGGTTGAGATGGCAGAGTCAGCTTTCGGTGGCCTACAAGGTTCCATCAACTGTGCTGGTATTGTAGTGGTACAAAAGCTGCTAGATCGCGATAACAATCCCGCAGACCTTGAGGCATTTAGCCGCGGGGTCAATATCAATCTGGTCGGCTCATTTAACGTCGCTCGTTTGGTCGCTGCTAGCATTGCCAAGCGCATAACGAATGACAGCAATGCAGGCGACCATGTAGAAAAGAATGCAGATCAAGGCATTATTATTAATACAGCCTCTATCGCCGCCTTTGACGGTCAAGTAGGTCAAGCCAGCTATTCTTCGTCCAAGGCAGGCGTGGTTGGTCTGACCTTGCCACTTGCTCGCGAGCTGGCACGTCATGGCATCCGCGTGATGACTATCGCACCAGGTGTCTTTGCTACGCCGATGATGGACAGTATTCCTGAAAAGGCACGCGAACAGTTAGAAGCAGGCGTGCCATATCCTAAACGTTTGGGCGATCCCAATGAGTTTGCCAAATTGGTGACTCATATCATCGATAATGCTTATCTAAATGGTGAAGTTATTCGCTTAGATGGTGCGATTCGCATGGTGTAACAGTCTCGTGAGTGATTCATCACTTTTGCACAAAACGTATCTACAGAATCTGGCATAGTACTTTGATACATATGATTAATGACAAAAAATTAATTATGGGAATCAAAGCCTATGCTATTTTTTTATAAAAAATCTTACTCATCAAATGAGCAGCGTATGCCTTGGCTGCCTATTACTATTGTTCTTAGTCTTGCTGCCATTGTCAGCACCAGCGCTATTGCTTATGTCAAAAGCACCTCAAAACCCAAGAATCCTATTCCTCCTTCTATAGTGATTGATCGAGTCTTCGTCGACAAATCAGATCGTGTCTTAAAACTGATGAGCGATGGTAAAGCCATTAAGTCGTATCGTATTGCGCTAGGGGGTAGTCCAGTGGGTCATAAGCAACAAGAAGGTGATCAGCGTACGCCAGTTGGGGTTTATACATTAGATTATAAGAATGAAAATTCCATTGCCCATCGTTCTATTCATATCAGCTATCCCAATACTGCTGACAAAGCATATGCTAAAAAACTAGGAGTCAGTGCAGGCGGAGATATTATGATTCACGGGCAAATGAATGGCTTTGGATACTTGGCATTATTTAATCAACGACGCGATTGGACAGATGGTTGTATCGCTGTCACTGATGACGAGATGGATGAAATAATGGCAGCGGTGACACTTGGCACTCCTATTAGAATCGTGGAGTAACACAGTTAGGTTTGTGATAAATAGGTGCATTGCTCATTACTATTTTCGGCAGAAATTTATCATTTGTTTACACCAATAAGGGGCTTTATTACCCTCTTGATTTATTTTATCTATGATTAATAGCCTATTTAAATATTATTAATAATAAATATCATTGTTTTAAGTAAGGTTTTATTTGGTAATCTTCTTGAAATAGGTGTATATATACCTTATATAGATGACAGCTAACAGTGGCACTAGACTAAGAGAGGTCTTAGAGGGGCGACTGAAAATACTAATTATAAAAGGATATAGACATGAGATTTGAGAAGTTTACTCAAAAATTGCAATCTGCCATTCAAGAAGCACAGAGCCTAGCATTAGGTCGCGATCATACGGGTATTGATCCCGTGCATTTGCTTGCGGTCTTACTACAAGATGAGTCTAATTTATCTATCTGCCAACAAGCAGGTGCTTCTATTCCAGCGTTAAAAAATGGCGTTGCAAAAGCATTGGACAATCAAGCGACCATTTCGGAGCCGACAGGTGACGTCAACCTAAACCCAAACTCGGTAAAAATCTTGAACTTGGCAGATCGTCAGGCGCAAAAAGAAGGCGATGATTTTATCGCGACTGAATGGGTCATGTTGGCACTTGCTGAGCAAGGCGAAACCAAAAAGATATTTGAAAGTGCAGGCGTAACGGCTAGCAAACTAAAAGCTGTGATTGAGCAGCTGCGTGGCGATGATACGGTGAATAACCAAAACGCAGAAGATCAGCGTGATGCACTCAACAAATATACGATCAACCTGACTGAACAAGCGGAGCTTGGCAAGCTAGATCCAGTCATTGGCCGTGATGAAGAGATTCGCCGTACCATTCAGGTGCTGTCACGCCGTACCAAAAATAACCCTGTACTCATCGGCGAGCCGGGCGTTGGTAAGACGGCTATCGTTGAAGGCTTGGCGCAAAAAATCATCAATGGTGACGTGCCAGAGGGTCTGCGCCGCAAAGAAGTGTTGTCGTTAGATTTAGGTGCGCTCATTGCAGGGGCAAAATTCCGCGGTGAGTTCGAAGAGCGCCTCAAAAGCGTATTGAGTGACTTGGCCAAGCAAGAAGGCAATGTCATTTTGTTTATCGATGAGTTGCATACGATGGTTGGTGCAGGCAAATCTGAAGGTGCAATGGATGCGGGCAATATGCTAAAACCTGCATTAGCACGTGGTGAGCTGCATTGTGTCGGGGCGACGACGTTAGATGAGTATCGCAAGTATATTGAAAAAGATGCGGCACTTGAGCGTCGTTTCCAAAAAGTACTGGTGGATGAGCCAACGGTTGAAGACACCATTGCGATTTTACGAGGCCTCAAAGAGCGCTACGAGCTGCATCACGGCGTCGATATTCAAGACAGTGCCATCATCGCTGCTGCACGCATGAGCCATCGCTACATTACCGATCGCAAGTTGCCGGATAAAGCGATTGACTTAATTGATGAAGCAGCCAGTCGTTTGCGTATGGAGATGGACAGTAAGCCTGAAGCATTAGGTAAGCTCGATAGTCGCTTAATTCAGTTAAAAATGCAGCGTGAAGTACTCAAGAACGAAGAAGACGCTGGTGCACAGGCAGAGCGTAAAGTGCTGAATGCACAAATTGAAGAGCTTGAAAAAGAGTACGCGGATCTCAATGAAATTTGGCAAGCAGAAAAAGCACTGGTCAAAGGCAGTCAGCAGCTAAAAGACGAGCTAGATAAAGCCCGTATTGCCTATGACAAAGCCAGTCGTGAAGGCGATTATGAGACTATGAGCAAGCTGCAATATGAAACCATCCCGCAGCTAGAGCGCCGTATCACTGAATCTGACTTGGCAGAACAGAAAGAGCAGACAGGTGAAGGTAGCGGTATCAAATTGCTACGTAACAAGGTGACAGACAATGAGATTGCGGAAGTGGTTGCGGCCGCGACGGGTATTCCAGTCAACAAAATGATGCAAGGCGAGCGTGAAAAAATGCTGGCAATGGAAGAAAAACTCCATGAGCGCGTCATCGGTCAAAACGAAGCGGTTGAAGCAGTGGCCAATGCAGTACGTCGTAGCCGTGCAGGCTTGTCTGATCCCAATCGTCCTTCTGGCTCGTTCTTGTTCTTGGGGCCTACAGGGGTCGGTAAAACTGAGCTGACTAAGTCACTAGCAAACTTCTTATTTGACTCTGAAGATGCGATCGTACGTATCGACATGAGTGAATATATGGAAAAACACAGTGTCAGCCGTCTCGTAGGGGCACCTCCAGGCTATGTCGGTTATGAAGAAGGCGGTACATTGACGGAAGCAGTACGCCGTAAGCCATATAGTGTCATACTGTTCGATGAGGTCGAAAAAGCGCATCCTGATGTGTTCAATATCTTATTGCAAGTATTGGACGATGGCCGCTTGACCGATTCACAAGGTCGTGTCGTTGATTTCAAGAATACTGTGATCATTATGACCAGTAACTTGGGATCGCATAAAATTCAAGAAATGGTCGGCGAAAGTTACGAGGATATCAAAGCGGAAGTAATGGATTCTGTTGGGCAGCATTTCCGTCCAGAGTTCGTCAACCGTATTGATGAAATCGTAGTCTTCCATCCGCTTGGTATGTCGCAGATGGCAGGTATTGCTGATATTCAGTTGGATCGTTTGCGTCAACGTATCCAAGAGCGTGAAATGGATATAGAGCTGTCAGTAGATGCGATGAATAAGTTGGTTGCTGTGGGTTATGACCCTGTTTATGGCGCGCGTCCACTCAAACGTGCTATTCAACAAGAGATTGAAAACCCATTGTCATTGAAGCTATTGGCGGGTGATTTTGTCGCTGGCGATATCATCAAAGTCGATGTTGGCACAGACGATAGATTGTCTTTTAATAAGCTTAGAATGAGCTAATCACATTGGATTTGGCGTTTTTATGACCCAACTTTACGCTTAAAATAAACCCCTTATCTGCAATCGTAGGTAAGGGGTTTTTTATTTATAAGGAGCGTTTTACGTTACTGTTTTTTTACCATTTCAATATCTCTTAAATATCAAGATTATGCTATAAATAAATGAACGACCAATCATATAAGTGCAAACTGGATAAAGAGGAAAGATGATGACGATCCATATTGAACGTGTAAGCCTCCCCTTAACATCGCCGTTAATAATTGCGGCTCTATTGTTCAGCACCTCGGCTTGCTCCAATCCTTCGACAGTGAACACCAGCAACGAAACAGTAGAATACAAAGAGGCGCAGGCCTCTGACGCCGATGTGCAGGTAAGTGATGCTCAAGTCAGCATAGACAAACCTGACTTTACGACCAAAGCGATTGCAACCTTTGATGAGCCTTGGGCCATGACGGCGCTACCCAGTACAGATAGCAAAGCGCCCAAATTACTAGTAACACAAAAAACAGGTGAGCTATTTATCGTAGATACCGCGACGGGTAATAAGAGCAAAGTTGAAGGCGTTCCTACAGTGGCTTACGGTGGCCAAGGTGGTTTAGGAGACATCATCGTGTCGCCAGATTTTGCGACGTCTAATACCGTCTATCTTAGCTACGCAGAAGCAGGAACAGGAAGTGATAGCAATAAATTTGGCGCTAAAGTTATCAAGGCGACACTCTCAGGATTAGAGACAGCCACACCTATCTTGCAAGATATCATGCCTATCTGGCAACAGTCTCCGAAAGTTACAGGGCAAGGACATTATAGTCATCGTCTGCTGTTTTCGCCTGATGGGCGCTATCTATATATCAGCTCAGGCGAGCGTCAAGATAAAGACCCAGCACAAGACATGAATGGTAATTTGGGTAAGATAATACGGTTGAGTCCTGATGGCAACACCCCGACAGACAATCCGTTTACTGACAATGAGATAGCCAAACAGTTTTGGACCATAGGACATCGCAATGTACTGGGTATGGCATTTGACGATAGTGGACAGCTTTGGGCGCACGAGATGGGACCAAAAGGTGGCGATGAATTCAATATTATTGAGAAGGGTAACAACTATGGCTGGCCAATGGTATCCAATGGACGCAATTATTCAGGTTTAGATATTCCTGACCATGACACAAAGCCAGAGTTTGTGGCACCCAAAATTACTTGGACACCTGTCATATCACCATCTGCTATGAGCATCTATGCGGCTGGTACTCATAATGATTTTCCTAGCTGGCAAGGCAATGCGCTTATCAGTGGTTTATCGTCTAAAGCGCTTATCGTAGTGGGCATAAACGACGACAATACCGCGGCTGAGCGTTATCGCTATGACATGGGAGAGCGTGTACGCAGTGTGCTAGCAGTAGACGGGCAAGTGTGGACACTTGAAGATGGTAATGATGCACAATTACTCAGATTATCGCCCAAATAACATTAAAAAAACATCGAATTAACGACGTATTTACCTACCTGTATATTTAATTATTTTAATAAAACTGTCAAATCCTTTTAGAGTAAATTAATAGTTTTATCAAGTTTTATTTTGTAATAGATTGATAGTTAAGACCTATTTTGTTAAGGTAACGTTCCTTGAAATTTGAGACTTGCACATGGAAGAAGTAAAAGTAGGCAGATTAGGACCTTTTCCACGGGTAAGTAAACCTGTGTTTATTACATCGTCACTGCTGATTGTTGGCTTTATTATTTTCGGTGCGTTTTTCACCGAAACAGCAGGGGCTGTTTTTAGTTTTTTACAGAATTTTATTACCGATAAGTTTGGTTGGCTATTCATTATTCTAGTCAATACAGCGCTTGCGCTCTGTATTTACTTAGCAATGAGTCGCTATGGTGACATTCGACTAGGCAACCAAACAGAACGACCGCAGTACAATCTGTTCTCTTGGATTGGCATGCTATTCTCTGCAGGTATTGGTATTGGTCTGGTTTATTGGGGTACAGCAGAGCCGCTGTATCACTTTATGGCACCACCAATGGGCGATGCAGAGACAGTAGAAGCCGCCAAGCAAGCAATGAATATCTCGTTTATGCATTGGGGTCTACACGCTTGGGCAATTTATACGATTGTAGCGCTATCTTTAGCGTATTTCCATTTCCGTCGCGGCCTGCCATTATCGATTCGATCTACTTTGTATCCTTTACTTGGTAAACGAATCTATGGTCGTTGGGGACATACGGTCGATATTTTGGCTGTGTTTGGTACGATGTTCGGTGTGGTTACCTCGCTCGGACTTGGGGTTATGCAGATCAACTCTGGACTCGAAAAGCTGTTTGGTACGCCTAACAGTCTTACCGTACAGTTTGGCTTGATCGCTTTCATCACAGCGCTAGCAGCAGCTTCAGTCTTGATGGGTTTGGATAAAGGTATTAAGCGCTTAAGTGATATCAATATTGGTTTCACTATCATCTTATTGGCGTTTATGGTCATCTTAGGACCAACGCTATTTATCTTTGATAGCTTTATCGAAAACATCGGCAACTATCTGACTGTGATTGTACCTCTAGGTACATGGGGTGAGTCTTATAGCGGTACAGATTGGCAGAGTGGCTGGACGATATTTTATTGGGCATGGTGGGTTAGTTGGGCACCATTCGTTGGTATCTTTATTGCCCGCATCTCTCGTGGTCGTACTATCCGTGAATTTACGCTTGGTGTACTACTGATTCCAATGCTGATTTTGTTCTTCTGGTTTACAACTTTTGGCGGCGTTGCTGTTCATATGGAGCTTGCTTCTGCTGTGTCAGGTGTTAGCCCAGGATTGGTTGAAGCAGTACAAGCGGATTCTGGTAGTGCCATCTTTAAGCTAGTTGAGTACTATCCACTAGCAAAACCGATCACACTACTGATCGTCGTTATGATTATGCTGTGGTTTGTGACCTCATCAGATTCAGCCAGTTTTGTGATTGACATGCTGACAGCTGGTGGAGATACCAATCCACCAAAAATTCAGCGCTTGTTTTGGGCAACCACAGAAGGCGTTATCGCTGCTATTTTGCTAGCGGCTGGTGGATTGTCTGCTCTACAGGCGGCAGCGATCGTAGCAGGACTACCGTTTGCCTTAGTGGTCTTTGTCATGATGTATGCGTTGTTACGTGGTTTAAGTCGCGATCGTCTGATTCTATACAGAGCGCAGCAAGGCTTTATTACGGATGAATCAGCAGACCATAACTCAGCGAATGAATTCGTTGACGAGCATCTGCTAAAAGGGCCGCCTAAGATTGTTAAAGGTGACTAAGAAGTAGATAGAATCAAGACAGCTACTTAAGCTTTTAATAGAAGAAGCCCCGATTTATTTTTAAATTGGGGCTTCTTTATTGGGTAAAGATATTTAAATTTATTCAGAACAAATTCGGATTGTTGAAAGATTATTACTGCAATGTTACTACGATTTCTATACATTCGGCAGTATTTACATGGTGTTATATTTAGTGATTCGTTCATACCTTGGTATGGTTATGCACTTTTTTGGGGATATACCTATGGATCATGTAAAAGTTGGCAGGTTAGGCCCTTTCCCGCGGGTAAGTAAACCTGTTTTTTTGACTTCAGCATTACTCATTATTACATTTATTATTCTTGGCGTTTTTTTTACTGAATCTGCCGGTACGTTGTTCAGTTTTTTACAAGGCTTTATTACCGATAAATTTGGTTGGTTTTTCATTATTCTCGTTAATGTGGCCTTAGGGCTTTGTGTTTATTTGTCTATGAGCCGTTATGGCGATATTCGCCTTGGTGCTCAAACTGAGACACCACAGTACAGTCTATTCTCGTGGATCGGCATGCTGTTCTCTGCTGGTATCGGTATTGGACTTGTCTACTGGGGTACAGCAGAGCCGTTATATCACTTTATGGCACCACCACTCGGTGAAAAGGAGACGATAGAAGCCGCCAAGCAGGCGATGAATATTACCTTCTTACATTGGGGTTTACATGCTTGGGCACTGTACGCGATTGTGGGATTATCTTTAGCCTATTTCCACTTTCGCCGTGGCTTACCACTATCGATTCGCTCAACTCTTTATCCTATATTGGGTAAAAAAATATATGGCTCGTGGGGTCATGCCGTTGATATCTTAGCTGTATTTGGTACGATGTTTGGTGTGGTGACGTCACTCGGTCTTGGGGTTATGCAAATTAATTCAGGGCTCGAGAAATTATTTGGTATTCCTAATAATCTCACAATACAAATCGCTCTGATTGCTTTTGTTACTGCTTTAGCCGCATGTTCTGTCATGATGGGCTTGGATAAAGGTATCAAGCGTCTAAGCGATGTGAACATCGGTTTAACGGCTATTCTGCTTAGTTTTATGGTCGTCTTAGGGCCGACGCTTTTCATTTTTGATAGCTTCCTAGAAAATATCGGCAATTATCTTTCAGTGGTTGTACCATTAGGTCTGTGGGGTGAGTCTTATGAAGGTGAGGCAAACTGGCAGTCAGCATGGACAATATTTTATTGGGCATGGTGGGTAAGTTGGGCACCATTTGTCGGCGTGTTTATTGCTCGTATCAGCCGTGGTCGTACGATTAGAGAGTTCGTACTTGGGGTATTACTTATCCCTATGACCATATTGTTCTTTTGGTTTTCAACTTTCGGCGGCGTTGCTATTCATATGGAGCTTCTCGCTGCTATTGATCCAGCGTTGGTTAGTCCTGGATTGGTCGAGGCGGTACAAACAGATTTTGGTAGTGCCATTTTTAAATTGGTTGAGTATTATCCATTGGCGCAACCCATAACATTTATGATTGTGATTATGATTGTATTGTGGTTTGTGACCTCATCAGATTCAGCAAGTTTTGTCATCGATATGTTGACCGCAGGTGGTGATACCAATCCGCCAAAGATTCAACGTTTATTTTGGGCAAGCACTGAAGGCGTCATTGCTGCTGTTTTGTTAGCTGCTGGTGGATTGAGCGCGTTACAAGCAGCAGCTATCGTAGCAGGATTGCCATTTGCCTTGGTTATATTTGCCATGATGTATGCGCTACTGCGTGGTTTGAGTCGCGATCGACTGATACTATATAGAGCGCAGCAGCATTATATTACTGAAGAGTCAGCAGATCACAACTCGGCAGATGAATTTGCTGATGAGCATCTACTCAAAGGACCCCCTAAGATTGTTAAAGGTGACTAAAAAGTAAGCCAAAGTAAGACAGTGACTTAAGCTTTTAGTAAAAGAAGCCCCAATTTATTTTTAAATTGGGGCTTCTTTATTGGGTGAAGATATTTAAATTTATTCAGGAAAAATTCGGATTGTTGAAAATCATTACTGAAGTGTTACTACCATTTCTATACATTTAGCAGTGTTTACAAGGTGTTATATTTGATAATTCGTTCATACCTTGGTATGGTTACGCACTTTTTTGGGGATATACCTATGGATCATGTAAAAGTTGGCCGATTAGGCCCTTTTCCGCGGGTAAGTAAACCTGTATTTTTAACGTCAGCGATTTTGATTCTTGCATTCATTATTTTTGGCGCATTATTCAATGAACAAGCGGAAGTAATATTTAACCAAGCCAAAGCATTTGTCTCTTTGCGCTTTGGTTGGTTCTTTATTGTCGTGGTCAATTTAACATTGGTCATGAGTATCTATATGATATTTAGCCGTTATGGCGATATCAGGCTCGGTCATCAAAACGAGCGGCCAGAGTATAATTTGGTCTCTTGGATTGGGATGTTGTTCTCAGCAGGCATTGGTATTGGGCTGCTTTATTGGGGCACCGCTGAGCCGCTATATCACTTCATGGCGCCGCCACTGGGCGAAGCGGAGACAGTCGCTGCTGCCAAGCAAGCAATGAATATCTCGTTTTTGCATTATGGTCTACATGTCTGGGCACTCTATGGCATGGTTGCACTGTCGCTCGCGTACTTTCATTACCGAGTGGGTTTGCCACTGGCCATACGCTCAACGCTGTATCCTATATTGGGTAAAAAAATCTATGGCGGTTGGGGTCATACGGTGGATACGCTCGCCGTATTTGGTACGATGTTTGGGGTAGTGACCACGTTAGGTCTTGGTGTCTTACAGATTAACTCAGGCCTCGAGACGTTATTTGGTATACCCAATAATATTACGGTGCAGATTATTTTGATTGGCTTTATCACCATGCTAGCAGGGTTGTCTCTGTTTATGGGTCTGGATAAAGGCATTAAGCGTCTGAGTGATACCAATATATTGTTCACTGTGATATTGCTCAGTTTTGTGATTATCTTTGGGCCGACGCAATTTATTTTTAATAGCTTTGTAGAAAACATCGGCAACTATTTACATGAAATTGTACCCTTGGGTCTTTGGACTGAGTCTTATAGAGGCGAAGAAAACTGGCAAGCTTCTTGGACGATTTTTTATTGGGCATGGTGGATCAGCTGGTCACCATTCGTAGGGGTGTTTGTTGCACGTATTTCTCGTGGCCGTACCATTCGTGAGTTCATACTAGGTGTGTTATTAATTCCTATCACGATCTTGTTTTTATGGTTTACCGCCTTTGGTGGTTCTGCGGTAAATATGGAACTGATGGCAGCGGCAGATCCTAATATCGTTAGCCCAGGTCTGATCGAAGCCGTCAAAGCAGATACAGGCAGTGCTATCTTTAAGCTTATGGAGTCTTATCCACTGACAGATGCGGTCAATCTGCTTATTGTCGTCATGATTGTACTGTGGTTTGTCACGTCATCAGATTCAGCCAGTTTTGTCATCGACATGCTGACCTCAGGTGGTGATACCAATCCACCGAAGATTCAGCGTTTGTTTTGGGCAGGTGCTGAAGGTGTTATCGCTGCGGTACTATTGGCAGCAGGTGGTTTGAGTGCATTACAAGCCGCCTCTATCGTGTCAGGTTTTCCTTTTGCCATTGTAATCGTCGTGATGATGTATTCGCTATTGCGCGGATTGAGTCGAGATCGTTTGATTCTGTATCGCAATCAGCAATGGTTTACCACTGAGGAGTCAGCAGAGCACAATTCTGCCAATGAGTTCCGTGATGAAGATTTGCTAAAAGGTCCACCCGCACTTGAGAAAGATGCTTAAGCTCTAGAGTTTATTTTCTAACTACAAAAATACCCAGCTTGTAATAAGCTGGGTATTTTTATGGATGCTCAAAATATATTTGGTCATAAAATAGCTTAATAGGTTAACGGCATTCACCTTTTGCATAACCAATGGCTTCAGGGGTATTACAGGCTGAGCAAGCATTACTAGCAGTTTGGTAGCTAATAATTGATCCAACCTTTGTCTTCACACAGACCGGCTCATACTGTGTTGTACAGATATTGTTGGCGGGGTTAGCAGGTGGACATTGAGTGAGAGTATCTTCAAATTTCTGACTACTATTAGGGTTTGACGGGGTAGGTGATTGACCAGACGTGCCCATATCAGACATCGAGCTACAGCCAGTCAATGCTAGAACTAAAGTGAGTATGAGTGATGATGGTCTGAACGAAGATTGATTAAGCACGGAAAGTCGTCGATTGAATAGAGTTCGTTTCATAATAAAATATCCTTATTAATTGGGAGTATACGATAGCACTCTACTATCGCTGAAGAATTTTGCTATTAAGTTGATGAGATATTTATCTACTCATAATAACTAATCTAAAGCCATTTACCCAATCCTCTTCCACAAAAAACCCAAGCTCAATTAAGCTTGGGTTTTTGTTTGCTTCTATTAGAAGCTGTTTTGCAGATAAGGTCTCTAACAGAGTGTATCTACATTGACGAGGGTCGCTTATTTAGCTGATTTGTCGTCTTGGTTTAGCTGTACATACTTATCGAAGTTCTGTGCATAGTCAGTCAAATTGTCGCTAAGCATTTGGCGGTATTGTTTGACATAAAACTCGACGATGTCGTCTTTTTCTTTGGCAAAGTCATCGCCTTGCACAAAACCAATAGAAGCCACTGATGCGCTGTAGCGTGCTGCTGCATACAATAATGAAGCGCCTACTTGTCCTGAATGTGCTTCAGGGCTCAATTGGCTGTTTGCCATGCCAATAATGGCATCAGCACGTTGGTAAAATGCTTGCATTTCAGGAGTGATTTCGATGTTAGTATCGACATTTTCGTCTTGAGTGTTGATGTCTTGAGACATAAGCTATTCCTAATAATAAGTGTCAGTAATTTTAATATATAAATAGGGTTTGCACGCGTTTTATAGAGTAATACTGCTTATAAACCAGCATCCGCTTTTAAAATATCGGCTTTGTCTGTTTTTTCCCAAGTAAAGGCAGTCTCTGAGCCTGGACGACCAAAATGACCAAAGGTAGCGGTCTGCTGATACATAGGCTGCAATAAGTTAAGCATACGGGTGATGCCATAAGGACGCAAATCAAAATGCGTACGAATCAGGCGAATGATCTCATCGTTGCTAATTTTGCTGGTGCCAAACGTGTTGACTGAGATAGAGGTGGGTTCAGCGACACCGATGGCGTAGCTTACTTGTACTTCACAGCGATCAGCAAGTCCTGCGGCTACAATGTTTTTGGCAACATAACGTACGGCATAAGCAGCACTGCGATCTACTTTTGATGGATCTTTACCACTGAATGCACCGCCGCCATGACGCGCCATACCGCCGTAAGTGTCAACGATGATTTTGCGACCCGTCAGGCCTGCATCACCAACCGGACCACCAATCACAAACTTACCTGTTGGGTTGATGTGGTAGCGAGTACCTGCATGCAATAGCTCAGCTGGTAGTACTTGCTTGATGATAGATTCCATCACCGCTTCTTGCAAATCTGACTGCGAGATGCTTGGGTCATGCTGCGTTGATAATACCACTGCATCAATCGCTACTGGTTTATTACCATCATATTTTAGGGTCACCTGAGCTTTGGCATCTGGGCGTAACCATGGCAGATCTCCTGCACGGCGCAGCTCAGACTGACGCTCCATCAAACGATGCGCATATTCGATAGGCGCAGGCATCAATACTTCGGTTTCGTTACTGGCATAACCAAACATAAGACCTTGATCGCCTGCACCTTGTTCTTCAGGATCGCTACGATCAACACCTTGGGCGATTTCAGGTGATTGCTTACCTAGCATATTGATGACGGCACAGGTTTCGCCATCAAACCCTAAGTCTGAATGGTGGTAACCAATACCGTTTACAGTATCGCGAACCAGACGCTCCAAATCGATATTTGCGGTTGTGGTAATCTCACCTGCGAGGATGACCGCACCAGTCTTAACCAACGTCTCGCAAGCGACACGTGCATTCAAGTCTTCATGTAAGATAGCATCAAGGATAGCATCTGAGATTTGGTCAGCCATTTTATCAGGATGGCCTTCGCTTACAGATTCTGAGGTAAATAAGTTGTATTCACGCATAATGGGATCGCTTAATTGAATCAATCAGGGTAGGAAAAGCATCACGTCTTGGATGCTACTTTAATTAATGTCAGCCGCGCATTCACACGGCAGATAATCGATACTTCTTAATACTAAAAATCGGTTTTGAGCAGGATTTTTGGTCATCACTTTAGTGAAACATGAGCATGGTTAGCCATCAAATCGTCCAATATAGGACGCCACTGACAAGCCCTGATGGCTGTGTTTATGGTCAGCCAAATCAAGGTTGTCTCTAATAAATTACGGCGAATGTGCAGATGACCTTATTAGAAGCATGGTAATAGCCACAATCTCTTAACACAAAAATAGGGTTATTCTACCTTGAAATACCATAAAACTCTAGTGAGCTGCACTTGCTTGGGTATAAGAAATGTGCAGCATGCTTTGTTTCAATTGGCTGTGCCATTTATTAAAATCAGCAATAGGCTATAACTCTAAAAACTTTGCCTTATCTTTGAACATGCACTCTTCATAGACAGGGCAAGCACCGCATTTGGGTGTGCGTGCTTGACAGGTATAACGTCCATGTAAAATAAGATAATGATGGGCGTCGACTATGAAGTCATCGGGTATGCGTTCAACCAATTTATTTTCGACGATTAGCACGTTTTTGCCAGTGGCCAGACCAGTGCGATTTCCTACTCGAAAAATATGAGTATCGACCGCCATAGTTGGCTGACCAAATGCGGTATTTAAGACCACATTGGCAGTCTTGCGCCCAACACCAGCCAGTGACTCTAGGTCTTTGCGATTATCGGGGACGGTGCTGTTAAATTTCTCAATCAAATCACTACACGTTTTGATGACGTTTTTGGCCTTGGCATTGTATAAGCCAATGTTCTTAATATAAGACTTCAGGCCGTCTTCACCCAGTGCCAGTATCGCCTCTGGTGTGTTGGCCACTGGATACAATTGTTGGGTGGCAATATTGACGCTCACATCGGTCGCCTGAGCAGATAAAATCACCGCGATTAGCAGCTCAAAATTGCTTTTATAGTTTAATTCAGTGACTGGCTCGTCAATCGTTGCTGCCAGCTTCTCAAAAAAAGGCCGCACATCACGATTGGGCATGCGTCTAGAAGGCGGCGTGTCTGCTGTTTTGTGTTTGACCGTTTTACTCATTGGATTTTGACTATTATTTTAGTGATTGGTGATACAAAATTATGTGCTGGCAATTACTCTTTTAGCTACTCAGTTATCAAAAAATCAATCATGTAAGTAGTCATTACTATCAAAGAGCTATCTGCAAGGACTCAAGCTCTGCTTTTAACGTTTCCAGCTCTATCTGTTTTTGATCATTGGCACGGACACTGAGCTGCTTCTCTAACTTTTTAATTTTGGTACGTAGCTTGGCGGTAGCAATGGTGTTTTTTGCTTGTGCTTCACTGATGTTTAGAGCTTGGCTAGCCGCATTGTTTAGTTTGGCTTCTACCATACTGACCACAGGTCTGCTGTTACTGGTGTCCGCTAACTGCTCTGTGACGCGTCTGAGATGCGTATGATAACGCTGTTTTAAATCCTCTTGCTCTGCTATCCGCTCAGGCATGGAGAGTGTTCGCTCAACAGTGACTAAATCAATGCAGTCGACAGGACAGGGCGCGATACATAACTCACAGCCAGTGCACAAGTCCGTAAAAATAGTATGCATATGCTTGCCAGTACCAATGATAGCATCGACTGGACAAGCAGGAATGCATTTGGTACAGCCGATACAGTCGTCCTCACGGATAACGGCACGAACCTCGGTAGGTCGCTCAGATGTGATATCTATTGGCCATTGAGAGGGTGCTGCAGGGAGTATCATATCAGCATCTATACCCATAATCTGAGCAATAGCATCCGTCACTGGTTGACCACCAGGTACGCATTTATTATAAGGCTCGTCATCCAATACGATAGCCGCTGCATAGGGCAAGCAGCCATCTGGATGCTCACACAAACCGCACTGCGTCTGCGGCAGACACGCATCAATTTGTGAGATTTTCGTCTGTACATCGATAGGTAGCGTGTCGATGTGTAAGGCATCAAACAAGATAGGCAGGTTGACTAGGCGTATATTGGTACTACTTTGCATGTAATTAAAGACCTTGGTACCAATGGTAAAGTTGGTATGAGTGTGAGCAGTTTTTTATAAAAGAGTGATAGCTTTACTCTTGATGAAAGTATCAGATGGATATCAATATAAAGTTGCTAATACAGAATTGCTTTGACGCTTTTCATGAAAAGTCAGCTATATAATAAGTGTATACATAAGATGCTAAGAAATCAGGCACTAACATATCAGTACGGCTAATTAAGACGCTAATTTTAAAGGGATAAGCGCAAAATCACAACGTCGATGTGATGTATGGTTCAATGATATTGAAATGTTAAGGGTTGACAAGATACTTTATAGTTTGCGGTATCTCCATATCTTGCCATATCCGTATACGTCACTACACCTCAATACCATGTTCTCTCGCGACCTGAGCGATTAGCTCATGAGCGATGCTACCTTTCGGTGGTATTTTGGGCAAATTAGAGAGATCAAAAAATGCGGCATGGGACAGCTCTTCTTCTTCAATGACAATATCACCACCTGCATAAGCAGCGCGAAACCCTAGCATTAAGTTAGAGGGGAAAGGCCACGGCTGACTACTCACGTAGCGGATATTCGACACACTAATATTGACCTCTTCGGCAACTTCACGAACAACAGCATGCTCTAGACTCTCACCAACTTCTACAAAACCTGCAATCAGACCGTACATTGGCGTTGATTGCTGCTGCCCATGACGGTGATGATGTGCTAGCAAAATTTGCATATTACCCGTTGCTGGATTGGGTCTGGTAATGGCAGTAATGACACAAGGCTGCACACGCGGATACTGATGTAGTTGACATACTGGGCAGACCATAGCACGCTCTGAGCGTGCGGCATGAACCGCAGGACTGCCACAGCGACTACAAAATTGTGTGTCTGCTTGCCAGCGTAATAACTGGATGGCTTGACTGATTTGATCTGACAAGGCCACAGGCATTTGGATCATCAGCTGACGATAATGGACAAATGCATTGCCATGGATTGAGTCATCACTGCTTTCATCAATAGTAGGTAACGGTACATGGTGAGCGCGCGCATAGTCATAAGTCATGGCATTGGTCGTTTGTGCAGCGCCAGCGTTTGCCATGTCATCTTGCGCTATCTCATTTTTCGCTATATTACTGGTATCACCCGTCTCGCTAAGCTCATTGGCTAACCAGTGACTCGGCGGTAAGCTCTCATGTAACGCCACATAACCAAGTTGATAGGGCTGTTCGTCTACGTTGCTATTGTCTTGTGGACATTGGATGCGTAATGGCCACCAGCCATCTGAGGTTTGATGACATAAGATTGTGTCACCATCAAATACAAAGGTATGGGCCATACGTAAAATTCCAAACAGTCGAGGTAAAGTCTATACCGATTTAGATACAGACCTATTTACAGTAAATTGAATTCATGAATAACTATGCAGTAAGCAAATGACTTAAGCTCTGCTGACCCACATCAAGCGCTTGTTTACTGACTGGGCGATTGTGCTCAAACCCATCTAAATGATGATCCACCGCCATCATGACATCAGCGATACAGGCCAGCGTATCGTCTTCAATACGTCGTCCA
Source organism: Psychrobacter sp. NG27 (assembly GCF_016106655.1). Lineage (NCBI taxonomy): Bacteria > Pseudomonadati > Pseudomonadota > Gammaproteobacteria > Moraxellales > Moraxellaceae > Psychrobacter > Psychrobacter sp. NG27. The sequence goes on from NZ_JADGIN010000005.1 coordinate 187,766, forward strand.
CCCTCGATACGTTGCTCGATATAGTTGGCCAGTTGACTGAGCATGCTGGCAGGGGTTGGCAGCTGCAAAAACCGTACCGCGCCCGCCACTTGGCGCATCATGCTAGGTATGTTTTGGATATTGAGCATATCTCGTTCAGGTTCTGCCAGATAATCATTGATGGCTTGCTCTGCGCTAGCAATAGCGCTACGGCTTTCTTGGATAAGAGTGTCATTGGCAGTGTTGAGCTGATGCAATGAGATATGCGGATTGTTCAGTGGCAAATAGATCGCACCTGGCGTGTGCATCTCGGCCATGGCAATAGTGGCGTTTTCTGCATGCATTAATGCCAATAACAAATGATCGAAATCGTCAGGTGAGGGTGCTTTCCAATGTTTGACAGCCTCAGCCCCAGTATCCAGACTATTGGCTGCATTTGTGAGCCCCAATAGACGCAGCGCTGAACCAAGCTCAGTCAGCTCTGTGATGATTTGTGTGGTCTGCAGTTCAATAGGATGGATAGAATCGCCGCGTGCATAGCTGTCTACGTTTTCCTTAATGATATTGATTTGGTCTTGAATAATAACGTTTAAAGTATCAGTCAATTCGCGATTTGGGCCAAACAGAAATCGCTTCATTTGTTCGAGCTGCGGGCCTTCTAAGTGATTGTTTGCATACTGCTCACGTAGCTGCTCTGCCTCTGCGGTATCACGCTGACAAGCAAAACTCACCAAATCGGCAAAGCGAGTATCCATTACTGGCAAGTAGCTTTGGAACTGCTGCTCTAGATATATAAGGGTATGCTTTTGGCGTAAGTTTAGCGGAAAAACGGCTGCGATATCAGTGACGGCTGCTGTGGCGGCCTGCCAAAATAGGCTGCTGGTATTCGAGGCAATTAGGGCACAAGCCGCGCTCATGGCATCGAGTTTTTTCTGATCACCTGAATCAACTTGGCCATCGCTATTGAGCAGGGCAACGCCCAAGCCGCTACGATAGGCAAAGGTTAGCAGCTCGGTGTCTAGATTAAGCGCACTCAATGGCTCAAAGTTTTGCTCAGGATTGGCAATGATGACACTACTACTACCAAATGCTGAAAAGTAGTCTGTGGTGATAGGGGCGGTTTGACTGTGGGCATTTAGCTTATTAATCACAGGTATCAATAGGCTTGGTTCAACTGACTCCGTCAGCAGTACAAACTCGACATAGCGATCCAAGGTCATGATGGCTTCTGACAAATCCATGATTAAGTCGGTGTCATTATTATCGCCGTTTTCATAGAGACGTTGCAGACCATTGGCAATAGCCGTATTTAACGATTCTGCGCCAACCAATGCAATCAATTCAAAAATACAAGATAGCTGTCTTAATACTTCAATAGAATCTAATAATAAAGGCGCTTGATGGCTATCATCATTGAACTCGCTCAAATGAATTTCAGTGTCTTTGAGTGTTGCCTTAACCTCATCATGCAATAAATGTAGTGAGGGTAAGTTAAAATCAGTAACACTAAGCGTTGGTGCAGTTAATTTCATTTGCGCAGACTGATCCATAAGTATTCTTCCATAATGTACTAATGACAATAGCAGTGGTTTAAATGATGACTCAAAGAGCGTTTGTTAGTGATGTTTTAACGCTTTATAAAACAATAATCAAGACTATATTATATAAGGGTTAGTATAGTGTCCAAATTATAAAGGGATTACATATGGGTTTTAAGCTCAGGATAATTGTCTACTAGCGCAGCATACCAGCTTTGATTGGCAGTCTCATCCGACGTCGATGCTAGCAACAGATTCGCCAAACTAGCAAAACTGGCATGAGCCGTCTGTCCGCCATCGGCCTGCGTGTCCTCTTCGATAGCGAGCGTGACTTGTCCACCCGTCATCGCCAGATAGACTTCTGCTAAAATCTCTGAATCGAGTAAGGCCCCATGAAAGGTACGATCTTGCTTACCAACGTTTAAGCGCCGCACTAACGCATCAAGGGTGTTTTTCTGTCCAGGATATTGCTGCTTTGCCATGACTAGGGAGTCAGTAACTTTTACACGCTGGGCAAAATCGTTCAGACCGACTTTAGCAAACTCCATGTTCAAAAAGTTCATATCAAACGTGGCATTGTGAGCGATAACTTCGGCACCATCCATAAAGTCGTACAAAGACTGAGCGACCTGATCAAAGGTCGGTTTATCAGCCAAAAATGCCTCTGAGATACCATGAATACGAATAACCTCTTCATCCATACCGCGCTGCGGGTTGATATAGACGTGCAGTTTTTCACCTGTAAATTTACGCCCGACCATCTCGACGATACCGACTTCTACGATACGATCGCCTTTTAGGGCATCAAGTCCTGTGGTCTCGGTATCCATAATAAGCTGACGATTTGTCTCGTGACGATGGATAGGTTTTGGTAATAGGGGCGTAAAGTAGGGGTTGGCACGGCTGGTATCACCATCGAACTTAGGGGTGTCCGATTCTAAGTCTGCAATATTGCTATGTATGTTGGTATCGGTCATAAAGGTTTGAACCTCTGATAGTTCTGTATGATTCATTGGTGTGCTACTGTCATTAGAATTGGTTGGTACAGCCGCATTGGTCTTAGTGGTATTGTCGATTTTTTTATCAGTCTCATCTATTACGGAGTACGTTTCTAGTGACTCATCATCACGCTCATCATTATTATGTTCATCTTCATGGTCACTTTCGTCATCGATTATATCGAGCCCTAGCGGATCGAACTTTAACCAATCATCATTAGAGGTGTCTGGTGCTTTAGCAGTCATTAGGGTGACTTTTTTTTTAGCGATGTCTGATTCGTTTACTGCCGAATGGCCACTGTTCGATGTAACGCCTAAGTTTGCCAGCTCATCTGCTTTTTCGTTGCCTGCATGCCCTGCGTGGCCTTTGACCCAATGCCAATCGACATCGCGCTGTTGACAGAGCGCATCTAAGCGTTGCCACAAGTCTTGATTGGCGACTGGTTTTTTGCTGGCCGTTTTCCAGCCTCTTTTTTTCCAGCCCTCGATCCACTCAGTGATGCCTTTTTTGACATAACTGGAATCGGTCCAAATCTCAAGATTATGCTCATGCGGGCTATGAGTCAGCGCTTGTATCGCGCCCATGAGCTCCATACGATTGTTGGTGGTTTCTTTATCACCGCCATACATATCTTGTGTGCTGCCATCACTAAATATCAGGTGCGCGCCCCAGCCACCCGCGCCAGGATTGCCTTTGCAAGCACCGTCGGTATAGGCCACTGTAGTATTGGTTTTTGCGGCTAACGGATCAACACCATTATCTTGTGCGTAACCTTTATGGGTATGTGATGCTGGATGACGATTTTCTGACATAAAAATGTATGGACCTGATAAATGAAGGATATAGAGTGACGCGCGAGCATCTTGCATATACGGTTTGAACGCCGAGAATGCCGCTGTGAGTATAACAAATCTATCGCAGATATGGGCAGTCGTGACGCACAAAGTCGCAAAACCGTTTAGGGCAGTTTATAACGTCGTAGTCACGGACTGGTTTTCTGTTAAAATAGCCCTCATAACAAGTCTTCGGACGTTAATATCTATAACAATACCTACCATAAAATCTCTAACGCATGACTGCAGGATAACCCTATTATGTCCTTACGCTCAAATGTCCTCCATAAAAAAATGACGTATCTGATGCTTGGTGTGACTGCCAGTAGCGCGATATTTTTGAGCGCTTGCAACGATACCAGTAGCACTCAAGTAAATACTGAAGTGGCAGATTTATCTGTGTTTGCGGGTTGTTATACCGTGAGCCCAGATGAGCCTGCACAGATTCGAGTCAGTGAACAAGATGGTGCATGGGTCATGCAAATGAAAGAGCCTGCCACTGCTAAGCGTGTTTGGGACAATCCTGAGGCGCTCGAGGTGATTGAAAATAGCGAGATACCCCAGTTTTTCTCTATTGATCCTGACAATGTCGATGCAGTGATTGGTCGTCCTGATCGTGTGCTGGTGTTGGCTCATGTCAAGCCTGCCTACGCAAATATCGATCCACTTTTGGATAGTGAGTATCTGTCTTATATTTACCGAGGGGCCAATACTATCTACCGTGTAGAGTGTGATGACATCAATACCGATATTTTGGCCAATCCACATGCCGATATTATCATCGATAATGTCAATGAGAGCAGTTAGATAAGCGCTTTCTACCCTTATTATTTATGACCAATGTATTTTGTGATAGATGTATTTATGATCGATCGTCTGTCGTTATAAACGGTTTTGTCAGTAGAGTTAAGCAATATGAATTTTTTTAGTTATGTGGTGTTGGGCGGATTTTCTTATGCAGCGGGTTGGGCGATTAGAACCTACGTATTAGAAAAACAGCCCACACCTCAGAAGCCTTACAATCTAAAGCACCCTACTATTTTGGCCTATTTGGGCGCGTTTTTTATTATTATGCTGATTGTCTCGTGGCTGATTGGTCGCTATGCATTGGGACACGCTGCCATAGATTTACCCTTTATTATTATCAATAGTCTGGTTGCGACCTTTGTCTACTCATTTGGTCTTAATCCTGAAAAAGCCAATTATGAAGTGCCCGATTAAATTATAGTATTGAATGCACTGAAAATAACAAAAGCCACGACCGAAAAATTAATTCGCGGTCGTGGCTTTTTTGATGCTGCACTTTTTTTAACCTTCTAGGGTATTAACATTCACGAAGCTTTCTTAAGATTAGTATCAGTCTCGTCGTTATCTTTTTCATCAGGACTAGTCTTGTCGTCATCAGTCTTATCAGTGTCGTTCTTATCTTCTAATTTATTTTTAGTATTCGATTGTTCCTGTTTCCACTCTTTGTATTTTTGCAGATCTTTTTTGGCCTGTTTTAAACAAAATTTAAGTACCAGCGCATCATCGATGTGGCCGATAAATGGAATAGAGTCAGGAATGAGGTCAATTGGATTTAGTACATAGAGCGCACCAATAACGCCAGCTGATATAGCTTTAAAAGGAATCTTACGGTAGTCACCTTTGTAATAGTCTTTGACAAGACTCATAAATAACATTAGATCATCACTAAAAGGCTCAAGATAGCCGCTGTCCTCCAGTTTTTCTTTGAGTTTACTTTCTTTGCTAAGTAAGTATTCCAAATTAGAGTCAAGTGCTTTGTTTTTATCCGTTTTTTTGTTAAACATAATTATTACCTTTTTCCTTTGCGATGAATTTGTATTTACAGTAACAAATCTGATCGACTTGTATTGTGTGTCTCAGTAGCGAAAAAGTAAATATCGGTAAAGATTGGGCAACCATCAACGCTGAAAAAGCGTCTACAATATGCTGCCACAAGGTTTAAGAAAACAAATCATAAAAATAGAAGTGATAAGGTAGCAGTAAGATATGGGTATTAAGACTCAGTCATGGAAAGATGATAAAAATAGTCATGCAACTGAAACGAAATCTGGATTGAATCGTCGCCAGTTTTTACGTCAAGTTGGTATGAGTGCCGGGGCAGGATTGTTAGCGACGCATAGTATCACTCAGGCGCTAGCATCTAATGCTATGGATCCAAGCAGCACACAACTGACTAAAGATGATCTGCCAACTGCGCTGATGGATGATGGTTCATTACCACAAACGTCACAGGCGTCGTTAACGCAGACAAAATGTATCACGCCCACGATTGAGACGCGACTTTTTGCCAGCTCTAATGTTGGTGGCAGTGACGAGCGCAATCAGTTGGCATTAGATCGTGTGGCGTGTGCGGGTTTTAAAGTAAACAATCCTGCGATTACCAATCGACAGTATTTACGCTTTGCTGGTACGGATTCGCAGCGAGCGAGTGACCTGCAAAACATTGCTACAGGTGCTATCGCAGCACCCAAATTACTGCTGGGTGTGCGCGGTGGTTATGGTGCCATGCGTTTGTTACCGATGGTTGACTGGTCGACGCTGGGACGTATTATGAAGGAGCGGGGCACAATCCTCGCAGGCTTTAGTGATGTGACCGCTATTCAATGCGCATTATTGGCAAAGGGAGATATGAGTTCGCTTGCCGCACCGATGCTCTATAGTGAATTTGGCAAGTCCAAACCTGACGAGATCAGCTGTCGACAGTTCGTTGAAGCACTCACCAATCCCAATCTGGTGATTAATATATCAGACGCTACCTTAACCAGTCCTAGTTTACCCAGTATTTTGACCAGTGCTGAGCCAAAAACTATAATTGGCACGATTTGGGGCGGTAATCTAAGCGTGGTGTCAGCGCTGGCAGGTAGCGACTATTTGCCGAAGATTGATGGCGGTATTGTATTTTTAGAAGATGTAGGCGAGCAGGCGTATCGTATTGAGCGCATGCTATATGACCTATATCTCGCAGGTGTGTTTAAGAATCAACAAGCAATTGTCTTTGGAGCATTGTCTGGTGCAGGTGAGGACAGCTATGACAAGCGCTATGATGTCGCCACTGTGATTCGCCAATTGCATGAACTAACAGGATTGCCCATTTATAGTGGCATGCGTTTTGGTCATATTGGACAAAAATACAGCTTTCCATTGGGGGCGACTTGTCAGCTAACACCTAATACTGATAGCGGCTATCAGCTAGCATTTACCGATTACCCAACCATTAAGGCTGATGCTATCCAAGTAGAAGGCTTGTGGCAGAATGCTTAAATGCTAATCTCTAACTACTATTCACTGTCATGGCTAAATAGCCAACCTCGAAAACTTGTCTTGATACTCTTTCGGTGTCAGTTCAGTCGCGCGTTTAAATAAGCGTGTGAATGAAGAGATATCATCATAGCCGACTTGTTCAGCAAGCGATTTTATCGTCACATCTCCCAATTCTAGCAGGCGCTTTGCCTGCTCAATTCTGACGGCTTGAATATACTCAATCGGCCGCATCGCTACAGAGGACTGAAAGCGCCTGTTTAAAGTACGCGGGGTGATATTTATCATAGCAGCCAGAGCACTGACCTGTAGTGGCTGGTGGAAATTTTCTTCGATATAGTCTTGGACTTGTTTGATCAAATGATCCGAATGTGGTTTGTGCAGGGTCACGTTGGTATAGCTATTCTGACTGCCTCTTTTGCTATCGATGATTTGGGTTTTTGCTACTTGTGTGGAAATCTCACGTCCGCAGTAGCGCTCTATTAATAATAACCCCAAATCATAAAAGGCGCTGCCACCTGCCGCACAAAATATGTTGCCTGATTGGTTTGCTGAGTTGCTTTTTGAATGAGTAACAAACTGGTTTTCTTGTAAGTCAACGAGTGGGAAATCTGCCTTAAACTTATTGGCATAGCCCCAGTGCGTGGTGGCGATTTTATTATCTAACAATCCTGCCTTTGCCAGAAAAAATGCACCGCTACAGTTACTGGCAATATCAGCCTTGGTATTCGCAAGCCGTATTAAGTGTGGCAGTAGCTCGCTGTTTTGCTGCAACACCTTATCAATAGAGTCGCCAATGGTGGGTACGAGCAATAAATCGCATTCTGTCACGTCTCGAATATCGCAATGGGCTTGCATGATTAAGCGATTACTGCACCTGATATCCCCGCCACCCAAGCTTGCAATCTGTACATTAAATCTAGGCTCTACAGACTCATTCGAAAAACGCTGCCAGCTGACACCTGTGAATGAAAACAAGTCCAATGCGCCAGAGAGCACACTGCCAAGTACACCATCGAAGCCAAGAATAATCATTTTAAAAGGTTTGAAATAGGGCATGGGTGTCTATTCTCCTTTTACTTTGTTGACTAAAGATATCAATTTTCTATCTGAATTTTCTAAATATAAGTACTATTTATGTCGTATTTGACCATAATTATGTCATAAATGACAATACGGTAAGGCGTTAAATTAGCTTAATATCGATTGATAACCAAATTTAATCAGTTAACGAGAATACTATGGCAGCAGATACGCTTATCAATGACTTTGAGTTACCGTTCCAATTATATGATGTATTGGGCACTGAAAATTTAACTGAGCATGCTAAGTTTGCAGAGCATAGCCGCGAGACATTTGATGCTGTGTTAGAGACGGCCAATAAAATTGCGACCCAATTGTTTTTGCCGCATAACCATGTAGCGGATAAGAATGAGCCACAGTTTGATGGCAAAAAGGTCAGCATGATAAGCGATGTAAAAGTCGCTTTTGATGCCTTCCGTGAGTCAGGTTTCATTGCAGGTCGTTATAGTTTTGAAGACGGCGGCATGCAGTTGCCTGAAACAGTGATGACAGCAGTGGCAGGTTATTTTATGGCTGCCAATCCATCAACCACTGCTTATCCATTTTTGACCACTGCTGCAATCAACGTCATCTCGCATTTTGCCAGTGATGAGATTAAAGCTGCCTTTATGCCGCGCATGCTGACAGGTGAATTCACTGGAACCATGGCATTGACCGAGCCACATGCAGGTTCGTCACTTGCTGATATCAAAACCACTGCGGTAAAACAAGATGATGGCTCATACCGCGTCAAAGGCAGCAAGATTTATATTTCAGGCGGTGATCACGAACTGTCTGAAAATATCGTCCATCTCGTATTGGCCAAAGTGCCTGGTGGTCCAGGTGGCGTCAAAGGCATCTCTTTATTTGCTGTGCCCAAGTATCGCTTAAATGAGGATGCATCGGTCGGCGAGCGCAACGATGTGCATTTGACAGGACTCATTCATAAACTGGGCTATAGAGGTACGACGTCTACGGCGCTGAGCTTTGGTGACGAAGGTGCATGCCATGGTTATCTCATCGGTGAAGAGCATTTCGGCCTGCGCTATATGTTTAAAATGATGAATGAAGCGCGCATCGCTGTTGGTTTTGGCGCATCGATGGTTGGTTATCGCGGTTATCAGTATTCACTTGATTATGCGAAAGACAGAACGCAAGGCAGAATCGCTCCGAACAATAAACCTGAAGATGCGGCAACTGCCATCATCAATCATGGTGACGTAAAGCGCATGCTATTGGCGCAAAAAGCCTACTCTGAAGGCGGTATCTCCTTATGTCTATATGGCTCAAACCTGATTGACCGTATCAACACTTGCGAAGACGAAACATTAAAAAACGAGCTAATAGAGTTATTAGATCTTCTCACCCCAGTATTGAAAGCATGGCCATCTGAATATGGACCAAAAGCCAATGACTTGGGTATTCAAGTATTGGGCGGTGCAGGCTATACGCGTGAGTATCAGGCTGAGCAGTTTTGGCGTGACAATCGCCTAAACCCCATCCATGAAGGCACAAATGGCGTGCAGGCATTGGATTTGTCATTTCGTAAGTTATGGCAAAAAGGTGGGTTAGGCATTCAAATCCTAAAACGTGAGATTACACAAGATTTAGAAAGTATCACTACACCTGAGAGCGCGCAACTTGCAGGTAAATTGATGCCTTATATGGGTCACTTACATGAAGTATTGGTGCATCTCAGCAAAGTGTTACAAGCCGAAGAAGCAGTGACATTGACAGGTAATGCGCAAGCACTCATGAATATTTTTGCTTCAATTGTGCTGAGCTGGATTTGGATTCGTCAAGCCAGCAAAGCTGAGCAGCTATTGAGCACGACGCAAAATGCTGAGCAGCAGAACTTCTACAAAGGCAAGATACAAGCGGCTAAATATTTTATCGATTGGGAACTGCCATTAGTTAAACGCGACATCGAATTATTAACCAATACCAACTCGGTTTGCACTGATATGCAAACAGAATGGTTCTAAGGACAACTCTAAGGAAAGAGACATGACAAAAATTAATAAACAATGGCGATTAAAGGCGAGACCGGTAGGCGAGCCTAGTGCCGAGACTTGGGATTATACCGAGACAGAAATACCGACTATCACCGATGGTCAGCTACTGATTAAGGTTGAATACATCTCTATCGATCCGGCGATGCGTGGTTGGCTCAACGATGCTAAATCTTATATTGCACCAGTACAGATTGGTGAAGTTATGCGCGCTGGTACTGTAGGCGAAGTGATTGAAAGCAAGCATGATAAATTTGCCGTTGGTGACTATGTCGCAGGTCACGATGGCGTGCAGTCCTATGCTGTCAGTGATGGTGCTAATCTTTATAAAGTTGATCCAAAACTGGCGCCATTGTCTTATTACTTGGGCGTACTTGGTATGCCAGGTATGACAGGATATTTTGGTTTGCTAAAAACAGGTCAGCCAAAAGCAGGTGAGACTGTTGTCGTCTCTGGCGCAGCTGGTGCCGTTGGTAGCTTGGTCGGTCAGATTGCCAAGATTAAAGGCTGCCGTGTTGTCGGTATCGCGGGCGGCGCAGAGAAATGTAAATTCTTAGTCGATGAGCTTGGGTTTGATGCGACGATCGATTACAAAAATGAAGATGTGAAAAAAGCACTAAAGAAAACCTGTCCAGACGGCGTCGATGTCTATTTCGACAACGTAGGCGGTGATATCTTAAATGACGTGCTCACACAAATAAATCTGCATGCGCGTATCGTTATTTGCGGTGCCATTAGTCAGTATAACAACACCACAGAAGTCAAAGGCCCATCGAATTATCTATCATTATTGGTCAATCGTGCCCGTATGGAAGGCATCGTGGTATTTGATAATATCAAAGAATATCCAGTCGCCATGAAAGATATCGCTGGCTGGATTCAGTCAGGTGATATGAAAGTGAAAGACCATATCGTTGAAGGTATCGAGACGTTCCCAGATACTTTAATGATGCTCTTTAAAGGTGAAAACTTCGGCAAACTAGTACTTAAGGTAGAGGGATAGATCATGACACTGAATACAAACGGAATTGCATCAGATGTAACGGGTAAACGAATTTTAATCACGGGCGGTGCGTCAGGCATCGGGGCAGCAAGCGCGTTATTGCTAGCCAGTCGCGGCGCAAAAGTCGTGATCGGTGATATGGCAGAAGACATGGGCGCTGCGGTTGCCCAGCAAGGCCAAGACGCTGGCAACAGTATCGTTTTCAAAAAAGTAGACGTGACCAGTGGTGATGAAGTACGCGCGTTGTTCGACTTTGCAGTAGAAACGCTTGGCGGCTTAGATGTGGTGGTAAACAACGCTGGTATCGACCATAAGCCTTCGCCAATGCATGAGCTAAGCGATGACGACTTTGATCGTAATATCGCAGTGAATTTAAAAGGTGTTTGGCACTGTATGCGTGCCGCCGTCAACTGTATGATACCTAATGGTGGCGGTCATGTGATTAACGTAGCGTCTATTGCAGGTCTACGCTCAGCGCCTATGATTTCAGCTTATAGTGCTGCTAAGCATGGGGTTATGGGTCTGACCAAATCTGCTGCCCATGAGTATGCCCGCGCCAATATCCGTTTTAATGCCGTATGCCCAAGCTTCATTGATACGCCAATGGTACGCAATACGATGGCAACGATGGATGAGCGTACGCAGCAAGCAACGATTAAGGCCAGTCCACTGCGCCGCCTAGGAGATGTGAATGAAATCTCTAGTGCGATTGCATGGCTAGCTAGCGATGAGAGTACCTTTATGAATGGTCATGCCTTTACACTTGATGGTGGCATGCTAGCGTAACTGTAGCAATTGAGCGCTCATTATTCAATTTATTAGTGCTCGATAATCGCTGTTAGTTGTGACAGCGATTATCTGCGTTTAGTTATCCAATTTTAGATACATGAATTCAGCGCTCAAGAATAATTGTTTGAAAATAGTCAGTTTATAAAAACATAAGGAATAATGATGAAAGACTTATTTGATTTAACCGGTAAAGTTGCTTTGGTTACTGGCGCTAGCCGCGGTATTGGCGAATCTATTGCTCGTTTATTGGCATCACGAGGCGCGCATGTGATTGTCTCTAGTCGTAAGATTGATGCCTGCCAAGCAGTCGCTGATAGCATCGTCGCTGATGGTCACAAAGCCAGCGCTTTTGCTTGCCACGTGGGCGAGATGGCGCAGATTGATGCGATTTTTGAGCATATCAAAAGCGAGTTTGGCCAAATCGATATTTTAGTTAATAACGCAGCAGCCAACCCTTACTATGGCCATATCTTAGATACAGATTTAGCGGCTTTTGATAAGACCGTTGAAGTCAATATCCGCGGTTACTTCTTTATGTCGACGGCAGCTGGCAAGATGATGAAAGAGCAGGGCGGCGGTGTCATCTTGAATACAGCTTCGGTCAATGGCTTAGTAGCCGGTGACAAGCAAGGCATTTACTCAATCACCAAAGCGGCTGTCATTAGCATGACCAAAGCTTTTGCTAAAGAATGTGGCCCACTTAATATCCGCGTCAATGCGCTATTGCCAGGTTTGACCGATACCAAGTTTGCCTCTGCTTTGACGACCAATGATAAAGTCTTAAAAATGGCACTACACTCGATTCCGCTAGGACGCGTTGCGAATCCTGATGAAATGGCTGGCACAGTATTGTATCTAGTGTCTGATGCCTCAAGTTATACCACGGGTGCGACTATCGTTGTCGATGGTGGTATGCTGGCTTAATTAGCCGATCAGAAAACTTAGAATACAAATTCAAGAAAAGTTACTTAAGAACCGCATGAAAACAATTTTCATGCGGTTTTTTTTGATTTGATTTTTTGATGGAGTGTCTAAATAGTTTTAGTGTCAATTGCATCGATAGATTATTAATCTAAAGTAAAAATAGGCAGTGTAATGGCATAATAAAGCTGCTAATCGCTACTTGAATAATATAGGAATTAAGCATGAATTCAGTGATCAATCATAAAATAAATATAACTTCTCAAAATAAAACATGGCTATTCGTGCCAGCGACTCGCATCGATAGAGTAGCGAAGGCTTTTGCTAGTGGCGCAGATGCAGTTATTGTCGATTTGGAAGATGCCGTTGCGCCAGAAGATAAAGCATCCGGACGCGAAGCATTACAACAATATCATGAAAGTAAAGATTATCAGCCGATTTGGCTACGTATTAATAAGGCAGGTAGTGAAGAGTTTTTCAAAGACATAGTGCTCTGTCAGAAAATGCGAAATTTAGCCGGCGTGTTACTGGCCAAAGCTGAGCAAGTCGCCGACATTGAGAGCGTGCACCAACTTATCAATTTGCCTGTGATTGCATTGATTGAGAGTGCGATTGGTTTGTATCAAATCGATAGTATGGCAAAAGCAGTCGGGTTGGCCGCGTTTAGTTATGGTTTTTTAGATCTGTGCAATGATTTGCGGGTACAAGTAGGTACGCCTGCCGCAGATATCGTTGCCAATCAGATTCGTTATCAATTAATGCTGATATCTAAAGTACATGAGCTAGCAGCGCCGATTGATACGGTTTATCCTGATTTTAATGATAAAGCCGGATTAAGCACGCGAGTAAATTTATGGTCACAGATGGGTATGTCTGGAATGCTTTGCATTCATCCTAAGCAAGTAGCAGTCGTGCAACAGACGTTACAACCGACAGACGAAGCATTGTCATTTGCTCAGCGCGTGGTTGAGGAGTATGAGCGCAGTGGGCAGGCCGTATTTAAAGTAAATGGTCAAATGGTAGATGCACCAGTGATTGAGCGCAGCCGTCAACTATTGGATAAGTAGCTAAAGTTTGTTAAATCAACACTACTATTATTGATATAATGATTTTCTCACTTGATATTACTGTGCATAAAATATTTCTATAGTCGGTTCAATATAATTTGGATACAAGGAAGGCGAGTGAAAGTACTACAACTCGTAGATTAAGCAAGCCAGACACCGTATCCAATTTATAGAGGACTGACTATACATAGACCATATTGCCCGTCAGTATCAGACGCTCTTACTCAAAATCGGAGAAACTCATTGCGAGCTGTCAACTATAAGTATTTGATTGTGATTGTTCTGCTAATGCTTGCAGCGGGTTTTGCTATCTTTCGTTGGTGGCGAGGACCGCTGTTGCCTAGCTATACAGTTTCATCTATGCCATTAGTACAAACGGTGGTTGCGACTGGACGTGTCGTGACGACATCACGTACTCAAATTGGTAGTGAGGTGACGGGGGTCGTGCTTGAGCGCTTGGTACAAGAAGGTGACCAAGTGGCAAAAGGTGATTTATTATTGGTACTGAGCTCAGATGATGTGGCTGCACAGGTGCGTCAAGCAGAGGCTGAATTGGCTGAGCTTGTGACCAGCAGACGCCCACAGGCAAAGGTTGACCTATCAAAAGCTGAGGTGCAGCTTGCACAGGCGACTCGTAATGTAGCACGTCGACGTGAATTGGCAGCAATTTCAGCGATATCGGATGAAGAGATGGAGCAGGCGGAGCAGTCCCAGAGCCAAGCCCGTAATGATTTGGAAGCTGCGCGTCTAAGAGCAAAGGCATTGGCTTCTGGCGGTGTTGAAGAAGCACTATTACGTGAGCGTATTGCTGCATTGCAGGCTCAATTGGCTAAGACAGAAGTGCGTAGCAAGGTTGCTGGCACGGTATTGACTCGTGATGTAGAGCCGGGTGATCTGGTACAGCCAGGTAAAACCTTATTTACTATTGCACTTGCTGGCAATACAGAGGTGCATGTACCGCTTGATGAGCGCAATTTATCACGATTAGCCTTGCAACAAGAAGCACTTGCCATCGCTGATGCGTATCCAGACCAGCCTTTCCCTACTCGCATTACCTTCATCGCACCGAGTATCGATTCGCAGCGAGGTACGGTAGAGGTTAGGCTGTCGGTTGATCCTGTGCCTGAGTTTCTACGACAAGACATGACCGTTTCAGTAAATATTGAAACAGGTCGCCGTGAGCAGGCATTGGTTCTTCCCAATGATGCTTTAGCGAATATCCAAGAGGATACGGCTCAAGTATGGTTACTACGTGATGGTAAAGTACAGCGTCAAAAAATAACATTAGGACTTCGTGGTCTATCGATGTCGGAGGTCATTGCAGGGCTAGATAATGGAGATCAAGTGCTGGCCGATGCAACTTCGCCATTGGTCGATGGTGAGCGAGTGCGTACTGATGAGTCAGCAACCCGTAATGAATCAACGGTAACATCCAAGTGAAAAATTTGTTCGGGCGCTTATGGATCGATGCAGTCATTGCGATCAGTTTCTTACGCGAGGGACGGGTACAGTCGCTGATGATTACAGCAGGTGTGGCTATTGGCGTGGCTGTTATCGTGTTTATCACAGCATTGATTCAAGGTTTACAAACCAATTTAATTGATAAAACGCTTGGTAGCCAATCTCATATTCAATTGGTATCACCAGATGAAGTTAATCTAGTGGCACCAGTAGCAGCGGGAACTGCACAGCTGATACAAGAAGACAAACGTCCTCAGCGGCTACGATCTATCAATAACTGGCAGCAGATTACGGCTACCTTAGATAAACTACCGTTACTGACGGCAGTATCACCTGTGGTATCAGGACCTGCATTTGTTAGGCGTGGAGAAGCTTTAGAGTCAGTGGTATTGATCGGAACAGAACTCGAACGTTACCAGAAAATCATACCGCTTGATGAGTATCTAATCAGTGGCGACCTGCGAGTCGGTGCTGATAATGTACTCATCGGCAGTGAGCTTGCCAACAATCTCGGTGTTCAAGTGGGTAGCAAGCTGCGATTAGACACTGGTGAGCAGGACAATACCGTGGTAAATGTCGCTGGGATATTTGAGTTGGGTGTCCGTGAGCTAGATGCACGTTATGTCTATCTAGACTTAAAACAAGCACAGTCATTGCTCAGCTTGCCAGGAGGCGTCACCGTGATTGACCTCACGGTTGCCGATATCTTTGAGGCGGACAATATTGCTGAGCAAGTAGGGCGTCTGACCTCTTTGCAGGCAGAAAGTTGGATCGAGACCAATGCACAATTGATGAGTGGGCTATCAGCGCAGAGCTTATCTACCAACATGATTATTGTTTTTGTAGGTATCTCGGTCGCCTTTGGTATTGCGAGCGTACTATCGGTCAGTGTCGTACAGCGTACTCGAGAAATTGGAATTTTACGTGCCACTGGTGCTACCCGTCAGCAGATCTTATGGATATTTTTGATTCAGGGTGCTGTGTTTGGTTTACTAGGTTCTGTTTTGGGTAGTGCGGTGAGTTATGTGCTGGTATGGGCATTTAACACTTTTGGCCCAAGTTTATTTTATATTCCAGTGTCTATAGAGCTTATCCTACTAGCAATGTTGCTAGCGACGCTAACCGGTGTATTGGCTGCTGCTATACCAGCGCGCCGAGCTGCCGCATTGGATCCCGTGGTGGCTATTCGTTATGTCTAATAATAACTCTCATGAAGTGCTGCGTTTAGAGGCACTAAAAAAATCTTATAATATTGGCCAGCTCAATGAGATTGAGGTGCTGCATGGTATTGACTTGCGCATCGATAATAATGATTTTGCTGCGCTCATCGGGCCTTCGGGCTCTGGAAAAAGCACCTTGTTGAATGTGCTTGGCTTGCTAGATAAGCCTACCAGTGGTGAGTTGTATCTGCTCGGGCAGCCGACGAGTAATATGGATGATGTCGGTCGCACGGCACTGCGAGGCAATAGTATTGGTTTTGTATTTCAGTTTCATCATCTTATTCAGGCATTTACTGCGTTAGATAACGTATTAATGCCATTGATGCTGACCAAGGGTCGCCCGAATCAATCTGCCATACAAAAAGCGCGCGAGTTACTGGCTTCGGTGGGTCTGGAGAAGTTCGCTAATACCAAGCCGAATGAGCTCTCAGGTGGCCAGCAACAACGAGTGGCTATTGCTCGCGCGCTCATCACAGAGCCTGCATTATTATTAGCGGATGAACCCACAGGTAATCTAGATACGGTAACGGCTGCCGAAGTGTTCGAGCTATTTCGTAAAGTCAACCGTGAGCGTGATTGTGGTGTGTTATTGGTTACCCATGATCCACGTTTATCGGCATCCTGTGATCGGACTATCAATCTGGTAGATGGTCTTATCGAAAGCGATTCGCTAAATGTTAATAGAGCTGAATCCTAATATCTCAGAGTAGCGCTACAGAAACTTTGCGAATATATCATCGCTATCTTTAATAGTAAGCGTCTAAAAGCTTTCGACGTGTCAGTGATTGAGCGTAGCCGTCAACAATTGGCAAAGTAGCAGACAAATCCATAATGCTTTATCATACTGACTCATACTTTATAAAAGCAGCCTATGATTTTTATCAATAACACGATTAGCCTCAATGATAATGAGGTAGAGATTAGTGCCATACGCGCACAAGGTGCTGGTGGACAGAATGTCAATAAAGTGTCTTCTGCCATTCACCTGCGCTTTGCTATTCACGAATCAAGCTTAAGTAATGAGTACAAACAGCGTCTGCTAGACAGCAAAGACAGTCGCATAACCAAAGACGGCGTACTGGTCATCAAGGCGCAGCAGTTTCGAACGCAAGAACGCAATAAAATAGATGCGCTTGAGCGGCTACAAAGCTTTATAACCAAAGCCACTCACGTGAATAAAACCAGAAAATCCACCAAACCTAGCAGAAATGCAAAACGCAAACGGGTGGATCAAAAAACCCAGCGCGGCAAAACGAAAGTATTGCGCGGTAAAGTGGATTTTTAGAAAGAGGGTTATATAGTCAAGTCTATATAAATCCGCTGCATCGTCATCCTCGCTAAGCATACTAATGTATAACTTGCACTCGGTTTCCTTGTATCGAAATTATATTGAACTGACTAGAGCAGATGTGATCGTTAAGGACTATTTGCAGTAGAGTATGTTGATAGGCAAACGCTATGATAGCTATTGCTAAATGTAAATCAGTATAGGCGATAGTGAATCGCCTATACCGTAATGATAAATTCGTTACTTATTTAGAATTCACCGCTAAGACCAACGAATAGGCTGGTTGAGTCGTCATCATCACCTTGTGAATGTGTGACACCCACATTGGTGTTCAACAGACTGAAGCTTTTAGACAGACCAAGCGTCATTGCAAAGTTATCATCGTCAGTTTCGATCGTAGGCGTCTCAAAGCTGATGTTCGGTAGCGTGTTCAAGCGTGCGGTTACCGCTTCACGATTGTCACTCAGCTGCTTTTGGTAATGGATATCACCAAATACATTTAGGTTCTCCATCAAGGTATGGTTGGCTTTAAGCCCAAGCTTGCCATATGTTGTAGAATATTTTTGCTCATCGAACTGCATGGCGATGCCAGACATCTCTTCTTCATTAAGTCCAGATATTTTTACACGGCTCGCTGTTGCACCGATATAAGGTGTGATAGCAAGACTACTTACCTGCATCGGGTAGCCTGCCTGCACATTGGCATAGTAACGCTTGCCATCAGCATTTGACTTAAACTGTTGTTGGTTGCTGCCTAATGTGACGGCACGCGTGACATCGACATCCATGTTGCCAAACCCTGCAGCACCATTGATCTGTAAGCCGCCAAACTTGTTGCTATGATAGACACCAAAACCGATCTCTCCTAGATCAATATCACTTAAACCTGTGCCAACATCTGAGTTTTCAAAGTCTTTTTGGGTGATATTGCCATACAAGCCTGTCACGGCGTTGGTTGAGTTAGGATGAGCAAAATCTACGCCCAGTAATACCTGTGTATTACTATCCCCATCAAACCCTGCAATCTCTTGATTGGCTACTTCACCGACGGCCCATAGTGTACGGGCAGGCTTTTGCTCACTGCTTTGGATTTGGTTGACGTGTGACTGTAAACGCTCATTGGTTGCAAGTCCGGTTGTGGTCGCAATATGAGGCAGTACACCGATTAGGCTGGGTGCAGTGACGACAGCATTTGCATAGTCGGCGATCAGTTGATGAGTAGCACCTGTTGGATGTATGCCATCAGCGAAGAAGTAGTTTTCGTTGGCATCTGTTTCTACAAGCGTATCACGACCACAAGTGAGAGAGCTGCTATCTCCGCAGGCTTCATCAGTGACGTTAGTGAAACCATACTGAGCAGGCGACGCAATGATCTCTTGGGTCAAGCTAAACATATCTAGCGGTATAATATTAGCCCCAGTATTTGCTGCTGCACTAAGCATAAATTGATTGTATAAACGAGTAGCACCAGTACTTTGTGCCTGTGCTACAGCCCCTTGTTCAATAGCTCTAGGAGTTAGACCGACATCAGGAATATTGGGTACTAAAATATATTTTGCACCATTGTCTTTTAGGGTATTAATGGTTTCAGTTTGACTGGCTACAGCACCAAGTATGGTTGCTTGGGCACTAGCAGGATCGGCCGCTGCAGCAAGCAGGTCATTTGCCCCTGCCCAGACGACATATAGCCCATTAGGATCTACTTTGTTATTGGCAATGTAGCTGTCGACTTGGCTATTGGCAGAAGCCACTGGAATATTAAAAGCTGTGACGTCTACGCCTGCTCTTGCACCACCGATAGCATAGTTATTGCCCGTTTGACTACCATCAAAAGTATTGGCGACAGCAGTCGTACCCAATTGCTCAGCGAATGAGGTTGCCCATGTGTTATCAGGATTGGTAGTGAACTGACCTGATTCAGCAACCCCAAAGACACCTTGAGTCAAAGGACTGAAATATCCACCGTCGGTCAAGCTGTCACCGAAAAAGGTGACACTGTCATAGGCATTTGCATGAGCAATACTGGCAATAGATAAGCTAATAGCGAGCATGCTTTTGGTAAAAGTTTTGAGAGTAGTAGGATTGATAATAGGGCGAGTGGTGTTACGAGGCATAGCGACTTCCTTGTCGTAAATGTAATAGTTTGTCAATTAAGTGTAACCACTTTTTGAAAACCTAGCAATCGTTTTGATTGTAAAATCGCAAGAAAACCGCCTGATTGTAAATGGCATCAATACAGTATCCGAAGCAGTACAACTAAGCGAAATGCTTGACTATAGTATAGATATCACTGCTAAGAGTAGAGTGAGTATAGATACCATAATCAATATCTTAGAGCTTAGCCTTAAGCTGGTTTTTGCGGACGTAATAACAAGGAAAGTCCAAGCGCTACAAAAGCTGCAATGCCAGATATCATATAACTGATACTAAAGTCTCCATTGATTTCTGCGAGATAGCCTGCTGCCACTGGCCCAAGAGCTTGTCCACCTGAAAAGGCAAAAGTCAGCGCTGCAAGTGCACTCGCTGCCGCCGCAGGCCCGAAATAATCGCCTGCAGAAGCTGCCATAATGACAGGCACACTCCATACCACTGTCCCAAACAGGATAATTGACAAATACAGTCCTAAATGCCAATCAGTGAGTCCGACCAACAGATAAGCGATGGCAAGGAAGAAAAAGGCCAATGCAAGACCAAGGCGTCTACCAATGTGGTCAGAAATCCAGCCAAACAACATGCCTGAGAAAATGCTAAGCAGTCCAATCCATGCCCATATACCACCAGCAGTCGCTTCACTCAACTGATACGAGCCAACCATGCTAGTGACAATAAAGGTGACGTAAACCATATAAGTGGCGCCATAGATGGCAAAGATAACACCCAAATGTACGAGCAGCTTTATATTGCTACGTTCTAGTTTTTTCTTGTTCTTAACAGGCAGAGTAGGTGCGCGCCCAAAAGGGTTTTGACTGACATCGTCTGGATGGTTGCGTATCAAAGTGAAAGTAAGCCAAGCCACCGCAATGTTAATAACGGCAAAAATTAGCCAGCCTGTCTGCCAAGACAGTAGAGTAGAGATGGGTAAGAGTTTGGGTACAACAAAGCCCGATAAAATGATACCAAACCCAGGACCCGCCATGACCAGTCCTAGAGCGAGCCCACGGTGTGAAGGAAAAAACCAATGAGACATGACGCTCATCATTGGTAAGACCACGCCGCCGCTACCAATACCTGTCAGCACATAAAGTGCACAGAGTATGGGGAAACTGGTGGTAAAAGCCATACCGAGCATCGAGACGGCAATGAGGAGTAGGCTAGCTGTCGCAGTTGCTCGAGTACCAAACCGAGGTAGAACGAGAGGACTTAGAAGCACCGCCACGAGATATCCTATTAGGTTGGTGAATCCCAATATACCACTTTGGGTGTAATTTAATCCCAAAGAAGATGACATAGACGGCAGTAACATACCGAATGCGAATCGTCCCAACCCAAGTCCGCAGAACATTGCCACAGAGCCTGTCGCAGCGACTATCCAAGCATAATGTAACCTGCCTAGCTTAAGAGGAGCAGAGCTATCCTGATTTCCTTGATCTTGACTATCTTGTTGAATCATTTCACCAGACATCACGAATCTCCGACCAGTTGAAGGTTGGTGATATCCATCGCCACTAAATTTAGACCGGAGGTAATGACTTCCTTGTGTTGAATAGTATCCATTTCACACTCATCCTTTTGTGCTTAATCTCTATCAGCCTTTCACTGAGTACATTTATAGCCTAAGTATACTTATGTCCAATAAAATTAGTATAACTGCACCTGAACGTTCGTTCAATGAGTATCTAAGCAATCCTTAATATGATTCATAGGCTACATCGTTGTATTGACGCATAAGCAGAATGCCAGCCCATTTACATGGCTGGCATTCTGCTTGTTATTTCCTGACTGCTGTTTTTTGGATCTTCTTCGATATTGGCTTATTAGTTAGCCAAGTCGCTTACTCAACTCAGGAAAACGCTTTATCATAAATATCATGAGAAGTAGCGCGATACTAGCGAACGCTGCACCGACATATCCCACGCTAGAGAGCGAAATATGCGTGACGGCATAACCACCGAATAGCGCCCCCGTACCGATGCCTAGATTGATAATACCTGAAAACATCGACATCAGCATGTCTTGCGCATTGACATCGACCATGATGACTTTGGCCTGCATTGAGATAATCAGCAGCATGAGCGCTGCACCCCAGAGCAGTGCAATCAGGCTTAATGCCCATATAGAAGACACTGCCAAGAGTAGGGTGAGCATAGATACGAGTATCAAGATCGTAGAGATGAGCATCAATCTGGTATTGAATCTATCACCCCAACGACTGAATATCACACTACCTGCAATGCCTGCCGCACCGAATAATAACAGTACAAAAGTCGCAGCGTTTTCACTGATATTACCGACCTGACGCATGAACGGTTCTATATAAGAATAAGCCGTGTAGTGTGCTGTAAAGACCAATAAAATAAGCAGGTACAGACAGACTAATAATGGGTTTTTGAGTAGCTCTGGAATCTTTCTAAAAGACCCTTCAAACATACTAGGCAGCGTCGGCAATAGCCTTGCTTGTAGGATAAATACAATTAAGGCAATCACACCAATACCGCCAAATGTCGCCCGCCAGCCAAACCATTGTCCGACCAAACGACCCAATGGCACACCCAATACCATCGCTAATGACGTACCAGTTGCAAGAACACTAAGCGCCATGGCTTTTTTGCCTTCAGGTGCGACGCGTATCGCAATTGCGGCTGTGATAGACCAAAAAATAGCATGCGATAACGCAATCCCAACCCGACTAATGAGGAGTACGTCGAAGCTCCATGCAAATACGGATAGCACATGACTGGCGATAAATACGGCAAAAAGCCCCAGGAGCAAACGTTTGCGCTCAAATCGACTGGTCAGTAGCATTAGCGGCAATGACATCGCCGCGACAATCCAAGCATAGAGTGTCAACATCCAGCCAGTTTCTGCCGTCGTGATAGAAAAGTCTTGGGCAATGTCGCTCAACAGCGCCACAGGGACAAATTCTGTGGTGTTCATAATAAAGGCACTAACGCCCATCAAAAATACTTGAAAATACTGAGTTCGGCGAGCGTTTGAGCTGGCCTCAATGTTATGTGTCATAAAATCCAATACAGATGCAGATACTACGTGTGATAGGTCAAAGTGGGGAACGCTTGCTTAGAATACAAGGATTGCGAGGCAAGATAGCAAGTCCACGTCGATCGTGGAAGTTGTTTTTTGATAAGGATTGTTAATTGGGCATTTATTCGAAAAATTTATTACCGCTTAACTATTATGCTAAGCCCCTCCTTAATTATTCAAATTTTATTCGCGTAAATATAAGCGACAGTTGTTGTCGTCTCATATCGAAGCCCATCTAGACATATGTTAATGACCCTTGCTACTATATAAGCACATCGTGGGTTTAACGCTACTTCCAGCACGATGAAAAACAACCACTGGTAAAACGCACAACACCTTATTACTCTGCAACTTTCAGCAAAGTAACTGTGCTTTTACCTTTATAGGCACAGTTAAATAGGCCAGAGTATAAGGAAGCATCCCATGACGATTAGTGGTCACCATGCAATGACATTGCAGTCTTTACTCTTAAATCAGATTGAACAACAAAATCTATCATACGCCCAAATTGTCCAATCTATGGGCTATCAGACTAATGTCAAAACTCAAACTAGCGCCTTAAAACGTCTAAAGCATGTTTTGTCGTCGACAAAGTTAGGCCTGACCAAAACCAGTTATGATTTCAAATACTCATCTGCCGAGTTTATTCATGCTCTGTGCGAAGTGTTGGAGATTGATAGAAGTGAGTATTTACCACTTTTACAACAGCTGGAGCAGTACGCTCACAAGGTATTAAATGCTACTAAGCCCATTGTCTATGCAGATGTCATTTTTAGCGACGATTTCAAACCTTCATTTATGAGTATGATGGCGGTTTCTAAGTTTACGAGAATAGGGTTGCATGGTGAGATACGCCTACTGGATAGATGCCAACAGCGACAAGTGATTGATGAATTAATTAGAGCACATTACATAGCTATGGCAGGAAATATCCCATTTAATGGGGTAATCAATGGCTATCGAGTGTCATTCCAAAATGAGGATGGACAAAAGCAATACTTCTATATCACTGCTGACTTTGCATAGCCATAATAAGTCTATGTTAAGTGACCTATTAAATTAGGATAGGCGACAACAATTGTCGTACAGGCTTCCAAACTACTTTATTTTTATATGGGTTTATATTATAGTTATTGGGTCAGGCAAAAATAACAGGGCAAGCAGTTAACCCTCGGGGCGCAATGCTTCATTTCTTAACTGAGTTGTCTTTAGCACGCTACTTTAGCAATATTATTTTCGTTTATTCTAAACTTCTTCGTCTGTACAAATTATACAAACCATCATTATTAATAAACAAAAAAACTAAACAGAAAAGATGCTCGTTGGCAGTGCCAAAGTATTGGCAATGCGACAATGAAAAGCTGTGACTAAAAAATATAAATACATAAAAACTGCTACTTTACCAAGCCTATTCACTCACTTAATTTTATAGATAATGACGTCATTTAAACAAAATGGCGAACAAACTCGGCTGGCTTGAAATCAGTACTCAGAATAAAACAACAACGAAGAACTGCAGCTAAAAAACCAAAATCAAAACAATAAGGATATAAATATGACGAGATTAACGTATCAGTTTGAGCAAAAACGTCTGGATAATTTTCAATGGGCGGGTGGCTCAAAGCTGTCTGGTATAACGGCACAGGCGAGTGATGAGCAGGGCCGAGTGCGAAAACAGCCATTGTTTTATCTTGAGACGGTTTCTATAGACAGTTATGAAGATGATGTTTACTTTGTGAACAATACTGATGAGACGCTCAGATGGGTAGCGCCCTTTAAACCCTATCGAAGCATAGAAGAAGCAGGAGCTAAGCTGGCTGATGTCAGTGAGGAAAACTTATGTAAAGTGAAACTCTATAGTAATGACATAGATAGCGTGTATCAGGATGTACTGCCTAAACAAGGCGTGAGGATTGGCAGCACCCATATCATGTATGACAGTGATGCGCTGATGCAGTGGTTCATACATGTGCCTTACAAGGGGCCAGATACTCATTATGCAATTTGGCGTTTTAATATAGTAGAAAAGGGCGGAATTCGCGGAACTTATCCACTGCTATGGGATGATTTTAGTAAACCTTCGCATATGGTGAGTTGTGATTGTCTGTTTGAGCAAGCTGATATGCCGATAGAGGTCAGTATTTACGAAGAGCGCTGTGCAATGCTCGAGAGGCTTATTGGCTCATTTGGTGTCTCAAATGCCATATTCATATTGGCCATTAATGATGTGATCTATCGTTATTGTGTGGGCTGGAGCGCGCCCTATAGTGAGTCGGATATACAAGCACAAGACATTGCAATGAAACTAATAGAACAAAAGTTAGAAAATGTGGGAGCGGTAAAAGCCGTTGTCCAAGCGGTTTATGACTTTTGGTTTAACGAAGGCTTTGCAAAAAATATCTTAATGCAGGCTTGTGAGGAGATTTTGAGCTTGTACCAAGCGCAGATTGCTAGCCAAAAACCAGTTTAATTTATAAGTCAATTTATCAAGAATAAACTTAAATCATAATTAAAAAAGGAGTGCCTTATGATGTTTCCTATCGAAAACAACGACACGTTTTTACTGTTTTTTCATGGACTCGATTCAAGCAATGAGACCAGTAAATATACCTGTATCACACGTGAGCCCAAATACTGTCAAACGGTCAATTATCGAGAGAGTTTTGCAGAAATATTTGAGATTTATGATGCTTTGATTCGTGAGAAAATGACACAGTATCCACGAGTGGTGTTGGCTGGACATTCGCTTGGCGGCTGGTTTGCCAATCATTTTGCGCATAAATACAACTTGCGGTCACTATTGATCGCGCCTTGTATCTATCCAAGTGAGGTATTGGCTGACCGTATCCCAGTAGTGGCCGATATGAAGCTGTCTTTTCCTACTACCAATACCGAGATGGTGCGGGTTATGGTTGAAGTCGATGATGAAAATCTTGATGTGGCAGTCGCTAGACGAACCTTAGTGGATCTACCTGACAGCTGGGAAGTCGATTACTTTGCAGGCGGTCACCACCGTATCGCCCGTAGTAGTGATATCTGGTATCACTTAACGCATTTGTGTGAAGATCCCATCGTTTGGATGGACGAAGCGACATATCATGGTGAAGACTGATAGCGAGTACAGTCAAAAACCAGAGCAACTGATGGATAAATAAACCGCTTAAAATAATTGATTGACATTAAAGACGATCGGTCATAATATTTGTGCATGACGATTACTAAGCCAAAAGCCCGTCGAGGGCGTCCACCCAATGTTGAACGAGAGTTTACGGATACCCGTGAAGCTCTTTTGAGATCTGGGATGGAGATGCTGACAGAGCAAGGCTTTGCGACCACTGGTATCGATGCCATACTCAAACGTATCAATGTACCTAAGGGCTCTTTCTACAATTACTTCAAAAACAAAGAAGCATTTGGGCAGGAAGTGTTGCAGCAATACGCGTTGTATTTTGCTCGCAAGCTAGATCATTGTTTTTTGAATGAGCAAGTGTCTGCTATGCAGCGTATTAGTGATTTTGTTGAAGATGCTAAGTCGGGAATGATCAAGCATGAATTTCGACGCGGCTGTTTGGTAGGGAACTTGGGCCAAGAGATTGTCGTGTTGCCTGATAGTTTTCGTTGTGAGTTAGAAAATATACTGCTTGATTGGCAGGAGCGTTTAGCGGCTTGCTTGCGTCTGGCAGTACAACAAGGACAAATACCTTCTAATAGTGATTGTGATGAGCTTGCTGCTTTCTTTTGGATTGGTTGGGAAGGTGCGGTTTTGCGTGCTAAGTTGACGCAAGATGTCAGTCCGTTAGATACTTTTTTCCGAGGATTTGTAGCAGGAATGCAGAAGTAATTTTTTTATCTATATTTTTAGACGACCGGTCTCAATTATTTTTTACTCATTTATAGACGATTGGTCTAAATAGGAGCTACTATGTTTAATGCAATATTAATTGAAAAAAATGATGATGTTTATCAGTCTAACCTGACTGAGATACAGGACACGCAATTGCCAGAAGGGGACGTCACGGTTCGTGTCTCATATAGCACGCTCAATTATAAAGATGGACTGGCTATCACGGGTCGTAGTCCTGTGGTACGCACATTTCCTATGGTTCCAGGGATTGATTTAGCGGGCACCGTCGAAACAAGCAGCCATCCCCGCTACAAAGCTGGCGACAAGGTGTTGTTAAATGGTTGGAGTGTGGGTGAGAAGTATTGGGGCGGTCTGTCACAAAAAGCCAGATTGAATGGTGACTGGCTTATCCCGCTCCCTGAGTCGATGACTGAACGTCAGGCGATGGCAATTGGCACAGCAGGATATACAGCGATGCTTTGTATCATTGCATTGGAACGTCATGGACTAACACCAGAGAGTGGTGAAGTATTAGTGACTGGTGCTAACGGCGGCGTTGGTAGCTTTGCCATCGCACTTTTAGCAAACCAAGGTTACTCTGTCATAGCTTCTACGGGTCGTCTAGAAGAGGCTGAATACTTAAAAAGCCTTGGTGCAACGACAATCATAGACCGAGCTGAATTAAGTAGTCCGGGACGCGCACTTGGTAAAGAGAGATGGGCCGCTGCAATCGATTCTGTCGGTAGTCATACGCTGGCCAACGTTTGTGCCAGTACCTGTGAAGATGGTTTAGTCGCTACCTGTGGATTGGCTCAAGGCATGGATTTCCCTGCTACTGTCGCGCCCTTTATATTGCGCGGTGTCAGTTTGCTTGGTATCAATAGTGTGACACGACCTTATGATGAGCGTGTAGAAGCATGGCAGCGTTTGAGTACAAGCTTGGATATGACGCAATTAGATGCAATCACCAGAGAGATTGGCCTAAGTGACGTCATTACGGCGGCAAGCGAATTATTGGACGGTAAAGTTCGTGGTCGAATAGTCGTTGACGTCAATCGTTAGGCTATAATTTTTAATGCTTCAACACTGACTTTTCGATCTTTAGTCTCGTACTAGTATAGGAATAAGTAGTGTATAGAAGTGTCCGAGCTTGAGTACGTAAAGTGAAAAATAGCCATTCACAAACGGTCACAAATATCGGTATTTATTTTTTAGCACATGATGTGCTATCATCGTTGAACGATTTATCGTGGGTTTAACAGTTTTGTTATCGCCAACCATGACAACAGTCTAATGGTAGCGTGACAAACCTTGCAACTTCCAGCACGATATAAAACAACTCTGGTAAAGCGCATGAGCCTGTACTCCGACAACCTCATTTGTGCCTGATTTTTGCCTATTTGGGCGTATTTCAACCTTTTCGTCGGAGTAACAGGAGTTTAAGGTGTTCGATATCATGAGCCATATTACCAATCAATCCAAGTATACCCGCCGTTACCAACCGCGTCATTCTCTAGCGAAATATATCATCGATCAAATAGAGTTGTCTGAGCTGCGCCCGCAGAACATCGTTAAAAAAATGGGCTATCCGCTCAAGCACACCATACCTGCCTGTGACCGCCTGCGCCATGTACTATGCAATAGATATCTTGGACTTGATGGCAGTTACATGGATAAATACTTTACGGCAGATGAGTTTTTAGCGAAGCTATTTGAAGTACTGGAAATACCGTATCAGCCATTCGCAGAAGACATTGCTCAGATCCAATATGACTTAACGAATGAGGCTGACGTTACGCCTAGCTATCGTTTGCGAGCCGAAGTGGATTTTGAATTTACGAGTGGCGCACACTGGATGTCTCGCGGTGCTGCCTCGCGTTTTGCGCAAGTCACTCTGCCTAATGACTTTGCTAAACTGAATAAGGTTGCGCGTGAATCAGTGATTCAAGAAAGTATCTGCGAGCATTATCAACAGTACGAAGGTAATCTGCCATATAACGGTATTATCAAAGGCTATCGATTGACTATTGAACAAGATAACCATGTGATCGACCGTGCAGAGTATGGATTGCCAAAATCTAGCAGTATCTAAAACATGTTGAGCGTATAAGCAGCGTGACCTGTTCATTGCATTGACTGAGTAATCACATTTACCGAAAAATAAGTATAAGAAAGCCTCACTTTATCGTGGGGCTTTTTGGTGTTTACGTCATATTTATAGTTTGTTAAACATTAAACATTAAACATTAAACATCAGGCTTTGAAATAGCCCGCCACAAAATCACAAATAGCGCATCAAACTCTGCGTTTAATGGCGTCTCTGTTTGGCGAATGGTATGCATTAAACCGAGTCGGCTGATAAAGCCCATAAACACATCGAAGAGTATATGTAGTGGAACGGTGTCATTAAGCACCCCACGATTTTGTCCATCTTCTAATACCGCCAAAAACGCGCCAATTAACTCTTTGTTTTCATAGATTGCGATATTACGTATCCGTGATGCCGAGACCGAAGAGAGCACCATCACCGCATCTGGATGCGCATCGACAAAGTCGAAACAGACCCACAGTGTCTTACGTAGACGATCTTGTACGCTATCAATCCCCTGCAGATGATCCATGATGCGAGCGGCCAATCTGCCCAAAACGATATCCATGATGGTATAAAACAGGGTTTGCTTGTCTCCAAAGTACTTGTAGAGCGTTTGCAGGGAGACATTTGCAGACTTTGCAATTTGCGCCATGGTGACCTCATTGGCATCGAACCCTGCAAATACCTTACGAACGGCTTTTTCTATTTTTTCTAAAGTTGCAGGGCGCATTTCGGATAGAGGGGCTAAAGATCGAGTTTGCGTGATGATATCTGACTGACTGAAGTTTTTCATATCTATTCATTCTTAGAGTATTGGTTATTCGATGTGGCCTACCAGTTAAATAATTTATTTGCTGATTCATCATTATTAAATTAATAAGTAATATGAATTACCATTTTTATTTAATTGATTGCGCAGTGGTTTTCCCTGTCCTAGTATAAGACTTCTATATTAAAGAATACAAAGCATTTCCAGTATATCTATAACGGTAATATAAATTACCATAATTTTTTTAAAACGACTTAGCTATAGTCAGTTCAATATAATTTCGATACAAGGAAACCGAGTGCAAGTTATACATTAGTATGCTTAGCGAGGATGACGATGACGATGACGATGTAGCGGATTTATATAGACTTGATTATATAGTTGTTATTTACTTCACCTTGTCAAGGATAGACACCATGAGTATTGAAAAGTTCACACCCAATTGGATGACCGAAGAACATCAAATGGTGCACGATAGCGCCCTGAAAATGTTTCAATCTTGGGATCCCAAGGACGAGCAGTGGCGCAAAAACGGCATGATTGATCGCGATGCATGGGAGGAGGCAGGCGAGATGGGGTTCTTGTGTGCGGCGATACCAAGCGAGTATGGCGGCGGCGGGGGTGATTTTGGTCATGAAGCGGCGCTTATTTACGCACAGACTGAGGCCAATCAATCAGGATTTGGCGGTATGGTGCATTCAGGTATCGTCGCGCCGTATATTTTATACCATGGTACTGAGGAACAAAAACAAGCGTGGCTACCCAAAATGGCAACGGGCGAATATATCGGTGCTATCGCCATGACTGAGCCTGGCACGGGCTCTGACCTACAAAACATCAAAACCTATGCGGTAAAAGAGGGTGACGATTATATTATCAATGGTTCGAAGACCTTTATCACCAATGGTCAGCATGCCAATCTTATCTTGCTCGCTTGTAAAACAGACCGTGAACAAGGCGCGCAAGGCGTCTCACTCATCATCGTAGAAACGGACAAAGTAGAAGGGTTTGAACGTGGACGCAATCTCGACAAGATTGGTCTGACTTCTCAAGATACTTCAGAGCTTTTCTTTAGCAATGTCCGTGTGCCGCAAACCAACGTGCTGGGTACGGTAGAAGGCATGGGTTTTATCCAGATGATGCAGGAGCTGCCGCGTGAGCGTTTAATCATTGCATTATCTGGGGTTGGCTCGATGAAGCTGGCGATCAATTTAACTTTAGATTACGTAAAAGGCCGTGAAGCCTTTGGTAAACCTATTTGGAAGTTTCAAAACACGCGCTTTAAGATGGCAGAATGCTATGCCGATTATCTCGCTGCCAGCACCATGTGTGATGCGGCAGTCGATGCGATGTTAGATGGCAAACTGTCCGTACCGCATGCGTCATTGATCAAGTACTGGGTCACCGAAAAACAGTGTGAAGTGATTGATGAGTGTGTGCAGCTGTTTGGTGGCTATGGTTACATGACAGAGTATCCTATTGCGCGTTTGTATGCCGATGCGCGCGTGCAAAAAATCTATGGCGGTACCAATGAGATTATGAAAGAGTTGGCATCACGCTTTATGTAGCCGTGTAGCTTATTGATTGGTTACAAGCCCACGTCCTATCTAGCAAGTTAAATAGGACATCAGCACATTCTTTACAAAATTTACAAAATAAAAAAAGGATTTTTTATGACTGAGACCGCTTACATTTATGACGCCATCCGTACGCCACGTGGCAAAGGGAAAAAGGACGGTTCGTTGTATCAGGCATCACCGATTTGGCTGACGCGAACTTTGTTAAAGGAGATACAGCAGCGCCATAAATTGGATACCAGTTTGGTCGATGATGTGGTGCTTGGCTGCGTGACGCCAGTGGGCGAGCAAGGCTCTGATATTGCCCGCATTGCCGCTATTGATGCTGGCTGGGCTCAAAGTGTGGCAGGGCTTACCTTGTCGCGATTTTGTGCCTCTGGTCTGGAGTCTATCAACCTAGCGGCGGCCAAGATCATGTCAGGTATGGAAGACATGGTTGTGGCAGGCGGCGTTGAGTCCATGAGCCGTGTGCCGATGGGCTCTGATGGCGGTGCTTGGTACATGGATCCTCGTGTCAATGAAGCCACGCACTTTGTGCCACAAGGAGTGGGCGCGGATACCATCGCGACGCTCAAAGGCTTTAGTCGTACAGATGTTGATGCCTTTGCCACTGAGTCGCATCGCCGCGCAGCACAGGCTTGGGAGAACGGCTATTATGATAAGTCTGTCGTCCCTGTCACCGATATCAATGGCATGATGCTATTGGACAAAGATGAAACCATCCGGCCCAATACCAATGTCGAGACCTTAGCTGGCCTAAAGCCTTCCTTTATCATGCCGGGCAAAATGGGCTTTGATAGCGTTATCTTGGACAGATATACCACGATTGAAACGGTCAATCATGTCCACCATGCGGGTAACTCCTCTGGCATCGTCGACGGGGCAGCAATTTGCTTGATTGGTAGCGCAGCCGCTGGCAAAAAAGCAGGTCTCAAACCACGCGCCAAAATCACGATGGCATCAGTTGTTGGTTCGGAGCCTGCCATCATGCTGACCGGCCCAACGCCTGCCTGCCAAAAAGCCCTTACCAAAGCGGGCATGCAAGCCTCTGATATAGATCTTTGGGAGATTAATGAAGCATTCGCTGCCGT
Organism: Psychrobacter sp. NG27; assembly: GCF_016106655.1. Lineage (NCBI taxonomy): Bacteria > Pseudomonadati > Pseudomonadota > Gammaproteobacteria > Moraxellales > Moraxellaceae > Psychrobacter > Psychrobacter sp. NG27. The sequence continues at coordinate 219,795 of NZ_JADGIN010000005.1, forward strand.
ACCGCTTAATACTGCTGATGATTTTGGACTCTCGCTCGATATCGTCAATGTCAATGGCGGTGCAATCTCCATGGGTCATCCGCTGGGTGCAACGGGCGCGATGCTGATGACGACCGTCCTCGATGAGCTAGAGCGCCGCGATTTAAGGACGGCCATGATTACGCTATGCGTGGGCGGTGGTATGGGTATTGCGACCATTATCGAGCGCGTTTAACCTCTGTCTCAACTAGACTGAAAAATTAGGCCAAAAATAATATATACAGAATCATTTAAGGGATAAAAATGATGACAAACAATCAGACAGCAGATAGCGTAAACATGATTAACGAGCAAGAAGGTTTTTCAGCCCAGCGTGACGATGCAGGTATCGTCACTGTGATGATAGATCAAAGTAACCGCAAAATGAATGTCATCGGTGATGGTTTTGCAGAGGCGTTTGCAGCGATGCTCAATGCTTTCATCAATGATGAAGCGGCCACAGGCCTAATTCTCACATCGGCCAAAGACACTTTTGTGGTTGGGGCAGATCTTAATCAGTTGTCTGCCATCAAGACAGCCGAGCAAGCATTTACATTGACTGAAGGGCTTAAAGGCAGTATGCGTCAGCTTGAAACCTCAGGGAAACCTGTCGTCGCTGCCATGACAGGCACCGCATTGGGTGGCGGTTTAGAGCTTGCGCTGGCGTGTCATTATCGTATTACTATTGATGCACCCAAAACCAAGCTGGGTCTGCCTGAGGTTAAATTGGGTTTGTTGCCCGGTGGCGGTGGTACGCAGCGTTTGCCTCGATTGGTGGGGATTCAAGCAGCACTAGAGCTGATGACTCAAGGTCGTGATCTAAGTCCAGTAGCGGCAAAGGGTATCGGTCTCATCGATGCCACTGCCACTGACCAGACAGACATGATGTTGCAGGCTAAAAACTGGATTCAGAATAATCCAAGCGCGCAGCAGCCATGGGATAAAAAAGGCTTTAAAATCCCGGGCGGTGATAGTAAACATCCTAGCGTCGTACCGATGTTCTCTATTGCACCCGCTATGGCCAATCAAAAATCACATGGCAATTATCCTGCGATTACCCATATTATGTCTTGCGTGTTTGAAGGCTGCTTAGTGGATATCGATACAGGGCTTGAGATTGAGTCACGTTATTTCGCAGCTTGTGTACTGTCTGCTGAATCTAGAAACATGATCAATACCCTGTGGACTCAGCTCAATAGCATCAAAAAAGGTCAGTCTCGCCCTCAAGGGTTTGAACGCAAAACCACCAAAAAAGTCGGTATCTTGGGTGCGGGCATGATGGGTGCTGGCATTGCGTATGTCACTGCCAAAGCTGGTATCGATGTCGTTCTACTAGACACTGACATGGCAGGCGCCGAAAAAGGCAAAGCATACTCTGCCAATATTTTGGACAAAGCGATCAGCCGTAAACGCTCAACAGAAGAGAAAAAACAAGCCCTCTTAGAACGTATCAAGCCAACAGTCTCTTATGAGGATTTGGCTGATTGCGATCTTATCATCGAAGCCGTGTTTGAAAACCGAGAGATCAAAGCTAAGTGTACCCAGCAAAGTGAAGCGGTGATTTCAGACACTGCCGTTTATGCGTCTAATACTTCAACACTGCCGATCACAGGACTGGCAAAAGCCAGTACACGCCCAAATCACTTCATCGGTCTGCACTTTTTCTCACCAGTAGATAAGATGCCGCTCGTTGAGATTATCATGGGTCAGCAAACCGATGATGCGACGTTGGCAAAAGCGTTTGATTATGTATTACAAATCGGCAAAACGCCTATCGTGGTTAATGACAGTCGCGGTTTTTATACGTCGCGGGTATTTGGCACCTATGTATCAGAGGGTATTGCGATGCTAGGAGAGGGTGTGCATCCTCGCAGCATTGAAGTCGCTGGACTAAAAACAGGCATGCCGATGCCGCCCTTAGCATTACAAGATGAGGTGTCGTTGAGTCTGGCACTGCATGTCAGCGAACAGCAACAGCTTGATATGGCAGCCGAAGGTAAGCCGATGGCAGTGCGTCCTTCATACGAGATACTCAAAACGCTGGTCAATGAGCATAGTCGCGAAGGCAAAAAAAATGGGAAAGGCTTTTATGAGTATCCTGCAGGAAGTGATAAGTACTTATGGCCTGAGCTGATGACCTTATACCCACCAAAATCAGAGCAACCCTCGCAGCAAGACTTAGTTGATCGTTTAATGTTTATTCAAGCCAATGAATCTGCCAAGTGTTATGAAGAAAACGTGGTGCGCTCGGTTGCCGATACCAACATAGGGTCTATCTTTGGCTGGGGGTTTGCACCGCATCAGGGCGGGACCCTACAGTTCATCAATTCGATGGGTGTGAGTGCGTTTGTTGAACGTAGTCGTGAGCTGGCTGCAAGTTATGGCGAACGTTTTGAGCCTGCTCAGATATTGTTAGACATGGCAGCCAAAGGTGAGACGTTCTCTGATGATTGATAGGCATGTATCAAATCATGATCAAATGGGGGACTGTCTACAAGGGTTACGAGTGGTCGATCTGACTCGTAATCTACCCGGGCCTTTTGCCACGCGCTTGCTTGCCGATTTGGGTGCCGATATCCTTAAAATTGAACCCAAGCAAGGCGACCCTGCCAGAGTGTTTGGTGAATTATTCGCGGCTCTCAATCACGGTAAGACGACCGAAAAACATGATTTTAATGACTCCAAAGCGATTGAAGCTATTAAGGCACATCTTACTCATGCCGATGTGATGCTAGACAGTTTTCGACCGGGTGTACTAGCCGATATGGGGCTAGATGCTAAGACGCTCCATGCTATTAACCCAAAGCTAGTAATGGTATCTATTACTGGCTATGGCGTAGTAGGCAACTATGCAAAAGAAGGTGTTTACTCAGAAGACGGTGCTTACACAAAAGAAGATACTTGCTCAGAAGGTGGTAATCAAGTCAGTCATCATTGGGCCGATAAAGCGGGTCATGACATCAATTTTATGGCGATGAGTGGTGTACTCGACCAGCTAAAAACAGCGCAGGGCGAGCAGGCCATGCCCAATATTCAGTTTGCGGATTTGGCAGGTGGGAGTGACACCGCAGTGATTGCGCTACTGGCTGCTGTATTTGCCGCGCAGCGCACAGGTCAAGGACGCCACATTGTTATTAGCATGACGCATAGCCTATATAATCACATGGTCATGCCAAAGGTCACAGGCAAACTGATTAATCGCCTCTCAGGACATGGCCTAAACGACACACTACTGCCGCAGCATGATTTTTTGGGCGGTGCACTGCCTTGCTATCGACTGTATCAAACCGCAGACCATCGTTATATGGCCGTTGGTGCTTTGGAGTTGAAGTTTTGGCAGGGCCTGTGTGAGGTACTTGAGCTGCCCGCACTTACAAAAATACATTGGCAGCTGGGTGTCCTGCCTAATATGGCTAATAGCCTATCAGCGATAGAGACATTGACGGAGATATTTGCCGCTCGGACACTTGAGCATTGGCAGCGTGTGTTTGCGGTAACAGATGTTTGCGTGACACCTGTGCTAAGCCTGAGTGAAGCCCAAGCGCATCCTTTATTTATACATCAAGACGAGCACCATACGACGTCAGGATGGCAGCAAGTAGATGAATAACTGACATAACCTCAGATATAGGCGAGAACATGATCAGCGCTTTGGTCTGAAATGAGTCAAACGGTTTTATGCCTGAACAGTATTGTCATTGCATAGGTGATTAGCTAAAAACGACTTTCTATCAACCGGAATTGACCTTGTATGTTTATAATCGGCTATCTAAAATTGCCTGAATAAGAGACAATATATAGTATAGATGTTTAACAAAGCTCACCAGATCACAAGGCCCTTCCGAATGACCGATAATAACCCATATAATTTTTTACCTTTGCAGCCCACTGGTAGAAACGAGACTAATACTGCCAATACCTATCATCCCGAAGACATGATTAAAATATACGAGCAGCAGTTTCTTATTCAAGTACCTGAAGAAAAGCTGACAGAGTTTTTGCCAGCATTAAAGGCATTTTACGATATTGATAACAATACCTTGGATGTCAGTGCTATTATTTTCGATGCCATCGCAGATGCTGCTATTATTTACAATCACAAAGTCAAAGTAGGCGGCTATCAACTGCTAGGTAGGTTGGTAGAGGAGTCGATTGAATATGATGAAGATAATAATAGTGAGGAAGGCGTTGAAGATAAAGATATCAAAGCATATACACTAGAATGCCAACGCACTTTTTTCATTAATGATGTAGAGATACCTTATCATTTTAATCTATTCATCTACGGTGATGGTTACTCTACTTTGACCAAAAAAGATACCGTGTTAGAAAAAATGTATTGGTTTGTCAGAGGAAGGTTCGAAGAGGACTTATTGGACGATTCTGAAGATAATGATACGTTGGAGTCTATCAATGAGCGATTGGCCAGTTTAGATATTCGTACAATGGATTTAACGACTACAGATGAGATAATAAGCTATGTAGAGGACAGTATCATAGACGATGCGATGATAGATGAGCTCAACAAGTTATTAGATGCTAAGTAATGTGAAAGATGAGTTTGTAAGTTGATTAATGCAGATTTTGCTCAGATGCTGAGAACAAACATTCAACAGATCCTAATCTAAATAACCTTAACAGGACAATATTATGTTTAAAATAAAAGTAGAGCGCATTGTCAAAAAACCGATTGATGAGGTGTTTGAGGCACTGAGTGACCATGCCAGTTATGGCTCATTTAAAGCGGTAGGGGTTGCTAAGTTGGTGAATGAAGGTGACGAGGAGCGCAATGGTGTTGGGGCTTTACGTACTATTCAGACAGGACCTGTTAAGTTTTGGGAGCGAATTACGGCATTTGAGCGTCCTACTCATATGCAATACAAAATCGAAAAATCTAAACCTATAAAAATGCAACATGACAAAGGCGCCATTGATCTAAAAGACTTGGGCGATGGCACCACACACGTGACTTGGGTATCTGAGGGTCGATTGACGGTACCATTGCCATTAATCGGTCGCCTGTTTGACCACAAAATGCAGAAACAAGGAACCATAGGGTTTAGTAGCATACTCAAATCCATAGAAAGCCGCTAATCTAGCGGCAATGTTTGGTTGTTCGATATAATTATTTAGTACACGCCCTAGTGATGGCTTATTTTATTTGAGCCATCACGGTCAGTTTTAATTTGTTTTGTTCTTAGCCGCTTCAATCTCGTTAAAGCGCGCTAGCTGCTCTGGCGTTGCTTTCTGTTGATACTTCTCTTTCCACTCAGCATAAGGCATACCATAAACAAGCTCGCGCGCATCCTCGTATTCGATTTCAATACCACGCTCTTCACCAGCCGCTTTATACCATTTGGATAAACAGTTACGGCAAAAGTCGGCAAGGTTCATTAGCTCAATATTTTGTACATCTTTACGCTCGTCTAAATGAGCCAATAAGCGACGAAATGCAGCGGCTTCTAATTCGATGTTTGATTCTAATTTTGCCATAATATTTTTCCTAATGGTTAAAGCGTATTTTTGGGTGTTCGTGTGTTGAACTGCCCTGACTTTATCGAAGGTGGATCTACTTGAGTCAGGCAGCAATGCCTCACAGAGTTAAACTATCATAATAATGTTTTTTAAACTCAAAAGGTGATACGTCATCAATTGTGCTATGTAAAAGGGTTTTATTGAATATGAGAAATGTTAAAAACTGATTTAGCTTTGCAAGATGAGGGCTGTGTTCGAAGTGCTGCCTGTTCACGCATTACCAGTTTAACATCGTCAATCCCATTCCAGTGCTGCTTTAATAATGAATTACCTCAGATTTATACAAACCATTGACCGTTTCAGCCAATACATTGTCGGACGAATCATCAATCGTATCAACAGCAGCAATCACGACAGAGTCAGCCATATAACGTTGCGATGCCCCAAGTCGCCAGCGTACTTTCGATCATCTCGGGTTTTGGCGGTCATCTCACTCTTGCCACGTTAGATCACTTTTAGCTTATCATTCTTTATGAATAGCTCTACTGTGCGGCTAACCAAAGGACCGCCAATTACTTTAATCTGCTGCCATACCTTACGAGTATCATAATGACATTTGCTGTCCTACCAGATACATCATGTTGAGTCTTCGATAATCCTAGAGCAGTTCAAACTCTACTTTTACTGCCACTTCAATCTCTCTTACTTTAAACAAAATATATTTTGATTCTATTCTAATAATTAGAGCATATCAAAACACACTGTACAAATTTATTGCATTCGAATTCAATATTAAATATACTCAAGCCATATTAATGTATCAGCAATCCTAATCAAGATCATAAAGTTTTACTTTACGCACTTGGGAGGGCCATTAACAAAAGGATTTTGATTATGGAAAGTTTTGGCGCGCTTAACTGGGGTATTGTGATTGTTTATTTGTTGGGCAATCTTTTACTTGGCTGGTTTATGAGCCGAAAAATCTCTACGGCGGAAGACTACTATATCGGTGACCGCTCATCTCCTTGGTGGGCCATTGGTATTTCCGTCATTGCCACCTATGTCAGTGCTTTGTCATTTCTAGGTGGTCCTGCTTGGGCTTATGGAGATGGAATGGCCGCTCTTGCCATTCATATTAACTATCCCATAGTCATATTTATCGTCGTCGTATTTTTCCTACCTTTCTTTTACAGCAGTGGCGTCGCCTCTATTTATGATTATTTAGAACGTCGGTTTGGTAAAAAATCTCGAATCATCATGAGTGGATTGTTTCTGGTTACCCAAACGATTACTACCGCCTCTATCCTAACTGCTACGGCTTTTGTTATCACTTTTGCAACCGGCATAGATCCAAAAACAGCCATCATCATTATGTCTGTTATCGTAGTGGGCTATACGTTAATGGGTGGTATGAACGCCGTCATTTGGACGGATGTTTTGCAAGGGTTTATTTTGTTTCTGGGTGCAGGGATTATCTTTTATATATTGATTGGAGAAGTCTCGCCGATGTCGGGCGCGCTTACCATGCTTGCAGAAAACGATAAGCTAAACCCGCTGAACTGGAACTTAGACTTTTCAGTGGCCCCAACAGTTTGGGCAGGGGTGGTCGCGATGACATTGTTTCATATTACCGTATACGGTGGTAACCAAATGATGGTACAGCGTACCTTAGGTGCAAAGAGTATGGGAGACGCCAAAAAGTCTTATCTATTAATGGGGTTTGCTGCATTCTTTATCTACTTTCTATTCTTTTTTATTGGCGCTTTACTGTACGTTTATTTCAAAGGCAAAGTATTTGCAGAACCAAATCAAATTATCTTGATATTTGCAAATATGCTCGCTATTCCGGGTTTAATGGGCATTATTGCTGCTGCAATCTTATCCGCTTCAATGTCAAGCTTATCGTCGGCATTGAACTCTCTCGCCACGATATCCGTACTCGATTTTTATCAGCCGTATATCAAAAAAGATGGTGACGAAAAGCACTACTTATCAGCCTCTCGTATTTTCACTATCACTTGGGCAATACTTATTATTCCTGTTGCATTTACATTCATTGACAGTAAGGGGTCTATCTTAGAGACACTTACAGAAGTCTCCTCATATTTTGTTGGGGCCAAGCTAGCCATGTTTGGCTTAGGTTTCTTTTCGAAGCACACCACAGAGCGAGGTCTCATTACTGGTGTTGCTGCTGGTTTTATCGGTATATATGTATTTGCAGTTGGTATTCTATTTACCGATTGGACACCACCAAATATTGCATGGCCTTGGTTTGTCGTCATCGGCGGCGCTATCAACGTCATTGTTTCTATCAGTGCAAGCTTAATACTGGACGGTAAACAAGAAGTTTGGCATGAACAAACGGTCAAAGGTCAGCAGTTGAAGTTCGCAGCTGAGGGTTTACCTGAGAAGGTTGATGGGTGGTATGTTGTCCCTGGTAAGGTGGATAAAGTAGTGTGGTTATTGCCTGTATTATTTGTCTTCATAATATTATTCCTAGCCTATTTTAATACGTTGGGCTAAAGCTTGTTGCTCATTGAGTGTCGAAACTGGATTGAGTCACGAAACTGAGAATATAATCACTAAGCGTAAGGAGACGGTATGAAAATCGTTGTCATTAGTACAGATATCACGAGCGAAAGGCGATCTGACCTCATCAATCTTTGATATACCGATTCTAGAAGCCACTAAGGCCCAAACAATTATGGTTATCAAGCGCGCAATGAATATAGGTTAAGCAGGGCTTAATAAAAGTTTGTTCTATAGTCAGTACTCTATAAAAGAGTGACAGCGTTAACCTCGCTTGAAGTATCATCTATACATTTGCACTCGGTTGCCTTATCTCTCCTTTAAACTGAATCAACTATACATGGGCAAAACCATGACGGTCTTTGGTGATGCGGAGAAAATGGTCGAAGAGATGGTTCATAGTATCAATGGGGCAGGTCACTAATTAAACTATCTATGCCTTTGATCTGTTAACCGCAAGCCCCTAGAGTGTTAGCTATTGATTAATAGTGATGACATTAAGGTAGAGTATAGGAGCTGTGTTTTTATAGTCTTGATATTATGACAAAACATAAAAAAGCCACTAAGGTGGCTTTTTTTATGTTTTTGGTTCTTATTTCAGGCTTAATATTAGAATTGCATTTCTCGCATACGTTCCAGCACATCCAGCCCTTGTTGTTTTAGCCACCAAGGTATATCGATAAATACCCAGTTTTCAGACAGCTTATCATCCTTGCGATAATAGACATCTACCACTTGCATATCGGCTTGCACACTGCTCGGCATACCTAAAAATCCACCTTTTGGTGTATTGGTTAAGTTTGGCCAGCCAAAAAAGCAAGCTAACTCGCCATCAGCAAAACGGCATACATGTCCATTGTATTTTTTATCTCCCAAGCCATTACGGAAGGGCAGTTGATGCTGTTTTTGATAGCGTTCGATGGTATAGCTTGCGCCAATACCGCAAGGTCCGTACCAAATCATATCTTGATGCCAGGTTTGTGCCAATACTTCTGGAGGGCAGCCCATAGCGCCGCTTAGGTTGAGCTGATTAAGGTCTTCAACCATTCTATTGACCGTATCGAGCGTTTTGTTTGTTTGTAATGGGTCACTTTCACCTCGTAAAATCCCCTGATGGTTGCGAGGACCAGGATAAACGAAATACTGTCCTGTTGATGGGGGTAGTGGATAAACGCCAGCCTGTTGCATGACACCTATTAGGTCTATAAACAACCCAGTGTCGGTAATCTTATTATTCTCTACTCGGTGGAACTCAGCATAGCGAATATTAAGCATCTTACCAGTGGGAGGAATATCAAGCCACGGCTTATCAAAAAGCCCTGTAAAATGCCCCATATTCATGACCCAAACTGCCTGAGTATTACTATTGTCTTCAATTTCATTGTCACCGCCAATAAAAATATCAATACGTCTTTGCAGATGTTTGACAGACTGTTTGAGTGGTTGCCAAAAATGCTCAATCACGGCATCAGGTCCAGGAAGGTCACGAAATGGATATACCCCTTTCCAACGGTATTCGTCGCTCATGAATTGATTAAATAGCTCTGGTAGTGAGCTGACATCAGTATTATCAAAGGCTTCACAGTATTCCCAGATAAAATCTTTGGCTTGTTGGATCATATGTTGTCCTGTCAATTTACAGTTATTGTCTAAATACGATAGCTCGGTTTATTTAATGCTCAATACTCTGAACTATATTAATAAAGTTTAGGAACGGATTTATCTCGTTCTACGTTATTGAGTATAGGCTTCTATAATCATTAAGGGCTTTCATCGTATTGATGGAGCTAAAATATTAGAAGCGCCTAATTCAAATAGCTGAGGTAAGTTCTATATTAAGACATTTTGAATTCGGTTGCACTTTCTATCGATTTATAACTGATATATTAACTATAGCTAGGTAAAATGTTGCCTAATTCATGATTAACGCTATTTTTTTCTACATATAACTATGTAATTAAGAGTCTTTTAGCATTTAGTATGTTAAATACCTATGCGAAAATAATCGTGATGTAAATCTAAAGTTCATATGATTAAAAACGTCGTATCAGAAACCGAATCTATTTTATCTATGATAAAACACTAAATGAGCCTGAATTTGAACTGTACCGACTTTATCTGCGGTGAGTTTAGTTGAATCAGGAAGCAAGGTCTAACAGGGTTAAAGTATTATAATACTGTTTTTCAAACTCAAAAGGTGGCACATAATCAATTGTGTTATGCAAACGGGTTCTATTGAACTTGAGATGCGCCAAACATCAATTGATTGTCGATTTAGCTTTGCAAGACAAGAGCCGTAATCGAAGTACCACCCATGTAAGCGTTGGCAGTCCAACATTGTTAATGACATTTTAGTTCTGCTTTTACTACCTCTTCAATACCTCCCACTTTAAATAAGTCTATTTTGACGCTCCTCTAAGAATTAGAGCATACCAAAACATGCTCATACAAATTTATTGCATTCGAATTCAATATTAAATATACTCAAGTCATATTGATTTATAAGAAATCCTAATCAAGCTCATAAAGTTTTACTTTACGCACTTGAGAGGGCCATTAATAAAAGGATCTTGATTATGGAAAGTTTTGGTACCCTCAACTGGGTGATTGTCATTGTTTATTTATTAGCCAATCTTTTGCTTGGCTGGTTTATGAGTCGGAAAATCTCTACGGCGGAAGACTATTATATTGGTGACCGTTCAGCACCTTGGTGGGCCATTGGCATTTCCGTAATTGCTACTTACATCAGTGCCTTGTCATTTTTAGGTGGACCTGCTTGGGCATATGGTGATGGTATGGCAGCCCTCGCCATTCATATCAACTATCCCATAGTCATCTTCATCGTTGTTGTATTTTTCCTACCTTTCTTTTATAGCAGTGGCGTGGCCTCTATTTATGATTATTTAGAGCGTCGGTTTGGCAAAAAATCTCGAGCCATTATAAGTGCACTGTTTCTGGTTACCCAAACTATTACTACAGCCTCTATCCTAACTGCTACGGCTTTTGTCATTACTTTTGCGACAGGTATAGATCCAAAAACTGCAATCATCCTTATGTCAACTATTGTTGTAGGCTATACCCTAATGGGTGGTATGAATGCTGTGATTTGGACAGACGTCTTGCAGGGATTTATTCTATTCCTTGGTGCGGGAATTATCTTTTACATATTAATTGGAGAAGTCTCGCCGATGTCAGGAGCTCTCACTATGCTGGGAGAAAACGATAAGCTAAATCCATTGAATTGGAGCCTAGACTTTTCTGTTGCCCCAACGGTTTGGGCAGGGGTGGTCGCGATGACATTGTTTCATATCACAGTATACGGTGGTAATCAAATGATGGTACAGCGTACCTTAGGTGCAAAGAGTATGGGAGATGCCAAAAAATCCTATCTGCTAATGGGCTTTGCTGCATTTTTTATCTACTTTCTATTCTTTTTTATTGGCGCTTTATTATATGTGTATTTCAAAGGCAAAGTATTTGCAGAACCAAATCAAATTATCTTGATATTTGCAAACATGCTGGCTATTCCGGGTTTAATGGGCATTATTGCTGCTGCAATCTTATCCGCTTCAATGTCAAGCTTATCGTCGGCATTGAACTCTCTCGCCACGATATCCGTACTCGATTTTTATCAGCCGTATATCAAAAAAGATGGTGACGAAAAGCACTACTTATCAGCCTCTCGTATTTTTACCATCATTTGGGCAATATTCATTATCCCTATTGCATTCGCATTCATTGACAGTAAAGGATCTATCTTAGAGACATTTACAGAAGTGTCTTCTTATTTTGTTGGTGCACAATTGGCTATTTTTGGTTTAGGTTTCTTTTCAAAACACACTACAGAGAAAGGCCTTATTATTGGTGTAATTGTTGGTTTTATCGGTGTGTACGTGTTTGCAGCAGGTATTCCGTTTACCAGTTGGACGCCACCAACCATCGCATGGCCTTGGTTTGTCGTCATCGGCGGCGCTATCAACATTGTTGTGTCAATCGTTGCAAGCTTGATACTTGATGGTAAGCAAAAAAATTGGCACGAACAGACGGTGAAAGGTCAGCAGTTAAAATTTGCAGCTGAAGGTTTACCTGAGAAAGTTGATGGTTGGTATGTTGTACCTGGTAAGGTTGATAAAGTAGTGTGGTTATTACCCATATTATTCATCTTCATCATGTTATTCCTAGCATATTTCAGTACGTTAGGCTAAAGCTTGTTGCTAATTGAGTGACGAAAACGGAAGAATAATCACTAGACGTAAGGAGACGGTATGAAAATCGGTGTAATCGGTGCAGATAGCGCGAGCGAGAGCCGTGTAGCCATAACCCCAGACGCAGTCAAAAAGTTGCGTAAGCTTGGGTTTGACGTTGTCATTCAGTCAAATGCAGGTCAAGCAGCGTACTACGCTGATGAGTTGTATCAAGCTGCTGGTGCCGACATTGCCAGTAGCAGCACCGAGGTCATTACCCAGTCTCAGATTATTACCACCGTCAATGACCTATCAGCTGAAGCCGTTAATGGCTTGTCATCTGGTCAGATTGTCATTGGCATGCTGGATCCTTATCGTAATACTCAGCTTGATACTTATGCAGCTAAAGGTGCGACGGCCTTTGCGATGGAACTATTACCTCGCACATTGTCACGCGCACAGAATATGGACGTACTGTCATCACAGGCCAACCTGGCGGGTTATAAAGCCGTATTGCTAGCAGCCAATGAATACTCACGTCCATTCCCTATGTTTATGACATCAGCGGGTACCGTTAAGCCAGCCAAGGTCGTTATCTTGGGTGTCGGTGTGGCAGGTCTACAAGCGATTGCGACCGCCAAGCGCTTAGGTGCTGTCGTTGAAGCCAGTGATCTACGTCCGACTGCTCGCGAGCAGGTGGAATCACTCGGTGGTAAATGGCTTGATGTGCCGATGAGTGCAGAAGAAGCTGATACCGCTAAGTCTACCGGTGGCTATGCGTGGACACCATCAGAGCAGTATGTCAAAGATCAAGCAGCTGTCGTGGACAAAGCGCTCAGCAATGCTGATATCGTTATTACCACGGCGCAGATTCCTGGTCGTAATGCTCCGCGTCTGGTGCATGGTGCAACCCTTGCCAAAATGAAAGCAGGTTCTGTGCTAATCGATATGGCGGCTGGTACCGGCGGCAACGTCGAGGGCAGTATGCCGAACGAAACCATCACTACAGACAACGGCGTACGTATCGTTGGTGCTGCCAATATCCCTTCACAGCTTGCCGCGCAGTCTTCAGATTTGTATGCCAATAACTTGGTTAACTTTATCACGACCTTAATTGCGCCTGCTGGCGATGACGCTTC